>NZ_AYXE01000001.1:0-569159 GCF_000502235.1 Mesorhizobium sp. L103C119B0 | reverse complement strand
CAAGGTTGAACGCATCGAGAGCCTGGCGAGAGACGGGCACAAGGTTCTGATGGTTGGCGACGGGCTCAACGACACGCCGGCGCTGAGCGCCGCGCATGTCTCGATCGCACCCGCCACCGCCGCCGACATTGGCCGCAATGCAGCCGACTTCGTTTTTCTGCGCGAAAGCCTCTTGGCGATCCCGCTGGCGCTGGACGTGTCGCGCAAGGCGGGAAGCCTGATCCGACAGAACATAACAATTGCGATCGTTTACAATGCTGTGGCCGTGCCGATCGCCATTCTGGGTCATGTTACGCCTCTCATCGCGGCGGTCGCGATGTCTGCCTCGTCAATGCTTGTGATTGGAAACGCAATGCGTCTGCAAGGCTTCGCAACGGGTGTGTCGTCCGAAACAGCGCGGCAGGGCAGGCCCGCGCGGGCCGGCGCCTTGGCCCGATCTTCATGACGACGCTCGCCTATCTCATTCCGGTGGCGTTGTTCCTTGGCGCACTCGGCCTGTCCGGCTTCCTGTGGGCGTTGAGAAGCGGCCAGTACGATGATCTCGATGGCGCTGCGGAGCGCATTCTAATCGACCGCGACGACGGCGCGGAGAATCCTCCTCGTTCCAAGTGACTCAGATCAACGCGCCGCGGGTCGGGATGTCCTATCGTCGTCCGACGAAAGATCAGGAGGGTGAGGATGCAAGCCGAATCCATAATGACAAAGCCAGTCATCACGACGAATGCGAACGCGACGATCGCGCAAGCGGTCGAGCTCATGCTTTCAAACAAGGTCAGCTGCCTGCCGGTAGCAGACAGCGACGGCACCCTGATTGGTATTGTAAGCAAAAGCGACTTCTTGCGCCGAGAAGAACTTGGGACCCAGCGTGTGCGTCCGCGCTGGCTGGAGTTTGATCTTGGCCCGGGCACAGTCGCCAATGACTATGCGCGCTCGAACGGACGGATCATCCATCAGGTGATGACCACACCCGTCATCTCGGCGCCTCCTAGCGCCTCGATTGCAGATATTGTCGACCTGATGATGCAACATCGCATCAACAATCTTCCGATTGTCGATCGGGACAGGGTCATCGGCATCATCACGCGAACTGATTTGCTGCTTGTCCTGATCCGCGCCATGCCGAAACAGGGAACCACGCCACCCGATGACGACCTGATCCGCAAGGCTATCCTTGCCGAACTGCAGTCACAAACCTGGAGCGGTGGTGACTTGATCGATGTGAGGGTCAGCGACGGCCTTGTCGAACTGAAGGGGGCGATTGTCGACGAGCGTCAGCGGAAGGCAGCGATCGTTGCGGCTGAGAAGGTTGCCGGCGTCGGGCAAGTCAAGGACGGCCTCCTCCTCAGTACGGATCCGTTCGGTGAAGGTTTCATAGCTGCGGAAAAGGCGGGGACGCGGAGCAGAGTCCCTTTGGTTCTGCTCCCTTCCCACATCACTTGGACATGAGGCTGTCGGCGAGTTCCTTCGGCGTCTAGCGCCCGTCATGGGCGGAGAGCACGCTATCGGCAGCAAGATGCCCGTCCTGACGGAATGCGATGGCCGCTGCCTGTTTTGGTGGGGCTTGGACCGGCGCTTCCTGTGGATATGAAGAGCGGCCAATACGAAGATCTCGACGGCTCCGCCCAGCGGATCCTTATCGATCGGGAAGAGCCGCGAGGCTGAACCGGTTGGCGGCGCCCAACGACCGTGCGGATGCTGGTCGTCAGTCGACCGAGTCTTTGCTGGATTGCCTCGTCATGATGATATCGGCGCGCGTGCGAAGAACGGATCAGCCACAATACGTTGCCGAACCTTTGGCCAGTAGGGGCCCGCGATTGGGAAGCCGACCATTCAGAATGCCTAGACATGCAAACGTTTTCACGGCAATCGACCACTCGACCGTGAACCCGCCGTTGCCGGGTTATCGAGCCTGGTTGATCCAGATCAGCGTTATCTCTTCGTCGGCGTGGTTTCATTGACCAGGCTTCCAACGGAGAACGCATGTCTATCGACGATGGGGAGATGAGCGGCAAACCGTGGGTGATTGCGATGCTTCAAGAGCGCTTCGTATCGCAGATAGCCGCTATGGCGGCACGCTGATGGCCGGCTCTGTCGACACATTCGACATCATTGTCGTCGGAGCTGGGCCGGTCGGACTTGCCTTCGCAGCATCGCTCGCCCTGAGCCGACTCAAGGTGGCAGTGGTTGAACGGCAGTCGATCGACAGCCTGGCGAATCCGGCTTTCGACGGTCGCGAGATCGCGCTGACGCACGCATCGGTGAGAATCCTTCGCGAGCTCGGCGCCTGGGACGCCATGCCCGCATCTGACAAATCACCGCTTCATGGCGCGCGCGTGCTCAACGGATCGAGCCCTTTCGCCCTGTGCTTCGATACTCGCAGCGGATCTGGGGAACCACTCGGATTTCTGGTCCCAAATTGTCGGATCCGCGATGCCCTGTTCAAAATTGTCTACTTCCAGGATCATGCCCGGCTGCTGTGCGGCAACTCGGTCGTGAATGCAACAACCAGCGACGACGAGGCGGTCATAACGCTTTCTGATGGCAGGCAATTGGCCGCTCGGCTGCTCGTAGCAGCGGATTCGCGTTTGTCCGCGATGCGCGACCTGCTCGGCATTGGCGCCAACATCCATCCGCTTGGCCACTCCATGCTGATTTGCCGAGTGAGGCACGAGCGCTTCCATCACCAGATCGCGGTCGAATGGTTCGACCACCATCAGACCATAGCGATGTTGCCGCTCATGGAAGGCGTGTCGTCGCTGCTTCTGACTTTGCGCTCAATCGAGGCCGATAGACTGTCTGTTCTCGATGACGAATTGTTCCTCATGGAATTGATGAACCGGTGTCGAGGACGCCTCGGGCAGATGACCCTGGCAAGCACCCGCCATGCCTATCCGCTGGTCACGACCTGGGCGCACAAGTTCTCGGCACCGAGTGCGGCACTTATAGGAGACGCTGCCATCGGCATGCACCCGGTGACCGCGCATGGCTTCAACATCGGCCTCAGCGGCCAGAAGCAACTCGCTCATAAAATACTGACAGCATGTCGCGCCCGCCGCGACATTGCCGATCCCGACATGCTCGGCAGATACGAAAGCCGGCTGCGGCTGTCGGCGGCGCCGCTCTATCATGCCACCAACATGCTTGTCGGTCTTTACTCAAGCGAGCACCCGGCGGCACGGCTTGCAAGACATGCTGGGCTCCGCTTTGCCCAACATCTTCCCTTTGTCCGCCATGGCATTTCGGCCATGCTCAGGCGGTGAATCGCACAGAGCGCTACCGCTCTGGAGCGCTGTCTCGGCGCGGCTTCTTTGTCTTGCTGGCTCGCAGCGTCGCGGGCAAGGCTGCTTCCTGGTGACGTTGCCGATCATGGCATGATTCGGATCAAGGCACGCGCGCGGGCGAAACCTTGATGATTCGGCAATGCTAAGCCAAAGGTGTGACCCGAAGCATGGTGAGCGCACTGGTTACCCTCGCTGGGTAGTTAACCCGTCCTTCAGTGGGCTTGCATAGGTTTGGTCCTCGCGAACAATGACGGAAGCAAGCTGGTCCATTCATGGCACCCCTAAAGAAAGAAGAATCGCTGGAGGCCAAAATCCGTCAGGATCAGCTTGCTGACCTGAGGGCCGGGCTCTTCGTGTCGATGCCGATAAGCGCGATCCTGTCAGGCCTGATTTGCGGGGTGCAGGCCCTTTCTGGCGGCGGCTTTGCCGCTGCAAGCTGGTTCCTGGTCGTCAATGCGCTAAATGCCGCCCGGCTTGCACTCGCCCGTTTTCAGCTAAAGGAAACGGGGCGCCATCAGGATTTGCTTGGCGTTTTGCCGCGCCTTCGCATGTTTGGCGTCCTTGCCCTTCTGGCAGGGTTTGCCTGGTCCTTCCCGGCCGTGCTGACTGTTGGATACACAACACCTCAAGCACCGATGCATCTGGTCATACTGGCGGGCATTTCAGCTGGTGCGGTTACATATGGCAGTTCGTATGCCGCGGCGGCGACCAGCTTCATCACACCTCCACTCCTCATCACGGTGGCGTGCCTTTTGGCGAAAGGCAATTTTGAACGCTACATTCTGGCTTTCACCGTTCTGCTCTTCATGGGCGGCTTGGTCCGAGCTTCGTTTGTTGGGCAGGCGCGCTTCCGCGAAGCAAGCCGCCTGAGACATGAGGCAGAGCGACTTGCGTCGGAAATGGAGCGCAACTCCAGGGAGGACCATTTGACCGCCCTTCTCAACAGGCGGGGCCTTGAACACGCCATCGGTCGGTTCAAGACCGCGGATGGCCCCTTCGTGGCAATGCTGATTGATCTGGACGGCTTTAAATCTGTCAACGACACCTACGGTCACAGGACCGGTGATGAACTGCTTGTCATGATCGCCCGCCGCATAGAGCAGGAAGCACCGGAAGGCTCAACGCTAGCTCGTATCGGCGGCGATGAATTCGTGCTGGTTTTTCCCTCAACGAGAGCTTCGCTTTCTGCCAGTGATCTCGCCTCCAATATCATAGCCAAAATTGCTCGCCCCTATGTCGGGGTCGCGTCCGTGCGCGTCGGGGCATCGATAGGGATATACTTGGCGCAGACGTCGAGCCTGACTGAAATGCTGTTGCGGGCCGATATCGCCCTTTATACGGCCAAGCGCCATGGCAGGAACGAATTTTGCCTGTTCGATGCCGAACTCGACCGGGAACTCCAACGCCGCCAGTCCATCGAACGGGACCTTCATTCGGCGATAAAGACGGGAAGATTGCAACCTTGGTTCCAGCCGATCGTGAAACTCGACACCGAGGCCGTGGTCGGTTTTGAAGCCTTGCTGAGATGGTCCCATCCGACACATGGTGCCATCTCTCCACCCGAAATCATCACAGCCGCACGCGAAACCGGAATGCTTCAGCTGCTGACGCAAACCGTATTCGCCGACTGTTGTGCTTTTATCGACGGCTTGGTGAAAGCTGACTGTCGTAACATTCGTGTGGCGATGAATGTTTCCCCGCGCGAACTGGAAGCCGGCGATATCGACGACATGGTTCTGGATGGTCTGGCCGCAAGAGGCCTGCCTGCGACGATGTTCGAAATCGAGATTACCGAAGAATCGCCGGTGGATCCGGACAGAGTGGATGAAAAGCTCGGACGGCTTTCGCATGCCGGTATTTCCATCGCGCTCGACGACTTCGGCACCGGCTTTTCTACCTTGGCATCTCTCAAGGACCGTCGGATACGCAAGGTGAAAATAGACCAAGGCTTCATTCGCGGCTTGGCCAAGTCCCGAGAGGACCGACTGCTTGTCAAATCCGTCATCGAACTCGGTGACATGCTCGGGATCGAGGTCATGGCCGAGGGCGTCGAAACAGAGGCGGATCGGCAAACCCTGCACAAGCTTGGTTGCCGAACCGCCCAAGGCTTCCTCTTCTCCAAGGCTGTGCCTTTGATGCAAGCACTGGAAATGGCAGTCAAACAGTACGCGAACCAGTTGTGACCGCTCCCGCAGCGCCCGCTGTCGCGGCCGTGCGCTGCCGAATTTGGCTACAGAGACTTGCCTACTCGAAACACGTGGCATTGGGCGCTGTGCATCAGCCGGCGAACAGTTCCTTGTAGCCGGTCGTCACCATCCAGTTCGCACGGTCGATATGGCTGCGAAGAGCTTTGCGGGCGCGGACCGGGTCAATGGACGGGTCGATGCCGAGGATGCGCTCGGCCATCTCCTTTTCGCTGGCATTCTCGGCGCAGGCATCCAGGATCCGCAGGTAGATCGTGAAATGCTCCCTGTCGTAGCTCGTGAGGTTCTCCGACCAGGGGACTTCATCGCTCAAACTTGAGCTTCGAGTCTCATCTGTTCCCATTGGTCCATTCATGCCTGCGAACCTCGCCTGTGAGCGCAGGCAGTATATCCCAAAATGGGATAATCCGAAACCGGGATTAGTCGCTGATCCGGTCTTTACCCGACCGGTTCGCCTCCATGCCCAAATCCCTTCGATCGCCCCGCCACCAGCGGTTCCTGGCCCGGCTGGTTTTGCTGCGCAAGGCCAAAGGCCTGACCCAGAAGCAGCTGGCTGACAAGCTTGGTCGTCCCCAATCCTTCGTGGCCAAGTACGAGGGCGCAGAGCGGCGTCTCGATGTCATCGAGTTTCTCGACATAACTGCGGCCCTTGACGCTGATCCGTGCGAGATTCTCTCCAGCCTCCGGTCCTAGCGGGCGCGCCGCATCTATCATGATCACGGACAGGAATATTGAGTGGGACAACGCCTCAATTTGTTGAAAGGCGAGCGCTGGTTTTCGGAGGAAGCCGCGCGCACGGCGCCGATGCCTTTTGGTTCTCGACGTAACTGCGGCGCCTGACCATGTGCGAAAAAACTTGGCGGGCGCCCGCGCGCCTGACGACGCGCACCAGGTGCTCGTGAACCGAGCCCGCTTTTCTTCGGCAAGCTCAGGCGGTCTCGGCCATTCGGCTTCGCCCCTTGGCGTGGGCAGCCCTTCGGGCTGTGACGGCCGCCGCCCTTGCGGGCGGCGCGGTTTGTCTGTTGGCCTTTNTTCCCGGTGGCGCGGGGCGGGCGGCACTCCCTTCTAGACCCGCCGCGGCAGCCCGCAACCCTTCGCGTGCCGCTCAGGGTCCTCCTCTTCGTTCCGGTCCTTCGGATGCGGTCCGCCTACCACGGCGGGCCTTTCCGGTCGCGACTCGCCGCCCACCCCGCTTCCGGGGAAAGGCGCGGCGATTGGCGAGCGGAGGATAACACATGCGTGCAAACAGCAAGCGTACCACCAGCGGAGAGGCTGGCGCAGGCAAGGGCAGGCGCCCAGGCGCAAGCCTCTATCAGGAGATCACCGACCGCATCATTGCCGAGCTGGAGCGCGGCACCGTGCCATGGGTCAAGCCATGGGGCAGCGCAAAAGCAGGCCTCGGCCTGCCGAGGAATGCGTCCACGGGGCGCACCTATTCCGGCATCAATATCCTCATCCTGTGGGGCGCCGTCATCGAGCGCAGCTATCCCAGCCAGAATTGGCTGACCTTCCGGCAGGCGCTTGCCCTGGGCGGCAATGTCAGGAAGGGCGAGCGCGGCACGACGATCGTGCATGCCGACCGCTTTGTCCCAAAGAACGAGAAGGAGCGCGCACGCCACGAGGGCGATGCACCACAGGCCGTGCCTTTTCTGAAGCGCTTTACCGTCTTCAATGTCGCGCAATGCGACAATCTTCCGGAACACCTCCATGCCCCTGCCGAGCCGCTGCCACAGTGCGAGATCGTGCCGCAGGCCGAGACGCTCATTCTCGCCAGCGGTGCGGATTTCAGGGTCGGCGGCGATCGCGCTTTCTACATGCCGTGCAGCGACCACATTCAGGTGCCGCCGCAGCCAGCGTTCCATCAGCAGATCGACTATTACCGGACCTGCTTTCACGAGCTAGGCCACTGGACCGGCCACCCGACGCGGCTTGCTCGCGACCTCTCCGGCTCGTTCGGCTCCAAGGCCTACGCGCGTGAAGAATTGGTCGCCGAAATCACTGCCGCCTTCGTCTGCAGCAATCTCGGCATCGAGCCGACCGTGCGTCACGCCGATTACATCGGCTCATGGCTGAAGGTGCTGCGCGAGGACAACCGCGCTATATTCCGTGCCGCCAGGCTAGCTTCGAAGGCCGCTGATTTCCTGTTTGGCCTTCCGGCCGATGCGGAAGGCGAGGCGCAAGAAGGGATTGCGGCATGACGATGCGCGATCCTCAACTGACCGCGACCGAGCCGACGCCGCAAAGGAGCAGACGCTCATTCCCGGCGTCCAGCCGATCACCACGCGGGCAAACCCTCCTGATGGACGCGCCGATGTGTCCGCGCGCGGCGCAAAGCTGCTCGAGGTCGGTCTCTAATGGGGAGGCGGATCAGAGGAAGGTCCGGTGAACCTTTCTCCCGCCGGACGCAAGAAGTCAACGCGACCCGTTCTGACAAGGAGTCTTTCCATGATCCTGATCACCAATCCACTGCGCGCACGACTGCTCGCCCATGGCGCCGCCGGCGCCGACATCGACCATTTTCCCGTTGTGAAACTGTTTGATCCGACAGGTGCCGCGACCTCGCTTCTGAGCGAACTCGACGCCGATGGCGACACGCTGTTCGGTCTTTGCGATCTCGGCTTCGGCTTCCCCGAACTTGGCAGCGTCAGTCTGGCCGAGCTTGCATCCGTAAAAGGGCCGCTTGGCCTCGGCATAGAGCGCGACCTGCATTTCCAGGCGCGCTTTCCGATCTCCGTCCATGCCGAAGCCGCCCGCATTTTGCGGCCACGTCACCGAGGCCGAGCGACTGCTGCAGCAGGCAGCAGACGCCCTATCAAAGCCCCATTCCGAGCTTCCGCCCGACACGGCGGAACAGCAGCGCCGATAGGCGCAAAAACCGTCCCGCCGCGTCGGCCTTCGGCCTCCGCGNAGCGCCGATAGGCGCAAAACCCGTCCCGCCGCGTCGGCCTTCGGCCTCCGCGGCGGGACAACCCGGCAGGCGGCGCTATTTCGCCGCGAAATCGCTTGCCGACGAGCGCGGTGAAGGCGATCCCTTGCCCTGCGCCATCATGGAGGACGGTGACGACGCCGATGCGCTCGAAGCTTCCTGATCGAAAACCTCGCCCGCCTCGATCCTGACGAAGTATGGCAATGGGAGACGTTTCGCGGCTTGTCAGGCAAGGCCGCACCGTTCTCGACATCGCTGTGACCTTCGGCACCACTGATCTCAAGGTCAAACGCATTCTGGCGCTTGGCGACCTCTTGCCCAAAATCCGCGAAGCCTATCGGCGCGAGGAGATCGACACCGAGCCGGTGCGCCATCTCACCATGTCTTCCAAGGCGCAGCAGAAGGACTGGCTGGCACTCTGTGCCGATCCCGATCAATACGCGCCGCGTGGCTATCAATTGAAGCAATGGCTGTTCGGCGGCCAGTCGATTTCCACCAAGGTGGCACTGTTTGCCATCGAGGAGTATCCCGGCCTGATCACCTCGGACCTGTTCGGCGAGGACAGCTATTTCGCCGATGCGGACCTGTTCTGGCAAAAGCAGAACGAAGCGATTGCCACCAAACGCGACACCTATCTCAACGAGGGCTGGAGCGAGGTTGTGCGCTGGAACCGGGCCAGTATTTCCACGCATGGGACCACGAGAAGACCCCGAAGAAGAAGGGCGGCAAGATCGTCATCACTGTCTCGCATCGCGGCGAGGTCGAGTGTCACGAGGGCTGGCTGTCACGCAAGGAAGCCCGCCGCGCCCGCGAGGGCGGCGAGCAAGAAGAAACAGCCGCCAAGCTGCCGCGCCCCGAAGTCACCGGCCCGATGCACAACTATATCGATCTGCATCGCCATGCCGCCGTGCGCGCGGCCATGCTCGACCATCCCGCCGTGGCGCTGCGCCTCGTGGTGGCGCACGCCATCACCGGTTCGGGCCTGTGGCAGGTGCGGCCTGAGCCGCAGCGCGCAGCCAACGAGACGGTGACTGCCAGCCTTGCCGGCTGCAAGGCTGAAGCCGCATTCGGCAAAAAGCGGCGCGAGGTATTGGCCCTGCTCGGATCACCGGATGAGGATAGCTTGGTCGCCGGCGGCAATGGCGACGCCGTTGCTATCGCCGGCGTGTTCGCGCGCCTCTTGGCTCTCTGCGACGACGATGTCATGCGCGTTCTCACCCTTGTCATGGCCGAGACGCTTGCAGCCGGCAGCGCCGTCGTCGAGGCGCTCGGCAACCACCTGAACGTCGACATGGGCATATGGTGGCAACCGGACGATGCCTCTTCGACCTCTTGCGCGACAAGGAAATCGCCAATTCGATGCTGGCCGACGTCGGCGGCAAGCTGGTCGCGGACGGCAATGTCGCCGAGAAGGTCAAGACGCAAAAGAACATCATCCGCGACTTCCTGGCGGGCGAGAATGGCCGCCCCTGGGTCGAGACCTGGCTGCCGCGCTGGATGAAATTCCCGGCCGAAAGCTACACCAGCCGCAGCGGCTCCGCACCGCCGATCAGTGGACACAAGTGCAGCCGCTGTTCGTGCGCGAATAGTCGATCAGGGCCCGAGCGGCGGTTCTCTCGATTACCGCCGCTCAGGTCGCGCGCGCCGCTACGGGCCACGCCGGCTGCCGATTGGGCGTCTTGTCGAGCCAGTGCCGCGCGCGAGAAATTCCGACGCCAGTTCGCCCCATTTCGGCAGCCCCGCACCGCGCCGGGTTGCTTGCTGAGGCGCCAAAGGCCCATGGGGCCAATTGTCCGATCCGGTTGCCGACAGAGCCCGCGCAGCCGGCGCTCTGCATTGCGGCCGGCTTCTTGTGTCACCGATCGCGCCACCTGTCTCCATTGTGTCTCGGGGACCATTCCCTGCGGCTGGCTTGTCGACCTATGGGCGGATCAGGCCCGCCCGAAACCCTCGCCGGCAGCTTTTTTCCCCACCGCCTGCGGCGGCTTCCTCGCGCCGCTTCGCTTCAAAAAAGCTGCCCGCGCGGGTCCTCCGCTATCGCTGCGGCCGTCCCGGTTCCGGCGGTCCGGACGCGCCCATCACGGTCCGCCATCGCAGGGGAATGGTCCCTTGCGAGCACCAAGAGGAGACTGGAAATGACCGCGATCGGATACGTCACCAAACAGGAAAACGGCGGCTACAAGGGCCAGCTCAAGACGCTCAGCGTCCGCGCCGACATCGATATCGTGCCCAATCAGGCAAAGAGCGCCGACACCCATCCCGACTTCCGGGTGCTGACGCAAGGGGTCGAAGTGGGTGCGGGCTGGATCCGCACCGGCGAGACCTCCGGCAAGGACTATGTGAGCCTGTCGATTGCCGCCCCCGAGTTTGGCCCCCGCAAGCTCTACGCCAATCTCGGCCGCGCCGCCGGCCAGGATGACGACGACACTTACGCCATCATCTGGAACCCGGTCGACTAACCGGCCGATCCGGAAAGCCCCGCGCCGCCACCGGCGCGGGGTCCTCTCTCAGGACCCGTGAGGCCGCCGAAGGGGGCGGCGAAAACTCGCCTCCCACTCTTCGCCCGTCCCCAAAACGATCTCGCTCGCCGATCCTCGCCTTCGCTTGTCCGTAGCGAAACGAGGATCATCATGGACGACGAAAACGAACGCGCAGCCCGCGCCAAGAAGGGCAGTCCGTTTCTCAATACCGCGCAAGCCGCCTTCTATATCGGGCTGTCCCAGCGCACGCTGGAGAAGATGCGCCTCAAAGGCGGCGGCCCGCAATTCCGCAAGCACGGCCGCTATGTCCGCTATCACATCGACGAACTCGACGATTGGTCGAAGGGGCACGCGCAGGAGACCGGGCCCGAGGACGGCGGGCACGATTCCGGCTCGGCCGGCGAGGGAGGCCGCTCATGAGCCGGCGTCCCACCATCCATCTGATCGGCAGCCATCTGCGGCGCATTCGGGCGCGCAAGACGATCGCCATGGCCACGATGGGCCTTGCCCTGATCGGCTTCGCCGCCTTCGGCAAACCATCGCCCTGGCTGGTCTGGAACGCCTCGGCGAGTGCGCCGGTCGGCCTCTATCGCGTCGCGTCCGGATCGCCGGCTCTTGGTGATCTCGTACTCGTCCGCCCGCCAAAACCGGTCGTCGATCTGGCCGCCGAACGCTTCTATCTGCCCAGCAACGTGCCGCTGGTCAAGCACCTTGCCGCGCTGGCTGGCGAGCACGTCTGCGCCTTCGGCGACGCCATCATCATCGGCGGCGAGATTGTCGCGCGCCGGCTTGCAACCGACACGCAGCACCGTCCGCTGCCTTCGTGGAATGCCTGCCGAAAGCTCGCCGCTGCCGAGGTTTTCCTACTCGGCAGCGACAAAAATCGCTCGTTCGACAGCCGCTATTTCGGGCCGGTGCCGACCGAAAATATCATCGGGAGGCTCGTGCCGCTATGGACCGAGTGACCCTCCTGATGCTGGGCATGGTGTCTCTCGCACCATGCTCCTGTTCCGCGGCGACCAACACGAAGCCGGTCGTCATCTCCCATAGTCCGCAGCTTGCAAGATGGCAGCCCTTCGTAGCCGAAGCAAGCCGGCGTTTCAGCATTCCACAGACTTGGATTTATGCCGTCATGGATGCCGAAAGCCGGGGGCAGACAAGGCTCAATGGACGGCCGGTCACGTCGAGCGCCGGTGCCATTGGCCTGATGCAGGTGATGCCAGGCACCTACGAGGAGTTGCGCGCAGAGCTTGGCCTGGGAGCCGCCCCGCACGACCCTCGCGACAACATTCTGGCAGGCACTGCCTATCTGCGCGCCATGTATGACCGCTTCGGATTTCCAGGCCTGTTTGCAGCCTATAACGCCGGGCCGGAGCGCTACGAACAGCATTTGCAGCGTGGGCGGCCACTGCCCAGCGAGACGGTTTCGTATCTGGAAGAGGTCAAGGCGGCGGGCATTTCGGCCGCCGATATGGACGCGCTCACCGACAAATCCCGTTCCAAAAGCGCGCCGGGAATCCCTTCCGGGCAGTCGCTGTTTTTCCTCCGAAACGGTGTTTCCGTGACCGGCCCGAATGGCCACCTCCTGGTGCCGCTCGGATCGGAGCGAGCAAGGTCAGGCCGGCCGGATCGCAGGTGAGGGCAGCGGCTACCGCGGTTCGGGCGGGGGGCAGGGAGGCAGGTCCGCGGAAGGCAAGATAAAGGCATCGCCTCCTGAGGCGGCGAAGTGTTTGTCTGCACATCGTTTTCCCGGGAGGTTGCCTGCGGGTCCAGGAGGGTCTGGCGCGCAAGCCTCTGATTTTGCTGCTGGTTCATCGGAGGCCGCATGCAGGATGACGAATTCACGCCGAGGCTCGGCAAAATTGGCTCGCGCGGCTCGAAGGCGGGCAAACGCTACGCTGGCCAGGTCCAGGCCGCGGTCAACCGAGCAGGCGGCAGGAGCGGACGCGGCAGCCGCTTCATCGGAAGCCGGGTGGGGCGCGGCGGGGCTGCTGCCGCCGTTCTTAGAGCACGCGACCGCCACGCGGCGTTTCGGCAGCGGCGCGCAGTCGTCAAGGCACGCATCGTCAAGCTGGCCGGCAAGGGAGTCGACGGAGCTCGTGCGCACCTCCGCTACCTCCAGCGCGACGGCGTCACCCGGGAAGGCGAGCGTGGCGAGCTCTACGCTGCCGACAAAGACCACGCGGACGGCAGGGCCTTTCTCGATCGCGCGAACGGTGACCGTCATCAGTTCCGCTTCATCGTCGCCCCTGAAGACGGTATCGAGTATGATGACCTGAAGCTGCTCACCCGGCGCCTCATGGCGCAAATGGAAGAAGACCTCGGCACCAGGCTAGACTGGGTGGCCGTCGACCATTTCAACACCGGCCATCCTCACACCCACATCATCGTGCGCGGCAGGGACGATCACGGCGAAAACCTCGTCATCGCGCGGGACTACATCTCCTCTGGCCTGCGCGAGCGCGCAGCCGAACTGGTTAGCCTCGACCTTGGCCCGCGCACCGACCGCGAGATCGAGCAGCGCTTGCGCCAGGAGATGGAGCAGGAACGCTTCACCAGCATCGACCGGCAGCTGATGCGCATGCGCGACGAGGGGCATGTCTCACCAGCCAGCCGAGACACCTTTCGCCAGACGCTGCACCAGGGCCGCCTGCGCAAGCTCGAGCGGATGGGCCTCGCCGAGGAGATGCCTTCGGGTCGCTGGCGCCTGGAGGATGATCTCGAAGCCACGCTACGCCGCATCGGCGAGCGCGGCGACATTGTCAAGACCATCCATCGCGAGCTGACCGGCAAGGGGCTCGTCCGCAGTGCCGCCGACTATCTTATCCACGATCGATCCGACGGGTCGGCCCAAACCGTGGTCGGACGTGTCGTCGGGCGCGGGCTGGCCGACGAAATCACTGACCGCCATTACCTCGTCGTTGACGGCGTGGACGGCAAAAGCCACTATTTTGATATCGGCAAAGGCGAGGCCACCCAACCGACACCAGAAGGCTGCATAGTGCGGATCAGGCCGAGGGACACCGGGCCAAGAAAAGTCGACCGCACAATTGCCGGCATCGCCACGGTCAACGACGGGCGCTACAGCATCGATATCCATCTCAAGCATGACCCCTCGGCCACCGAACGCTTTGCCGAAACGCACGTGCGGCGACTGGAGGCGATCCGCCGTGCGACCGGTGGCGTCGAGCGCGAGCCGGACGGCACATGGACAGTCGCGCCCGACCATCTCAACCGCGTCGCGGATTACGAGCGTCAACGAGCGAGGGCCCAGCCTGTTGTCGTCGACAAGCTCTCATCAATGCCGCTGGAGAGCCAAGTAGGCTTTGACGGCGCCACCTGGATCGACCAGGAGCTGGTATCAGCCCACCCTGAGTCCTTGCGCGACTCTGGCTTCGGTCGAGAAGTACGTCAGGTCCAGGCCCGCCGACAGCAGTGGCTGATCGCGCAAGGTCTTGCCCATGATGCGCAGGATCGGGTCATCTATCGCGCCAACATGCTTTCAATGCTGCGCCAACGAGAGCTGAACCGTGTTGCCAGTCAGCTCTCGGACGAACTCGGGCTCTCGTATTCTGAAGCGCAGCATGGCAATCGAATAGACGGTACGCTGCGCCGCTGCGTCGAGCTCGCCGGCGGAAAATACGCTGTCATCGAGAAATCGCGCGAGTTCACGCTGGTGCCCTGGCGGCCGGTGCTTGAGCATCATATCGGCAAGGAGGTGTCTGGCGTGGTGCGCGCCGAGGGGATTTCCTGGACGATCGGACGGCAGAGGAGCGGGCCTGGCGTTTCGTGAACTGGCTACAATTTATTTGTTCACTTTGAAACAGGTACTCAGCCCAGACGGAGTTCCTCCGCCTGCTGCTTGCTCGCAGCATTCATTTGGCGGAGAGTCAGTGTTCTGCATTTTGTAGTTCGCTCTGTCAAAAAGCGCTGGGAATATGCATCATGTTCTGCGTTGACACGGAAGCCGGGCCGACAGGTGCCGCCCTGTGGTTGCGGATCGGCTCCCGATGGCTGCCAGCTAGAAAGGTGGGCTGACTCGTGATAGCGCAAGGGGCTATGGCGGCCGCGGTACGGCGAAGCGAGCTCTGGCATCGAGGATGAAGCCGCACTTCCCGATCTTATTCTACTCGCAGGACCGGCAGACGCGGCGGTCGCCCCTGCGGGTGCTGTTGGCCCTGGCGTGAACTGGCAGTCCGTCCCGCGGGGACTTTGTAACGGAGAAAAGTCGCTGCGATGGCCCGGGTGACGATGCGGTCAGCGACCATGCCAGACGAGATCGGCAGCTTTCTGCCGCGGCACGGCGCCGGAGCCATCAGGCCGCCGCGACATCGGGTCTGGCGCACCTTCGGATGTTGGCTGGCCGCGGTTTACTTCGAGCAGCGCCGGGTGGGTCATGCGGTGCCGCTACTGGGCACCGAGGCAGCTTTGGGCATGAGACCCGTTCAATCGCGCCGGCCACGTCGGTCATCGCGACATCTGGAGTCGAGGCCAGGTCAGACCGGGAAAAAAACCTGCTCGTCGCGCGGGAGCCCCGGGTTGCGCCGTCGATCCTTCCGCCCAACTCAGCGCCGCGCGACCAGCAATAGCCCCTTGCCCCGAAACTGACGCCAAGCCGACGGACCCGCTCTGCGCATACCGATGCCGTCCGCGCCGTCGTCGGCGGAAACCAGCGAGCCGTGGAGCTCACACAATCTGAGCCGCTGGTGACGATGTGCATCGCCTACTTCCATCCGCACTCCTATCGACGAACTCGCCCGCTGCCCGCGGTGATGCGAACCCGTGGATGAATATTTCGCCGAAGCCGCAGTGGGGGCTCAGCCTCGACGATTTTTTTGCCTTGCCCCGGCGGGCGGCGCAACCGAGCATCGAGACAAAAAACGGGAAAGGGAGGGCACCAGCCCGTTAGAGCCGTGGCCATGATGATGTGGGGACGATCTCCTGGAAGAAATGTGGAGATCGACGCTCTCCTGACGCGCTCATCGAAGATTTTAGGCCGCGCCGACGTGGCTGCTTGAGCGATAACACTCACTCCGGAGGCCCCAGTGCGGCTCCTTGGCCAAGCTGCTCGGCACGCCGTGAGTGTGCTTTCTTGTTTGGGGAAGGGAGACTTACGTCTACAACAATCTCGTTTCGATCACGATGGAGAGTCGGCGAGACAAGTGTTGCTGATGTTCATTGGCTCCGTAGCAACTGCTGCAGTCACAATGCAGCTTATGTTCCTATGCTGGAGAGTTGGCCATTCAACTCGCGTAGCTCGCTTTGTTGCGGTGGAGCTTGGTCAGAGCACACTGCTGCTTTACCTGCTTCAGGGCGCCGTGTTTCGCTTCATGAATCTAATAGGGTTCGGAGAGCTTTGGGATCTCCCGAGCAGAATCGGGTTCGCCACTTTGCTTGGTGCCGCGATCGTTGTCTCCGCTTGACAATTCGCAGGATTGCGCGTGACCACGGATGGTTGTCGCGCGACTACGCTTAATATGTGACGACGCTTGCGCCTTGTAGGCAATTGTTGCGGCCGCCCACGGCCGACATGAACGTGCTTGGCCGCACGTTTCTAAGTGAGGCGGAAAGAGGCGCGCGACCCCTCTCCCCAGCAACCCGCCTTGCGGATTCCTCCTCTGCCCGCTTCGCAGACGAGGATACCCTCCGCCCCCTTGCTATTCGTTGCCCGCCGCTATGCAAAGGATGGGCGACCTGAATCCGTGCTCAAGCCGATCTGGCGGCAGAGGGGGCGGGCTGAACATGGGACCCGTGATTGACATAATTGCCGCGCGAATTCTCATGCTCGCCTAACCGGCCGGAACGATTTGCAATCCGGGCAGGCTCGACAAATCAAGGAGTAGCTCGTTCCGTGTCCAAGCCCAGACAAGTCTTGGTTATCTCACGGGCGCGATACAAAAGGCACAGGCTGGACTTGGCTGCCGGGGGCGGGGCTTGTCGACCGCTCGATTGAAAGTGAGATGCGAGGCGGAGAATCACCCATGTGCAGAGCGGCAAGGCGCTCGCCTACCTCCCTGTCATTCACCGTCAGCCGATGGTTTAGACGAAGATAGTCCGTCCATGTCGGCGTGCGGAATGTCTCGGTCCAAAGCGTCGACTTCTGAAGGTCGCGCTGGAGGGTCCAGTCCCGCGCACCGGCGCGGCTCTGAACGCGCCGCCTTTCGCGCATGCAGCTCAGAAATTCATCGATACTCTCCTCGGGTATCGAGTACTCCACCTTGATCACGATCGGACCGCTCCTGGGTTTCAAAGGGAGGGCCAGTTCTGGTGGCCTGAAGTCGACGGCCGCTTGATCCGATTCCTCCCATAGCCGCACTGGCAATAGCTTTCCCACAGCCGCGACCAGCAACAGTGCCGCTGCAGCACCTTCCAAAGCCCACGTCAGCGAATAGTACTGCGCGACAGCACCCCAGATCCAGCTGCCCGCTGCCATGCCGCCGTAGGTCAGGGCGTAATAGATGGACAGGGTCCGACCAACGACCCACCTTGGGCTTGCCAACTGCACACACACGTCGGTTCCGGTCCAGGTGACAACCCAGCCAGCGCCACCGATTGCAAGCGCGATCGCCGCCACAGCCACCGACGATGTGAGGGCCATCAAAAGGCAACACGTTGCGCAAGCAACGGATGCGAGCGTGATCAATCGGTTCTGGGACGTAATGCGTCTCAAGTAGCTGCTGCCAATGCCGGCTATGAAGGCGCCTGTGCCGAAGCCAGCCAATAGCACCCCGTAAACAATTGGCCCTCCCGCCAGCTGGTCGCGAACCAGGAGGGGGAGCAGAGCAAGGATCGAGATGCTTGACAGCCCGAATAGGGTTGCACGCACAATCGCCACTCTGATCTCTGAGGATATTGCCGTGAATCGCATGCCATCATGAATGGCCGTAGTCATCCGCTCGCGCGGAAGAGGCGAAAAGCGAACTTGCCACTTTGAGCGCAGAACAGCGCTCAACGGGACCAAGTCACTCAGCGCAGCGAGGGCGAAAGCCGTAAGGGGGCCTAGCAAAGCTAAGATTACACCGCCCAGCGCCGGTCCTATGCTCCGAACCACGTTGTAGCCCACCGACATCAGCGTCACTGCGGCGGGTATGTCGCGCTTTTCCAGGATATCGCCTACCGACGCGTGCCATGCTGGATCGTTCAAGGCAAAGCCGCATCCGGCCAAGAAACTCAGTCCCAGGATCAGCCATGGACTAACAAAGCCCAGTCCCACAGCGAGTGCCAGCGCCGTGGATGCCAGTGCGATAAGGCAGTGTCCGGCAAGCATCACGCCGCGGCGGCTGAAGCTGTCTGCAATGGCTCCAGCAAGGATCGACAAGAAGAACGCGGGCAGTGTCGATGCAGCCTGTACGAGCGCAACCATTAGATCGGAGGCTGAAATCGTCGCCATGAGCCAGCTTATAGCCACGCTCTGCACCAGCCAGCCAAGGCTGGATATCTGCGTGGCTGTCCAGATAGAACGAAAGACCGGGTTGTGAAGAGGGATCAGTGTGTTTGCCGCAAAGCGCGGAGGATCTTGACGCCGCATCACTTCTCTCCTCCACTGGGTGTCGTTCGTCCGCTCATTTGCTTACAGCGGTGCGCTCTGTGCACAGACTGCGTCACAACGAAGTTCCGAAATCGCGCTCGCAACAAGGACAATGTGACATCCATGGTGCTGATGCGCCTTGAGGTACCAACCTGGCCGTTAGCTGATGGGTCCCGCAGCCAGCTGGGTGCGGTCAGTTCTGCCCTGCGACTCTTGGCTTTGGACGGTGCTAGCGCCCCGATGGCCGGCTTGTCAAACTGCCGTAGTGCCAGCACATCCATCCCATCTGTTGACCGCGATCTCCGACGAGGTCGAGCAGCAGTAGGTCAACGGCAAATCTGGGTATTTCCGCTATCCGGTCGAGCGCGTGGCCATCGTCCGGAAACCCGAAGACGTTCATCACCCAGGCGACCACCACGCCCGAGACAATGCGACACGGCGGTAGCGGTTCACCAGAGGACGTGCGTTCTACTCAGCAGGAACATTGTTCTGCCGATCGTCGGCTGCGCCAGCCGTCACGTAAAGCGGCGCCAGAGTTCTTGCACCCGTCATTGGACTCCCGCTTTGCAGGTTTCGCCTAGGGCCTGCATCAGGTCATCTATAATGTCCTGAGGATGTTCAAGCCCTACAGAAATTCGCAGCAATCCGCCTGGCGCTTTGGACTTCGCACCTTCAACGGATGCGCGATGCTCTATCAGAGAATGCGTCCCGCCAAGGCTTGTCGCCCGGACAACAATCTTCAGGCGGCCGGCCACGGCCATTGCAGCATCGGCTCCGCCCTCGACGATAAAGGATAGCATCGCTCCGTAATGGCTCATTTGCCGCGTAGCAAGATCGTGTCCCGGATCAGTTTGCAAACCAGGAAAGAGCACTTTTTCGACGCGCGGATGAGACGCCAGGGCCTCGGCCACTTTCTGGGCGCCTTCGCAATGGGCGCGCATGCGGACCGGCAATGTCTGCAGGCCCCGCAACGCCAGCCAACAGTCGAAGGGCGCTGCGACGCTGCCCTTGTGTTTCTGGACCATCCGCAATGGGCGACCGAGGGGTGACGCGTTTGGGACAATGACGACACCGGCCATCAAATCCGAGTGGCCGCCAATGTACTTTGTCGCCGAGTGCATCACCGCGTCTGCCCCGATTTCGAGTGGCAGTTGAAGCACTGGGGTGGCCCACGTATTGTCCACCACCGCCAAGGCGTCTGCCTCGTGCGCGATTGCGCAGATGGCCGCAATGTCGACAACGCGGATCATCGGGTTTGACGGCGTCTCGACCCAGACGAGGCCAGTCCGCTTCGATGTCACCGCGGCGCGCAAAGCGTCCAAATCGCGCATGTCGACGGGGGCAAAGTCGAAGCGAGACCCAATGTCGGTCTCTTCGATCAGCGAACGAATGCCGAAATACATGTCATCCGGCAGAACGATCCGACCCGCCGACGGATGGCTCTCGAAAACTGCAGCGATTGCGGCCATGCCCGAAGCGAAGGCGATGCCGTCTCCCCCTCCCTCAAGCGTCGCCATGGCCGCCTCGAACGCATTGCGTGTCGGATTTCCATCCCTTGTGTATTCGAAGCCGGACGGAAATGACCCGTTGGCGCCTCGTTCGAACGTCGTGCTGGTGTGCAGCGGCATGGATACGGCCCCCGTGGACGCGTCGACACCTCGGCCGCAGTGGATCGCCTTCGTCTCAAAACGCATCGGTTATTCCTTCCTAACGGGCAGTTGCAATTTCGTGCCGGTCATTATACTGACCGCAATACGTGAGCCGAGGACCCAAGTCAATATAATGACCAATGTTACGGAAGCGTTTGATGCCGAGCAAGCGCTTGGGCAAGCGATAGCAGCCCGGATCCGAGACTTGAGGCGTGACCAAAGCCTGACCCTGGATCGCCTGGCTAAACTAAGTGGCCTATCGAAGGGAACCGTGGTCGCGCTGGAGCAGGGTAGGGCGAACCCCAGTATCGGCATACTGTGTCGGCTGGCGGCGGCGTTTTCGCTCTCGGTGGCCGATTTGTTGAACGAGCACCCTTCCACGGTGCGCCTTCCCATCGAGCGGACAGAGACCAGGAGGCTTTGGACGAGCGCCAAGGGAAGCTCTGCGCAACTGCATTCGTCGACCTCGGGACGCACGATGTTCGAACTGTGGAGCTGGGTCATGATGCCGGGCGATGTGTTTTCCGCGGACGCTCATAGTCCGGATACGCGCGAGCTGATCTCGGTCAGTCAGGGTGCCCTGAGCGTTGTGGTAGGTACCCACGTGGAAATTTTAAGCGAAGGCGAGAGTGCGCGGCTTGTCACTGACCAACCTCACTCATATGCGGCGGCATCTGATGTGCCCGCCCACTTCACGATGGCGGTGCTTGAGCGTGGTGGACACCGAAATCCGGGGCACTCGTCGACGGCAGCGAAGATTCAGGGGCACGTTCCGTAAGGCCCCGCCGATTACTAACAACCGCACATTCGCGACAGGAGATAAACCGTTGTACGTTCCGCCTCATTTTGCCGTCCCTGATCAGAACGCCCTGTTTGACCTTATCGAGAGACACCCGCTGGGTATCCTCGTCACCCAAAGCAAAGGCACGCTGGACGCGAACCACCTCCCTTTCGAGCTTGACCGCTCGAAGGGAGACAAGGGCGTTCTCAATTGCCATGTCGCTCGCAAGAACCCAGTCTGGGAGGAAGTCGCCAATGGCGATGAGGTTCTCGTAATCTTCCGTGAGGCCGACGCTTACATCTCGCCGAACTGGTATCCGAGCAAGCATGAATTCCACAAGCAGGTGCCGACCTGGAACTATCTCGTCGTCCATGCCCACGGACGCATCACTGTCCGGGATGATGAGCGGTATGTGCGCCGCAACGTGGCGAAGCTCACTCACATGCAAGAAGCCTCGCAGCCGGTCCCATGGAAGATGGGCGACGCGCCGAAGGACTTCATCGACACGATGGTCAGGGCAATCGTCGCCTTGGAGATCGAGATCACCGGCCTGGTTGGAAAATCAAAACTCAGCCAGAACAAAGAGTTGCGCGACATTCAGAACCCTGGCGAAATGCTGCGTGCCCAAGGGGCCATTGCGATGGGAGAAGCGATGCTCGCGGCTGCGGCGGTCAAATCCCAATAGCATGTGTCTTGTCCCGACAAAGCCGCTGGTGCCGGCTTCCCGACGGGTCACCTAGTCCGCCTTGACGCACGGCAATAGCGTTTGACGGCCTGAAGCGACGCTGTGGTCACCCTTGTGATGCTTTTCCACGCGCCTGGTCAGGCGACAGGATTGCTCCGTCGTGAGGACAGGCGGGAGTTTGCAGGTTGCGGTGGGCGGGTTCGTTTCCGGCGCCTGCGCCCCGTCGTATGTCGCGAGTTGAGGAATGCGATCGAGGGCGATGTGCAGGATGCGCTGCGGGAACGTCGTCGGCTGGCACAGACGGACTTCCGATTTCACCTCGACCACCCGCGCAGCGGTTTTTAATGAGGCGCAAACGCACGCGTGTCGAATTGGGCGATTTCCCTTGGGCGCCGAGCTCGACCATGCGCGATGATGCGCTCGACGCAGCTCCAGCTGGCGGCGCCTTCAACGAACTCCTTGAACCTGCAGACCTTGCCCGAAAGCACTTGCTCTTACGGGAGATGATTGGCTTTGTCGCCGAAGCGACTGATGGAGATGTTGGTGGGCGCCGCCGCGTAGGCGACGACCCCGTAATCACAGCGGGAGCTCGCAGGCGGGGTCGACAAACACCCTTGATTGGCCGAGCTTGAGGTGCATCTCTATCAGGCTGATTGCTTATTGGGCTGGTCCAGCGTTTGATCGGACCCATGATCCATCCGACCAGCTTGTGAGGGATGCAACCGAACCAGGCGCTGCTCCCACAGTCTTCGCAGGCCCTCCATTAGAGCTGCATGCCTGGCCTGATCCGGCTCAATCATATTGAGGTGATCTCGCAACACGGCTTCGCCCTCGATCCGCATCAGTAGATTAAACAAGTCGTTTGAAATTCGCACACTGTCAATGCTGGAGTGGTTCGGAATAATCTCGCAGACAGTCTCCTGATGATCTCGCGCTGTGTAAGCACGGGTTTGATGGAGGGAGACTGAGGGAGGCAATGAAATCGCAAGCGCAGTCCAATCCTGCAGCGTTGCAGCCCGTTTTTTTACCAGGAAGGGCCCGACCACAAGTCCATCCAGCTCTGTCGTCAAAAATGTGGCAATCGCGTCTGCAACCGTATCCACGATCGGTTCAGCATTGTTGTTAAAGGACGTATTGAGCAGAATTGGAGTGCCTGTCCGCTTCTTGAAGGCATTGATGACCTCCCAGTAAGCTGGGTTGGCATCGCGCGATACTGTTTGCAGCCGAGCCGTACCGTCGACGTGCGTAATGGCACCCAACAAGGCGCGCTTTGAGTCACGCACGCGAACGACGAAATTCATGAATGGAAATTCGTGCTTACCGTCCGGGAGGTCGAAAAATTCGCTCGCATCCTCTTCCAGCACAGATGGTGCGAAAGGCCTATAGCCTTCGCGCTTCTTGACCATGGCATTGATCCGGTCCTTGTTTGCAGCGGGCCGAGGGTCGGCAAGAATGCTGCGGTTGCCCAGCGCACGTGGCCCAAACTCCGAACGACCCTGCACCCAGCCGATCACGGCGCCGTTGGTGATCCAGTGGGCTGCACTGCTCGCTACGTCATAAGAGCGTTCAACCTCGAGATGTCCGGACCATGCATTCAGTTCCTGTTCCACGGCGCGGTCGCTCCCGAGATCAGGACCCCAATAGACCTCCTGCAGTCGCTCACGCGGCGCGGGGCGGCCCATCTCGTTAGAGACTATCAGCGCAGCTCCCAATGCGCAGCCAGCGTCGTGAGACGCGGGTTGCACGAAGATGTCTTCGAAAAGCCCTGAATACAGCAGCTTGCCGTTCATCGTGCAGTTGTGGGCTACCCCTCCCGCCAGACACAACCGCTTCATGCCGGTGGCCTCACGGTGGTGCCGGAGAATGTGGAACACGATCCGCTCAAGCGCTTCCTGCAGTGACGCACTCACATCTCGATGCTGCTGGGTGAAAGGCATTCCCTTTCGCCTGATCTCGATGTTGCGGAGCAACGCCGGACCGATGCGGTCGAGGTGAACACGGTAGCCACCGTTGGCGGAGAGCTCGTACAACTGCTCGAAGAGCTCGCGATAGGGAGCGGGGTCGCCATAGGGCGCGAGTCCCATTACCTTATACTCGTCGAACATGCCGTAGCCGAGACAGCGGATCGTCTCGAGATAAAACAGCCCAAGAGAATTGTCCTCCGGGAAAGCCTCGATTTGCGTAATTTCTGTGCCAGACCCTACCGCCACAAGGCCCGACAGGAAATCACCACAGCCATCAATCGCTAGAATGAGACTTTGTTCGAAGCCCGACATTGCAAAGGCGCTCACGGCGTGCGCCTGATGATGCCCTACGAATGAAATACGCGAACTGTCCAACTTAGTGCCGAACTCACGCGCTAACAGGTTCTGCACCAACATTTTAGCATCCAACGGAGTGGAGAGAATGTCCGGTTGGGAAGCGGACATACCTTCAAGCATGGCGTTGGCATAGGGCTCGCTGGCGTAGACCGCGACACGATCAATGTCGCTGAGCTGAACCCCGGCCGTCGAGAGACAGTATTGAATCGAACCACTTGGCAGCTTGTTCGAGTGCTTGATTCGATTGAGGCGTTCCTCTTCTACGGCGGCTATCACCTTTCCGTCTCGGACGAGCACCGCGGCGCCATCGTGCATAAAGGCGTTCGGACGCTCGAATCGGTTTTCATGGACTTGGTCAAGTCCGCCGCTGATTCCTAGACACAGCATTTCTTTCTCCAAATAGTAACGGGAAGCCAAATTGGCTTACCTCGACTGTTCCAACTAAATAGGCCGTGTTGTCGCCTGCAGCTGCGACCGCCCGTCAGGCATCAGCGGCATCGAAGAAAGCCCCATAAACGATCAATGAGATGCTTCGACTGTGACGCCTACAGTGCCATCACGCCGAGAGCTTGGCTGGATCATCCAATCCTGAGCGGCTGCTGACATGTATCCGGCGATGTTGTTTTCATCGGCAGAACCAACTTGCGATGCCGCCTGTTCTTGGGAAGGG
The DNA here is from genome assembly GCF_000502235.1 of Mesorhizobium sp. L103C119B0. Lineage (NCBI taxonomy): Bacteria > Pseudomonadati > Pseudomonadota > Alphaproteobacteria > Hyphomicrobiales > Phyllobacteriaceae > Mesorhizobium > Mesorhizobium sp. L103C119B0. The sequence continues at coordinate 544,634 of NZ_AYXE01000001.1, read as the reverse complement.
CGGCCGTCGACGAATAACAGTACCGCCCCCGTGAACTGGCCCGATTTCATTCTCCGAAGCGACCATGGTCGCACCGCGCGACATTGTCGGCCAGTTGCAACTCACTTTCTCGGCACGACCTCCACTGCACGTCAGGGCGCATCGAAGATTTTCTCCTTTGGATTATACCTAAGGCAGCTTTCGTCACGCGTTAGAGCAGCGTGTGATTGGTGCGTGAGGCTCTTTTTTGTCCATGCACGATTCCGGAAGAGTGATGAAATCGATTGTTTTGATCAAAGTCATCCACGCTATGAATAACAGCCGCAGCACATGCGTTTTCAAAGCGCTTCAGGCTTCCCGGATGGCTACTCCGATCTGAAGCGCATGGCATTCCAAGCGCTCTGTCAACCAAACGATGAGTATCGGCGTCGACCCTCATTGCCTTCGTCTTCGCGACTCCGTGACAGCGGCTGGCATTGTGTTTGTAGGGCATCGGGCGAAGATCATGTCGATCGGCCATCTCGCCTGCCTATTGACAAACCCTTGAACAATGATCCACGCACCAGCGCGATTGTGATCACGAGCGCCTCTGAGCTCTGGAGGTTCGGTTTTCTGAGGGTTCCTGGGTCTCCGAAGCGATGGAGGTAGCTAGCTGTGAGCTTTCCATAGGTTGTGCTCTTCATGGAGTGGAGCATTTGCGTCTCGAAAGCGGTTCTTCAGTGGAACCGGCGCCAAGGCCCGTCTGTGGTCGTTCAGAACACGGGGTGCCGTGTCCAAACCGGATATTCGAGCGGGCAGCCGCCGGAATTTGACCCATGGAAATGAGCGCCTGTCAGGAGGCGTTCGAAAACGGCGCGATCTTCATCGCGGCTGTTTCATGGTGTCATTCCTGACATCTTCTTTATAATCGGCAGCTTGCGGATAGTCTTGCCCGTCGCCGCCCGTAGCGCGTTGGCGACGGCCGGGCCGATCGGCGGCACACCTGGCTCACCAACTCCCGTGGGCGGCTCCTCGGACGGCACAATGTGCACCTCGACTCGCGGCATCTGCTCGATCCTGAGCGGTGTATAGGTATCGTAGTTCTCTTGGTCTACGACACCGCCCTTCAGGGTCAGCTCCTCCTGGAGGATCGCACCTAGCCCGAATCCGATACCGCCCTCCATCTGAGCGCGAATCTGGTCAGGATTTATCGCGGTGCCGCAATCTACCGCGCAGACGACGCGGTCGACCTTGAAACCATTTTCATCGTTGAGGGTGATCTCCACCACATCGGCGACATAGGTCGAGAGGCTTTCATGCAGGGCCACGCCGCGGAAACGGCCTTCCGGCAGAGGCTTGTCCCAGCCTGCCTTCTCAGCAGCCACTTTAAGCACGGCGGCATGCCGTGGATGGTGACCGAGCATTGACAAGCGGAAGTCGACCGGATCACGGTTCGCAGCGGCGGCGAGCTCATCGATCAGGGTTTCCACCGCGTAAGCGGTGTGGGTGGAGCCTACCGAACGCCACCACAGCACCGGGATGTTCACGTCCGTGGTGGTCAGCTCGACCTTCAGGTTCGGGATCGCATAGGGCAGGTTGGTGGCGCCCTCTACGGAGGTTGGATCGATGCCGTTCTTGATCATCGCCGCAGAGGTCGAACCGCCCAAGACCGATTGACCCACGATGTGGTCATGGAGAGCGACGACATTGCCTTTCTTGTCGAGCCCCGCCTTGACTGCGTGCACATAGGCCGGCCGGTACCGCCCACCCCGCATGTCATTCTCGCGGGTCCACTGCACCTTCACTGGCTTGCCGCGTCCCAGTGCACGCGCTGTGGAAACAGCTTCGATAATGACATCTGCATCCAAGACCGCGCGGCGGCCGAAACTGCCGCCGGTCTTCATCACGTGCAGCCTCACCTTGTCCGGCGTGGTGCCGCCTACCTGAGCGGCAGCCGCCTGATAAAGGTCGGGCATCTGGTGTCCGCCCCAGACATCGATGGTGCCGTCTTCGTTGATTCGGGCGGCCGCGTTGAGTGGCTCGATCGAAGCATGGACAAGATAGGGGAATTCGTAGTGCCCCTCGATGATTTTCTCAGCACTGGCGAACGCTGCGGGAGTGTTACCGTCGTCGCGCGCGGTGGCCGCGCCCAGATCGTCTGCTGCCTTGTTGTATTCGGCCATGATCTCGGCCGTGCCGCGCTCTTCGGCCTTCTCCTCGTTCCAGGTCACCTCCACGAGGTCGCGGCCCTTCAGCGCCGTCCAGGTGTCCCTGCCAACCACGGCAAGGCCTCGCGGCGTCTGGACGACATCGACAATGCCGTCGAGTGCCTTGGCCTTGGTTGCGTCGAAGCTCTCGATCTCGGCGCCGAACTTCGGCGGATGGATCATAACGGCCGTCTGGAGTCCCTCCATCATGAGGTCGATCGTGTAGGTCTGCGCGCCGTTGGTCTTGCTGGCGGAATCGTAGCGCTTGAGGCTGTCCGATCCGATCTGGGCCCACTTGTCGCGCGGCTTTAGCGGCACGTCGTCGGGAACCGGCATTCCCGCTGCGGCTTCAGCCAGGTCACCGTAGCGCGCCTGCATCCCTGAGGCGTGCGACACGACCCCGGAAGCGACTTTGATCTCGCCGGCTGGCACGTCCCACCGCTGCGCCGCGGCCGCCACCAGCAAGGCCCGTGCGGCAGCACCCGCCTTGCGGTAGCGTTCCCACGACGAGCCCATCGACGTGGAGCCACCAGTTGCCTGTGCGGCCCCGCCCCAGGCGAGATTGCCGTAGAACGCGGTATTGCCATATCCGCCGACCACGTCCACCTGCGCCCAGTCGCCGTCGAGCTCTTCCATAACCAGGGTGGCGATGCCGAAATAGGAGCCTTGTCCCATCTCGAACTGCGAGGAGTGGATGATGATTCGGTTCTCCTTTGTGATCTCGACATAGGTCTGGAAGGGGTTCGCCGGAACCTTTGCAGGGGTCGTTTGTGCGATGTCGGGCGCGGCCAGCACTGGCCGGTAGCCCACTGCGAGGCCGCCGGTGGTAACGCCCGCGCCGACGAGGAACCAGCGGCGCGTGGGCCGCACGGCAGTATGCTTCGAGAGAAACTGCGACATGCCTCAAGTCTCCAGCCGGTTGGCGGTCTCGTGGATGGCCGCGCGGATGCGATGATAGGTGGCGCAGCGGCAGAGGTTGCCGCTCATCGCCGAATCAATATCATCGTCCGTCGGCTTAGGCGTTTCTGTAAGGAGGGCCACGGCCGACATGATCTGGCCAGACTGGCAATAGCCGCATTGAGGTACGTCGAACTCGGCCCACACGGCCTGGACCGTTTCGCCTATCTTGCCCGACACACCCTCAATGGTGGTGATCGAGGCTCCTTCGATGTCGCCGACTGCGGTCTGGCACGAGCGCGTCGGCATGCCGTTAACGTGAACCGTGCAAGCGCCGCACTGGGCAAGCCCGCAACCGAATTTCGTTCCCGTGAGTCCGATGACGTCACGGACCGCCCAGAGCAGCGGCATCTCTGGATCGACGTCGAGTGTTCGCGCCTCGCCATTGAGGGTAAAAGCGACCATTGCTTGCTCTCCTTGTCCTGAGCTGGCTATCTCGTTGAGCCTCCGCCCGCCTGGCAACCGAGCTCTTGTTGCTGAGGCCTAGCGACCACACCGTAGGAACGCGCAGCTCAAGCAACAAGCCGCTAGGTTGGCGAGTTACGAGATCGTGAAGTGGGTCGTGTCGAAAGGCTGGAGGCAACTGAATGTCATTTTTTGGGCGGACAGGCCGCTTTAGGCTGGGTTACACGAGACTGGACATTCGGGTCGTCGCGAACATCGACCGCTGGTCGGCCGCGTCCGGCAGGGCCCTGATTGGCTACACGAAATGAAATGGGACTACTATCGATGGGGCCTACCTCGACCCGCAACCTCCATTACTGGACCCTCAGGTTTCCGGCTATCGTCCCGGGCGGTGGCCGAGCTCGGCGCCTCGGACGCGATAATAGGCGGTGAGGCGTTCGTCGTTGACCAGAAGGCTTGTCGCGCATTCCCAGTCTTCAGCGGGCTCTTGGCCGCGGCGGGAGACGTCAGGACCATGCTTGCCGGCTTCGACCTGCTCAAGATCGACGGCGAGGGTCTTCGCGATCGGCCACTCGTCGATCGGCGCAAAGCGCTAGTTAACCTGCTGAGACGCCGCCAAACGGCATCGTTCTGAGCGACGAGATCAGCGGCGGCAGCGACATTCTCGCGCAAGTCTCCCAGTTCGGCCTCGATGGGCATCGTCTCCAAGCTGCGTGTCAGTCCATATCGATCCGGCCGGCGCCAAGAATGGGTGAGACAAAATGCGTGCTGAGTGATGAGTTCATCGTCATCGGCTGCGAACCCGGCAACAGTTACGGCGGTCGGGAAGCGTGCTCTGGCGAATGTCGAGGACGGAAATCTGGTGTTCGCCGGCGGCATTGGCACCGGCTTCAATGCGCGCACCGGGCCGGAAGTAAAGCGCCGGCTCGATGCCATTCCAATGGATAAACCACCGATTCCTAGTTTGAAGGCGAACGGTGCGGCATGGGCGGAGTGCCCTGCGCAGTCTGTACCTCCGCAGTCGATTGTCGAGTTCGAAGGGGGTGTGATTGGCGTCGAGACCGCTCCAGCCATGGCTATCAGCACGCCGAGTGCGTTGTTTTCGATCAGTTCTCGAAATGAGCGGGTAAATACCTTTCACTTGCCGAACGGGGTTTGCTGTTCACCGGCTGGCATCCGATGGCAAACCTTTCAACGCGGCGGCGATCTGGCGCTTCGCTGCTGGGGGCAGAGGCAGGATGGGACGCGGGGGTTCGGCACTGCAAACGTCGAGCAATTCAGCGAGTGCATAGACGACGCGAAGGCTCGAGAACTCCTTGAAGAGGCTCCAGATCGGGACCAGCGCGGCATTGATCCGTCGCGCTTCGGCCGCATCGCCCTGTTGCGCCGCTGTGACGATCGTCATGCAGACCTCGGGCAGGATGCCCGCGAGGACGCTGTACCATGTGTCGGCGCCGGCGATCATGGCCTCGGCGGCGTTCCAGTCGCCGCTGTAACCAATCGAGAACCCTTCCGGCAGTGTGCGCCTCTGGGCGGTCAGGTGGTTCTTGATCGCATCGCTTTTGTCTGTCGGATTCTTGATGGCGACAATCCCAGCCACCTTTGCCAGGCGGCTGACAAGGGGTGGACTGAAATGGAAATGCGTCGTTCCTGGATTGTCGTAGACGACGATCGGCAGGCCACTTTCGCGCGCCACAGTGGAGAAATGATCGAACACCTCGTCATCAGTAAGCGGGGTGTAGGAGGCGGCGGCAAGCAAACCCGCAGCTGCTCCAAGGGCCTTGGCGTCTTGCGCGAGCCCCACGGCTTCATCGGTGCGCAGCGCGCCCACACCCACCACGACCGGCATTTGCCCCGCCGTTTGGTCCAAGGTCTCGGAGAGCGCCCGCCGCCGTTGCTCGCGCGACAGATAGATGTATGTGCCGGTGCTGCCGAGAAGACCGATGGAATCGACCTGAGCAATGCCAAGCCGAGCAATCAGCCTGCGCAGGGCAACGCTATCGACGCGGCCGTCACGATTGGTCGGGGTGATGGGGAACGCGGAAAGACCGCTCAGGAATGCCATGGCAAGGCTCCAGATCTATGTGTGAGCGCAGAGGTGGCCGCACGCCAGGTCATTACAAGACGTCCAAAGCCCGCCGCAGATCGGCGATCAGGTCATCAGCGTCTTCAAGCCCCACCGAGAGACGCATGAGATCCTCGCCGACTCCATCGGCCAAATGGGCATCCTTGCGGATCGGCTGCCGAGCACGGGTGAGGCTTGCTGGATGATAGATGAGGCTGTCGGCATCGCCGAGGCTGACGGCGCGAATGATCAGGTTGAGCCGGTCCATCATCCGGCGCGCTCCTTCGTATCCAGCGTGGAGGCCAAAGGCCAACATGCCCGATCCGTTGGACATCTGTTTTCGCGCCGTCACCTGATCAGGGTGCGAGTCGAGGAACGGATAACTCACAAATGCCACCGCCGGGTGCGCTTCCAGCGCCCGAGCCACCGCAAGGGCTGTGGCGCTGTGCCGTTCCATACGCAGCGTCAGCGTCTTGAGACCGCGCAGGATTAGGAAAGCTGACATGGGCGAGAGCGCTGCGCCGGTGATGTAGCGCAGGCCCGTTTCATGCAGCGTACGGAGCGTCTGGGCGTCGCCGAGAAGCGCCCCGCCAAGGGCATCGCCATGACCATTGATGTACTTGGTCATCGAATGGAGCACGATGTCCGCCCCGTGCTCAAGCGGTCGCTGGAGCGCGGGCGAGGCGAAGGTGCTGTCGACTGCAACCCTTACACCGCGCGCGTGAGCGCGCTCGGCAATTGCCGCTATGTCGAGGATGCGGCTCAGCGGATTCACCGGCGTCTCGAAGAAAACCAGCCGCGTCCGCTCGGTGATCGCAGCATCGAGATTGTGAGGATTTGACAGATCGACCGCGACGACCTTGATGCCGAAGCGGGGGACCGCCTGTTCGACCATGGCAAGCGTGTTCGCATAAAGCGTCTTGTGGACGATGAGTTCATCGCCCTGGGACAGGAGCGACAGGATCAGAGTGCCGAAGGCCGCCATCCCCGAGGCAACAACCAGCCCTGCCTCGGCTCCTTCCAGATTCGCGAGCCGCTGCTCGAGGATCTCGGTCGTGGGATTGTATTCGCGCGCATAGAGCCTTCCACCAAGGGCGGCAGCGGCATCGTTTGCTGCCACGCTTTCGAACCCATAGGTTGACGTCAGGAACACTGGCGGCTGGACGGCATTGGAAAAGCCGGCCGGATCGTAGCCATGATGGATCGCCCGGGTGGCAAATCCGGGGCTGGTGCGGTTGAGCGACCCCGTGGGAGCATCGGTTTCGGATTGATGGGAGCTGGTCATTCGGCCTCTGCGATCTCTCTTGGGGTTCCGAAAGATTGACGGCAACCTGGCCAATGTGAAATATCCAGTTGGCGATGAAAGAGATGGTCCAGTCTTCAAGTGCCGGGTCTGCAGCGCGCTCGCACGCGATGGGTGCACGCCAGATATACGAAGCCCTTCGCGAGCAAATCCTCGGCGGCGTCTACGAAACCGGCAGTCAGTTGCCATCCTCCCGGGCCCTGGCAAATGACCTCGGCGTTTCGCGAACCACGGTGACGGTCGCCTATGAACAACTGGCTGCGGAGGGTTTCATCGAAGTCCGTCAAGGCGCACGACCTCGCGTTGCGTCTTCGTTGATGGGCCATGGGACGGGGCGCACTCACGCGCAACCGGTCGGCCCAATCCACCTGTCCGCATATGGCGAGCGGCTGCGCGCGACGTCACCCTGGCCAGATTATCTGCCGACTGGGCTGAAGGTCGAGTTCCGCTATGGCGACCTCGCGCCGTCGGATTTCCCTTCATTGGTCTGGAAACGCGCGATGAACGAGGCGATGGGGCAGCGCCCGCTGCGTCTTGCCTATGACGATCCTCGCGGCTCGCGCCGGCTTCGCCAGGCGCTTCAGGGCTATCTCTGGCGCGCCCGGACCCTGAGCTGCGACCTCGACCAGATCATAGTTGTGAACGGTTCGCAGCAGGGCCTTGATCTGTGCGCGCGCCTGCTTCTCGATCCCGCCGACCGTTTCGTCATCGAGGATCCGTGCTACAGGATGGCGCGTCAGGTCTTTGCCAGTACGGGTGCCTCACCCATCCCGGTCATCGTCGACGAAGACGGGATGAGGACCGAGTTGCTAGCGGGGATCGGAGCACGACTGGCTTATGTGACGCCATCGCATCAGTTTCCGCTGGGCGGCGTCATGCCGATCGCGCGCCGCCATCAGCTTCTGAAATGGGCGCGGCACAACAACGCCTATGTGATCGAGGACGACTACGACAGCGAATATCGCTACGACATCAATCCGGTCCCTCCGCTGCACAGTCTCGAGGACCACGGGGCTGTCATCTACCTCGGCACGATCTCCAAAACGCTCTCGCCGATGCTGCGCATCGGCTACCTCGTCGTCCCGCCCGAATTGCAGGAGGTCTTCGCAACCGCCAAACAATTCGCAGACCGGCATTCGCCGGTCGCTGAACAGGAAGCGCTGGCATCGTTGATCGAGAGCGGCGGCTACGAAAGCCATGTGCGCCGTGTGCGCAGGCTGAACGGCGAGCGTCGGGAAACGTTGTTGGGTGCCTTGCAGCACAGCTTCGGGGATCGCATCACTGTCCAGGGAGCAGATGCGGGACTGCACGTCGCGGTTTGGTTCAATGACCTGCCACGATCGCGGGAAACGGCCTTGGTCGAATCCGCCCGCGACGCTGGCCTGGGGCTACACCTGATCTCGCCGCTCTACGAACGGCTATCGGACGAAGGCCGCACCGATCGCGTCGGACTTGTCATGGGCTATGCCGCCTTGAGCATTCGGCAGATCGGGAAGGGCGTTGAGGTCCTGCGAGAGGTTGTCAAGCAGGTGCAAGACGCGATGCCGGCGCGGAACAACTGAGCCGGGGCGACGCCGAAAGCTGGCGCTGAAAACGGTCCGAGGGCCCCCCGTATTTCTTTCCAAACAGCCAACTGGACCGGGAAAATGCCATGCAACTGGCGCTGTTGATCAGGCCAGTTTTGCAGCAGGTTTCCACGGACGAATTTCCGAGAGCGATGATGACCTGGCGAGGAAAGCTGCTTCACGTCCATATCGCGCCTGCCGCCTCCTATGAAATGGAGGAGCTGGCGCAGGCGCAGCTTATTGCCGGCCAAGGCGTTGTCGGAGACCGCTACTACCTGGGGACGGGGACCTATTCCGCGCGTCCTGACGTTCGCGAAGTGACGCTGATCGAAGCTGAAGTCTTGGACGCCATCGCCCAGGGCGAACCCAGAATTCCGGGCTTCAAGGCCAAGCTCGCACCCGAAGATCACCGGCGCAATCTGACGACACGAGGCGTTCCGCTTAGCCATCTTGTCGGCAAACGCTTCCGGGTCGGGGAAACGATTCTCAGGGCCGCCCGGATGAATGTGCCGTGCAAGTATATCGAGGAGTTGCTCGGGCTTCCGGGTCTCTACGAGGGGCTTCTGAACCGCTCCGGCCTGAACTGCACAATCGAGGTCGGGGGCGTGATCCGCCCCGGTGATCTGATCTTGCCCATCGACGAGTGAAACGCCATGGCCTCGCCGCGCATCATCATGAAGCTGACCGTGACCGCCGCCCGCAAGGAGCCGGGCGACGTGCTGGTCATCGACCTGAAACACCCACGCAAACCTGTGCTGCCGGCGTTCGAAGCGGGTTCTCACGTCGACGTCCATCTGCCTGAAGGGAAGGTGCGTCAGTATTCACTTTGCGGCGACCCGACCGAGCTTGGCCGCTACACCATCGCGGTGAAGCGCGAGAATGACGGCCGTGGCGGCTCGGCGTGGATCCACGAAACCATTGCCGTCGGCTCCACACTGCCTGTCTCCGCGCCACGCAACCATTTTGCGCTCAAGCCAGGCGAGGGGCCGACTTTGCTGCTGGCAGGGGGAATCGGGATCACCCCGATTCTGGCCATGGCGCGCGCGCTCACCCGGCAGGCCAAGCCCTTCGAGTTGCACTATTTCACCCGCAGCCGGGCGCTCACGCCACTCTTGGCGGCGATCGGGAGCGATCTTCCTGGCGGCAATGTGCGGATCCATTTCGACGACGAGCCTCAGACCCGGCAGAACATCGCCGCGCTGCTGGCGAACCGTTCGGACGACGCGCAGACATACTACTGCGGACCGCCTGGCTTCATGGCGGTTGTGGGGCGCGCGGCTCAACACTGGCCCGAGGGTACTGTTCATTTCGAAACTTTCCAGCCTCCCGAGTTTGATGGCGCGCCACCGGAACCGTTCGTCATAGAACTGGCTGAGGGCAGGGTGGTTGAGGTTTCGGCTGAGACCACGGCACTGGCCGCCTTGCGTGCGGCCGGTGTGCCGTTGATGGCCTCGTGTGAGAACGGGGTGTGCGGGACCTGCGAATGCGCAATGCTGGCGGGACAGCCGATCCATCGGGATGCCGTCCTGTCCAAGGAGGCACGCGGCCACCGCTTCATCCCCTGTGTGTCGCGCGCGACAGGTGTGTTGAAACTCGATCTTTGACCATTTGGGCGGGGGTCCTGTGAGACCGGCAGCTGATTTGCGGGAAACTGAATGACGAGGAAACTGGAATATCTGAACGAGATCGAGCGCTGCGTCTCCTGGCTCGCAGCCTGGACGATCCACCACGCCAACCACGTCCGCGAGGGCGATGAGATCAAGGTCGGGGGGCATCAGGCCTCGTCCGCGTCGCTGAGTACCATCATGACCGCGCTCTACGGTTCGGTCCTGCGCCCGCAGGATCGGGTGGCGGTCAAACCCCATGCGGCGCCGATCTTCCATGCACTTCAGTATCTGGCGGGCAACCAGACCCCCGAAAAGCTCATGAACTTCCGCGGCTACAAGGGCGCGCAGAGCTACCCTTCGCGGACGAAGGATGTCGACGATGTCGACTTCTCGACCGGGTCGGTGGGTCTCGGCGTTGCTCAGACGCTGTTCTCGTCGCTGGTGCAGGACTACGTCTCGGGTCACGGCTGGATGAAGGAGCGTGCCGAGGGCCGAATGGTCAGCCTGATCGGCGACGCCGAGATGGATGAGGGCAACATCTACGAGGCCCTGATCGAAGGCTGGAAGCACGGGCTCAGGAACTGCTGGTGGGTGGTCGACTACAATCGCCAGTCGCTCGACGCCGTGATCCGGGAGGGCCTCTGGCAGCGTTTCGAGCAGATTTTTCGCAACTTCGGCTGGGACGTGATGGTCCTGCGCCACGGCGCTCTGCAAGAGGCTGCCTTTGCCGAGCCGGGGGGCGAGAAGCTGCTCGAGTGGATAGAGCGCTGTCCGAACCAGCTCTATTCGGCGCTGACCTTCCAAGGGGGTGCTGCCTGGCGCAAGCGGCTGCTCGACGAGATCGGAGACCAAGGGCCGGTCACCACTCTGATCGAACGCCGCTCCGACGACGAGTTGCAGGCGTTGATGACGAACCTTGGCGGGCATGACATGCCGAGCCTCCTCGAAGCCTTCGAGGCGGCGTCCAGGCATGACCGTCCCGTCTGCTTCATCTGTTACACCATCAAGGGCTACGGTCTGCCGCTTGCCGGACACAAGGACAACCACGCGGGGCAGATGACGCCCACGCAGATGGAAGACTACCGCCTGCAAATGGGCGTAAAGCGGGGTGAGGAGTGGGACAAATGGGCGGCCGCCACCTTGCCGGAAGCGGAACTTGACGCCTTCTTCGCAAAGGCGCCGTTCTTCAGTGAGGGGCGTAGGAGGCTGTCTGCGCCGTCGGTGCCGGTGCCTGAAACCCTTCCGTCACCGGGGCAGCCCGGCAAGCCGCTCTCGACCCAGATGGGGTTCGGCCAGATCCTGAACGACATCGCACGCGAGCGCAGTCTGCTTGCCGACCGCATTGTCACCACCTCGCCCGATGTGACGGTCTCGACCAATCTCGGTGGCTGGGTCAACCGGCGCGGCCTTTTCGCCCGGGAGACCATGGCGGACACCTTCAAGGCCGAACGCATTCCGTCGACCTTTACCTGGGAATTTGGGCCGAAGGGGCAGCACCTCGAGCTCGGGATCGCCGAGTCGAACCTGATGATCATGCTCGGGGCACTCGGTCTCTCGCACTCGATCAATGGCGTGCGCCTGCTGCCGATCGGGACAGTCTATGATCCCTTCATCTACCGATCGGCCGACCAGCTAAACTACGCCTGCTATCAGGATGCGCGCTTCATGCTGGTCGCAACGCCCTCGGGCGTGACTCTAGCGCCCGAGGGCGGAGCACACCAGTCGATCGGCACCCCATTGATCGGCATGGCGCAGGATGGGCTTTGCGCCTTCGAACCGGCCTTCGTCGACGAACTGTCCGTGATCATGCGCTTTGCCTTCGATTACATGCAACGTAATGGCGAGGGGGATCCGGATGAGATGACGTGGCTGCGTGATCAGACCGGAGGATCGGTCTATCTTCGCCTGTCAACCCGGCCGCTCGAGCAGCCGCTGCGCGACATGAACCCGGCGCTCGCGCGGGACATCGTCAATGGCGCCTATTGGCTGCGTCCGCCTGGGCCCAACGCGAGTGTCGTCATTGCTTATCAAGGCGTCGTCGCGTCGGAGGCGATTGCCGCGACGGGTCTTCTGGCGGAGGACCGGCGCGATGTCGGGCTGCTCGCGATCACCTCCGCGGACCGGCTTAATGCGGGCTGGCAGGCGGCGGAACGTGCCCGGCAGCGTGGCGCGATTGGCGCCCTGAGTCATATCGAGCGGCTGCTCGCGCCGCTATCGCGTGACTGCGGCATCGTCACCGTGATCGACGGCCACCCGGCGACGCTCGCGTGGCTCGGTGGGGTTAACGGGCATCGCGTGAAGGCGCTCGGGGTCGAGCAGTTCGGCCAGACGGGGACTATTGCGGACCTATACCGTCACCACGGCCTGGACACCAACGCCATCGTACATGCGGCGCAGGCGGTCAGTGCGGGACCGGCTGTTCGCTACCGCAAGGCGCTGCCTTGATCATGAGCGACCGGATGCTCCGTGGCTGGTACGGATCGGCTGTTTCCACGGGCGTTCCGGTTCGCTTCAAAGCGGACAGGGCCGGGACACTGTGGACGTTCTGATCGCGCTTGAGTAGCTTGTGCGACCCCCAGGGTCACCTGGGAATACGCAGGGAGGCGGCTTTTATTTAGCCTTGCGCCCAATTACGAATTCGATCCAATCCAGTCCGGAGCAAAAGCTCCGCATCCTCCCGATTTTCGGCTTCGACGTAGCACCGCATTTCCGGGGCATTTCCGGATGGACGCAAATGCAAGACACGCTTATCCGCGAGAGTGATACGAAGTCCGTCAACATCGCTAACCTTGCTTACCACTCCAATCGACCCGACGAAGGCGGCGATGTTAGTTTCCGCTGTACGAAGGTATGTCATGAGGCGAGTGCTGCTTTCGACGGAAAAATTTTCCAAGCGATCCGCCGCCGCCGCCGGCAATTGAAAGGAACTGCCAATCTCCGACAGTGGCTGCCCACTTGTATTAACAAGGGAAAGTGCCGCGAGGATGGGGAGAAAACTGTCGCGTGTAGGTAGCGCCGGCAGTTTAGTTCCGTTCGGGTCAAAGTCCGTGCCTGTCAATAAACCACCGTTTGCTTCGAAACCAACCACGCGCTCGTGACCCGACGCAACCAAATCGAGCATGGCAGCAATAACAAATGGCGATCCAACCTTGGTACGCACGACTTTAAAAGAACCTGCGGTCTCGATACCAGAGTTTGATGTGACCGGCGTGACGACTGCCTTCGCTTGCAGGAAGTTCGCCGAAATCAGGCCTAACAAATCACCGCGAAGGGGGTCTCCGTGGTCGTCAGCTACCAGTGGGCGGTCACCATCGCCATCTGCCGAGACGACCGCATCAAGCCGATGCTCTTTGGCCCAGAGCTTGAACTGTTGAGCAGTCTCGTCAGAGACCGCTTCAGTGTCGACAGGAATGAAACCTTCCGAACGTCCCAGGGTTACGACCGTCGCACAGTGATATGAGAGAATGTCAACCAAGAGATCGCGCGCGACTGTGCTGTGCTGATATACGCCCACCGTTAAGCCCTTTAGAGCATTAATCTCCATAAGCTTTCGATTGCGCGCCATGAAAAAGGCCTTGCATTCGGCCTCCCGGTGCTGCCGACGTGCAACAGCACCTTCAAGGACGTATCCGCGCTTCTCCAACTGCAAGGCGATGCGCGTTATCTCCCGCTCATCACCCTTGTCGATCTCACCGTCGGGTCGATAGAATTTTATTCCATTACGGTCGGCCGGAATGTGCGAGCCTGTGATCATCAAACAACCACTCTTACGCGCCTGAGCATACAGTGCCAGGGCAGGGGTGGGGACTGCGCCGCAATCGACTACGATGAAGCCGAGCGCGGACAGTGCCGCCGCACAGACGGCGGCGATGGCCGGACTCGAGGCGCGAAAGTCGCGCCCTATGAGTATCTCGTCGCCAATTCTGGCCAGGCCGGATTCCAGCAGGAATGTCGCGAATGCCGTTGCATATAGGGCAGAGGCGGCTCCTGCCAATTCTGTCGCCAGGCCCCGTAATCCACTTGTTCCGAATTTCATACCAAATCCGACGTTGCTAACCGGGTTTTGAAGGTAACATGCTCAAACTTTGGCTCGTCCGGAATGCCCATCGACAGATCCCTCGGACGAGAACAAGAAGTACATTCGGTTACCGTAGACGCGTTCGGTTATCGACGGTTACCCTTGTGAGGATTGACGCAGTCGGCGTCGGCGTGGGCAGCGCACCGTGACCTTCAAGGACGAGGTTGGAGCGGATGGGGTCCGGGTCCGGCGGGGCTCCTCGCGGCTGGCTCACATGAGCGCTATCGCCATCGAGTGATTGTCTCAGTCTACATTAGCTCTGGGTCCCGAAAGCGCGTACAGGCCTGAGACGCAGCAAATCCTCTTATCTATCGCCGTTCGGTGTAGCTCCCGTTTAGAAATGCATGATAGACACTCTCGATGCCTTCCATGAGAGTGATCTTTGCTGCCCATCCCAAAGTGCGCAGCTTGTCGACGCTCATGAGCTTTCGCGGTGTACCGTCAGGTCTAGAGTGATCATGCGCGATCTCCCCAGTAAATCCGACTACACGGCAGATCATTCTAGTCAGCTCTAGGATCGTGATGTCCTGTCCGCAGCCGAGATTGACGTGATCATGGTCAGAGTAGTTCTTCAGAAGGAAGACTAATGCGTCGGCGCAGTCGTCGACGTGCATGAATTCCCGACGTGGTGTGCCCGTGCCCCAGATGGTGATTTGCTTATCACTTATGAGCTTCGCTTCATGCGCTTTCCGGATCAGCGCTGGGATGACGTGGCTTGACTGCAAGTCATAATTGTCGCCTGGCCCGTAGAGATTCGTCGGCATAGCGGAGATGTAGTCGCGGCCGTATTGCTGGCGATAGGCTTGAGCCATTTTGATGCCGGTGATCTTGGCGACGGCGTAGCATTCGTTGGTGCGCTCTAGTGGCCCGGTCAAAAGCGCGCTTTCAGGAATGGGCTGTGGTGCCATCTTCGGATAGATGCAAGACGAGCCGAGGAAGAGGACGCGGTCGACATTGTTTTCGTGGGCTGCCGCGAAGATATTGGCCTCGATCATCAGATTGTCGTAAAGAAAGTCGACCGGATAGGTGGCGTTCGCGAGAATACCACCTACCTTTGCCGCCGCCATAATGATAGCGTCCGGTTTCATCACTGCCACGAAGTTTTCAACCTCGGTCTGTCGCTTGAGGTCTAGCTCTCCCCGAGGGGCGGCCACAACTTTGCAGTCTTCAGACGCGAGTCGGCGTACAACAGCGCTGCCCACCATACCTTTGTGGCCAGCGACCCACACGGTTTTTCCGTTCAGATCATACATTACGCTTCCTTCATGACTACAGATGTCTGCATGACCTTCAGGTCTTCGCGCACCATTTCCGCAGCAAGCTCGCGCACGGATGTCTCATGCACCCAGCCGAGCTTCTCCTTCGCCTTGGTAGCGTCACCCAGGAGAAGATCGACTTCCGTGGGGCGGAAGTAGCGTGGGTCCACTTGGACTAGGCATCTGCCGCTCGCTACATCATAGCCCTTTTCGCCGACACCCTTGCCACGCCATTCGATCTCGACGCCGATATCTTCGAAAGCCCACTCGACGAATTGGCGGACAGGAGTCGTTTTGCCCGTAGCCAGCACGTAATCATCCGGTTGATCCTGCTGTATCATCATCCACATACCTCGCACGTACTCACGCGCATGGCCCCAATCGCGTTGAGCATCGAGATTGCCGAGATAAAGCTTGTCCTGCTTGCCCAGGTAGATAGCAGCGGCAGCGCGGCTGATCTTGCGCGTCACAAAAGTTTCGCCACGAAGGGGGCTTTCGTGATTAAAAAGAATGCCGTTGGAAGCGTGCATACCATAGCCCTCGCGATAATTGACGACCATCCAGTAGGCGTAGAGCTTGGCGGCGGCGTAAGGGCTGCGCGGATAAAAGGGCGTCGTTTCGTTCTGCGGTACGGACTGCACGAGGCCGTATAGCTCCGAAGTCGAGGCTTGATAGAAGCGGGTCTTGTCCGTCAGACCGAGCAGGCGAATCGCCTCAAGAAGTCGCAATGTACCGATACCGTCCGCGTTTGCTGTGTATTCAGGTGTTTCGAACGACACCTGCACGTGGCTCTGAGCAGCCAAGTTGTAAATTTCGTCTGGCTGAGATTCCTGAACCACGCGGATGAGGTTAGTCGAATCAGTGAGGTCACCGTAATGCAAGATCAGGCGCGGATCGGATTCGTGCGGGTCTTGGTAGAGGTCTTCGATACGACCCGTGTTGAAGGAAGAGGAACGTCGCTTAATCCCATGAACGATGTAGCCTTTCTTGAGAAGAAGACGGGCAAGATAGGCACCATCCTGTCCAGTTATGCCCGTAATAAGAGCAACTTTTCTGCTATCGCCCATTCTATTCCTGCTCTATCTAAAGTTTAAAGTTTCGGCTCCGGGTCGCCACGCCGACACAATGTGCGGCCCGCCCCGTGCCCTATGGAGCACTTCGACAGATGCGGCGCGAAGCTCGTCATTGACAGTCTGCCAGCCGAGCACACCTGCTCTTGCTTGGAGTCACAGCAAAATAGAGTTGCGCCGCTAACTGGGATTCGTACATGCGGTCAGAGTGCCGCTCAGCTCACGCCGCGAGCGACTGTACTCCAAGCACCTTGCAGCTGATTTGCTCATCTATCAGCGAGTGAGGACGCCTTCTTTCTTGCTTCAGCGTCTTCTAATGGGAATTGTTTGGATCAGTGAAATCGATTGTTTGGATAAAGTGCATCCACAGAATGGATGGTCTGACCGAGCAGCCGGGGCGCATCGCCGGCCCGGAGTCGTAGGTCCCGAGCTTCCGTTCGGGGCGAGGACAAAGTTCGTGGCCGCGAGCTCTCACCACAGCATCCGGCACAGGTCGTGCAGAACTTTGGGAGCAGACTGCAGATTCTGTCGATCAGCTGGTTCCAGGCGCGTCGAGCTGTCGACCTCATCTCGCCCGGTACCGGTTGCTGTATGCAGCCTTGCACCCTTGGCGTCTGGCGTCGACGGAATGATTTGCTTCGGCAGGCAGTGTCGCAGCGTTTCCCGGCTGTTTCGGCTCTATTGGCCGGGCCCGCGTCAGCCGAGCCCCTTCATCATGGCATCCAACACATGGATGGCCGGCATCCACTCAATAGATTTTACATATGCCGCGGAAGCCCATTAGAGAAGGCTGAACCGGAAGCGAGGGCATCGGCTTCAAGCTGTGCGAGAGGGATAAGTGGGCCGTGCTGAGGGAGCTCTTCTGCCCTACGGCCCGGCCTCTGCCAAGCGCCCGGCGTCAGGGTCTACTAGTGTCGACTAAGGATTCCAAGCCGGATGCAACCTCCTCTCCGAAACGAGATTTCCGAAAATGCATGTTAGTGGATTGGAAAAGCTCCGGTTCGTCGTCTCTCGGAGGCGTACGGGGTTCGGTGATTGTCTGTGGTCATTGGCGGCCGCTTGGCGCTACGCGCAGCGGTCGGGACGAACTCTAGTCATCGACTGGCGGGGGGCCTGCTACCTCGACCAACCCTTCACAAATGCGTTTCCGGTGTTCTTCCAGCCGATCAATGACATCGCTGGCGTGCCGGCTATTTCCGACGACCGGATCAACGACGTTTCCTTCCCTGGTCCATTCTTCCCGGAGTGGTGGAACAGGCCGGCGATCGAGTGCCTTTACCGGCCAGATGAGCAGATTTTCCAAGAGCGCGATGAGTTGGGCGAGCTCTTTCAGGCCGAACACGATGTCGAAGCGAACACAGTAGTGTGTGACGCTTGTCTGATGTGGCGGTGCGATGAGGATGCAGAGCGGCAGGTGTTCCAGAGTGTCCAGCCTCGGCCAGAAATTCAAGCCCGCATAGATGCCATTTATCAGGAATGTTTTGAGGGGCACAGCATCATCGGGATTCATGTTCGGCACGGTAACGGTGAAGACATCATGGAGCATGCGCCCTACTGGGCCGATCCGGAGCTCGCCGTTGGGCAAGTGTGCGCTGCAATTGACAAGGCTAAGGCGTTATCGCACCCCAGGCCTGTGCGGCTGTTCTTATGCACGGACAGCGCGCGGATACTGGATCTTCTGTCGGCCAGGTTTCCCGATCTGCTCACTGTCCCGAAGCACTTCGGATCCAATCAAGGTGGCCCCTTACACACTGCAGCACTCGGGATTGACGGCGGAATTTCCGCCCTCGTTGAGATGTATCTTCTCGGGCGCTGCGATACCGTAATTCGGTTTCCCCCGACGAGCGCCTTTACACGATATGCACGCCTTTTCGCACCACGGGTAATTGAATTCGATCTGAAAGAGCCAAGTCGTTTGACTTTGATAGAAGGCAGCCAAGTCTCTGATCTCAGTTAAGACCCGCCACCTGCGCAATTCGGCAGACGCAACCAACAGGCATAGTTGAATGCGCATTTCTCACCGACGCCAGTGGAGGCGTCGTACATTACCGATAGCGTCGTCATCTGACGCCGCCTGCAACGCACCAGAACTTCGCTGTTACGCCGGGGCCGCAGACAAGCCAGAGCGACGGCGATCGTGACGCTGACGCTCGAAACAACGCGGGCGGTCACTCCAGAGACGAAATTGAGGTTGGTTATGAAAGTCATTCCCGTGATCATCAGCGGCGGAGCCGGATCGCGGCTATGGCCCGCCTCAAGGCAATCGCACCCCAAACCTTTCCTCAAAGTGGCGGACGGATATTCTCTCATTCAGCAGACTGTGCTGCGCGCCGCTTCGATAGAAGGTGTCGTGGAACTCGTCGCTGTGACATCCGGGGACCACCTCTTCCTGACCAAGGACGAATTTGACGAACTGGATTCCGTGGTCCTGCCACGCACCTTTCTGCTCGAGCCCGAAGCTCGGGATACGGCCGCCGCCGTGGCTGCAGCCGCGATCCATGCGAGGGCAACGCAAGGCCCTGACGCGATCCTGTGCGTCTTCCCGGCCGATCACCTGATTAGCAACCTGCCTGCGTTTTTAGACGTCATGGGCCTGGCCATGGAACATGCGAAGCTCGGGCGGATCGCCACATTGGGCATCACCCCAACCAGACCGGACACCGCATTCGGCTACATCGAAGCAGATGGTGAGAACGTCGTCCGTTTCGTTGAAAAACCGGATCTGGATACAGCCAAAGCCTATGTCGCGTCTCAACGCTTCTTCTGGAACGCCGGCATCTTCTGCTTCAGTGCGCAAACCATGCTCGACGAGATGGTTTTGCATTGTCCCGAGGTGCTCCAGGCCGTCGCCGACAGCTACGAGAACGGCCGCGCCAGTCAATGCCAAGGCTTTGCCAAAATCGAACTCGCGCCTGAGCATTTCGGTTCCGCGCCGCGAATCTCGCTCGACCACGCTGTCATGGAGAAGACTAACAGACTTGCCGTGATTCCCTGCCACATGGATTGGAACGACATCGGATCTTGGAACGCAATGGCCGATTTGATCGCCCCCGACGAAAGCGGGAACAGGATACGCGGCGATGTGCACATGGTCGACACGACCGGCACCTATGTGAGCTCCGACAAGCGCGTCATCGGCACGGTGGGCGTAAGCGATCTGGTGATCGTGGATTCCCCGGACGCTTTGCTTGTCACATCCCGCGACCGCGTTCAGGACGTTAAG
This sequence comes from Mesorhizobium sp. L103C119B0, assembly GCF_000502235.1. Taxonomy (NCBI): domain Bacteria; kingdom Pseudomonadati; phylum Pseudomonadota; class Alphaproteobacteria; order Hyphomicrobiales; family Phyllobacteriaceae; genus Mesorhizobium; species Mesorhizobium sp. L103C119B0. The sequence continues at coordinate 524,940 of NZ_AYXE01000001.1, read as the reverse complement.
AAGCTCTTCGAGGGCCTCAAGGCTTCGGGACATGAAGCTCATCTGGTCCATAGCACGGTACACCGGCCCTGGGGTACCTATACGGTTCTGGAGGAAGGCGAGCGCTTCAAGATCAAACGCATCGAGGTGAAGCCCGGTCGCCAGTTGAGCCTGCAGATGCACTATCATCGTTCGGAGCACTGGGTCGTGGTCAGCGGCTCCGCTAAAATCGTCAATGGCGAGCAGGAGTTGTTCCTGGGGACAAACGAATCTACTTACATCCCCTGCGGCCATAAGCATCGGCTCGAGAACCCAGGCAGAATTGACCTGGTTATCATTGAAGTGCAGAGCGGCGATTATCTCGCCGAGGATGATATCGTTCGCTTCGACGACGAATATGGTCGAACGTAGATAACAGTACAAAAAACGTTAAACGGCGAGCCGTCGCTCAAGGATCTCTGTCGTGGGTTCTGGGCCTGACATTGGCAAGCAGCGGGCCGAGCGTGTCATAGTATCCGCCCCGCACTCTCATCAGGCACTCGATCGTGGTCCAAAAGGTGAGCGCTTGACAGCGCGCCGTCGGCGGCAACGAAGACCTCAGATCTTTCTTAGGCGGACCCGTTGCTCAGCTGTTCAACGGCAAAGCCGTATTTCAGCCTGTAGGCGGCAACGAAATCCTCAAGCTGGAGATGCAGCGGCCGCTAGAATCTTTGGCTTTCGGATCATGGAGGTAAGAACCAAGGGGGCGCAGTAGATTCACGCGAGTGCTGGTCGTCGGACTCTTCGGAAAACCCGCACTATGCTTGACCAGGTCTGCGGCAAGCCTGATCCCGGCAATCGCTGATGGCCGCACAGTTCTTCCGTGATCGCCTTCACCTTGCGGGTCGACACGCCCTGGACATACATCTCGGCCAGTGTCGCCACCAGGGCCCGCTCGGAACGCTGGTAGCGCTCGAACAGCTCGGTGGAGAAGCGCNCGTCCATCTCGGCCTCAAGCACCTCCTGCATCACCGCACGGAGCACTTCGTGCAATCCATCCGGGTTCGAAAGCAGAATGTCTTTGACGGCAGCGCTGGTCGATTTACCTTCTGTCTTGGTCATGGTGGCGTTCCTTCGCGGGAATCAGGTGACGTGAACAATCACCAGCCTGCCATGACCGCCCCCTCTCAGCGAATTTGCAGAACTCTCAGCACACNAATCAGGTGACGTGAACAATCACCAGCCTGCCATGACCGCCCCCTCTCAGCGAATTTGCAGAACTCTCAGCACACTACCCAAAACCTCCGCTGATTCTTACCGCTTGCTGGATGGCACTGGCGGCTCCAGACCGACTGCGCGCTGTGTCACGCCGGTAGACCTTTGCACCTCTGGGCGCTTTTGAACTTGCAAGTCGATGGAATCGGGCAAGCTGGGTGTAGATGATGCAGTCGTCATCTTATCGAGGTCCGGCAGCAACACCATCTTTGCGTAGCGTGGAGGAACCAGATGGCCTCCGAAAACAGCGAATATCCCGCACACGAATAAAGCGAGAAGCAGGGCCGTAAGCACATCTCTGAAAATCTCGACAAATCTCATGTGCTCGCTCCGCGCGTAAGGATCCCGCCGCGCTCTCGACAGTAAGAGCGGCGGGATCCTCAACAGGCGATGAAGGGACTTTGATCGACGGTCTTCTCCTAATGTGGCTTCCGGTTGCGTGTTCCCTGGTTCGGACCTTATCCACCGACTATGGGACTAAGGTCCGGAACCTAAATGGAACCAATGGGGAAGAGCGGAATCCATGTGCCTTTAAGAGGCTTCAACCTGAGTGCACGACGGCTGATCGTCAGCCTCCCGCCAGAGACAGTCCACGGGCGCGCTCGCGCAGCAACGCAAGCAGTTCGTCGCGCCGTGGCTCCGGCGTGTCGACGGGTAACACCAAACACAAGGTCCTTTTGATGGCGCCGTGGCCGTCACGGATGGGGGCCGCCATGCACCAGGTGAAACGGTCGGCCAAGGCTGTGGTCTCGCTGAAACCCTGCCGGTGGGCCAAGGCAACATCGGCAAAGAATTCGGCTGGTGCAATGATGCGGCCGTCGGGAAGCTTGTAGTCGCCAGATGGGATGAAATCCCTCAACTCTTGCTCGTTCATATGGCCGAGGAGCAGCCGTCCGGATGCCGTCCATGGGATCGGCACCTCAACCCCGACATCGCTTGAGATCCGGAACGGGCCCGGCGAATCTCGGCAGTCAAGAACGACGTATTTGTTGCCACGCAGGCCGCATAGCTGGACCGTCTCGCCTGTCTCGGCGGCCAACTTATCCAAGGTCTCGATGATGCGACGGTAATGGGCGTTGTGATGTGAGTAGGCCCAGCCGAACAGATGCATGGCGCGTCCGAAATAGACGTAACCTTCACCGCCGACGTTTTCGAGCATTTCGGCGTCGAGCAGGCTGTTGACGATCTCGTAGGTGGTCGAACGCGGCGCGCCGATCATTTTGGCGATGTCGCCGACGCGCATTGGCGCGCGGTGCCGCAGCAACGCCTCGAGCAGCATGATGACGCGGTCAATGCCGCGTCGTCGTTCGCCGTTGCGCGGCTCCGCGCCGGCTTCCTTCCCGATCGCATCGTTAGTGCCGTCGCTCATGACCATCCGCCAAAATCATTTCGGTTCTCGTCTCAAGGCGCTTGAAAGATGTCAAGGCTCGGTCTAGCATCCAGTTTGTCCGATATACAGACACATTGTCTGAAATACCAGACAAACTAACGAGCCTGACGCAGACAAATCCCGAGGCGACACACGGTTTCCAAGATCCGGCGACCGACGGGTTTCCTCGCCCTTGTTCTGCACGTCGAGGCCACAACCTCTGAAGGGAACAGTCATGATGAAATCACCGTTTTTCGCATCCGCCAGCGCGCTTTGCCTCGGTCTCGTGCTGAGCTTTGGCGCCGGCTCGGCAGCCAATGCCGCCGCCAACTGCATCAAGGGCGACCGCAAGGCGCCGTACACGATCGGCTGGGCCAACATCTATTCCGTGCCGACCTGGATGAAGCAGACCCAAGGCACGATCGAAGTCGAAGTCGAGACCCTGAAGAAGCAGGGACTGGTCGACAAGCTCGTCGTCACCGACGCTCAGGGCGATGCCAACGTCCAGATCCAGCAGATCCAGTCGATGATCGATTCCGATGTCGACGCCATCATCCTGATCGCCGGTTCGTCGACCGCACCTGCACGCGTTCTGGCCGATGCCTGCGCCAAGGGCATCGCCATCATCAACTTCGACAGCCTCGTCGATACCGACAAGGTCACCGCCAAGGTCAACACCGATTCTTCGCAATGGGGCGACCAGGCCGCCAAGTTCCTGATCGACGCCATCGGCGGCAAGGGCAAGATCCTGATCCTCAATGGCCCCGCCGGGGTTTCGGTCAGCGATGACAGGCGCAAAGGCGCCGACGCTGAGCTCAAGGCCCATCCCGACGTGACGGTGCTTGCCGAGGCCAACACGCCCTACAACGTCGCGCCGGCACAGGAAGCCGTCACCAGCCTGCTCTTCGCCAACCCCGAGATCGACGGCATCCTGTCGCTCGGCGGTGCTCTGTCGGCAGGCGCCGTGCTGGCCCTCGACAAGCAGGGCCGCGAACAGGTGCCGATCACCGGTGAGAACGCCCGGCAGTTTTTGGAACTCTGGAAAGAAAAGGGCTTGAAGAGCTGGGCGACGATGCAGCCGAACTGGCTCGGCGCCTTCGCCACCTACACCGCCGTTCAGGCGCTGGAAGGCAAGGATGTGCCGGCTTTCGTCAAGATTCCGCTGCCGGTGATCGACAATTCCAACATCGACGAATACCTCGCCCGGGCCAAGGACTTCCCGGCTGACGGCTACATCTTTTCTCCTTACGATGAGGAGCTGTTCAAGAAGCTGCTGGCTCAGAAATAAGCCTGAAGGGTTGTAGCGTTGACAACCATGGCTCCGCTGCTCGCGGCGCGCGGGGTGTCGAAGTCTTTCTTCGGCAACCCCGTCCTGCGCGACGTTTCAATCGCTCTCCAGCCGGGCCGCGTGCATGCGCTGCTCGGCGAGAACGGCGCCGGAAAGTCGACCTTGATCAACCTTTTGTCCGGCGCCTTGAGACCGGATGGCGGGACGATCGAGGTCGATGGACGCGCGGTCTCACGCATGACGCCGGCTGTTGCGCGGCAGGCCGGCATCGCCGTCGTCCAGCAGGAACTCAGCCTGACGGCCAGTCTTTCCATCGCCGAAAATGTTGGTCTCGGCGCCTATCCCAAACGGTTCGGCCTGATCGACTACCGCGAACTCGCTGCGCGGGCGAGGGCCGCATGCGAACTTGTCGGGCTGCACGAGCCGCTGTCGACGCCGGTCGGGCATCTGTCGCTCGGCCGCCGCCAAATGGTGGAGATCGCCAAGGCGCTCTACCGCCGGCCGCGCGTGCTCATTCTCGACGAACCGACATCGTCGCTATCGGCAACCGAAACCAAAATCCTCACCGATCTGCTGCAGCGGTTGCGCGGCGAAGGCATCGCCATTCTCTACATCTCGCACCGACTGAACGAAGTCATGGCGCTATGCCAGCACGTCACCGTTCTGAAGGACGGCACCTGCACGGCCGACCGCACCCTGGAAGGCACCGACGCCGCCGGGTTGGTTCGGCTGATGGTCGGCCGCGATCCCGGTGATCTTTTTCCGCAATGGCAGCCTTCCAGTTTGCCTGCCAACGCTATCTCCGTCCGAAATCTTTCGGCCGGCCTGATGCGCGACGTCGATCTGGATATCAAAACGGGCGAAGTGCTTGGCATTGGCGGCCTGGTCGGGCAAGGGCAGGAAGATCTGCTGCTCGGTCTCTACGGCGCCATTCCGGCACGGACGGCGTCGGCGACCGTCAACGGCGCCTCCGGCCTGCCCGGCGGCGTGCCGAAAGCCAACGCGCTGGGGCTGGCCTATGTGCCCGCGGATCGCAAGCGCGAGGGCCTGCACCTGATCCATCCCATCATCACCAACATGATGCTGCCCGCCTTTGCCAGGCTGCCGGCGCTGAAGCTGCGCAGCCGCCGCGCAGAGCGCGAGACGGCCAAAAGCCTTGCCGCCCAACTCGGCATCAAGGGTCACCTCGGCCGGGCGGCGCAGGCTCTATCGGGCGGCAACCAGCAGAAGGTGGCGCTGGCGAAATGGATGCCGCACGACCCGTTGGTGCTTCTGCTCAACGATCCGACGCGCGGCGTCGACGTCGAAACCAAGCGTGAGATCTACATGATGCTTCGCAATTTCGCCGGCGCCGGCAAGGCGGTCGTGCTGCTCAGTTCCGACACGCCCGAACTCGTGCACCTTTGCGACCGTGTAGCCATCGTCCGCGAAGGCCGCATCGTCGCCATGCTGGCGCGTGGGGCGCTGAGCGAGGAAGCCATCGTCTCCGCCGCGATGGGCGCCGAACAGCGGAAGGTTGCGGCATGAACGGATCTTCCTCCGCCCGGCAGACCGATGCGCTCTACTGGCCGGTGCAACTGCGTCGCAATGTCGGCGTGCGCAGCCTGTTTGTCGTCGTCCTGGTGTTTCTCATCGCCTATGGCGTCCTCTTTCCGGGTCTGTTCACGGCGTCCGGCTTCGCCAAATTCACGCAGAGCTGGTTTCCATTGGCTCTGGTCGCGATGGCGCAGGCGATCCTGATGCTCACCGGCGGCATCAGCCTGGCCATCGGCGCGACGGTCAGCTTGGGCGCGGTCATCGCCGCGACGACGATGGCCGGGCCGCTGGGCGTCGCCGGGGGCACTGCCGCGGTGGCGCTGACGGGCCTCGGCATCGGGGCGGCGACCGGCTTCATCGTGGTACGGCTTCGGCTGCCGGCCATCGTGGTGACGCTTGCCGGGTCGTTCATCATCGGCGGCGCCGCACTGCTGATCCTGCCGCGGCCCGGCGGCGCAATCCCGGCGTGGCTGTCCGACCTGCTTGCCGGCAACACACCGGCGGCATTCGTGCTGCTGGTGGTCATCATTCTCCTGTGGAAGCTCTATCTCGCCACGCCGCTTGGCTTGAGCCTCTATGCCGCCGGCGAGAATCCGGTCGGCGCCTATCGCTCCGGCGTGCCGGTCGACGGCGCGCGCATTGCGGCCTATGCGGTCAGCGGTCTGCTCTCCACTGGCGCCGGCTTGTTCGTCGCCGCACAGACCGGTTCGGGCGACCCGGTCATCGGCGCCGCCTTTACCCTGAACTCGATTGCCGCTGCGGTGCTCGGCGGCATCGGCTTCCTCGGCGGCCAGGGCACGATGCGCGGCGCGCTTGCCGGCAGCCTGCTGCTCAGCCTGATGATCAGCGTCATGTTCTTCCTCGGCTTCACGCCGGTCGCACAATATGTGGCCCAGGGCCTGATCATCATCGGCGCGGTCGCCATCCCGCAATTCCGCAAGGCACAGCAATGACAGCATGGAATGACAGCGCGGGCCCCAAACGCGCCCTGACGGTCCTGCGCAGCCGGCCGTTTCTCACCGGTGCCATCGTTGCCGCGGTCTGGATCATGGCGAGCTTCGTTTCGCCCGGCTTCGGCGCTTATGGCCATCTGCGCTATCTGGTGGAGCTCGGCGCCGTCATCGGCCTGGTTGCCGCGGGCCAGACTTTTGTGGTGATCGCCGGCGGCATCGACCTTTCCGTCGCGGCCATCGTCACGGTCAGCGCCGTCAGCCTGCCGCTGCTGTCGTGGCAGGTGGATCCGACCGGCATCACCGCCATCCTTGCCGTTCTGGTGCTGACCACGGCAATCGGCCTGGTCAACGGGCTCGGCGTCGCTTTGCTGCGCGTCCACCCGATGATCATGACATTGGCCATGGCGACATTCCTGCAGGGTCTGTTGATCATCATCGCCGGCGGCAGCGCCGTGACCGCCGAGAACCCGCTGGTCCACTGGCTCGGCAACGGTCGGCCGGCCGGCATTCCCGCTGGCGTATTGTTGTGGGTGGTCGTCTCGGCGATCGTGCTGACCACGATGCATGCGACATCGCTCGGCGCCCGGATTTTCGCCATGGGCGCCAACCCGCTTGCCGCGGCGCTGTCCGGTGTTCCCGTCACGTCCACGACGCTTGCGGTCTACGGCATCAGCGGCTTCTGCTCGGGACTTGCCGGCGTACTCGTGTTGGGCATGAACGGACAGGGCTATGTCGGCATCGGCGATCCCTATCTGCTCGCCTCGATTGCCGCCGTGGTCCTCGGTGGCACCTCGATCCTCGGCGGGCTCGGCACCTATGCCGGCACCATCCCCGGCGCCATCCTGCTGGTCACCATCACCGCGCTGATCACCGTCGTCAACGCATCGCCCGGCTGGCGCAGCATCCTGTTCGGCTCGCTGATCCTCGGCCTGCTGCTGCTCTCAGGCCGGGAGCAGGCGCGCCGATGACACATCGTCGAGCCGATAGATGCGCTTTGCGTTGCCGAAGAACAGCGCCGTCTGCTCGTCGGCGGAAAAGCCCGCTGTGATGGTTTTGAAGCCGTCATATATGTCATCGAACGAGGCATGCAGGCCGGCGACCGGAAAGTCGCTGCCGAACATGGCGCGACCGGTGCCGAAACAATCGATGCAATGCAGGACGACGGGCTTCAGGCTGTCGAGCGTCCAGTCATGATCGTAGGCGACCAGATCCGATATTTTGATGGCGACGTTGTCGCATTGCGACAGAAGCCGCAGCCCGTCGCGCCACACCTGCATGCCATCGGCGTCGCGGTCGATCGGGCTACCGCAATGGTTGAGCACGAATTGCTGGTTGGGGAAGGCCCTGGCAAGCCGCCCCGCGTCGGCGAGCTGGCGCGGAAACACCATCATGTCGAAGGCCAGCCGATGCTGGCCAAGCAAGGCAAGCCCGGCGCGCCAGGCCGGATCGTCCATGATGCCGTCACGGGCCGCAAAACGGCGGGCAGGGTCGGGATCCCAGCTCAATATGTCGCGCACGCCGGCGACACGCTCGAACGCGGCTTGCGCTTCGATCAGCGCCGGCGCCTGGCGATCGGCGAGCGGCACGTGAACGACATAGCGGGCGGCGACGCCGCGCGATTTGTCGAGTGTTTCAAGCCAGCGCGTTTCTCCGATGCAGTCGCCACTCGCCCAGCCGGCTTCGACATGGACGGTGGCGACGACATTATGCCCTATGGCATCGCGCGCATAATCCCCGGGCAGATAGTTCCGCCGCAAGGGGCCAAGCTCGCCCAGGCCGCCGCGCTCGCCGGCCGTGGCGGCGAGCCAGGGATGCCGTCCCAGGCTGAGATCCCAAAGATGATGATGGGCGTCGATGATCGGTCCGGCGTAAGGTTCTGGCACGTATCTCTCTCAGGCTGTGACCGGCGATCGATCTGGCTTCGTTGCGACGGTGAAAGGGTTAGCATCGGATGACTGAAAACTCACCGGTTCCAGCCCTTTCGGTGCACGAAAATTTTCGGCTCGACGACCGCATCCGCGGCGTGCCTCCCGGCACAACCGGGCTTGACAGCAGCCTTGTCGCGGCCGAGCGCTGGCATCCGGCCGATGGACGCATGGCGCTTCCGGTGCTGACCCTCGACGAGGCGGCCTTCTCCGCCAATCGCGACCTGTTCCTGCGCTATGCGCGCGAACACAATGTCGCGATCGCTCCGCATGCCAAGACGCCGATGGCGCCCGACCTTGCCCGGTCGCTGGTCGAGGCCGGCGCATGGGGCACGACGGTCGCCGACATCAGGCAAGCGACAGTGATGCTGAAGGCCGGCTTGACACGGCTGATCATCGCCAATGAGGTTGGCGGAGCCGGCGGCGCCAACCGGCTGGCCGTGCTTGCTGGTGCCTGGCCGGATGCCGAGCTCTATGTCTTTGCCGACTCGGTCGACGCCGTGAACGCGCTTGCCGAGGCTTGGCGCGCCAATGCGGCGCTGCCGCCGCTGCGCGTGCTGGTCGAACTTGGTGCGGGCAGGGCGGGCGCCCGCACCACCGCGCAAGCCGAGGCCATCGCCGACGCGATCACGGCTGCCGGCGGGCGGCTGCTGATCGCCGGCGTTGCGACCTATGAAGGGGCGGCGGCGCAACCCGAGCCCGGTCGCACCGATGAGGTGATATCCGGCCTGCTGGCAATGACCGCCGATATGTTCCTGCGGCTGCGTGCCCGCGTCGGCGGCGACGCACCGCTGATCGTCACGGCCGGCGGCTCCGCCTTCTTCGACCAGGCGGTCGCGGCGCTTGCACCCCTCGTTTCCAGCGACGGCAACGCAACGCTGGTGCTGCGCAGCGGCGCCATCTTCTTCCACGACCACGGCACCTATGACCGTTCGCTCGGCGCCCTCGATGCCCGCAAGGGTTTTGCCATAGGCGGCATCAGCGCTTCGGCGCGGCATTCCTTTCGCCCTGCGCTACGCCTGTGGGCCGAAGTGCTGTCGCGGCCGGAGCCAGGCCTTGCCATCTGCGGCATGGGCATGCGCGACGTGTCGTTCGACCAGGGCTTTCCAACGCCGCTCACCGTCTTTCGTGCCCGCAAGCCGCTGCCGATGCCGGCGGCGCGCGCCGAGGTGGTCAAGCTCAACGACCAGCATTCCTTCCTGTCGATTGCGCCGAGCGACGACATCGCCGTCGGCGACGTCGTCGAATTCGGCATCTCGCATCCCTGCACCTGCCTCGACCGTTATCGCGTGATCTTCGGCGTCGACGCGACCGGCCACGTCCGCCACGCTTTCCCCACCTGGTTCGGCTGACCAGATCCCCCAAAAAGAGAACCTCGAAAGGATCCGATATGATCAAGTATTTTCAGTCCGGCTCGCGCATGTCGCAGGCAGTCGTCTATGGCGGCCTCGTTCACATAGCCGGCCAGGTGGCCAACGATCGCAAGGCCGGCATCGAAGGCCAGACCAGCGACGTGCTGGCCAAAGTCGAGGCGCTGCTGGTCGAGGCCGGCAGCAGCAAGTCGAAGCTGGTGGCGGTCAACATCTTCCTGCCGCAGATCGGTGATTTCGAGGCCATGAACAGCATCTACGATGCCTGGGTCGATCCTGCCCGCCTGCCGGCGCGGGCCTGCGTCGAGGCGCGGCTTGCCGACCCTGATCTGCGCATCGAAATCACCGCCGTCGCGGCGGTCTGACCATGCACACCGGCCTCGCCCACACGCTCGATTTCGACCGCCACGGCAAGACGCTCAGCCATCTAAGCATTCCGTTCTCGATCGATCGCTCGCCCTACTTTCAGGTCAAGGTGCCGATCTGCCTCATCCGCAATGGCGACGGCCCGTCACTGCTTTTGATGGCCGGCAATCACGGCGACGAATATGAGGGCGAGCTGTCGCTGGCAAAACTGGCGCGCCGGCTCGATCCGAAGCGGATCAAGGGCCGCATCACCATCATGCCGATGGCCAACGCCCCTGCGGTGATGGCCGCCAAGCGCTGCTCGCCGCTCGACGGCGGCAATCTCAACCGGGCGTTTCCCGGCGATCCCTCGGGAACGCCGACAAGCCGGCTCGCGAATTTCCTTGAGACGGAGCTGTTTCCTCGTCACGACGTCGTCTTCGATATCCATTCGGGCGGCACGTCGATGGAGCATCTGCCGACCGCGCTGGTCGAACGCAACGCCGATCCCGAGCGCCACCGGCGTGGCGTCGAGCTGATGCGCACGCTCGGCATGCCCTACGGCTTTATCGCTGACAACGGCCAGGCCTCGCCGACCTCGATGGGCGCAGCGCGCCGCGCCGGCGCCATCGGCGTCAGCGGTGAGTTCGGCGGCGGTGGCACCGCAACGGTCGATTCGATGGCGATCACGGCCCGCGCGCTCGACCGTCTGATGATAGCAATGGGTGTGGTCGGCGCGCCGGTTCTTGGCGCTGGCGAAAAGCCTTCAGCGCCGACAAGGCTGCTGTCCCTGTCCAGGCACAGCCAGGGCCTCTATGCCACCCGCCGCGGCTGGTTCGAGCCCGCCGCCAGGCTCGGCGACAGTGTCACTTCAGGACAATTGGCCGGCTGGTACCACGATCTCGAGCGGCTCAATGTTGCCGAGGAGGCCCTGCATTTCGCCGAAAGCGGCTTGGTGCTGTCGCGCCGGCTGCACACGATGTGTGAGGCGGGCGACTGCCTAATGCAGGTCGCAGAGCCGGTCGACGGCTGAGCCAAAGGCAGAGGATATTCCATGCAGCAACTGTCCATGTGGACCTATCCCTGGGACATCCAGGATCTCGGCCTGGAGACGGTCGAACGTGATCTTGTCGAGCGCGCCGGGCTCAACATGATCAGCCTGGCGACATCCTATCATGCCGGGCGCTTCCTGCAGCCGCGCAGCCCGCGCCGCAAGGCCTATTTCCCTGAGGACGGCACCATCTATTTCAAGCCGACCGCTGCGCGCTGGGGAAGTCTAGCCATCCAGCCCAAGGTGGCTGACGTGATCGCTGAGGGCGGCGACGTGCTCGGTCAGCTTATCCGCAGGCGCGACGCAGGCGGGCTAGGCGTTTCGTGCTGGACGGTCTGCCTGCACAACACCCGCCTGGGCATGCTGCATCCGCAGGCCGTCACCCGCAACGCCTTCGGCGATGCCAACTACTACAATCTCTGCCCGTCCCATCCCGATGCGCGCGCCTATGTCCGCGCGCTGATCGCCGACATCTCGCACAGCTACCGGCCGGACCGGATAGAACTTGAAAGCCCGTCCTTCATGGGCTTTGCCCATGAATACCATCACGAGAAGGACGGTGTCGGGCTGACGCCGGAAGACGATTTTCTTTTGTCTCTGTGCTTCTGTCCGTCCTGCGTCGCCCGTGCGGCAAAAGCCGGCATCGATGCCGAGGCGGCGCGCAAGCTGACCAGGCAATGGATCGTCGAGACCTGCGAGCGTGCGGTGCCTGAGCGGCGCTTTCCCGATTTCCCCGCCTGCGGCCTCGACGCCTTTGCCCCGTGGCCGGAGCTCCATGCCTATCTCTTGTGGCGATTCGAGCCAGTGACCAGCCTGGTCGCCGAACTGCGCGAGGTAGCCGATCCCACGACGCGGGTCGTTATTATCGATCTGAAAGACGGCTGGCTTGGCGGTTGCGATCTGGCAGCGCTGGGCAAGGTCTGCGACGGGGCGATCCTGTGCGCCTACGACATGCAGGCCGGCGATGTCGCCAGCCTGATGGCGGCCGGCCGTGCGGCACTGGGCGCGGACAAATTCCTCGGCGCCGGCTACCGGCTGTTCTATCCGGAAATGGTCCGCCCCGACATCCTCGCGGCCAAGGTGAAGCCGGCGCTGGCGCCCGGTGTTGACGGCATCAATTTCTACAATTACGGCCTCATTCCAGCCGCGCGGCTCGACTGGATCCGCGCTGTTCGGCGGTCTTGAGCCAGCCGGCCAATGCTCGTCGGCCACGAGGCGTTGAGGCCGGATTCGCGCGCGAGCGCTGCCAGGTGAATCAAATCAGCGAAACCTGAAGCGATCCATGGTGTAATCCGGGTAGGCGTCCATCGTGTCGAACAGATCGAACAGGTCAGGGGTCTCCGCCAATATTCCTGACAGAACCAGCACCGTGGCCACGCCGGCAGCAAGTCCGCCGGCGATGTCGTGTTCGACACTGTCGCCGACGCAGACCACAGTGCCGCGGTCTGGATCGCCTGCCAGCGCTAGTGCGGCGCCGAATATGGCGGGGTAAGGCTTGCCGATACGCGTGACGCTACCACCGAGGTCCTCGTAGAGATCCGCCAGCCGGCCGGCGCCGAAGCGCGGCCCCACTGCCGTCAGCATGATCTTGTCAGGGTTGGTGCAGAAGCATGGCACCTGCCGCACCGCAGCCGGCGCAAGAAGTCGGCGATAGTGCTCAAGATCATAGCGGTCCCCCTCGCTGGCCGAAATCAGCACCAGCCCGGCATCGTCACCGTCCTTAGTCAATGCGAACGGCAGACCTTCGATCGCCGAGCGGTCATCGTCGCGGCTTATGAACAGGCATTTCGTGTTTGGCAGTAGCTTTCCGGATACCGCCATGTCGTGGAAGAACTCCCACGCGACCTCGCCGGAAGAAACAAAATGGTCCCAGCTTCCCGGTTCGAAGCCGAGCTTTAGCAGCCGGCTCTCGTTAGGCCCCGCCCGCTTGCCGGAGTTCGAGATCAGCACAATGGTCTTGCCGGCGCGCTTCAGCGCCGACAGTGCTTCCACTGCCCCTGGATAGGGGCTGGCGCCGTCATGCAGCACGCCGAACTGATCGAGCAGGAAAAAATCATAGCGCTCGGCCAGCTGGTTGACGCCGTTGAGGTGTTCGACTGTTTTCGCGCTCATAGAAGCCCCGCCGCGCTTGCGCCCATCAGCGCCAGCCGCGCTGTGCCGGCGGCGGCTTCGTCCGAAAGCGCCGGCAGGAAATCAACACCAAGTCTGCGCTGCCGGATCGCCGTCCAGGCGGCATTCGCCGCACCGCCGCCGACGCTTCTGACCGACGTCAGCTGCGGAGCGCCGAGCTCGGCGAGCCTGTCATAGCCGAGCGCCTCGATCGCGGCGATACCCTCCAACATGGCTTTCAGATAGTCGGCGTCCTCCACCGGTCGCGGCACAAGACGCGGCGGCAGTGCCGGATCGGCGATCGGAAAGCGTTCGCCTGCAGTGGCAAGAGGATAGTAGTCGAGGCCGGTCTCGGTCATCGGGTCGATCGCCATGCTCAGCTCGACGATGCGCGCCAGAGGGAAATGCTGTGTCAGCACCTTGCCGCCGGAGTTCGATGCGCCGCCCGCCAGCCAGACATCTCCAAGCCGATGGCTGTAGATGCCGAAGCGTGGCGCCGAGATAGGCCGGTCGGACAGGATCTTGACGGTCAACGACGACCCCAGCGCGGTGACGCCGTCGCCTATTGCCGCGGCACCTGTCGCCAGGAACGAGGCGCAGCCATCGGTCGTTCCGGCGACGACGGCGATTTCGCGCGGTAAGCCGAACATATCCGCGGCATCCGCGGTGAGTTTGCCGACGACATCGCCCGGCCTGGCGATACCGGGCAGCAACTCCATGCGCATTTCGGTGGCCGCAATCCAGTCCGGCCAGCAGCGGGCCGTGATGTCGTAACCGGTTTTCAAGGCATTGTTCTCGTCGCTGACATCGAAGCGACCGGAGAATTGTCCCGCGATCCAGTCCGCCTGATGCAGCACCGCGGCAACACCGGGCGTGCGCTGGAACCAGAGCGCCTTGGCGAGACCGGACGTCGCCCCAAGTGCGGCACTGGTCGCTGGGGCTTCGCGAGCGATCGCGACCAGAATGGCGTTGTCGGCGACCGTATCGTTGTACATCAGCGGCTCGGCCAGCGGCCGCCCGGCGCCGTCGACCGGCAGCAACGTACCTGAAGTGCCGTCAACAGCGATCGACCGGACCGCTGTTCGGTCGATGCCCGAAAGCAGTTCCGCCAGCGCTGCGCCGACCGCTGACCACCACACTGCAGGGTCGCGGGCATTCCGGCCAAACAACTCGAGCGAAACGGCGGAACGCGCGGCAATGGAAAAATCCGGACGCATGGCGACCGCGCGCGCGCCGGACGTGCCGATGTCGATGCCTATGGCAAGCGGCGTGTCAGCGGCTGGCGGCATTGAGTTTCTGGCGATACTTCTCGGCGTCCCAGTTGACCAGTTCATCGTTCTCGGCGGCGGTGAGGTAGTTCAGCCGCGCTGCAATGTCGATGCGTGCCGTCACGTCGGCAAGGCAGCGTTGCATGGCGTCGGCGCCCGCACTGGCATCGCCGCGCATCAGCACGCCCAGCCCGGGAAACAGGATCGCCACGGGGTTTGTACCGCACCGCTCGATGACGCGCGGCACATCCTCACCGGGCTTTGCCACCACCGACCCCCGACCCAGAAAGATGACGTGATCGGGGTAGAGGCTGCCCCCGGACGCCATGCGGCGGCTTTCGGGATCGATGGCGACCGCGTGCGCCTCGATTTCCGCCGGCAGCCTGTAACCGGTTTTCCCGGCCAGCGCCGCCAATCCCGCAACATCCGGTTCCGCCACTTGGCGCGCCGGCCGCGCCAGAAGCAGCGTGACGCGGCGCAGCAGCACTTCGGCCTCGGCGACGGTATCGGCCGCGACGACCAGCCCGTGATTGGCAAGGATTAGCACGTCGACCCCAGCCTGAAGCCGCTCGGCAATACCCTGGGCAAGCGGCAGGCCTGGCCGGAAATAAGGAACATACGCCCATTTGAGACCATCAAGGCGTCTGGCGGCTTCCACCTCGCAATTGGCCTGTACCGCCAGCGAAATGGTTTCGACGCAATGGACATGCAGGACGACGCGCTGCGGCATCAGCGCGTGAACGGTGGTTTCAATCGAAGGGCGCAGGCGCCGGGCGTTGAGCGTCTCGATGGCGAAGATCTGCGGCTGGTCGGCGGCGCTGTCGCGCTGTTCGACAGCCCTGAGCAGCGGCGCCATCGCCACCGGGACCATGATGTCTTCGGAGAGCGCATCCTTCAGCCATGTGCCGGAAGCCTTGATCCACAGCGTGTCGCCGGCTTTCAGCGAGGTGTTGCCGCCGGCGGCCTGGGTCAGGTTTGGATTGCGCCCGATGCTGGCCGAAAGCGCCCGCAAGGCAGCCATTTCCTGCGCATCCGCATAGCTCGCCATGGCGCATTTCCTCTATCAGCTCCGTCAGCCTCGCAGCTTCGGATACCCGTCGTGGGATGTTGATGTGTATCGCAGATGCGAGCGACTTACGTCAATAGTGATCTAATGTCATCAAAGGTTCTTGCAATCGGAAAGATGTTGAGTAAGTTACGTCAAATGCCGTGGCAAAAACGGCTCCTGGGAGGAAAAACGATTGAGCGACTCCGGCCGCCAGCGTCAGATCGTCGAGTTGCTGCGGGATCGCCCCTTCGCGTCGGTGCGCGAACTGCAGGAGCAGCTCGGCGTGTCGGCGGCGACGGTGCGGCGCGACATCGACAAGATCGACGAGGCCGGTGAAGCACGGAAGGTCTATGGTGGCATCTCGGCGCTCGACGGCGCTTCACAGGCGGGTGTTGCCTATGCCAGGCCCTATGACGAGAACCGCGACCTCGCGGTCGAGGCCAAGCGGCAGATCGCCGCTCTCGCGGCCACGATGGTGCGCGACGGCGATGCGGTCATCGTGCATGGCGGTTCGACCTGCTTCCACCTTGGGGTCAAGCTGGCTGAGCGCAGCATCCGTCTCTATACCAATTCGATGCCGCTCGCGGCCTATCTGAGCGACCACGGCCATTGCAGCCTGACCGTTGCCGGCGGCGATCTGCATCGTGAGCCGGGCATCATCCATTCACCGACCCAGGCGGAGCCGTTCTACGCATCGAAGTTCTTTCTCGGCGCGCAAGGCCTTGGCCAGGAGGGCGTGCTGGAATCGCACCCGCTGCTGGTCCGCTCCATCGCCGATCTCAGCCTGTGTGCCGACCAGATCGTGGTGCTGGCCGACAGCCGCAAACTGTCGATCCACGCCCGTAACATCGCGCTGCCCTTGTCGCGCATCGGCACGCTGGTGACCGATGACGGCCTGTCCGACGTCGACGCGCGCATGCTGGAAGACGCGGGCGTCATGGTGCGCATCGCTTCGGCTCCGGGAGCCATCCAGTGAAGATGGCCGTCCTCGATTTCGGCAAGACCAATTCGAAGCTGTTCGTCTTCGCTCAGGACGGGCGCATCGTCGACGAGCGCCGGACCCGGCCGAACTGGATGCGCAAAGATGGCTTCAGCGTGCTTGATGAGGCAGCACTTCACGATTGGGCGGTTCGCGCCGTTAGCGAGGCCGCCGACGTCCATGGCGTACAGGGCGTGATGGTGTCGGGCCATGGCTGCACCTTTGCCCTGGTCGACGAGGCGGCGCTGACGCATCCGATACTCGATTATGAGCAAGAGCCGCCGGCTGATATTGCCGCGCAAATTGATCGCCTCGTTCCGGATTTCACCGAGACCTTCTCGCCGCGATTGCCGCTCGGCTTCAACTACGGTCGCCACATGCTGTGGCTACAGGCGGTGCAACCCGGTGCATTCACGGCCGCGAAATCGATCCTCGGCTATCCACAATACTGGAGCTGGCGGTTTGGCGGCCGGGCGGTCTCGGAAGTGTCCTATCTCGGCTGCCACTCGCATTTATGGGCGCCGCGCAAGCGCGACTTCAGTTCGCTGGTCGACATCGAGGGCTGGCGCGACCGGATGCCCGCTTTCGAGCGGGCGGGCTCGGTTATCGGCGAGCAACGCCTCGGCGACACGAAGCGGCGGATCGCCATCCACAATGGTGTCCATGACAGCAATGCCGCGCTCCATGCCTATCGCCGGCAGGAGCTTGGCCCGGTCACCGTCGTCTCGACCGGCACCTGGGTCGTCGTGCTTAATCCGGATTGCCTGCTCGACGCGCTCGATGGCCAGCGCGACATGCTGGTCAATGTCGATGTCGACGGCGGCCCTGTGCCGACCATCCGCTTTATGGGCGGGCGCGAATTCGCCACGATCAGCGACGGCTGGCAAGGCGCGATCGCGCCGGCGACAGTGCAGCGGGTGATCAACGCCGGCAGCATGGCGCTGCCGAGCTTCGCGCCGGGCGGACCAATGCCCGGCCGCGCCGGCAAATTGGTCGGCCGCATGCCAAGCGCCGAGGAACGCGCAGCCGTGGCGCTGCTCTACGTCGCGCTGATGGTCGACCTCTGCCTCGACCAGATCCATTCGGACAACACCGTGATCGTCGATGGCGGACTGAACGCTGGCGGCCTGCTCGCCGGGCTAGTGGCGCAACTGCGTCCCAGCCAGGCCTTCCTGCAAGGGGCCACACTGGAGGGCAGCGCCACCGGGGCGGCGGCGCTGGCCTTCGAGACCGTCGGCCGCGAATTTGCCGCGGAAGTGCCGGAGCCCGTGCGTGCCGCAAGCTTCACCGGACTTGCCCGATATCGCGACACATGGCGTGGCCTCATCGGCGAGCAGGGCATCCCCCGCGCGGCAGCGGGAGGCGCACGGTGATTGTCGCTGCTCAGGCCGAAGTCACGCGCCAGCCAGTGCTGGAAATGCGGCACATCTCGAAGACGTTCGGGCCAGTCCGCGCCTTGCAGGACGTGTCGCTGACCGTCCATGCCGGCGAAGTCCATGCGCTGATGGGTGAAAACGGTGCTGGCAAGTCGACTTTGATGAAGGTGCTGTCCGGCGCCTATCGGCCTGATGCCGGCGGCGAGATACTGATCGACGGCGTGCCGGTCGCCACCGGCGACCCGATCAAGGCGCGGGCTCACGGCATTGCGGTTATCTATCAGGAACTGTCGCTGGCGCCCAACCTGACGGTCGCGCAGAACATCTTCCTCGGCAATGAGCCGAGGCGTTTTGGCATCGTCGACCGCGACCAATGCTACCGGCGCAGCAATGAGATCATCAAGCGTCTCGGCGTGTCCTTCTCCGCACGGGCTCAGGTTTCCAGCCTGTCGCTCGGCGAGCGTCAGCTGGTCGAAATCGCCCGCGCGCTTTCGACCAGCGCGCGCATCATCGTCATGGACGAGCCAACCACCTCGCTGACCTCGCGCGAGACCGACCGTCTCTTCGAGGTCATCGCGACGCTGAAGTCGCAAGGCATCGCCATCATCTACATCAGCCACCGCATGGAAGAGGTCTACCAGTTGGCCGACCGTGTCAGCGTGCTGCGCGACAGCGGCTATGTCGGCACACTCGAGCGTGCCGAGCTGAACGCCTCGCGCCTCGTCTCGATGATGGTTGGCCGCGACCTGTCCGCTTTTTACAGGAAGGATCATCGCCCGCCGGACAACAAGCGCGCGGTCGCCTTGTCGGTGCGCGGCATGGCGGACGGCAATCTCCTGAAGAACTGCTCCTTCGAACTGTACAAGGGCGAGGTGCTGGCTCTGGCTGGCCTTGTCGGCTCGGGCCGCACCGAACTCGCGCGACTGATCTTCGGTGCCGACAGACGCATCGCCGGCACGCTGGAACTCGACGGCAAGCCCGTAACCATCGGCTCGCCAAGCGAGGCACTGAATGCCGGCATCGCCTATCTCACCGAGGACCGCAAGGAGCTCGGCCTCTTTCTCGACATGTCGATCTCCGACAACATCAGCATGGGCGTGCTGGCCAGGGATGCGCGGCCCGGCGGCTTGCGCGATTTCAAAGCCGCCGAGAGACGTGCTGCCACTGCCGTTTCGGATCTCTCCATCCGCACCAGGTCGGTACAGGCCAATGCCGGTTCGCTGTCGGGCGGCAACCAGCAGAAAGTGTTGCTTGCCCGCCTGCTCGAGACCGAGCCGCAAGTGGTCATCCTGGATGAACCGACGCGCGGCGTCGATGTCGGAGCGAAGTCGGAAATCTACCGGCTGATCGACAATCTCGCCAAAAAGGGCATCGCCATCCTGATGATCTCCAGCGAACTGCCGGAGGTGATCGGCGTTGCCGACCGCGTGCTGGTAATGCGCGACGGCACGATTGCCGGCGAGGTTACGGCGTCCAAAGACCAGCCGCTGCGCCAGGAAGCAATCATGGAACTTGCAACGGGAGCGGCCAACGGATGACCGACAAGGCGACCGAGATCAGTGGCCAGGTTGTCGGCAGGAGCCGGTGGTTGCGCACCGCCTTCGCCGCCCTTGGCATGCTGCCGATCCTGATCCTGCTGGCGGTCGGCTTTCAGTTGATGAACGCGCGCTTCTTCACCCAGACCAATTTGCTGATCGTCATGCAGCAATCGTCGATCAACATTGTGCTGGCAGCGGGCATGACCTTCGTCATCCTGACCGGCGGGATCGACCTGTCCGTCGGCTCGATACTTGCCGCCTCGGCGATGGTGGCGGTGATGGTGTCGCTGGTGCCCGATTGGGGACTGCTGGGCGTGCCGGCGGCCATTCTCGTCGGCCTCGGCTTCGGCGTCATCAACGGGCTGCTGATCGCCTATATCAGACTGCCGCCCTTCATCGTCACGCTGGGGTCGCTGACCGCTGTGCGCGGCGTCGCCCGCCTGCTCGGCCAGGACACCACGGTGTTCAACTCGGACCTGCCGTTCGACTTCATCGGCAACGGTTCGCTGTTCGGCATTCCGTGGCTGGTCATCATCGCCTTGTCGGTCGTGGTGCTGTCCTGGCTGGTGCTCAAGCGCACCGTGCTCGGCACCTGGATCTATGCCGTTGGCGGCAATGCCGAAGCGGCGCGGCTGACCGGCATCAAGGTGCCGCTGGTGCTGCTCTTTGTCTATGGCGTTTCCGGCCTGCTGGCCGGCCTTGGCGGCGCCATGTCAGCGGCCCGGCTTTATGCGGCCAACGGGCTGCAACTCGGCCAGTCCTACGAGTTGGATGCCATCGCCGCGGTCATTCTCGGCGGCACCAGCTTCGTCGGCGGCGTCGGCTCGATCTGGGGCACGCTGATCGGCGGCCTGATCATAGCGGTGCTCTCCAATGGGCTTATCTTGGCCGGTGTCTCGGACATCTGGCAGTACATCATCAAGGGATTGGTCATCATCGTGGCAGTCGCCCTCGACCGCTACAGGCTCCAGGCAGGAGCGAGAACGTGATTGACCTTGGTCGCCGGCGTAAACGACCGGTTTGTGTAACGCACCGTGAGAGGCGCGGGGCAATTGGAGGAAAGCAATGAAGACCATCGCTAAACTGCTCTGCGGCGTCGTACTCGCGGCTGCCGCCATCGCGCCCGCATCGGCCAAGGACCTCAACAAGGTCGGCATCTCGGTCGGCCTGCTCGGCAACCCCTTCTTCGTCGCCACCATCAAGGGCATCGAGGACGCAGCCAAGAAGATCAACCCGAAGGTCGAGGTGACGTCAGTGTCGGCCGACTACGACCTCAACAAGCAGGTCTCCCAGGTCGATTCCTTCATCGCCGCTGGCGTCGACGTCATCATGCTCAATGCGGTCGATGCCAAGGCGATCGGCCCGGCGGTGAAGAAGGCGCAAGCAGCGGGCATCGTCGTTGCCGCCTTCGACGTCTCGGCGCCAGGCGCCGACGTCACCGTGATGACCAACAACGTCAAGGCCGGCGAAGAGGCCTGCCAGTACCTGGTCGACCACACCGGCGGCAAGGGCGACTACGTTATCCTCAACGGCCCGGCGTCGTCGTCGATCCTGGAGCGGGTGAAGGGCTGCAAGGACGTCCTTGCAAAACACCCCGACATCAAGATCCTCTCCGACGACCAGAATGCCGAAGGCTCGCGCGACGGCGGCCTGAAGGTCTTTCAGTCGCTGCTGACCCGCTTCGACAAGATCGATGCGGTGTTTGCCATCAACGATCCGACGGCGATCGGCGCCCAGCTTGCGGCCAAGCAGCTCAATCGCTCGGAGTTCATCTTCACCGCAGTGGATGGAGCGCCCGATATCGAGAAGGAACTCGCTTCCGGCACCTCGATGATCAAGGCCTCGGCTTCGCAGGATCCCTATGTGATGGCTGGCCAGTCGCTGACGATGGCGGCTGAGCTGCTTGCCGGCAAGAAGCCGGCGGAGCCGACCGTGCTGCTCGACCCGAAGCTGATCACGGCCGAGAACCTGAAAGACTACAAGGGCTGGACCGCAGCCCGCTAAGCCTCCCAAGGCCGATGCGGCCGGGGCAACCCGGCCGCATCTCAATTCAGAAACGGGAGACGATCATGTCGCGCATCGGTATTCATTCCTTCGTCTGGTCGGCGAGTTCGGCGCAAGGCGACCTCGAACGGACGCTGGCCAACACCAAGGAGGCCGGTTTCGACCTGATCGAGTTCTCCTATCTTGACCCGGCCAATGTCGACGTTGGCGGGTTGGCCAGGCGCATCGCCGACCTCAAGCTCGGCGTCGCGATCAGCATCGGCCTGCCGGCCGACGGCGACATTTCGAGTGCCGACAAGGCGGTTGCCGCGCGCGGCGTCGAGA
This sequence comes from Mesorhizobium sp. L103C119B0, assembly GCF_000502235.1. Classification (NCBI taxonomy): domain Bacteria; kingdom Pseudomonadati; phylum Pseudomonadota; class Alphaproteobacteria; order Hyphomicrobiales; family Phyllobacteriaceae; genus Mesorhizobium; species Mesorhizobium sp. L103C119B0. The sequence goes on along the minus strand of NZ_AYXE01000001.1, from coordinate 503,224 downwards.
TCCTCAACGAGACGATCGCGCTCACCCGCGATCTCGGCGGCCAGAAGATTGGCGGCATCCTCAGTACCAGCCACGGCTTGCAGACGCAGGCGCCGACGCGCGATCAGTGGAACCGCAGCGCGGGTACACTTGCGAAGGTTGCGGAGACGGCCAAGGCCGCCGGCGTCACGCTCAATCTGGAGATCGTCAATCGCTTCGAAAGCAATCTTCTCAACACCGCTTCACAAGGCCTGGCCTTCATCGCGGACACCGGCTCCGACAACATCTTCCTGCATCTCGATACCTTCCACATGAACATCGAGGAGGCCGATGTCGGACTGGCTATCCGCCATGCCGCTGACAAGATCGGTTATGTCCATATCGGCGAGAGCCATCGCGGTTTCCTCGGCACCGGCAATATCGACTTTGCCGCCATCTTCGATGCGCTGACCGCGATCGGCTATAGGGACGACCTCAGCTTTGAATCCTTCTCGTCGAAGATCGTCGACGAGAACCTGTCACGGAAGACCGCGATCTGGCGCAATCTGTGGTCCGACAATATGGAATTGGCCCGGCATGCGCGCGCCTTCATCTCAATCGGTCTGGAGACGGCGCAGCGAAAGGCAGAGCTTGTTGCATCGAGACATCGTCCTTAGCAGGAGCGCGCTGCCAAAGCGCCAATGTTGTCGTTCATCCGGCCCGCGCCTTACGTGCAAGGAATCGACGTCGGAGGCGCTGAGTGTGGCGGAGGCAGTCGAGCGGGGTGACGCTGACGAGAGCTTTCTGATTTTGGCCCACGAAACGCAATAAAATCAACATCTTCATACGCCCTCCGGGGCCATCCGATCTCCATACTGGACGGGGATGACGTTTGACACAGCGCGGCGGAAAGAAGCAGGATGGCTGATAGAGTCGACATCGCATAATGATGTCACTATATAGCGGCGGCTTCGACCGTGTAGCTGTGGCGGTGTACCACGAAGCAGCAGAAAATGTGTTACGCGTTGCGATCCCTATTGTGATACAAATCGGCCGTCGACAGCAGGAAAAGATCGTAAGAACAACAGCATAGAGCCGAAGCCGATCCCGGCCAACGTACCACTCTATCAAACAATCAGAACGTGCTCATTGAACCCTTCCCTTCATTCGGCTCTTCGGACCTCCGACAAGATCAACTTGCCGGGCGAAGCCGACTCGGTTCGAATGGCAGCATGCATCCTTTACCGGGTGCGGACGTTTACGGTTACCAACCGGCATAGCCGCCAGGGAAAAGCAGTATGAGTGAACATGCGATCGAGTTCTTGCGCGGATGGATCGGTGAAAAGGTCCACTGCCAGCACTCGCCGGTAAAGATCGAGAAGCAGGCCGAGACCCTCGCCAAGGAGTGCGCGGCCAAGGCCGCTGAGGTCGGCATTCCGCTGGAAGATATCCAGGAAGAAGTCGGCGACATCCAGGAACTGATCGCATCGCGGCTCGAAGAGGCGGCCGAGGCCGACCAGAGCAACGCGGCCAAGCCGTGACGCAACAGGCCTGGCGCCGCCAGGCCTTGTCCTCTATCCAAATCGATCTTTCAGCCAGGCCTTCGGCAGCGCCGGCACGAAATTGCCGTCGCGTCCGCTCATATCCTCATTGGCGACCATTGCATTGAGGATCGCCTCCTCTACGCCTTGCGCCACCGCATCGAAGAACGGATCGATATCGACGTCCGGGATGTAAGCGGCGTTTGCGGTTCGTCCCGACGGTGCAAGTGCTGCTTGCGGATTGGCGGTGGTGAAGGCCAGAAAAATGTCGCCCGAACTGTGGTAGCCGAAGCCGCCTGTCATGGCGATGCCGAGCGGCACGCGCTTTGCCAGCCGCTTCATCTGGTGCGGCAGAAATGGCGCATCGGTGGCGACGATGGCGATGATCGAGCCCTTTTCGGCACGCGGCGTGCCTTCGCGCATCGCCGGCTCCACCAGATCGGGCCCGACGCGGGCGCCGCGCAGTGTGAAATTGCGCCGCTTGCCGAAATTCGCCTGCACGAATACGCCGACCGTATGCCTGATGCCCTGCCACTCGATGATGCGCGATGCCGTGCCCGAGCCGGCCTTGAAGCCAAAGGCAATCATGCCGGTGCCACCGCCGACACTGCCTTCCTCGATCGCTCCACCGGCGGCACCGTCGAGCGCGGCTTCGACATCTTCGAAGCCGACGTGATGACCGTTGATGTCGTTGAGGAAACCATCATAGGTCTCCGCCGCAACCGGCAGGCCCCAGCCGCTGTCGAGCGCCGCCGGCAGCACGCGTTGCATCCAACGCAGCGTGCCGTCGCGGGTGACGCCGCAGGAATGCGTGTTGGTGATCGTGACGGGCAGGTTGAAGGCGCCGACTTCCTCGATAATGTGCGACCCCGTCAACTCGCCATTGCCGTTCTGGCTGAAGACACCCGCAAACACCGGCGTGGCGAGCTCAGCCAACGGCCGCGGCAGAATGGCGGTGACGCCGGTGCGCACCGGCCCCGTGCCAACCTCGAGCAGACCCTCGCCGGAAATCAGCGTCGCATAGCCGACCGATACGCCGGGCACATCGGTGATGGCGTTGAAGCCGCCCGGCGTGCCCTCGAAGGCAATGCCGAAAGCACGGGCGCGCGGCTTGCCCGCCGGCGTTTGAAGATGCGGGTCATGTCCGGTCATGCGGTCCTCTAAAAAAGCGAGCCCTGATTGCCCGGTTCTTTCGGTTTGCTGGCCGTCGGCTTTGCGGCGGGTTTGCTGGCCGCTGGTTTGGCAACGGCCTGCACCCGCTCGGCGTCGCCGGTCGCGACTGCATTTACGATGCCGTCGGCGAACTCCAGCTGCAGGCCAGCGCCCGGCGCCACATCAACTGCCAGTTTGATCACCGCGCCGCCGGCATCCTTGACCAGCGCGAAGCCGCGGGCCAGCACAGCCTTGTGCGACAGCGTTGCCATCAGCCTCTCGGATTGGACGATGCGGCCGCGCAGTCGCTCCAGCCTGAGCAGTACCGCTTGCGTGCCTCGTCTCGTCAAAGCTGTCAGAAGATCCCTCTGCACGGTTTGCCGCCGTGCCGTTGGCTCGATCGTAATGCGGCCTTGCAGCAAAGCCAGTTGCTGCCTGTGCCGTTGCAGGGATGCTTTCGCACATTTTGGCAACTGATCCGCCGCACGATTCAACTCCGCGCGCCGGGCTCTCGCCAATGCGCGCAGCGCCCCCTGGGCGCGCAAAAGGTTGCGGTCGTTGGTGCGTCGCGCCTCGGCAATCCGCCGCGACAGCGTTGCCGGAGTGAGCTTCACGGCGAAGAACCGAGCTTGCTTTCTTTCGGTGGAGACCATCAGCCCCCGGCTAAGCCGGCTGGCCGCCTCGTCCAGCCGCCGTCGCGGCAGCGCCAGCAACTGGTCGGGCGAGGGCAGCGCGCGGGCGGCCGCACGCGAGGCCTGCCGCTTGCGTTCGAAATTGCGCAAGGTGGCTGCTTTGAGCCGTGCGCCAAGACTGGCTAGTGTCGCTTCGAGGTCCGCTTTCACCGGCACCGCGATCTCCGCCGCACCTGTCGGCGTCGGTGCGCGCATGTCGGCGACGAGGTCGATCAAGGTCCAGTCGGTCTCGTGCCCGACGGCCGAAATCACCGGAATGCGCGAGGCGGCGACGGCGCGCGCCAGCCCTTCATCGTTGAACCCCCAGAGGTCCTCGAGGCTGCCGCCGCCGCGCGCCACGATCAGAAGGTCGGGCTGGGCAATCGCGCCATCCCAGGCCAGCGCGTTGAAGCCGTTGACGGCGGCCGTCACTTCCGCCCCCGCCGTCTCGCCCTGGACTCTTACCGGCCAGACCAGCACATGCAGCGGAAAGCGGTCCTTGATGCGATGGATGATGTCACGGATCACCGATCCGGTCGGCGAGGTGACGACGCCGATGGTGCGCGGCATGAACGGCAGCCGCCGCTTGCGGCCGGCATCGAAAAGTCCTTCGGCCTGCAGTCGCCGCTTGCGCTCTTCCAAAAGCGCCATCAGCGCCCCGGCGCCGGCGGGTTCTAGATTGTCGATGACGATCTGGTAGTTGGATTTGCCGGGATAGGTGGTGAGTTTGCCGGTGGCGATCACCTCCATCCCCTCTTCGGGACGGAATTTCAGCCGGCTCATCGTGCCTTTCCAGACCACGGCATCGAGCCGCGCGCGGTCGTCCTTCAGGGTGAAATAGGCATGGCCGGAAGAGTGCGGCCCGCGATAGCCGGAAATTTCGCCGCGCACCCGCACATGGCCGAAGACATCCTCGACCGTGCGCTTCAGCGCGCCGGAAATCTCGCTCACCGTGTATTCGGTGGCATTGGTTCGTGATTCGGATTCTGCGTCGCTCATCGGCCGATTGAGCGGCTGTTGTCGCTCCGCGTCAAGATTCCATAACTTGATCTTAAGCCTGGCCTGATTGACTCTGGGCCAAGGAGGACGCATGAGCGCCCGCAAACAACGCAGCCCGTTGACGTTCCAGGTCACCCTGACGGTGCTGACGCTTGCCGTTTTTGCACTGGCCATCGTTGTCGGCTTCGGCCTTTACGCCACCATGCAGGCCGACCGGGTCTCGCTCGAGCGGGAGAAGGTTTTCCTTGCCAACGGCCTGCAGGACCTGATCGCCGCGGTAAAGCGCGAGCAGGAAAGCGTCGCCGTCTGGGATGATTCCGTTATAAACGCCAAGGCCGGCAACCAGACCTGGATGGCCGAGAATTTCAGCGTCTGGATGTACTCGTATTACGGCCACAACCGGGTCTATGTGCTGGACAACGCCAACCGGCCGGTCCACGCCATGCGCGAAGGCAAGGTCGTGTCGCCTGCCGTCTTTGGCGAGGACGAACCCGCTTTGCGGCCGACCATCGCCAGGTTGCGCCAGATGATGAGCAAGGACGCAAGCCAGGCCGGCGCAAAATTCGTTGCCGACGATCTGGTCTCGCTTGGCGGTCAGCCTGCCATACTCAGCGTCATGCCTCTGGTGCCGAGTTCGGATCGCGTCACCCAGGCATCCGGCAGCGAATATCTGCATGTCTCCATAGAGTTCATCAACGACGCGGTGATCGGCAAGATCGCGCAGAAATATCTGCTGGCGGGGGCGCATCTCCTGCCGATGGCTCAGCCGCTTGGCTCGGCTGCCATTCCGCTTATCGACAAACAGGGTGTCATCCTCGGCTATATTGCCTGGGACCAGGAACGGCCCGGCCTGACGCTGGTGGGCAAGGCCAGCCCGGCCCTGGCTCTGGCCGCGCTGGTTGCGGCGAGCGTGCTCGCCTTTCTGCTCCGGCGTCTGCGCCGTGCGTCATCGGCGCTGCAGACCAGCCAGGCCCAGGCGCAATATCTCGCCTTTCACGACACGCTCACCGGCCTGCCCAACCGGGCACTGTTCGAGGACAGGCTGCGGCGTGCCTTGCTTACCTCCGGCAATGAAAGCAAGGTCGCGCTGCTTTATCTCGATCTAGATCGCTTCAAGCATGTCAACGACACGCTTGGTCACCCGGCAGGCGACGAACTCGTGCGCCAGACGGCGGCCAGGCTTCAGCATACGGTTCGCGACGTCGACACGGTGGCAAGACTGGGTGGCGACGAATTCGCGGTGATCCTGATCGATGTCCGCGACGTAAGGAACGCCGAGGATATTTCCGAGAGGGTGCTGCAGAAACTGCAGGAGCCGTTCAAGCTGATGGACGATCAGGTCTTTATCAGCGCCAGCATCGGCATAGCCTTGTCGACAGGCCCTGATGCCGACGCAGACGATCTGCTGCGCAAGGCCGACATCGCGCTCTACGAAGCCAAGAAGAACGGCCGTGGCCGCTACCAGGTCTTCGCCGGCGACATGGACGACCTTTTGCTGCGCAAGCGCAAGGTCGAGAGCGAGCTGCGTAGCGCGCTGAATGGCGGCACCGGTATCAAGCTCGCCTACCAGCCGGTCTTTGCCAGCGACGGCAAGACCATTGTCGGCGCCGAGGCGCTGATCCGCTGGGCGCATGAGGTCCATGGCGCACTGCCGGCGGCGCAGTTCATCGCCATCGCCGAGGAACGCGGCATGATCGGGCAGCTCGGCGCATGGGCCCTGCTGGAAGCCTGCCGCTTCGCCCTGAAGACCAAACTGCCGTGGCTCGCCGTCAATGTCTCGCCGCTGCAATTGCGCGACGCCGGCTTTGCCGAAGAGGTTGCCTCGATCCTCGCCGAAACCGGACTGGCGCCGAAGCGCCTGCAGCTCGAAATCACCGAAAACGTTCTCCTGGAAAACAACGACACCACCAGAGCGGCTCTGGCAGCCTTGCGCCAGTCGGGCGTCGGCATTGTGCTCGACGATTTCGGCACCGGCTATTCGTCGCTGAGCTATCTGCGCCGCCATGCCATCGACAAGCTCAAGATCGACCGCTCCTTCGTGCGGCTTCTCGACGGCGACGGCAATTCGGGCGCCATCGTCAAGGCGCTGATCGATCTCGCCGGCGCGCTCAAGGTCGAGGTCACCGCCGAGGGCGTAGAGACCGAGGTGCAAAAGGCGCTGCTGGTCGCCATGGGCTGCCAGCAGCTGCAGGGCCACCTCTTGTCGCCGCCGCTGGAGCCGGCGCAATTGGTGGCGCTGCCCGGCCTGTCGTCGGCCAACGCAACGACGGAGGCGGCAGCGTCGGCCTGATCGTTCCTACCAGCCAGGCAGGATCTGGTTCGGCTTGCTCCGCTTCATCTTGGCGAAGGCGAGCGAGGCGAAATCGAAGCTTCCCGTTTCTTCGCCGAGCGGCACGGAAATATTGTCGAGGCTTTCCGAGATGTGTCGGGCCAGAGCGTCGACGATTTCGGGACGCGAGGTCTGGCCGCGCATGATGCCGATGCGGCAGTCGGGCAGGGCGCCAAAACCGTCGGCTTCGCCCAGCACTCGCATGCCGGGCCGCAGCGCGCATTCCGGCAGCACCGAGATCGCCAGCCCCGACAGCACCGCGGCGGTGATGACGGTGGCCGAGAAGCTGGTGAACAGGATTCGATAGTCGCGGTTTTGCCGGTCGAGCACATCGACGGCGGCGCGCCGCCAGATGCAGTTCGGCCGGCCGAAGGCCATCGGCAGCACTTCCTGTTCGTGCGTGGCATGGTTGGCCGAGGTCACCCATAGCAGCGGCTCGCGCCGCACCACTTCCGACTGGCCGCGCGTATCGTTGTGCGTCACCAGCGCAAGATCGAGATTGCCGCGCTTGATATGCTCGACCAAGCCTGGCGTAGGCTCGCAGATGACGGTCAGTTCGACGCGCGGGTTTGACCGTGTGAAGCGTGCCATGATTTCGGGCAGGAACCGGTCGGCATAGTCGTCGGGGGTGCCGATGCGGATGGTGCCTTCGAGCCGCTGGTCATCGAAGGCGGCCAGCGTTTCGCGGTTGAGATAGAGCAGGCGGCGCGCGTAGGAGAGCAGCTTGTCGCCTTCCTCGGTCAGCCTGTTGGTGCGGCCGTCCTTTTCGAACAGCGGCTTGCCGATCCGCTCTTCCAGCCGGCGCATCTGCATCGACACCGCCGATTGCGTGCGCAGCACTTCCTCGGCCGCGCGGGTAAAGCTGCCGGTATCGGCAATCGAGATGAAGGTCTGCAACTGGTCGAGATCGAGTGGCGCTTTCATCGGTCCAATCCATCAGTAGCGTTGATGCTAAAGATTAGAAACATTCGTTCGATTAATCAATCGGTGCGTGGCAAATTCACATTGTCCACATGAAGGCATGTGAATCCAGACCGGAACGGCCGCTGTCCCCAGCGCCGATCGCCTGGTCTTGTCCAGTTCGAGTCTGAAGGAGACCGACATGACCACGTTTGATTTCGCCACCGAGACCTCGCGCATCACCTCGCGTCCGGCCGTTGCGACGCGCGTGGCCAACACCCTTCTCAATGCCTACCAGGCCTGGAAAAATCGCCGGGCCTTCTATCGCCTCGGCGAGATGTCGGACGCCGAACTCGCCGATATCGGCCTGACGCGCGCGGATCTCCATGTCGCCATCGATGTGCCGTTCGGCGCCGATCCGACCGTGAAGCTGCGTGCGATTGCGAGCGATCGCGCCGATACAATCGAAGATCTCGCCCGCCAGATAGCGTGATATCGGGCGCATTGTTTCGGTTGCCGTGAACCTTTCTCAGGCTCGCTACGACCAACGAGTATAGCAGGCTCCCCACTCCCTGCCGGTTCCCCGCCGGCCAGCCTGCACACTGGCCCGGTCCTCCTCCAGGACCGGGCTTTTCTTTTAAAGCTCCGTCGTCATCGTGCGGTCTGCGCCGCGTCGCTTCGTTCCTTGCTCCGAAGCCGCGAAGGTCAGCGCCCAACTACCACCAACTACCGCCGGTCCATGTCCCGCTTGAACTGGTCGAAGATCGTTTCCACGCCCTTCTGATAGTCGTCGCGCTGCTGGGCGCCGGTCTCGAACATCTTGCCGAAAATATCGTCGAACGGATTGCGTGGCCTGCCGCTCGGATTGGCCTGCGGTTGCGGCGCCTGGCGCTCCTGCGGTGCCTGTCGCGGCTGGGGTGCTTGCGGCTGCTGCGGCGCCGGCTGCCCACCGGGCAGGCCGAAGCCGCCACCACCGCCTTGCCGCATCATCTCTTCAAAAATCTTGCCCAGCGGGTTGTCGCCGTAAGGGCTCTGCGTCTGTTGCGGCTGTGTTGGCTGCTGCGGCCGGCCCTGCGGTTGCTGTGCCGCGCCACCGCCGAACATATCCTGCAGCACCTTGCCCAGCGGATTGTCGCCATATGGGTTGGGCGCCTGTTGCGGCTGGCTTTGCGGCTGTTGGGCGCCGCCGCCGAACATGTCCTGCAGCACTTTGCCCAGCGGGTTCTCACCGTAAGAATTGGGTGCTGGCTGCGGCGCAGGCTGTGCCCCGCCGCCCGCCTGCCGCATCATCTGTTCGATGATCTCGCCGAGCGGATTGCTGCCGCCGCCGAAGCCACCGGCGGCCTGCATCTGCCCCCCGGTCAACTGGTTTGTCGTCTGCTTGAACAATCCGCCCATCACCATCGAAGCGATGGCCGGCAGCATCTGCTGCAGGATCTGCTGGCTGACGCCGGTCGCCTGCGCGGCCTGGCTGGCCACCGCGCGCGACAGCTCCTTCGAGCCGAACAGATGACCCAGAATGCCATCGCCCTCATTGACGCCTTGCGGTGAGAAAGCCCTGGTCGCGTCCTCGAAGTATTTGGCGTGCTGGCCGCTCGCCATCGCCGTCATGAAGGCGCCTAGCCCATAGGGATCGGCGGTGTTGCGTTGCAGCCCTTGCGAGAAGGCCGGCAGCAGAGCGGCGACAGCCGCCTGCGTCTGCTGCATGGAAAGCCCGTACTGCTGGGCAAGCGCCTGCATGCCGTTGCCGTTCTGCGCCTGCGCCAATATGTCGAACAAGGTAGGCATCGGTTTCTCCTCCGGGAAATCCTCGAGGGAGAACCTAGTTCGTTTCGATGTTCGATTGAAGCGGCTTTTGCCGCTGCTCAAGGCGCGACGCTAATACGCATATTCCATGAACACCGGCTCGATCGAGCCGCCCCAGCGCGTGTGGTAGGCCGACAGCATTTCCTCGGCACTGGTGGTACCGCGCGCCACGACTTCGTCCAGCGTGTTGAGGAACGAGGTCTCGTCATAGCCGTCGCGGTTCTTCCTGCCGCGATTTTTCAGCCCAAGGCGCGAAATCGTCATTACATCGCGGCCGATCTCACGCAGCGTCGTGTTGCGGAACGGCGCGGAAATGCCTTGTTCCGGCACCGCATTGCGCATCGCCAGCGTTTCTTCATAGGTCCAGCTCGAAGTCAGCGCCTCGGCGGCGTCGAGCGCGGCCTCGTCATAGAGCAGCCCGACCCAGAAGGCCGGCAGCGCGCAGATGCGGCGCCACGGCCCGCCATCGGCGCCGCGCATTTCGAGGAAGCGCTTCAGCCTGACGTCAGGGAACAGGGTCGACAGATGGTTCGCCCAGTCGCCCATGGTGGGCAGTCCGTCCGGTACTTCATTGCGGGCAACGCCGGCCATGAACTGGCGGAAGGTGATGTGCGTCATGTCGTGATAGTGGCCGTCGCGGATGACGAAATACATCGGCACGTCGAGCGCCCATTCGACATAGTCGGCAAAGCCGAACTCGGGCGAGAAGCAGAATTCGAGCAGGCCCGAGCGCTGGTTGTCGGTGTCGCGCCAGATGTCGCCGCGCCAGCTCTGCAGTCCGTTCGGCCGGCTGTCGGTGAAGGGCGAGTTGGCAAACAGCGCCGTCGACAGTGGCTGCAGCTTCAGCGACACCTGCATCTTGCGGCGCATGTCGGCTTCGCTTTCGAAGTCGAGGTTCACCTGGATGGTGCAGGTGCGATACATCATGTCGAGACCCTTGGTGCCGACCTTGGGCATGTAGCGGGTCATGATTTCGTAGCGCGATTTCGGCATTTTCGGCGTCTCGGCCAGCGACCATTTCGGGCTGCCGCCGAGGCCGAGAAAGCGGATGCCCATCGGCTCGGCGATCTCGCGGACCTGCGCCAGATGCGCATTGCCCTCGCGACAGGTCTGGTGGATCGTTTCCAGCGGCGCGCCCGACAGCTCGAACTGGCCGCCCGGCTCGAGCGAGATCGCGCCCTGGCCGGTCGGCTCGACCAGGCCGATGATGCGGCCGTCATCGATGATCGGGTCCCAGCCGAGCTTTTGCTGCATGCCTTCGAGGATGGCGCGGATGCCGCGCTCGCCGCCATAGGGCACCGGCGCGTTGCCGTCGACATAGAAGGGGAACTTCTCGTGCTCGGTCCCGATGCGCCACTTGTCGCGCGGCTTGTTGCCTTCGGCCAGATGTTCGACCAGTTCGTCGATGCCTTCGATTGGCCGGAAATCGGTTGTGTCGCGCGCCATGGGGCCCCCTCTGCGGCTCTCGGAGCCCGCCGGCGCTAAATGGACGAAATGTCAGCAGCCGATCAAGCGAAAAATCCTGAGCCACAGGTCAACAGGAATTGATCTTTACGCTTCTTACCAGTCTCCGACCGTCGCCTGCATCACCGCAAGCGCCGCTACAGCTGCTGTGTCAGCGCGCAGGATGCGCGGTCCGAGCGGGATGGCAGTGACGAAGGGGAGCGCCCGCAGCATCTTGCGTTCGTCATCGGAAAAGCCGCCTTCCGGCCCGACCAGCAGCGCCAGCTTCCTCTCAGGTATTGCCTGCAATGCCGGCAGCGGGTTGTTGGTCGAGGCATCCTCGTCGCAGAAGATAAGCCGGCGTTCCTTGTCCCAGCCGGAGAGCAGGCGCTCGAATTTCTCGGCCTCGCGCACTTCCGGCACCGCCAGTATGCCGCATTGCTCGGCCGCCTCGACGACATTGGCGCGCAGCCGGTCGATGGAGGGTTTTGCCACTTGCGTGTGCTGGGTGATCACCGGCTGCAGGATGCCGGCGCCCATCTCGACCGCCTTCTGCACGAGATAGTCGAGCCGGCCCTGTTTCAGCGGCGCAAAGCAATAGATCAGGTCAGGCAGGGGCGGTTGCGGTCTCTGCGAGGCCAGCACCTTCAGCCGCACCGCCCTTTTCGACCTGGTGGCAATCGCCGCCGACCACTCGCCGTCGCGGCCGTTGAAGACCAGGATCTCGGCGCCTTCGCCGAGCCGCAGCACATGCGTGAGATAATGGCTCTGCTGCTGGCCGGCATCGAATTCGATGCCTGCCGCGAGGTCGTCCGGCACGAACAGCCGCTGCATCTTGTAATTGGCGCGCATCGCCGAGGAATGGGGGAGGCGGTGCCTGGCGTCAAGTCTCGGCGGAACGATGCCACACCGGTTCAAAACCGTGCCGCAGCACCGAAACGGTCGTGGCCGGTGTGAGCAGGCGCAGCGACCGGCCGGCAAGGCTGTCGAAGGCCGCCGCATCGCCATAGCCTGCGAACGACCAGGGCAGCGCGTTGCCGCCGCGCAGCGCATAGGCCGAGCCGCCATCCGCGATCATCGCTCCGTCCGGCAATTCGGCAAGCTCTCCCATGGTGACATCAGGTGGCTTGCCGCCGGAAGCCAGCCGCTCCTTGTGCAGCCGCTTGTCCACCGTTGGCGCGCGCGGTTCGTTTACACCGAAGACTTTGCCGAAAAGCCCGACAAAATCCGTGGCTCGCTCACGCCGGCAATAGAAACAGGGACGGTGCCCGGCGGCCAGCGCCGTCACCTCGTCGAGGAAGAACAACTCGGTCCAGCCGGCCCTGCCGCCCGGCCTGTTCCTGCCCATCGGCTCGCGCCGCACATTGCGGAATTGGCAGACGCAGATGATCCAGGCCGGCAAGGCCCAACGCTTTTTCAGCAGCGTCTTGGTCTCAGGATCGTGGATGATGCCGCGATTGCCGGTGAACAGGCCGCGCTCGGATATGGCATGGATGGCGCCGAACGGATCGACCCGGTTCTGCAGTGGCATAGCTCTCTCCCGAATACGCATCTTGGCTGCAATACGGGCGACATGATATCGCTCGTCGCGTCATTTCATGTCAGCAGGGTTTTGCGATGCGGGTGCTGGTGGTCCAGAACTACGACAACACCGGCCTTGGCCAGGTTGGTGCCGCGCTCGCCGAAGCCGGCGCCGATCTCGACCTGCGCCGGCCCTACAAGGGCGATGCGCTGCCGGACGACGCGACCGGACACGATGCCATGGTGATGCTTGGCGGCGGTCAGAATGCGCTGGCCGACGATGACTACCCGTATTTCCCGGCGCTGCTCGAACTGACCCGCGATTTCGCCGCCAAGGATCGCTCGGTTCTCGGTATCTGCCTGGGCAGCCAGTTGGTTGCCCGCACTTTCGGCGGTGAGAACCAGATCGGCGCCGCCTCGGAATTCGGCTGGCACAAGGTATCGCTGACGCCGGACGCCAGAACCGATCCGGTGCTTGGCGCACTTCCCCAGGATTTCCCCATCTTCGAATGGCACGACGACACTTTCGCGCTGCCGTCAAATGCGGTGCGGCTTGCCGGCAGCGAGATTGCTGAGAACCAGGCGTTCCGTATCGGCCGCGCCGTCTACGGCTTCCAGTTCCATTTCGAGGCCGACCGGCCGATGGTGAGGGACTGGAGCACGTCCTTCGCGCCGCTGATTGCCGATCGCCATCCCGACTGGCACGATCGCCTCGACAGCGAAATGGCTCTCAACGGCCCCGAGGCTGATGCCGCGGGCTTGGCCATTGCCCGCGCCTGGGTGGCGACGATCTGAACCCAGCCAACGCGCGGCCGTTGCATAATTGGCACGCGGCGGGGAATCTGCCGGGGACAACTTCTTTCGTCCTTGGTTTGTGGCCGAACGCTATCCTACAAGGCGCGCGCTATGCATCGGCAATGCAACCGCGATGAACCTTCTGTGTGATCCGCGCGACACACCGCCGATACAGAATCGACCTACAAGCGCGAAATCGTCGAAACTTTGAGACGAATTCTCGGTTTCAACCCATTGGTAACCGCCTCGTGCCCAGATGCAGGAAGCTCAACTAGAGATGACGTCCGTGAAAGCAGCGCTTCTGTCCTTTGTCATGCTGTCTGCCATCGTTTTGTGCGGTCTCGGCATTTATTCCGCCGATGCAGCCAACAACCATCAGGCCGTCGACGGCTACGGCGTCACCGCCGCGCTTCGCTAAAACGCTTTTCCCTGCACAGTCAGGACACGCTTGTCCGCGCCGTCCACGGCGAGCGCGCTGAGCATGCCTGACTGCCAGGCGAGCGTGTCGACATTGACGCGGTTCGGCATCACCTCCGCCTCCGGCACCGGTGTGTGGCCGTGCACGATCACCTTCGGGTAAAGCCCTGGATGGTTGTGGAAGACGTCGCGTATCCAGACCAGATCCTGCGGGCTCTGGCTCTCCAGCGGCACGTCAGGCCTGACGCCAGCATGGCAGAAGAAGAAATCACCTGATATCAGTGACAATTGCAGCGACCGCAGGAAGTCGACATGGGCTTGCGGTACAGCATTGACCAGTGCCTGGTGTCCCCGCCGTAACGCCTCGGCCTTGCCGAACCAGCTTGCGTGTCCCGCTAGGTCGACGCCATAGGATTGTGCCGTCTGCACGCCGCCATAGCGGATGAACAGCCCTTCCGGGTCAGGCTCGTCGAGAAAATCGAGGAAGCCGATATCGTGGTTGCCGGCGAGCATCAGATGCCGTGGATCGCGTTTCTGCGCCTCGATCAGGAAGTCTATGACGCCCTTGGACTCTGGTCCGCGGTCGACATAGTCGCCGAGGTGGATGACGCGCCAATCGCTGGTCGGCTTGTATTCGAGTTCGCTCTCGATGCGGCGATGCATGGCGGCGAGCAGATCGAGCCGGCCATGCACGTCGCCGATCGCATAGAGGCGCATGCCATCGGGCGCGCGCGCGTCGAGGTAGTGGATGCCGGTCTCGGTCAAGGCGGCTTCGTCTCCGTGATCCAGCGAAGCTAGGGTCTAATCGGTGAACAAGACCCTATCGCCGCAACTGGTCCTTGCCCATCTCGGTCACCAGCCGTTTGCCGCACAGTGCCAGCGTGATGTCCATCTCCTTGCGGATGATGTCCAGCGCCAGGGTCACGCCTTGCTTGCCCATGGCGCCCAACCCGTACAGGAACGGGCGGCCGATATAGGTGCCCTTGGCGCCGAGGCAAAGCGCCTTCAGCACGTCCTGGCCCGAGCGGATGCCGCCGTCCATATGCACCTCGATCCTGTCGCCGACGGCATCGGCGATCTCCTCCAGCGCCATGATTGACGACGATGCGCCGTCGAGCTGGCGCCCGCCATGGTTGGAAACGATGATGGCGTCGGCGCCGGTCTCGACCGCCATCAGCGCGTCCTCTTTGTCGAGAATACCTTTCAGGATCAGCTTGCCGCCCCAGCGCTCCTTGATCCAGGCGACGTCCTTCCACGACAGGTGCGGGTCGAACTGCTCCGTCGTCCACGATGCCAGCGAAGCGACGTCGCCGACGCCCTTGGCATGGCCGACAATGTTGCGGAAGGTGCGGCGCTTGGTGCCGGCAATGCCCATCAGCCAGCGCGGCCGCATGGCGATGTTGGCAATGTTGGCCAGCGTCATCTTGGGCGGCGCCGACAGCCCGTTGCGGACATCCTTGTGGCGCTGCCCCAGGATCTGCAGGTCGAGCGTCAACACCAGCGCCGAGCATTTTGCAGCCTTCGCCCTGTCGATCAGGTCGAGCACGAAATCCTTGTCGCGAAGCACGTAGAGCTGGAACCAGAACGGCTTCTTCGTCACCGACGCGACATCCTCGATCGAGCAGATGCTCATCGTCGACAGCGTGAACGGCACGCCGAATTCCTCTGCCGCCTGCGCCGCCAGCATCTCGCCATCGGCATGCTGCATGCCGGTCATTCCAGTTGGGGCAAGCGCCACCGGCATCGCCACTTTCTCGCCGATCATGGTCGATTCCAGCGAGCGGTTGCTCATGTCGACCAGCACGCGCTGACGGAACTTGATCTTGCCGAAATCCTCCTCGTTGGCGCGGTAGGTGCTTTCCGTCCAGGCGCCGGAATCGGCATAGTCGAAGAACATCTTCGGCACCCGCCGGCGTGCCAGGTCCTTGAGATCGGCAATGGTGAGGATGTCGCTCATGGTGGTTCCTCGTTAGCCAGTCGTCTTGAAGCCGTCGTCGGCGTCGGAGCGCTGCTTAAGCCTGAGCCGCGACACGCGCTGCCAGTCGCCGCTGCGTTCGGCCTCGAGCATCGAGCGTTCGACATAGGAGATATGGTCCATCGCCGCCTGCCGGGCGGCAGCCGGATCGCCTGCCTTCACCGCTTTGTAGATCGCCCGGTGCTGGGCCAGCAGCGCCTCGCGCGCTCCGGGCACGCTGAACACCAGAAGCCGGTTCTGGAACACGCCTTCAGACAGCAGCCGGTAGCAGGAGCGCAGTGTGTGCAAGAGGATGATGTTGTGCGCGCATTCGCACACAGCATGGTGGAACTCGACGTCGATTTCCGCCTCGTCGTCGAAATCGCCGGTGCGGTGCGCCTCGTCCATGCGCGCCATGATGCGGTCGAGCAGCGCAATGTCGTCCGCTGTCGCGCGCCGCGCCGCATATTCGGCCGCAACACCTTCGATCTCGCGGCGGTATTCCAGATAGTCGGTCACCGCCTTGCGGTGCATCGAGATGAGGTCGGTCACCGGCTTGGTGAACAACTGGCCGATGACGTCGGCGACATGGGTGCCGCCGCCGGCCTTGGTGATCAGCAGCCCGCGCCCTTCCAGCGCCTTCAGCGCATCGCGCAGGATCGGCCGCGACACGTCGAACTGGCGCGCCAGCTCGCGCTCGCCCGGCAGCCGGTCGCCGGTGCGCAGCACGCCTTCAAGGATCAGGCTTTCGATCTGCTGCACCACCTCGTCGGCGGTGCGCGAATGCTCGATCCTGGAGAAAATATCGCTCAACGGGGGCCTGGGAAATTGAACCGGCGTCGCGCAAGATAAAGCCAGCGTCGCCAACTGGTCAAATTATTTATCCAATTTGCCCAATCGGGTCGGTCTGCGCGTCGCGCCGGCAGGACCTACGATGCTAGACTTTGGTGTTTACGCGCCTCATGGATTGCCTTTAGAGGACGCCATCACACGAAGGGTCGAGAACAGGGGGACCACCGTGTCGGACGAGACGTCCAACCTCGAATTCCAGCCGCGCGCCCAGGGCAGCGTGATGGGCTTTCCCGCGCATGAGGGACGGCCCGGCGCGATCGGCGAGGTCCATGCCCGGCCGCATCCGCTGATAGAGAAGCCGCGCGTGCTTGTGCAACTCGCCTTCATGACCGAGGGCGGCTCCGGCGTCGACATGGCCGTGCTCTCCGAACTGTCGCGGCGCCTCGGCATCGCGGCGCCCGACCGTCATGCCCGCCACCACGCCATGAAGTGGGGCAAGGGTACGCTGCGCTGGGAGCGGCATACGGAATTCTCGACCTATCTTTGGGAAGGGCCGCTTGCCGAAAGCGGCAGGGCGCAGGAGGATTCTCCTTTCGGCAACGGGTTCTCGCCGCCGGGAACGGTGATCTCAGGCATAAGGCTGGAGATCCGCAAATGGACGCCGGCAAGCGAGAAGCTGATTGCGGCCTTCGACCCGACGAGCCTCTGCTATTCGCTGGTCGAGCGCGGCAATGCGGCCATCGTCACCGATTTCCGCCAGGACGGCGACGGCCTGACCCGCATCCTGGTGCTTGATCGCGGCCTGACGCCGGCGCGGACCGGCGCGCTGTCGCAGCGGCTGATCGACGTCGAGACCTACCGCACGCTTGCCATGCTCGGCCTGCCGCTGGCTCTGACGCTGTCGGGCCGCGCCCGCCGCATCGAGGACCGGCTGGCGCAGACCACACTGGAAATGAAGGTCGCTGAAACCCGCGACAGCCAGACGCTGCTCGCCGACCTGACCGAGCTTGCCGCTGAACTCGAGGCTGATGCCGCCTCCAGCCTCTATCGCTTCGGCGCCAGCCGCGCCTATGACGGCATCGTCCTCGAGCGGCTGGAGGCGCTGGAGGAAGAGGCGGTGCCCGGCTACGACACCTGGCGTGGCTTCCTCCAGCGCCGGGTTGCACCCGCCATGCGCACATGCCGGTCGGTCGAGGAGCGCCAGGCCAACCTGTCGCGCAAACTAACCCGCGCCACGACGCTGCTGCGCACCTGGGTCGATGTCGAGGTCGAGAAGCAGAACCGCGATCTGCTGGCGTCGATGAACAACCGCGCCCGGCTGCAACTGCGGCTGCAGCAGACGGTGGAAGGCCTGTCGGTGGCGGCAGTGTCCTACTATGTCGTCGGCCTGATCTCCTATCTCGCCAAGGGCGCCTCGATCTTCGGCCATGCCTTTGCACCGGAAGTCGTCACGGCCGCCGCGGTGCCGGTCGCCATCCTGCTGGTCTGGTGGGGCGTGCGGCGAGTCAGGCGGATGCACTCCGAGCCGGCGAAACATCCGGGGGAGTAGGAGCGCACTTTACCCTCCCCCTTGTGGGGAGGGTCGATCCGCATAGCGGATCGGGGTGGGGTGCTGGTAAAGAGCTTTCGTCGCGTGGACCCCCACCCCGCTCACTGCGTTCGAGACCCTCCCCACAAGGGGGAGGGTGAATAGCGGCAGATTGCCGCTGGGGAAGGCCGGCAGTACGCTCTTTGCCCAATGCGGTGTTTGCAACATCCGGATGTAACTGGTAAAAGATTTTTACCAGCCAAGCGGAGAACGCCGCCGATGTCCGGCCTTGTCATGCCCAAGCCAGACGACGCCACTATGCGAAGGCGGGCGGAGATCGTCGCCGACATGCGCATCATCGTGCCGGGCGAGGGCGTCGTCGACGCCACCAATGAGATGCGCGCCTTCGAAAGCGACGGCCTCACCGCCTACCGGCAATTGCCGCTGGTCGTGGTGCTGCCGGAAACGGTGGCGCAGGTGTCGCGCGTGCTGAAATACTGCAACGACCGCAACATCCGTGTCGTGCCGCGCGGCTCCGGAACCTCGTTGTCGGGCGGCGCGCTGCCGCTCGAGGATGCCGTGCTGCTGGTCATGAGCCGCTTCAACCGCATCCTTGCCATCGACTATCCCGATCGCGTCGTCGTCGCTCAGCCCGGCGTCACCAATCTCGGCATCACCACCGCCGTCGAGCAGGAGGGCTTCTACTATGCGCCCGATCCATCCTCCCAGATCGCCTGCTCGATCGGCGGCAATGTCGCTGAAAATTCCGGCGGCGTGCACTGCCTGAAATACGGCCTGACCGCCAACAATGTGCTGGGCATTGAGATGGTGCTGATGAACGGCGAGGTGGTGCGGCTTGGCGGCAATCATCTGGACTCGGAAGGCTATGATCTCCTCGGCGTCATGACGGGGTCCGAAGGCCTGCTCGGCGTCGTCACCGAGGTCACCGTGCGCATCCTGAAAAAGCCAGAGACGGCCCGTGCTCTGCTGATCGGCTTTCCGACCAGCGAGCAGGGCGGCCAATGCGTCGCCGACATCATCGGCGCCGGCATTATCCCTGGCGGCATGGAGATGATGGACCGGCCGGCGATCCATGCCGCGGAAGATTTCGTCTACGCCGGCTATCCCCTTGATGTCGAGGCGCTGCTGATCGTCGAACTCGACGGGCCGGGCGTCGAGGTCGATCACCTGATCGGTCTCGTCGAAGCGATCGCCTACAGGAACGGCTCCACCACATGCCGCGTCTCGCAATCCGAACAGGAGCGGCTGAGCTTCTGGGCCGGTCGCAAGGCGGCCTTCCCGGCGGTCGGCCGCATCTCGCCCGACTATTACTGCATGGATGGCACCATCCCGCGCAAGGAATTGCCGGGTGTGCTCGCCGGCATGCGCGAACTGTCGGAGAAATACGGCCTCGGCGTCGCCAATGTCTTCCACGCCGGCGACGGCAATCTGCATCCGCTGATCCTCTATGACGCCAACGTGCCGGGCGAACTCGACAAGGCGGAAAGTTTTGGCGCCGACATCTTGCGGCTCTGCGTCAAGGTCGGCGGCGTCTTGACCGGCGAGCACGGCGTCGGCGTCGAGAAGCGCGATTTGATGCCGGAGATGTTCAACCAGATCGACCTCGACCAACAAATGCGCGTCAAATGCGCCTTCGATCCCAACCATCTGCTCAACCCGGGGAAAGTGTTCCCGCAACTGCGCCGCTGCGCGGAGCTTGGACGCATGCATGTGCATCGCGGGCAGGTCGCGTTTCCGGATATTCCGAGGTTTTGATGGGGGCGGAATGTCTCACGTCGGCGATCCTTCGCGCCCCCCTCTGTCCTGCCGGACATCTCCCCCACAAGGGGGGAGATCACCAGTCATCTCTGCCTTCGCCAATCTTCGACGTTGCTAGAGAGGCGCGGTCGCCAAAGCTGCTAATCTCCCCCCAAGTGGGGGAGATGTCCGGCAGGACAGAGGGGGGCACGAAGGAACTCGACGTCTCTGCACTCGCAAGCGGCGCGTCGCCATGACCACCTTCACTCCCACCTCGTCCACCGAAGTCCTCTCCACCGTCCAATGGGCGGCTGCGGAGGAATCGCCGCTGGAGACCATCGGCCACGGCTCCAAGCGCGGCATCGGTCGGCCATCGCAAACCGAGCACACGCTCGATCTCTCAAAACTCACCGGCGTCACGCTCTACGAGCCGGCCGAACTGGTGCTGTCGGCGAAGGCCGGCACACCGCTTTCCGATATAGAAAGCCTGCTCGCCGAAAACGGCCAGCAACTTGCTTTCGAGCCGATGGACTACGGCCCATTGTTCGGCGGCATCAAGGGAAGAGGCACGATCGGCGGTGTGCTTGCCGCGAACCTGTCCGGTCCGCGCCGGCTGAAGGCGGGGGCTGCGCGAGACCATATTCTGGGCATCAATGCGGTTGCCGGACGCGGCGAGGCTTTCAAGTCCGGCGGCCGCGTCGTCAAGAATGTCACCGGCTACGATCTGTCGAAGCTGATGGCCAACAGCTGGGGCACGCTGGCCGTGTTCACCGATGTCACCTTCAAGGTGCTGCCGGCGGCCGAGACCGAGGTGACGCTTGCCGTGCGCGGCTTGCTCGACGATGCGGCGGCTGCCGCCATGGCGCTGGCGCTAGGCTCCAGCGCCGAAGTGTCGAGCGCCGCCCATCTGCCCGAGCGCACCGCCGCGCGCGTTGCCGGCGGCAGTCTCGGGGCCGACGCCGCAACGCTGCTGCGCGTCGAAGGCTTCGGCCCATCGGTCGCCTATCGCATTGAGGCGCTGAAGACCCTGCTGAAAAATGCCGGCCCGCTGCAGGAGATCGCAGGTGAGACATCGCATACCCTCTGGCGTGACATAAGGGACTGCACGCCATTCGCCGACCGTAGCGAAAAGCCGGTCTGGCGCGTCTCCATGGCGCCTTCTCAGGCCCATCAGATGGTGCTGACGCTGCGCATGCAGATCGGTGTCAGCGCCTTCTACGACTGGCAGGGCGGGCTGGTCTGGCTGCGCATGGAGGAGGGCGATCCCGAGGCCGCCCTGCTGCGCGGGCTGATCAGAAAGCTTGGCGGCGGCCACGCCACGCTGGTGCGCGCCACCCCTTCGCATCGCGCCGCCGTTCCGGTGTTCGAGCCGCAGGCACCGCATAAGGCCGCACTGTCGGCGCGGCTCAAGGCCGAGTTCGATCCCAAGTCCATCCTCAATCCCGGCCGCATGGCCCTAGGCTAAGATAATGCAAACCAACTTCTCCCTTGCCCAGCTTGCTGATCCGCATGTCGCGGAATCGGAGAAGATCCTGCGCAAATGCGTGCATTGCGGCTTCTGCACCGCCACCTGCCCGACCTATGTGACGCTTGGCAACGAACTGGATTCGCCGCGCGGCCGCATCTATCTCACCAAGGACATGCTGGAGAATGGCCGCCCGGCCGACAAGGAGATCGTCACCCATATCGACCGCTGCCTGTCCTGCCTCGCCTGCATGACGACCTGCCCGTCGGGCGTCAATTACATGCACTTGGTCGACCATGCCCGCGCCCATATCGAGGAAACTTACAAGCGGCCGCTGCTCGACCGGCTCACCCGCGCCATGCTGGCCTTCGTGCTGCCCTATCCCGCGCGCTTTCGCGCCGCGCTGAAATTGGCGAGACTCGGCAAGCCATTCATTCGTCTGTTCGAAAAGGTGTCGGCCCTGAAGCCGCTCAGCGCGATGCTGAAGCTGGCACCGGCCTCGATCCCGACGGTCTCGCCAATGGCCTCTTCCGGCATTCATGCCGGGCAGGGGACGAAGAAAGGTCGCGTCGCCATCCTCACCGGCTGCGCCCAATCGGTACTCGATCCCGCCATCAATGAGACGACGATTGCATTGCTGACACGGCTGGGCGTCGAGGTCGTGGTGCCGCAGGGCGAAGCCTGCTGTGGCGCGCTGGTCCATCATATGGGCCGCGAGGCAGCAGCCCTTGCCTCGGCCCGGCAGAATGTCGATGCGTGGACGCGTGCCATCGACCAGGGCGGGCTCGATGCCATCGTCATCACCGCGTCCGGCTGCGGCACAACGATCAAGGACTACGGCTTCATGCTGCGCCTCGATCCGGCCTATGCCGACAAGGCCGCGCGGGTCTCGGCGCTGGCCAGGGACATTACCGAATATCTCGCAAGCCTTGACCTGCCCGAGCCGGTGCGCAAACCCGGCACCGTCGTCGCCTATCACTCCGCCTGCTCGATGCAGCACGGTCAGAAGATCATCCGCCAGCCGAAGGAGCTGCTGTCCAAGGCGGGCTTCGTCGTGCGCGAACCGCGCGAGGGGCATCTGTGCTGCGGCTCCGCCGGCACCTACAACATCCTGCAGCCGGAGATTTCCGCAAGGTTGCGTGACCGCAAGGTGAAGAACATTGAGGCGACCGGCGCGGAGATCGTTGCCACCGGCAACATCGGCTGCATCACCCAGATCGCTTCCGCCGCGAAGCTGCCGGTGGTGCACACGATCAAGCTGCTCGACTGGGCCTATGGTGGTCCGAAGCCGGAGGGCGTCTCCGAAGGAAACCTGGTCGCCGCCGAGTAAGCAGCTATTCCGCTGCCAGCCGGTCCACCACGCCATACGTCGCCTGGTAGCGCGCGCGCTGGCGGCTGAGCGCTACCATTGTGTTGCGCAGCAGGATCGCCACGGTGATCGGACCGACGCCGCCGGGCACCGGCGTGATCCAGGACGCGACTTCCTTCACGCTCTCGGTGTCGACGTCGCCGACGATGCGGCTCGCGCCGTCCGGGCCGATCTCGGAATTGATGCCGATGTCGATGACGGCCGCACCGGGCTTCACCATGTCGGCCTTGATCAGCCTGGGCTTGCCGACGGCGACGAACAGTGCGTCGGCGCGGCGCGCATGGGCGGCCACCGAGCGCGTCATGTGATGGCACACCGTCACCGTTGCGCCTTCGCTCATCAGCAGGAAGGCAATCGGCTTGCCGACGATCTCGGAATGGCCGACGACGACGACTTCGAGCCCCTTGAGGTCGAGGCCGGTTTCCTTCAACAGCTCGACCGAGGCCGCCGCCGTGCAGGGCGCGAGATCGAACTGGTTGTAGACGATGTTGCCGATCGAGGCGGGATGCATGCCCTCGACGTCCTTCAGCGGATGCACCGCAGCCTGCAGCGTCTTGATCGGGATGTGGGCCGGCACCGGCCGCTGGATGATGATGCCGGTGACGCGCGGGTCGGCGTTCAGGCCATGGATCGCCGCCTCGAGTTCGCCGGCGCTGATGTCGGCGGGGAACCGCCGCTCCTCGAAACCGATCCCGGCAAGGGCGGCCTTGGCGCGCTGGTTGCGCACATAGACATCGACGGCAGCGGTATCGCCGACGGTGATCGACACCAGCTTGGGCGGAAAACCTTCGGCGGTGGCGATGGCGGCATCCTCGCGCACGGATGCCATGATGCGCTGGGCGACCGGGCCGCCCCGGAGATAGCGGCTATCGTCTGGCGGAGACATGGCTGAACCTTTGCAGCGAGTTTGGCGCAGGGGAGTTTGGCCGTCCCTATAGCAGGGGAAATGCGGCAAGGCAGCGTGAAAGCGAACCGTCATCCCCCTGGCGCGACGTTCTGGCGCAGCCTGGCTCAGCTATAGCCGCAAAGAGAAAGGGCAGCGCGGTTTCCCGGGCTGCCCTTTCCTGACTGGCCGCATCCCCACACGGCCCGTCCCCCGTAAACTCTTCCCGATCCCTGAAGGTCTAGCCTTCTGAACCAGATGATTCGGTAGCCGACTATATCACGACCACGGTCGTTCCAACATTGACCCTCTCGTAAAGGTCAACCACGTCCTCGTTGCGCATGCGGATACAGCCGGAAGATACCGAGCCGCCGATGGTCCATGGCTGGTTGGTGCCGTGGATGCGGTATTCCGTCGTGCCGAGATAGAGCGCGCGGGCGCCGAGCGGATTCTCTTCGCCACCGGCCAGATAGGTCGGGAGGTAGCGGCCCTTGGCAGCCTCGCGCTTGATCATCTCCGCTGGCGGGCGCCAGTCCGGCCAGACGCGCTTGTTGGTGATCTTGTGCGTGCCAGACCATTCGAACCCAGGCTTGCCGGTGCCGACGCCATAGCGCCGCGCCTTACCGTTCTTCTCGACCAGGAACAGGAAGTTCTGCGTCGTATCGATGACGATCGTGCCCGGCTTCTGCGGGCCGTCATAGGCGACTTCCTGCGGCAGGTAGAGCGGATTGATCTGCGGCCGCATCACCACGCGCTTGGCCGGCGCCTGCACGGAAGCAGTGCGCACCCGATCGGGTCGCGCCGGCTGCGCATAGCGAAGGCGTGGCTGCTGCTGCACGAACTGGCGGCTCTGCCGCACGATGCCGGGCGCGCGGCCAAGCTGCAGCACCCAGGGCGCGGAAAGGTCGGGGCTCACCATCACCGGCGGCCTGTCGGCATAGCGGTCGCCGGCAGCGGAGGAAGTGACGCCGGCGGCCAGAATTGCCACGGCGCCGAGCACGGAACGCAAAAAGATCTTCATCGGAACGCACCTTGATCGTCGAACGGACGGAGGCGGAACTTGTCCCCGGTTGCGCGATCCTTGGCGCGAAGCCACAACCGAAACATGAATCGGAATGCGTAAAATGCCGCTTTGTCAGTAAACCTTTTGGTGTGGTTACCGCCGGGTTCAGGAATCTGGTAAAGCCGCGGTAAATGCAGCGCGAAAGCGCGTTAACGGATGGATTGGCCATGACTCAAGACAACACCGGACTGCTTACCGGCTCCGACGGGATCACGCGCTGCTTCTGGCACGGCAATCTGCCGGACTATCTGCACTACCACGACCATGAATGGGGCTGGCCGGTCGCCGACGACCGCAGGCTGTTCGAAAAAATCTGCCTGGAAGGCTTTCAGTCCGGCCTGTCCTGGCTGACCATTCTGCGCAAGCGCGAGAATTTCCGCGAGGCCTTCGCCGGTTTCGACTTCGACAAGGTCGCCGCCTTCACCGACGAGGATGTCGAGCGCTTGGTCGCCAATGCCGGCATCATCCGTCACCGCGGCAAGATCGTCTCGACCATCAACAACGCCAAACGGGCGTGCGAAATGGTCGACGAGTTCGGCTCGCTGGCCGCCTGGTTCTGGAAGTTCGAGCCGGGGCCGGAGGAGCGGCCGGCGGTGGTGGACATGGCGCATCTACGCGCCAACCCGACGACAGCGGTCTCGATCAGGATTTCGAAGGAGTTGAAAAAGCGCGGCTGGACCTTTGTCGGCCCGACGACGGTCTACGCCTTCATGCAGGCGATGGGTCTGGTCAACGACCATCTCGAAGGCTGCGTGTGCCGGGAGCAGGTGGAGAAGGAACGCAAGGCCTTTAAGAGGCCGAAGTAGGGCGCTGTCCCCCTACCTCCCCCTTGTGGGGAGGTCGCGCCGAAGGCGCGGGTGGGGGTATCTTGGCGCCGCACCCCCACCCCGACGCTACGCGTCGACCCTCCCCACAAGGGGGAGGGTAAGGAACTCACGTCCCGCTGGCGCCAGTCAGGAACAATCCCGCCACAATCGCCGCCAGTGCCGCAAAGGCCGGATAAATCACCAGCAATCCGGTCATCAGCGCCTCGCGTATGGTGGAACCCTTGCGCTCGTCGGCGGTGACCTCAAACGGACCGAGGCTCGCCGTCACCGGCGCACGGTTCTCGGCCGGCCGCAACCGGACTTCATGCAAGCCGTCGTCTCTGATGTCGAACTTGTGTGCGGCAGTCATGGCCCAACCCTTTGTTTCGGCGCGCTTATCGGCTCTGATTGTGTCGGCACGATGCCGCGCCGATGGCGGAATTGTTTCCTTTCGGTGCGTTTTGTTTCGAAGGAGATGGAAAGAGCGCAAACCCTTGCCGCACCAAGCCGCTTCGGTTAGGACACGCCCACTCCAAACAAGTCATCGATTACTAAGCGAAAAGACCCATCCCATGGCCGACAAATCGGAAAAGACGAAAGCGCGGCTGCCGCGCGGCTTTGCCGACCGCAGCGCCGACGATATCCGCGCCGTCGAGAAGATGATGGCGACGATCCGTTCGGTCTATGAGCTCTACGGTTTCGAGCCGGCCGACCAGCCGCTGATCGAATACACCGATGCGCTCGGCAAGTTCCTGCCCGACCAGGACCGGCCTAATGAGGGCGTATTTTCTTTCCAGGACGATGACGAGCAGTGGCTGTCGCTGCGCTACGATTTGACTGCGCCGACAGCGCGCTACGTCGCCGAGAATTTTGAGAAGCTGCCGAAACCCTATCGCAGCTACCGCTCCGGCTGGGTGTTCCGCAACGAAAAGCCCGGCCCGGGCCGCTTCCGCCAGTTCATGCAGTTCGACGCCGACACGATCGGTACGCCGGGCGTCGCAGCCGACGCCGAGATGGCCATGATGATGGCCGACGTGATGCAAGCGCTCGGCATCAAGCGCGGCGACTACGTCATTCGCGTCAACAACCGCAAGGTGCTTGACGGCGTGCTGGAGGCGATCGGCCTTGGAGGTGACAACAATGCCGGCCGCCGGCTGACCGTGCTGCGCGCCATCGACAAGCTGGACAAGCTCGGGCCGGAAGGCGTGAAGCTTCTGCTTGGGCCGGGCCGATGGGATGGCGGCAAGGAAGGCGAGGGCGACTTCGCCAAGGGCGCTGGTTTGGACGACGGGCAAGCTGAAGCAGTTCTTCTCGCCACGGCAAGGAACGCACAGGTCGACCAGGTTTCCATAGTGAGCTCGAACTCGACTTACCAAGAAGGCGTCGGCGAGCTCGCGACGATTGAAGCCCTGGTCAGGGCGGCCGGATATGGCGAAGATCGCATCGCCATGGACCGCTCCGTCGTGCGCGGCCTCGAATACTACACCGGCCCGGTCTTCGAAGCCGAATTGCTCGCCGAAATCCCCAACGAAGACGGCCAGATCGTGCGCTTCGGTTCGGTCGGCGGTGGCGGNGGTGGCGGCCGCTATGACGGGCTGGTCTCGCGCTTCCGTGGCGAGCCGGTGCCGGCGACCGGCTTTTCGATCGGCGTCTCCCGCCTGATGACGGCGCTGAAGAACCTCAGCAAGCTGGACACCACCGATGTCATCGCGCCGGTCGTCGTGCTGGTGATGGACAAGGATACGGAAAGCCTTGGCCGCTACCAGAAGATGGTCGCAGAGCTACGCGCCGCCGGCATCCGCTCAGAGATGTATCTCGGCGGCGCCGGCATGAAGGCGCAGCTGAAATACGCCGACCGCCGCGGTAGCCCGGTCGCGATCATCCAGGGCGGCGATGAGCGCGCCAAGGGCGAGTTGCAGATCAAGGATCTGATCGAAGGCGCGCGCATGTCCGCTGAAATCGCCGACAACGCTGAATGGCGGGCTGCCCGCCCGGCGCAGGTGACGGTGGCGGAGGGAGAGCTGGTCGCCGAGGNCCCCCTCTGGCCTGCCGGCCATCTCCCCCTCAAGGGGGGAGATTGGATGTCGCGCATGGTTTCGCCAATCTCCGGCGTTGAAGAAGAGGCGCTGCGCTCCGAGCTGCCAATCTCCCCCCTTGAGGGGGAGATGGCCGGCAGGCCAGAGGGGGGTGCCTCGCGCCACGCATGACCTCCCGCTATCCCGCCATCGCATCCGAAATCACCAAACTCTTCGCCACCCGCAACACCCATGCGGTCGAGGTCGCGGTGCTGCAGCCGGCCGACCCATTCCTCGACATGGCCGGCGAGGATCTGCGCCGCCGCATCTTTCTCACCGAAAGCGAGACCGGCAAGACGCTGTGTCTGCGGCCCGAATTCACCATCCCCGTCTGCCTCGACCACATCGCCTCGCAGGCCGGCACGCCGCGCCGCTATTGCTATCTCGGCGAAGTGTTCCGCCAGCGCCGCGAGGGCGGCAACGAGTTCTTTCAGGCCGGCATCGAGGATCTCGGCGACCGCGATACGGCCGAGGCCGATGCGCGTTCGCTGGCCGATGCGCACGCGCTGCTGCAGCTGGTGCTGCCGGCGCAACCTCTTGCGATCACGCTCGGCGACCAGACCATCTTCGAGGCGGTGCTGGCGGCCCTCGGCCTGCCGCGCGGCTGGCGCATGCGACTTGCGCGCGCCTTCGGTTCGGCGCCGATGCTGCAGGCAGCGTTGTCCGATCTCGCCAACCCGCCACGCAACGGTCAGCTTGACGGCGAAGTCGCGGCCCTTGTCCTCGATCGCGATCTCGAAGCGCTTTCCGCCCACATTGCCGGCGGCATGGAAGAGGCCGGCCTGCTGGCATCCGGCGGACGCGCGCCCGCCGACATTGCCCGGCGGCTGATCGAAAAGGCCGAACTGCGCAGCGTGCGGTTGTCGAACGAAGCGTTTGCGGCGCTCAGGGATTTTCTCGCCATTGACGTGCCGCTCGACGGCGCGAGTGCTGCGCTCGAAAGTTTTGCGGCCTCTGCCGGGCTTTCGCTGGGCGCGGCGCTGGAAAAATTCGCCGCCCGCGCCAAAGCCATCGAGGCACATGGCCTGCCTGCAAAGACGATCCGCTACGACGCTGCCTTCGGCCGTCCGCTGGATTACTACACCGGCATCGTCTTCGAGATCGCAGCACTTGGTGGCGAGCGGCCGCTGGCCGGCGGCGGTCGCTACGACCGGCTGCTGACCCTGCTCGGCGCCAAGACGCCGATCCCCGGCGTCGGCTTCTCCGTCTGGCTCGACCGCATCGAAGCGCTGCGGGGAGAGCCGCAATGATCACGCTGGCGATCCCATCGAAAGGCCGGCTCAAGGAGCAGGCCTTGGAGGTACTGGCCAGGGCCGGGCTTGCCGTCAGCCTGCCCGGCGATGAGCGCCAGTACCGCGCCCGCATCGACGGCGCCGAGGGCATCGAGGTGGCGTTCCTGTCGGCGTCCGAAATCGCCGGCGAGATTGGGCAAGGTTCGGTCGACCTCGGCATTACCGGCGAGGACCTGCTGCGCGAAAACCTCGCCGACTGGGAGGCGCGCGCCGCAATCGTCGCGCGTCTCGGTTTCGGCCATGCCGATGTCGTGGTCGCGGTGCCCGGCATCTGGCTCGACGTCGACACCATGGCCGACCTCGACGATGTCGCCGCCGATTTCCGCCAGCGCCACGGGAGGCGGCTGCGGATCGCCACCAAATACTGGCGGTTGACGCAGCAATTCTTCTCGCAAAAGCACGGCATCCAGGTTTACCGCATCGTCGAAAGCCTCGGGGCCACCGAAGGCGCACCGGCGGCAGGCCTCGCCGACGTCATCGTCGACATCACCACCACCGGCTCGACCCTGCGCGCCAACCATCTCAAGGTGCTGGCCGATGGGGTTGTGCTGAAGTCGCAGGCCTGCCTGGTGGCTGCCCGGAAAGATCGTGCGCCGGCGGATGAGGCGCTAGTGCGGGAAATAGCCGCGAAGATGAGCGCGCTCCCTCCCTCTTGAGGGGAGGGTGGACAGCCGCCAAAGGCGGATGGACGGGTGGGGTCGCTCCGGCAGTGCTCGACGCGAGACGACCCAAGCCGGGTCGACCGTGACCAAGGAAGTCGAGCACTTCGCCGTGGACCCACCCGCCTCGCTTCGCGAGGCACCCTCCCCTCGAGGGGAGGGGAACCGCCTGTACTTTCCACCACCCACTCAGGCTGATAGGCTCGCCATATTCCGGGAGGAAACGGCGATGGCGATCAATCTCGACGAGCTCAAGAACGCCACCAATCTGCGCGGGCGCGGCAGGGCGTTCATCGCCCCGCTCGACGGCCGCGCGCATGTCTCCGGCGACCGTTCGGTGCCGCTGCTCGACAAGACGATCCCTCAGCTTTTCTCCGGCACGGTCGGCAGATACGCCACGCAGGATGCTGCCGTCTTCGTCGGACAGGACAAGCGCTTCACCTGGAGCGAATTGTCGGACACGGTCGATACGCTCGCCGCCGGCTTCCTGGCGCTCGGCCTCGAAAAAGGCGACCGTGTCGGCATCTGGTCGCCCAACCGCTGGGAATGGCTGGTCACCCAATTCGCCACCGCTCGCATCGGCCTGATCCTGGTCAACATCAACCCGGCCTACCGGCTGACGGAGCTGGAATATGCCCTCAACAAGGTCGGCTGCAAGGCGCTGGTCACCGCCGCCAGTTTCAAGACCTCCGACTATCTCGGCATGATCGAGACGCTGGCGCCGGAGCTCGCCAAGGCCACCCCCGGCAAGCTCAAGGCGCAGAAATTGCCGGCGCTGAAGATCGTCATCCGCATGGGCGACGACAACTCGCCCGGCATGTTCAATTTCGCCGATGTGCTGTCGATGGCCGGCCGCGACGAGCATGACAGCCTCGACCGCATCTCCGAAGGGCTGAAGCCGGGCGAGGCCATCAACATCCAGTTCACATCAGGCACGACGGGCGCGCCCAAGGGCGCGACGCTGACCCACACCAACATCGTCAATAACGGTAATTTCGTCACCGCTGCGATCAAGCTCACCGTCGACGACCGGCTCTGCATCCCGGTGCCGCTCTACCACTGCTTCGGCATGTCGATGGGCACGATGGGCTGCGTCTCAAAGGGCGCGACCATGGTCTTCCCGGGCGAGGGTTTTGACGCCGGCGCGACGCTGAAAGCGGTGGCGCAGGAACGCTGCACCGGCCTCTACGGCGTACCGACCATGTTCGTCGCCATGCTCGACCATGCGGATTTCGCCAGCTTCGATCTCTCCAGCCTGCGCACCGGCATCATGGCGGGCTCACCATGCCCGATCGAGGTGATGAAGAAGGTGGTGTCGCTGATGCATATGGAAGAGGTGACCATCGCCTATGGCATGACCGAGACCAGTCCGGTGTCGTTCCAGAGCAGTGTCGACGACCCGCTGGAAAAGCGCGTCTCCACCGTCGGCCGCATCCATCCGCATGTCGAGGTCAAGGCCATCGACGCCGACGGCGCCACCGTCGCGGTCGGCGCGCCGGGCGAGCTGTGCACCCGCGGCTATTCCGTGATGAAGGGTTATTGGGACGATGCGGAAAAGACCCGCGAGGCGATCGACAGCGATGGCTGGATGCACACCGGCGACCTCGCCACGATCGACGCCGAGGGCTATTGCAACATCGTCGGCCGGGTCAAGGACATGGCCATCCGCGGCGGCGAAAACGTCTATCCCAGAGAGGTCGAGGAATTCCTCTACCGCCATCCCAAGGTCAAGGAGGTGCAGGTGTTCGGTATTCCCGACGCCAAATATGGCGAGGAGCTGTGCGCCTGGATCGTGCTGAAGCCCAACCAGATCGCCACCGAGCAGGAGATCAAGAATTTCTGCGCCGGCCAGATCGCCCACTACAAAATCCCCCGCTACATCCGCTTCCGCACCGAACTGCCGATGACGGTGACGGGAAAACCGCAGAAGTTTCTGATGCGCGAGGCGATGGTGGAGGAACTGGGGCTGGTGGTGCAGAAGACGGCTTGAGGGTTGAACGCCGGGGGACGGGACTGCCCGGCTTCGAAACGACACTGGGGTGCTCGACAGGCTTCCGCAAGGTTCGCCGAACGCATTGGGGCTTGAATGACTGGTTTCGCACGATCAGCGACTTCCTATGCGATGCCTTTGGCCGCGCTGGCACTGGCCGTTGCGGTCAGAGCCAGCGGGCTACCGGTGGACGAAGGTTCGCCGAGCGTCAGGATTCTCGTCGGAGCGCTCTCGAGTGCGATCATGTTCATCACTATTTTCGTGGTGCTCGATCACGCCGAGGCGGTGGCCCACCGTGTGGGGGAACCCTACGGCACATTGGTGCTGACTTTTGCCGTAACGGCAATCGAGGTGTCGATCATCGTTTCCATGATGCTGCATGGAGAGAACAACCCCACGCTTGCACGTGAGTCCGTCTTCTCGACGGTGATGATTGCCTCCACCGGCGTTGTGGGGACGTGTCTCACGTTTGGCGGCTGGCGTCATCGCAAGCAGGCAATTGTCCGGCAAGGGACAAGCGCATATCTGGCGGTTCTGGCCGCACTGACCGTCATGACGCTTATCCTGCCGACCTACACGCGGACCACCGATCCCGGCACATTTTCGGCAGCTCAGCTTGGCCTTGTGAGCGTACTTTCCGTGCTGCTCTATGCAAGTTTTGTGTTCGCGCAAACCGTCCGGCACCGGGACGACTTCATCGAAGGACTGGCACACGACCTTTCGGCGCGAACCGCCCCTCACAAAAGCATCTATTCCAGCGCTCTGCTCCTGGCAATCGGACTGATCGGAATTGTCATGCTCGCCGAGCAGGTTGCCGCAAGTGTTGAAAATGCGCTCGTTGCTTACCAGGTGACCCAGGCTGACAGCATTGTGGGGGCAATGATCGCGGGTCTGGTTTTGATGCCGGAAGCCATTTCGGCGGTTCGCGCTTCACTCAACAATGAGCTGCAGCGCGGCCTGAATGTCGCAATGGGTTCGGCTTGCGCCACGATTGGTTTGACGATACCTGCGGTCGCAGCAGCCAGCCTGCTTACGGGACGAGGGTTGACCCTGGGGCTCCCGGAAGCTGACGCAGTACTTTTGGTTTTAGCGCTTTTCATATGCGGCGTAAGCTTTAGCAACGAAAGGACGACCTTCCTGACCGGAATCGTCCATGCCGTTGTATTTTTTACGTATGTTTTTCTGGTATTTATCCCTTGAGGCTTTGGTGCGGTCTGGCGACCAGCCATCAATGCGGGTATTCGCGAACGCGCCTGATTTGAGTTTCTTTTCGGGGTTCCCAAGGCGACATCCAAGACCCAAACGACTCACACCCCCAGCACCGCCGCATCCAACCCCCGAATGATCTTCGCCAACTCGACGCATTCATCATGCCGCACCTTGTTGCGGCGCCAGGCGAGGCAGATCGTGCGTTGCGGCATTGGCTCCTGGAACGGCACGATCTTGAGGTCCGGCATGGCGCTGGCCGGCCTTGCCGCCATTTCGGGGATGAGCGTGACGCCGAGACCATGCGCCACCATCTGCAGCAGCGTCGTCAGGCTGGTGGCGCCGTAGCTTGCCATCGCTACGGGACGCACGCTGCCGCACAGGGCCAGCGCCTGTTCGCGCAGGCAGTGGCCTTCCTCCAAAAGCATCAACCGCTCCAGCGCCGGGCTTTCCGGCGGCACCGGTGGCGAGGCGAAGGCTGGATCTCCGGCTGGCACGGCGAGGAAGAAGCGGTCGGCGAACAGTTCCTCGGTGACCAGGCCCGGCTGCTCGAGCGGCAGCGCGGCGATGAAGGCGTCGAGCCGTCCGGTTGCCGTGTCCTCGACCAGTGATGCCGTCACTGCTTCGCGCAGTTCGAGCTGCAGGGACGGAAAATGCCGCTTCAGCTCCGGGAGCACATGCGGCAAAAGATACGGCGCCACGGTCGGGATGATGCCCAGCCGGAAGCGGCCTTCCATGGCCGGGCGGCCGCGCCGGGCCGTCGTCTCGACATCACTGATGTCGCGCAGGATGCGCTCGATGCGTGGCAGCAGCGCTTGCGCCTCTTCCGTCATCCGCACCGTCTTGCCGCCGCGCTCGAACAGCCGGCAGTTCAGCCTTTGCTCCATCTCGGCGATTTGCGCGGACAGCGCCGGCTGGCTGACGCCGGCGAGTTTTGCGGCGCGGCCGAAATGCAGCGTTTGCGCCAAAGCCTCGAAATATTGCATCTGCCGCACGGTCAAGCCAATCATAAGGAAAGCCTATCGCAACAAACAGGAAAGGCAATTTGTTTTTATCGAAGAGACGGCTTA
Organism: Mesorhizobium sp. L103C119B0; assembly: GCF_000502235.1. NCBI lineage: Bacteria > Pseudomonadati > Pseudomonadota > Alphaproteobacteria > Hyphomicrobiales > Phyllobacteriaceae > Mesorhizobium > Mesorhizobium sp. L103C119B0. Next base: position 469,782 of record NZ_AYXE01000001.1, on the reverse strand, counting down.
GTCTGGAACCATTCCAGAGTGGCGCGGCTCCCGGCCGGCCCGGAAAAAACAACACATAAATCAGCAATTCGGAGGCCAAGATGGACGCGATGACCGACGACAACAGCGCCGGCAAATGCCCGGTCGCGCATGGAACCTCCGCCAGGACCAACCGCGACTGGTGGCCGAACCAGCTCGACATCGGCGTTCTCCACCAGCAGTCGAGCCTTTCGGACCCGATGGGCGAAGCTTTCGACTACGCCGCGGAGTTCAAGACGCTCGACCTCGACGCGGTGATCGAGGATTTGCACAAGGTGATGACGGATTCGCAGGATTGGTGGCCGGCCGATTTCGGCCATTACGGGCCGCTGTTCATCCGCATGGCCTGGCACAGCGCCGGCACCTATCGCATCGGCGACGGCCGGGGTGGCGCCGGTGCGGGCCAGCAGCGTTTCGCGCCGCTGAACAGTTGGCCGGACAACGCCAATCTCGACAAGGCGCGCCGGCTGCTGTGGCCGGTCAAGCAGAAATACGGCCGCAAGATCTCCTGGGCCGACCTGTTGATTCTCACCGGCAACGTTGCGCTGGAATCGATGGGCTTCAAGACCTTTGGCTTTGCCGGTGGCCGCGCCGATGTCTGGGAGCCCGAGCAGGATGTCGACTGGGGTTCGGAAACCAAGTGGCTCGACGACAAGCGCTATTCCGGCGACCGTGAGTTGCACGGCCATCTCGGCGCGGTGCAGATGGGCCTGATCTACGTCAACCCGGAAGGGCCGAACGGCAAGCCGGATCCGCTGGCCTCGGCCCGCGACATCCGCGAGACCTTCGGACGCATGGCAATGAACGATGAGGAAACCGTGGCGCTGATCGCCGGCGGCCACACCTTCGGCAAGACCCATGGCGCCGGTGATGCAACACTGGTCGGCGCCGAGCCGGAAGGCGCGGGCATCGAGGCGCAGGGCCTCGGCTGGTCGAGCAAGCATGCCACCGGCATTGCCGGCGATGCGATCACGTCCGGCCTCGAAGTTACCTGGACGACGACGCCGACCAAGTGGAGCAACAACTTCTTCGACAATCTCTTCAACTTCGAATGGGAGCTGACCAAGAGCCCGGCCGGGGCCCATCAGTGGACGCCGAAGGGCGGCTCTGGCGCGGCTACGGTGCCGGACGCGCACAATCCCTCGAAGCGTCATGCGCCGGCAATGCTGACCACCGACCTCGCGCTGCGGGCCGACCCGGCCTATGAGAAGATCTCGCGCCGCTTCCACGAGCATCCGGAGCAGTTCGCCGATGCCTTCGCCCGTGCCTGGTACAAGCTCACCCATCGCGACATGGGGCCGGTCGTGCGGTATCTCGGCCCGCTGGTGCCGAAGGAAGAGCTGATCTGGCAGGATCCGGTTCCGGCCGTCGACCATGAGCTGGTCAGCGACCAGGATATCGCATTGCTGAAGGCCAAGATCCTGGCTTCGGACCTCAGCGTTTCGCAATTGGTCTCGACCGCCTGGGCCTCGGCCTCGACCTTCCGCAACTCCGACAAGCGCGGCGGCGCCAATGGCGCGCGCATTCGTCTGGCGCCGCAGAAGGACTGGGAGGTCAACCAGCCTGTCGAACTGGCCACCGTGCTGGCGAAGCTCGAAGCCATCCAGAACGAGTTCAACGCAGGCGGCAAGAAGGTCTCGCTGGCCGACCTCATCGTGCTCGGCGGCGTCGCCGCGGTCGAGAAAGCGGCGCAGGATGGCGGCAATGCGGTGAAGGTTCCCTTCACGCCCGGCCGCACCGACGCCTCGCAGGCGCAGACCGACGTCCATTCCTTTGCGGCGCTCGAGCCGAAAATTGACGGCTTCCGCAACTATGTCAGGGGCAAACCGCCGATGTCGGTCGAAGCCATGCTGGTCGACCGGGCGCAACTGCTCAACCTGACGGCGCCGGAGATGACGGTGCTGGTTGGTGGCCTGCGCGTGCTCGGCGCCAACACCGGCGGCTCGAAGCATGGTGTGTTGACCGACAGGCCGGGCACGCTGACGAACGACTTCTTCGTCAACCTGCTCTCGATGAGCACCATCTGGGATCCGGCCTCCGAGCCGGGCTCGCATGAGGTCTATGAAGCACGCGACCGCAAGACCAGGGCAGTCAGGTGGACCGCCACACGCGCCGACCTGATCTTCGGCTCGCATGCGCAGCTGCGCGCGCTGGCCGAGGTCTACGGGTCGGCGGATGCCGGGCAGAAATTCGTTGGCGATTTCGTCAAGGCGTGGACCAAGGTGATGAACGCCGACCGTTTCGACATCGCTGCCTGATACAACCTCCCAAACGAAGGGCGCGGGCCGAGGCCCGCGCCCTTCGTTTTCGCAGGCTTCGAAATCAGTCCTTTTCGAAGATGCGTGCCTTGGCGACGACGCCAGCGATTGCGCCGCCGATCAGCGGCGCAACGATGAACAGCCAGAGCTGGCTGAGGGCTGCGGCACCGGTAAACAGCGCCGGGCCGATCGAACGCGCCGGATTGAGCGAGGTGCCGGTCACCGGGATCATTGCGAAGTGCAGTCCGGCCAGCGTCAGGCCGATGACCAGGCCGGCGAACGCCGTCGAGTGCTTCTCGGCGGTGACGCCGAGGATGACGGTGACGAAGGTGAAGGTGCCGATCAGCTCCCACAGGAAGGCCGAACTCGTCCCCCATTTCGCCACGTCCCAGCCATTGGCGCCGAAACCGGTGGTGTGCCCGCCGGTCTGGCCGGAGACGATGATCCACAGCGCCAGCGAGGCCAGAATGGCGCCGATGATCTGCGCGATCCAGTAAGGAATCACACCCTTGGCCGGCAGCCGGCCGGCAAGGAAGACGCCGAGCGTGACGGCCGGGTTGAGATGTGCGCCTGAGATGGGACCCACCGCGTAAGCCGCCGCAATCAGGCCGATGCCGAACGCCAGGCCGATGGCTTCCTGGCCCAGCGGCAAGTCGGCGAGAAAGCCACCCGTCGCCACCGACGCCGTGCCGATAAACACCAATAGAAATGTCCCTAGAACTTCCGCAAGATACGTTTTCATTGCCCTCTCCTCGTATCGATCCGTCGGTCCGCTTTTCCGCGCCGCGAATCATGGCGCAAAGAGTATTCCCAACGCAAAAGCTTGGAAAGCAGAGCAATTGCGCCACAGATCGTGCTTACGGCGGCCAGTTACCAACATTAGAGACCTTGCATATATTTGAGATTTGTTATCGCCGGCGGGCGGACATTTGCCGGCGGGGAAAATCGTCGGCCGCGAGCGGAAGGCCTCGTCGCCGCGAAATTCAAGCGGGGTTCAATCTCGACGCGAAACGCTCTAAGAGCAGGCCGAAAGATACTGTGCTCGATAGATGGAATGACGAATGCGACTGGGCGGACGGCTGGCGGCAGCCATTGAAGTGCTGGACGACATTGGCCGGCGCCACCGGCCGGTGGCCGATGCGCTGAAAGATTGGGGCCTGTCGCATCGCTTTGCGGGCGGCGGCGACCGCGCGGCGATCGGCAACATCGTCTACGACGCGCTGCGCCACAAACGTTCCGCCGGCTGGCTTTTAGGTGAAGACACGCCCCGCACCATCGGCTTCGGCGCGCTGCTCATCGAATGGGGCCAGACGCCGCAATCGCTCAACGATGCGCTCCAGGGTGACAAGTTCGCGCCGCCGCTGCTCAGCGCCGCCGAGTTGCAGGCGCTGGCCGAGCGCCGGCCTGAAGACGCGCCGGAGGCGGTGCGGGCGGACATACCCGACTGGTGCGCGCCGCTCTTCGAACGATCCTTTGGCGCAGACTGGGTTGCGGAAGGGGCGGCTTTGGCGACCCGCCCGCCGCTCGACATCAGGGTCAATACGCTGCAATCCGACCGCGCCAAAGTGCTGGCCGAACTCGCCGACACTGGCGCCAAACCGGCTGCTATCGCGCCGCAAGGCATTCGCATCCCGCCCATCGACGGCGACGGCAGGCACCCGAACGTACAGGCCGAGCCGGCCTTCCAGAAAGGCTGGTTCGAGGTCCAGGACGAGGGTTCGCAGATCGTTGCCGCCCTTGCCGGCGCGCAGGCCGGCATGCAGGTGCTCGACTTCTGCGCCGGCGCCGGCGGCAAGACGCTGGCGCTGTCTGCGGCGATGGCCAACAAAGGCCAGGTCTTCGCCCATGATGCCGAAAAGGCGCGACTGGCGCCGATCTTCGACCGCCTCCGCCGTTCGGAAAACCGCAACGTGCAGGTCGTCACCAAGCCGGCTGAACTCAGCCCCCTCGTGGGCCATATGGACATTGTGCTGGTCGATGCGCCCTGCACCGGCAGCGGCACCTGGCGGCGCCGTCCCGACGCCAAATGGCGGCTGACGCAAAGACAGCTCGATGCCCGCAAGGGCGAGCAGTCGGCGATCCTCGACGCGGCCAAGGCCTATGTCAAACCGGGCGGCCTGCTGGTCTACATCACCTGTTCGGTGTTCGACGAGGAGAATGGCGAGCAGATCGCTGCCTTCCGCGAGCGGCACAAGGGCTTTGTCCCGGTCGATCATCGCGCGCTCTGGGATGCCAGCTTCCCCGGCCACGCAGCGGCCGCCCGGATCGGCAAGACAAGCGATATCTCGCTGTCGCCGGCGCTCAGCGGCACCGACGGGTTCCATTTCTGTGCGCTGCGTCGGGCGAATTGACGCTGCGATTGACAGGCTGACATAGCGCCAGTTGCAGATGCGCGGCGTCGGCCGCCAGACGGGGTAGAATTCTTGCAAAGATATGTGTCGCCTCTGCTTTTCCTCATTCTGGTGCTCGGCGGCGGCCTGTTGATCGGCTATGCGACGTTGCCGGGTGAATGGTATGCCTCGCTCGCCAAGCCGCCCTTCAACCCGCCCAACTGGGTCTTCGCGCCGGCCTGGACGCTCCTTTATGTCCTGATCGCCGTAGCCGGCTGGCGGACATGGGAGCGGGAACGAGCAGGCGCCGCGATGAAGATCTGGGCCCTCCAGCTTGTTCTGAACTTCGCCTGGTCGCCGACTTTCTTCGGCGCCAAACTGGTGGGGCCGGCACTGGTCGTGATCCTGGCTCTTCTCGCCAGCATTGCGCTGTTCATAGCCACGGTGTGGAACCGCGATCGGGTTTCCGGCTGGCTGTTTGCGCCCTATTCCCTATGGGTGGCCTTCGCCACCTTGCTCAATGCGTCGCTGCTCCTGTTGAACTGAGTGCTTTGCTGCAGTGCAGCAAAAGCATTTGCGTGGCGTTCAGGCGTCTGCGATAAGCTTTGCAGATAAATCAGGGCGATGGCCATGGCAGCAAAGATCGTACCCGCACCCGATTATGAGGACCGCGTCAGGGCGTCGTTCGCCCGCCAGCAGGCGATGGCGACCATTGGCGCCGAGCTGACCCTTGTGACGCCGGGCATCATCGAGATCGAAATGCCCTATTCGGCCGCACTCACGCAGCAGCATGGTTTCCTGCATGCCGGCGTGATTTCGACCGCACTGGACTCGGCTTGCGGCTACGCCGCGTTCTCGCTGATGCCGGAAAATTCCGGCGTGCTGACCATCGAGTTCAAGGTCAATCTCCTGGCGCCCGGCCGGGGCGAACGCTTCCTGTTCCGCGGCTCGGTGACCAAGCCCGGCCGCACCATCATCGTCGCCGACGGCCAGGCCTACGCCTTTGCCGCCGATGGCGAGGCCAAGCTGATCGCGACCATGACCGGCACGATGATGACGGTGGTTGGCCGTGACGGGATAGCAGGCTGATGGCCAAAATTACGCGAATTGGTGGCAAGGACGTCCTCTTCGTCATGGCGGCGCAGGCCGAGTACGGTCCGCATCTGCAAAAACTGTTCACGCCGCTGATGACGGGCGTCGGCCCGGTAGAGGCAGGTGTGCGGCTCGGCGCCGAACTGTCATGGCTGAAATCCGAGAAGGCGTTGCCCGATCTCGTCGTCTCGCTCGGCTCCGCCGGCAGCCGCACACTGGAGCAGACGGAAATCTACCAGGCGGTCTCGGTCAGCTATCGCGACATCGACGCTTCGCCGCTAGGCTTCGAAAAAGGCGCGACGCCGTTCCTCGACCTGCCGGTGACCGTCCCGCTATCATTCAGGATACCGGGCATTAAAGAAGCCAGCCTGTCGACCGGCGGCGCCATCATCACCGGCGCCGCCTACGACGCCATCGCCGCCGATATGGTCGACATGGAAACCTTCGCCTGCCTGCGCGCCTGCCAGTTGTTCGATGTCCCGCTTATCGGCCTGCGCGGCATTTCAGACGGTGCAGCCGATCTGCGCCACGTTGGCGACTGGACCGAATATCTGCATGTCATCGACGAGAAGCTGGCGGATGCGGTCGCTCGGCTCGAACAGGCCATCGGCTCCGGCACGCTACACAAGGAGCAGCCTGGGCAAGAGTCGGCGCCGCTCTGAAAGTCGGGTTGCGCACCCCATTGCGCCGACTCGTTTCTTTCTCTAAAGGCTCGCCATGACGACAGCCAATCATCCCGATACAGTCCTGATTGTCGATTTCGGCAGCCAGTTTACGCAACTCATCGCCCGCCGCATCCGCGAGGCTGGCGTGTTTTCCGAGATCGTGCCGTTCCAATCGGCCGAAGCTGCCTTCAAGCGCATCAATCCGAAAGCCGTGATCCTGTCGGGCGGTCCCGCCTCGACATCGGACATCGGCAGCCCGCGCGCGCCGCAGATCGTCTTCGATGCCGGCGTACCTGTGCTCGGTATCTGCTACGGCCAGATGGCCATTTGCGTGCAGATGGGCGGCGTCGCCGAAAGCTCGAACCATCGCGAATTCGGCCGCGCCTTCGTCGAGATCGAAAAGGACAGCCCGCTGTTCGAGGGCCTGTGGGCGCCAGGCCAGCGCCACCAGGTGTGGATGAGCCATGGCGACCGCGTCATCTCGCTGCCCAAGGGGTTCGAAGTCTTCGGCAAGTCGGAAGGCTCGCCTTTCGCCATCTTCGGCAACGTCGCGCGCAAGATGTACGGCATCATGTTCCACCCGGAAGTTGTGCATACGCCGGATGGCGCCAGGCTGCTGAGAAACTTCGTGCACAACATCGCCGGCATCGAAGGCGACTGGACGATGCGCGCCTATCGCGAGCATGCGGTCGAGACAATTCGCAAACAGGTCGGCAAGGGCAAGGTGATCTGCGCGCTGTCGGGCGGCGTGGATTCATCGGTCGCCGCACTTTTGATCCACGAAGCGGTCGGCGACCAGCTGACCTGCATTCTTGTCGACCATGGCCTGATGCGCAAGGACGAGGCCGCCGGCGTGGTGGCGATGTTCCGCCAGCACTACAATCTGCCGCTGATCCTGGTCGACGCGTCGGAAAAATTCATCTCGGCGCTGGAAGGCGAGTCCGACCCCGAGAAGAAGCGCAAGACCATCGGCCGGCTGTTCATCGAAGTGTTCGAGGAAGAGGCCAAGAAACTCGGCGGCGCCGATTTCCTGGCGCAAGGCACGCTCTATCCCGACGTCATCGAGAGCGTCTCCTTCACCGGCGGCCCGTCGGTGACCATCAAGTCGCACCACAATGTCGGCGGCCTGCCGGCGCGCATGAACATGCAGCTGGTCGAGCCGCTGCGCGAACTGTTCAAGGACGAGGTGAGGGCACTGGGCAAGGAACTCGGCCTGCCCGAAAGTTTTATTGGCCGCCATCCGTTCCCTGGACCAGGCCTTGCCATCCGCTGCCCCGGCGGTATCACCCGCGAAAAGCTCGAAATCCTGCGCGAGGCCGACGCCATCTATCTCGACGAGATCCGCAAGGCCGGCCTCTACGACGCCATCTGGCAGGCTTTCGCCGTGCTGCTTCCGGTGCAGACCGTCGGTGTGATGGGCGACGGCCGCACCTACGAATTCGTCTGCGCCCTGCGCGCCGTGACGTCCGTCGACGGCATGACCGCCGACTTCTACCACTACGACATGGCTTTCCTCGGCGCGGCGGCCACCCGCATCATCAACGAAGTCCGCGGCATCAACCGCGTCGTCTACGACGTGACGTCAAAGCCGCCAGGCACCATCGAGTGGGAGTGATTCAGGCCCACTCAAACGCCGCCGAAAACACGCCATTGTACGCCATAACTATTTGACAACACATATAAACCCATTCGGCGACAATCGGTGCGCAGAGATTGGATTGACGGACCGGCTGAGGGACCTTCCGCATATTGGTAGCTCAGATTTTTCGAAGTACCGTCAGATCCAATGAGGCTCTGACGGTATTTTTTTATGCCTTAAGGAATTGAAGATAAAACAAAATTTCTGCCGAAGAGCCTCGAAATTGTACTGACGGTACTTTTCAGGAGGTAGCGGGGAATGCTGACGGACGTCGCCCTTAAAGCCCTGAACCAAAAGAGAACATCTACAAGATTGCGACGGCATGTATGTTCGCGTCATGCCCAGTGGCGCGATCTCCTTTCGGCTGGATTACAGGCTCAACGGAGGCCGCGAGACGGTCTATCTTGGCAGGTATGGACGGGACGGAATCTCGCTTGCCTCAGCCGGGAGAAGTGTCTCGACGCGAAGCGCGCTATTGGCGAGTGACGGTCGCCGGCGATAGAAAAGCAGCGCGACAAGCGCCGAGTTGTCACCCCGGTCTCCGGCCGACTTCAGCGCCGAAATGGCTACCAAACCAAAGCGATGCCCGGGCCTCCAAGGCCTCTTCTTATTCCGGCCAAGCCGGCCCGGAGCGCCGCATTCACTCACATCCCTTGAACCTGAGTGCAGAGTTGCCGCATCGAAGCCATTTGAGCAGCCGAGTTCGCGCCCGAACCCGTGCTGGTGCTGGCGGTCGTATCGCCAGCTGTATTCGAGGATCCCGACGTGCCGGTGGTTGTACCCGAACCAGTGCTGTTGCTGGCCGTGGTGTTACTGCCGGTCGAACCAGAGCTGCCTGAAGTGCCGGTGGCTGTGCCAGAGCCGGTGCCGATACTCGCCGTTGTATCACTGCCGGTCGAAGCCGAGCTACCTGACGTGCCGGCCATTGTGCCAGAGCCAGTGCCGTTACTGGCCGTCATCCTCGAGCAGTCGGAGCGAACCTGTGCCTGCTGTTCAGAGCTCAGGGACGACCAGTTCTTGCGGATCTCATCCTGCGACAGAAGTCTTCCCGAATTGGCGTCGCTGAAGAATGAGCCGGAGAGCTTGCTGTCCCAGCCGCTCGGGATACCGCTTTGGCCGGAGCCGGACGTAGAGCTCATACTGGACCCGGCCGATGAGCCGGACGTTCCGTTCGTGCCGCTGGATGTTCCCGACGACTGCGCCAAGGCCGCGGTGGCGAGACAGAGAGAGATCGCTGTAGCTGTCAAAATCTTACGTTTCATGTGAGTCTCCTTTGGGGTTCGACGCCGTTGCGGCGTCGAATCCTAATCCCGAGGAAAGGCACTTGTTCCTGTAAAGAGTGGAATTCGATGTCATGATCCTTGTGCACCAGCCTTGGCCTCGAATGCGATGCCGGAGCGCTTCAACGACGACTGACGCCTCAGGCGAGAGCTGTCCGCTACTGGGTGTTAGAGGCGATATGCGGAACGCTTCCCGAATAGTTGGGTGCCACCATCGGGTAATTGCGAGGCAGGTTCCATTTGGTTCGGTAATCGTCCGGATTCATGCCCAGTCGGCCAAGGTGCGAACTGCGTCGGGTCTCGGTTAGAGACAGGAGGGTGGCCTTTGCCGCGGCGTATAGCTCGACATGCGGAGCTCGTCTCGACCGCGCACACTCAATATGTTTTACGATGACGCCCCCCAGATGTCATATGAGCGAATGCCTTTCCGGCGAAATAAATTGCTCCCAGCAGGTCGACGCTCAGCACCTTCAGCCAGCCCGCTCTAGTGAATGCCTCAATGGTTAAAGATTATCAGGCCGGCGCGTTGTTGACGATTATTACCAACCTGCCGAACGCGTGAGCGCAAGTCGACAGCACCGTGATAGCGGCCTCCCCGGCGCGCCCCTTGTCGAACCGATGCGCGCCTTCTCGACCTTGCCTCCACCCACGTCGGCTCACCCGTGCACCTTCGGTGCCCAACCGCATGGCGATGGCCAGTCAATGCCGCTTGCAGCAACGGTTACAATGCAGTCTTGTTATCCAGGCGCATCGGGTTCGACCTCTTTCTGGGGAGCAGCAAGTGGTTCAGTCCAGCCTTCAGCGACCCGATCCACGCTCAGCAGGCTGCGCGCATAATCCTGTTGCGCGCGAACAATGGCATCGTCTTGCTGTGAGGGAAGAAAGACCGGCAAAGCAAGGCAGACACTTTGTGTGCCAACAGCTTGTTCCAGTTCGCGATCAGCGCCTTGAAAGCGCGCCCCACCGCCCTCGGATTTCGGTCGAGGTCATAGAGGCCGAGCGGATTGATCCGTCCGTTGTTCTCCCGAAGCGCACTGTCCCAGTCCACCTGATCCGTCAGCGAGTACCAGGTGAAGCCTACGATGGGGATGCCATCGTTGCGGATCCGCAGCACGTTGGCCCACTCTTTCCACAGCCAATAGACGGCCTCGTCTCCATTGGGGCCTTCGCTGATGTTGGTCTCCGTATGCATTACGGGAAGCCGGTAGCGGTTGAAGTACTGCCGCGTGATCTCGTCATAGCCAAACACCTCGCCGGACCCGGACGTCGTTCCGTCTGCCCAAACCCGATGTTCGTTGGTCTGGTAATAGTCGGTGCCCATCACGCAATGCCTGCGCAGATGGCTTTCCAGGAAGAAACTGTATTCTTCGGCCGTCATCCCGTTTTCGAGAAGATAGCGATAGGTGTGCGCGTCGACGTCATGACCGTAGTTGAGGTCAAGCGACAGGAAACGCTCGCTGTTGAACCGTTCCGCTCTGCCGACCGCCTCGGGAGAATCGGCGTGGAAGTATTCCGAGGATTCGCTCTGAATGAAGATGGCGTCCGGCCGCACCTCGAGAATCGCCCGCATGGCAAGCACGTTCGCCTTCACGATGTGCTTGAGGGCGGTGACGAAAGCAGTGTCGCTGCTCAGTTGTTCGTTCCACCATCCCCAGCGGGCCGAAAAGGTGGCGCAGATGAACATCTCATTTATTGGGGTGAAGAGCTGGATCCACGGATAGCGCATCGCGAAATCCCTGGCGTAGTGCTCGAATAGTGTCGGAAAGTCCGGGTTCTGGAAGTTGCCAATCCAGTCCGGCACGCCAAAATGGCAAAGGTCGACGATCGGAAGAATGTCTTTCGCCTTCAGGTCCGCGAAGGTCTCATCGGCGAATGCCCAATCATAACGTCCGTCACCCAGCCATGTTTTGTGGATGGGAGGTCCGTAGCGGAGGAAATGCACCCCGAGATCCTGGACCAGTTCGAAGTCGGTGCGCCATCGTTCGTAGAAGCGGCATTTTTCCATTTCGTCGACGCGCTCCCGGCCTTGTCGAATGGTGGGGGTGCTGTTCTCGATGCCGGTGGCAAACATGAACGTGAACATTGATGGTCCTTAGCCAAGGCGGAGATGCCCGCGCTTGGTCAAACGTTCAGTGCTCGACGCAGTTCCTGCAAGACTGCTTGTCAAGTTCGGTGGGCGCCTGACAACCACGTGCCTGCAAGTGCTATTCACAGTCGGTTGACCGTTCGTTGCGAAAGGCAACGGCACATGGCGGAAAAGCCTTCGAACCGGCTTTTTGCCAAAGCCGGAGAATGGCTGGTCGAGAAGGTTCAGCGGCGATTTCTCCAGCCTCACCCGGCCATTCGGAAAGATGGCGCTACGCTCGTGATTGTGAGCAGGGGCCACCCAGGCATAGGCGGGTCGAGATTGGCGGAATTCTATCCCACGGTTCAAGCGAGCAGCTTGCGCCGAATATGATCGGACTATGCTGGACGGAGAGGTCGGCTTCGGGCCAGCCCAGTTGGCGTCAAACGGGTCTTTGCGAGTTAAGGCGGTATGGTAGTTATCCACGTTTGCAAACTGCAAACGGACGTTCCGCTGCCGGCCCATTTGAGCCATTCACTGGGACGCAGACCCGCGGTACATCACCGATATTCTCGAAGCCAATAGTTGGTCTCGTTCATCGTCCCATGGTTCGACAGACCCATACGAGAGAATACGAGAGATATGGACCGGCGAACCATCCGCTGTATTGATCTCCTGTAGAAAACAGTGCCCCTCAGAGACTAGCATGATCGTTATTTGTCAATGCGCTGCGAAGCTGTTCGCCCAATTGATTCAAGAAGCTGATCCAGCCACTCCCTGACCGCATTTATCTTCTGCCGAACGGCAGCACCGCGCCTGAATCCTGCCTCCGGATCAATGTTCGCGTGCGCAAAAACGGCCGCTCGCGAACATACATTGACAGGTCCAGTTCCGAATAATAAGTTCGCTCATAGAACGAATTAACGGGAGTTCAATGTGACTGACCTGCCGCGCATATCCCGTCAGTTCTCACAGCGCTCCGTGATGGAAGCGATCGTCCAGGGCGGGCCGATCTCCCGCGCCTCGATCGCCAAGCTGACGGGCCTGTCGAAGCAGACCATCTCCGAAATCATGCGCGGGCTCGAGCAGGAGGGCTGGGTCCAGGAAACCGGCCGCACCAGCGGCCATGTCGGGCGCACCGCCGTCACCTACGAACTGGTCCACGACGCAGCCTATATCATCGCCGTCGACCTTGGCGGCACCAAGGTGCGGGTCGCGCTGACGGACCTTGCCTGCCAGATCTTTGCCGAAGCCGCCACACCGACCGACCCGCGCGGCGGCCAGTTCGTCGTCGATCAGATTGCAGCGCTGGCCTTCGATGCCGCGGCCAGACAGCACGTCGCGCGCAAGAAGATACGCCTGGCCGTCATCGGCGCGCCTGGCGCTCCTGACCCGGCCACCGGCCGCATTTTAATGGCGCCGAACATTGCCGGCTTCGACACAATGAATGTGCTGGATGCCTTCGAAGAAGCGCTCGGCGTCGCGGTGATGATCGAGAACGACGTCAATCTCGCGGTGCTTGGCGAGAACTGGCTCGGCCAAGGCCAGGGCATCGACAATCTCGCCTACATCGCGCTCGGCACCGGCATCGGCAGCGGGCTGATGCTGGGCGGCCATCTGGTGCGGGGTGCTGGGCACGCCGCCGGCGAGATCGGTTTCATGCCGATCGGGGCCGATCCCTTCACCGAGGAATCACTGCGCACCGGCGCATTCGAACGCGCGGTGGCCACCCACGCCATGACCGATCGCTACCACGCTCTCACCGGCAGGCAGGTCTCGGTGCCGGCAATATTCGAGAATGCCGCGCTTGGCGACAAGGACGCGCTCACCGTGCTCGACGAAACTGCCCGCCATCTGGCGCAAGGCGTTGCGGCAATCGCGGCGATCGCCAATCCAGAAAAGTTTATCCTCGGCGGCTCGATTGGGTTGCGGCCCGAAATCCTGTCCAGGGTGCAGGCGCTTCTGCCGCTATGCTTCCCCTATCCGGTCAGGGTCGAGGCGAGCGAACTCGGCGCACGCGCAGCCCTCATCGGCGCGGCGGCAATCGGCCTTGGCCAGTTGCACAACACGCTGTTCGGCGTCGACGCGCCTGATGGCCGGATTTCGCTGCCGCCTGCCCAGGCCGCCGCCCTGAAGGAGGCCGCGATATGACTCACGATATTACCGCCCGCCTGCAGGCAGCGCTCGACCGCGACGACGCACTAACGCTGTTTCGCCGCGCCATCGGCCGAGAGAGCATCACCGGCAACGAAGCCAACTTCGTCGACTTCCTAGAAGCCAGGATGCGCGACCTTGACCTCAGCGGCCTGACCAGGACGGAATTTCTTCCCGGGCGGCCCAACATCTGGGGCGAGCGCAAGGGGGCCGACCAGGGAAAGCGCCTGCTGTTCATGGGCCATACCGACACCGTCCATGTCGACGGCTGGCGCGAGCATTGGGCAGGCACCGAGCGTGAGGATCCGTTCGCCGCCCCGATCATTGATGGTGCTGTCTGGGGCCGCGGCTCAGGCGACCTCAAGGCCGGCATCACTGCTTCGCTGGCGGCACTCGCGCTACTCGACAAGGCAGGCGTTCGCCTCAAGGGCGACGTCGCCTTCGCTTTCATCGGCGACGAGGAGAGCGGCCAGCCCGGCACCGGCATTTCCGCCGGGATCAAGCACTTCGTCGGACGCATCGAGACCGGCGAGGTCACAGCACCCGATTTCAGCGTCTATGTCGAGCCGACCCGCCTGGCCGTTTATGCGGCGCAGATCGGCTTCTTCATCACCGATATCTCGATTACCGGCAAATCCGCCTATTTCGGTGTGCCAGAACTCGGCAAGGATGCGCTCCGTGCAAGCCATGCCGCGATGACGGCGCTTTGGAAGCATTCGGATGAGGTCGCCGCGCGCGCCGAGCACAAACTGGTCGGGCGCGGCTTCCTGCTTATCACCGGGCTTGCCGGCGGCGGCTACATTGCCGTTCCCGAGCGCTGCACGCTCTCGCTGATCCGTAAGCTGTTGCCTGGCGAAGACCTCGACACCGCCGCCGCCGAGATCGAGGCTGCCGTGCGCGGCGCGATCACCGATCCGGATATTTCGGTAGAGTTCGCCTACCCCGCCGGCCGCGACCACAGGCTGGGCGGCACCGCTGCCGAGATCGGCGAAACGCGGGCGGAAGTCGCCATGCTGTCCGACGCGATGGCCGGCGCAATGAGCGGACGCGGCGTCATCGAGGGCGCACCGTTCTGGTCGGAGTCCCCCTTCATCATCAATCAGCTCGGTATTCCTGCCGTCTATTGCGCGCCCGGCGACATCAGGAATTGCCACACATTCGAGGAGCACGTGGATGTCGAGGAATATTTCGCCGGCATAGTCGGCTTCGCCGCCTTCATGGCCCGCTATTGCGGCGTGGCCGACTGAACCACCAACGAAGCAAAATGGGAGAACTGACATGCCGATGAAGACACTGATCGCCGCCGCCTTTGCCGGCGGATTGATGCTTGCCGCCAACCCAGCTTTCGCACAGACGGTCGGCCCGCAGGGCGAGAGCGCCACGCCGAGCGCCGACGTGATCCTAAGCGATGCCGACATCGCCGCGCTCAAGGACAAGGGCTACAAGGCTGCCTTGCTCTGGCACACCTCGTCCGATTTCACCAATGCGGTAACCGCCGGCGCCACCGACGAATTCGCCCGCGCCGGTATCACCATTGCGGTCAAAACGGATGCCCAGTTCGACTCCGCCCGCCAGCGCAGCGACATCGAGACGGCGTTGGCCGCAAAGCCCAACGTCATCTTGGCGCTGCCGCTCGACCCGGTCACCTCGGCAGAAGCCTTCCGCCAGGCGGTCAAGGACGGCACCAAGCTGGTGTTCCTGTCCAACTTGCCCAAGGACTACAAGCAGGGCACCGACTACGCTTCGATCGTGACTGACGATCTATTCCAGATGGGCAAGCAGGCTGCGGACGCGATGGCCAAGGCGATCGGCGGCAAGGGCAAGGTCGGCTACATTTTCCACGACGCTGCCTACTACGTCACCAACCAGCGCGACCAAGCCTTCAAGACCACCATCGAGAAGGTCTATCCCGACATCAAGATCGTCGCCGAACAGGGCATATCCGACCCGGCCCGCGCCGAGGAACTGGCCAACGCGATGCTTTTGCAACATCCCGATCTCGACGGCATCTACGTGACCTGGGCCGAGCCGGCCGACGGCGTGCTGTCGGCGCTACGCGGCGCCGGCAACGCCAGGACCAAGATCGTCACGCTCGACCTCGCCGAGCCGGTCGCGCTCGACATGGTCAAGGGCGGCAATGTCGCAGCCCTCGTCGCCGACAAGGCCTATGAACTCGGCCGCGCCATGGCTGCTTCCGGCATGAAGTCGCTGCTTGGCCAGCCGACACCAGCCTTCGTCGTCGCCCCGGCCCTGACCGTCACCAAGGAGAATGTCGCGCAGGGCTGGAAGGACTCGCTCAACCGCGACGCGCCGCAGCCGGTGCTCGACGCGTTCAAGTAAGGCTCTCGCTCCGGCGCGGCCCGCCGCACCGGAGCTTTTCTTCGACAACAAAAAGGGGAATCGGGACATGCGCATAGCATCTGCAATCATAACGACGGTGGCGAGCCTGCTAGCCATGCACGCCTTCGCCGCCGAAGGCGTCACCACAGGACCGAATGGTGAAAAGCCGGTGCCGGCGAGCAGTCTTACGCTGACGCCAGCCGAAGAGCAGCAGATCAAGGACGGCAAGTTCACCGCCGCCCTCGTCTGGCACGAGATGAGCGAATACACCAACGCCGTCAATGCCGGCGCCCATGACGAATTCAAGCGCCTCGGCATCGAGGTGGTGGCGCAGACCGATGCCGGTTTCGACGCCGCGCGACAGAAGGCCGATATCGAGACGGTGATGGCCAAAAAGCCGTCGATCATCCTGTCGCTTCCCGTCGATCCGGCGACTGCAGCTTCGGTCTACGATCCGGCACGACAGGCCGGCGTCAAGCTCGGCTTCGTCGACAATTCCCCGGCCGGCTACAAGCAGGGCAGGGACTATGTCACCATCGTCTCCGACGATCTCTTTCAGATGGGCAACAAGGCCGGCATCGCCATGGCCGAGGCGCTCGGCAAGAAAGGCAAGGTCGGCTACATCTTCCACGATGCCGACTTCTACGTCACCAACCAGCGCGACCAGGCCTTCAAGAAGACCATCGAGCAGGACTATCCCGATATGAAGATCGAGGCCGAGGCCGGCATGGCCGACCCGGCGCGCAGCGAAGACATCGCCCAGGCGATGATCACCCAGCATCCGGACCTGGACGGCATCTATGTCACCTGGGCCGAACCGGCGCTGAGCGTGCTTTCGGCCTTGCGCGGTGCCGGCAACACGCACACCAAGATTGTCACGCTCGACCTCAATGAGCCTGCCGCGCTCGACATGGTCAAGGGCGGCAACATCGCGGCCCTCGTCGCCGACGAGGCCTACAGCATTGGCGTGACGCTGGCGCGCGCCTCGGCAGGTTCTCTGGTCGGCAAGAAGGCCGAACCATTCTATGCCGTAGATTCCATCGCCGTCACCAAGGACACGGTGAAGGACGGTTGGAAGAAGTCCCTCAACAGGGACGTACCGGCGGCTATCGCGGACGCGGTGAAATAGGCTCGAGGCGAAGCGCTCACCACCGGAGGAATAAAATGTCCAGTGCCAACACCAGCGCCGGTAGCAGCTTCGCCAGCCGCTTCAATCTGCAGCAATATGTCGTCTACCTCGGTTTCCTGGCGATCTTCCTGTTCTTCGCCATTGTGCTGAGGGACAGCGGCTTCCTCACCGTCCGAAACTTATCGAACATCGTGTTGCA
The DNA here is from genome assembly GCF_000502235.1 of Mesorhizobium sp. L103C119B0. Taxonomy (NCBI): domain Bacteria; kingdom Pseudomonadati; phylum Pseudomonadota; class Alphaproteobacteria; order Hyphomicrobiales; family Phyllobacteriaceae; genus Mesorhizobium; species Mesorhizobium sp. L103C119B0. Next base: position 452,613 of record NZ_AYXE01000001.1, on the reverse strand, counting down.
GACGACGCCGGTGACGATCATGGCCATCGGCCTGGTCTTCGTCATGTCGGCCGGCGAAATAGATTTGTCGATCGGCTCGATCGTGGCGGTGGCGGCCCTTGCAGCCGCCGTCACCATCAACGCGTACGGCATGCCGGCAGGGATAGTCGCCGGCCTCGGCGCCGGCCTGCTGATCGGCGTCATCAACGGCGTGCTGGTGGCGTATGTCAGGCTGCCCTCCTTCCTGGTGACGCTGGCGACGCTCGGCCTGTTCGCCGGCGTTTCGCGTTCGATGACAGACCTTCGCTCGATCTCGGTGACCAACGAAGCGTTCACCGGCTTCTTCGGTTCCGGCTCGCTGCTCGGTGTCCCCTCACTCGTCTGGTGGTCGGTGATTGCCGTGGCCATCGGCCACCTGGTGTTCCGCGAAACCCGTTTCGGCGCGCATGTGCTGGCGACCGGCGACAATGCCCGCGCCGCAAGCGTATCGGGCATCAGCGTGCCCAGGATCAGGCTCGCCGTGCTGACCATCAGCGGCGGGCTCGCCGGTCTTGCCGGCTTGCTCTATGCCGGTCGCCTGCAGGCGGCGAAATATACTCTCGGCGAAACCGACCTGATGACGGTCATCGCCGCCGTCATCGTCGGCGGCACGCTGCTCAATGGCGGCAAGGGCTCCGTGGTCGGCGCGCTGGTCGGCTCGTTGATGATGGGCATGCTCAACAACGGCCTGATCCTGATGGGCCTGTCGGTCTCCGACCAGATGATCGTGCGCGGCCTCATCATCCTGACCGCAGTCGCCGTGTCGCTGCGCGAAAAGAACCGCTGAAGGAAGCCATCCATGTTTCTCGACATTTTGCGCCGCCGCAACCCCGCCTTCATCGAATCAGCTATCCGGTTGCACCAGCAAGGTAAGCTGCCGGCCAATGCTTATGTGCTCGATCTCGACACGGTTGAGGCCAATGCGCGGGTTCTCAAGAGCGAGGCCAACCGCAACGGCCTGAAGATCTTCGCCATGACCAAGCAGGTCGGCCGCTCCTCGTCGTTCTGCCGGGCTGTGATGCGCGGCGGCATTGACCGCGCGGTCGCCGTCGACATGGCTTGCGCCCGCGCCACCCACAAGGCAGGCATGAAGCTTGGCCATCTCGGCCATCTCCAGCAGGTCGCAAAATTCGAAGCGGCGGCTGCGGCGAAAACCTTCAAGCCGGACTACTGGACCGTGTTCAATGATACCAAGGCTGGGGAAGCGGCAACAGGCGCCAAGGCGGCCGGCTATGTGCAGCATCTGCTGGCCCGCATCGCCGCCGAAGGCGATATCTTCTATCGCGGCCATGAAGGCGGTTTCAATGCCGCCGACATTATCGATGTCGCCGACCGGCTGGATGCCGTCGAAGGCGGCCGTTTCGCCGGCATCACCACTTTCCCTGCTCTGCTGTTCGACCATGCTTCGCGAAAAGTGCTGCCGACCCCCAATCTGGCGACGCTCGCGAAAGCTGCGGAAGCGCTGGCTAAGGCAGGCCGCAAGGACATTGAGATCAACGCGCCGGGCACCACGTCGAGCGTTATGCTGGCGGCACTCGCCGAGGCCGGCGCGACGCAGTGCGAGCCCGGCAATGGACTACATGGCACCACCGCGCTGCATGTCATGGAAGATTTGCCGGAGCTGCCGGCGGTGCTCTATCTCGCCGAGGTCTCGCATCTCTCCGGCGGCAAGGCCTATTGCCTTGGCGGCGGCTTCTACATCGATCCGATCTTCCCCGACTACGACGTCAAGGCGATCGTCTCGGCTGAACCGACAACGGCAGGCTCGGCACTGCGCAGCGTCGAGGTGCCGCCGCCCTCGGCGATCGACTATTACGCCATGATCGATGCCGCCGGCGCGAACGCGCCGAAGCCTGGCGACAGCGCCGTGTTCGGCTTCCGTGGCCAGGCCTTCGTCACCCGCGCCCATATTGTCGGCGTGTCGGGCATTTCGACGGACAATCCGAAAGTGGAAACCATCGAGAACGGCTTCGGTGAACCCTATGCCTGGCCAGTCTAGGAGAAACACATGACGGTGAGCGCGCCCATCCTTCAGCTGCACGACATTCGCAAGAATTTCGGCGGCATCACCGCGATCGAGAGTTTTTCGCTCGAGGTTTTCCCGGGCGAGATCGTTGCACTCGTCGGCGACAACGGCGCCGGAAAGTCGACGCTGGTCAAGATCGTCTCGGGGGTCCACCCGCCCTCGTCCGGCACCATCGTCATCGAAGGAAAACCGGTGACGATGTCGAATGCCACCATGGGGCGCGCGCACGGCATCGAGGTCGTCTACCAGGACCTGGCGCTGGCCGACCAGCAGACGGTCTACATGAACATGTTCCTCGGCCGCGAGCCGCTGAACCGCCTCGGTTTGCTCGACCGCCGCCGCATGATCGACGAGACCGAGAAACTGGTGAAGGAACTGGACGTGCGCATCCCCTCCGCCCACGCCACTATCCGCGATCTCTCCGGCGGCCAGCGCCAGGGCGTTGCGATCGCGCGCGCCACGCATTGGGCAAGCAAGCTGATCCTGCTGGATGAGCCGACGGCGGCGCTGGGCGTTGCCGAAACCGCCCGGGTGGAGGCTATCGTCCAGTCGCTGAAGCAGCGCAATGTCGGCATCCTGATCATCAGCCACAGCCTCGACCAGGTCTTCAAGCTCTCCGACCGCGTCTGTGTTCTCAGGCGTGGCAAGCAGATTGGAATTCGCGAGACCGCGAAGACCGATAAGAACGAGATCATTGCCATGATCACCGGCCTGCAGCAGCAATAGCAGGAACCTCTCTGAGAGCCCCCGCCCGAGATCCGGATGTTGTCGGCAATCACGCGATCGATCAGCTTGTGCCGCGTGGTGATCGCCATCGGCCCGTCCTGGTCGTAGCTGCCTTGCCACTCCGGATGCGGCGCCAGCAGCGCTGGCACATACATCGTGTCGGCCGAAATCATGCGCTGTTCCTTGCCGTAGTTTGCGAGGTAGACCGAGTGGCCGGGCGTGTGGCCGGCGCAGCGATGATCTGGAAGCCGGGCGCGACTTCGGCGCCGTCATGGATGCTGCTGGAACTGCTGCGTCTGGTGAAGCTGCCTGCATCGCCTGAATTTCTCCAGGCGTATCCGCACCAGCTTTCTGGCGGCCAACAGCAGCGCGTTGGCATCGCTGTCCCAGTCTCGATTTGATAGGACCTATGCAATGTATGGCGGCGCCGACATCACCGTGCCGCCCGGCGGAGTCAAGCTGTCCGGTTTCGGTCGCGACAAGTCGCTGCATGCGCTGGACAGATACACCGTCTCAAAACAGCCTGGATTTCTCTCGGCTGCCCGTTTTTCGCTAAGCGCTGCCGAGGATGAAATCGGCGCAGCGGTCGGCGATCATGATCACCGGCGCGTTGGTTTTGCCGCTGATGAGACGCGGCATGATCGAGGCGTCGCAGATGCGTAGGCGCGGCACGCCGCGCACGCGCAATTGCGGGTCGACCACCGCCTGGTCATCGCTGCCCATCCGGCAGGTGCCGCAGGGGTGATAGACCGTTTTGGCGTGTTCGAGGATGTGGTCTGTTATGGACTGATCGGAAAGGTCGGCGGCCCCGCCCAGCGACAGCTCCTCGGCGATCACCGCCTGCAGGGCCGGCTGACGCAGGATGGTGCGGGCGATCTTCATGCCGGCGAGCAGCAGGGCAACACCAAGATGCGACGGCAGGCTTTCCCTACGAAACCCGCTTCGAGGATCTGGAATATCTCACCACCGGTCGCACCGATCTGGTTTCGGTTCTTACCAACAATGCCTACCTCCATTCCCATTCCTCATTCTTTTGTCTTCCTGCTTGTCCTGGCGGCGGTGATGTTGGTCGTTCTGCACCGTACCGCCTTCGGACTATACCTCTACGCCGTCGGCAAAAATGAAGAGGCCGCGCGGTTTTCGGGAATCCGTACCGGCCGGGTTATCATCTGCGCCTATGTGATCTGCGCCGGGCTGACGGCGCTGTCATCCATCTTTCTCACACGCTCGATCCTGCCAAGCTCGCACGGCAATTTCTACGAGCTCTACGCGATCGCCGCCGCCGTCCTTGGAGGGTTCTCGTTGCGGGGCGGGGAAGGCTCAATCATTGGTGTGGTGCTTGGAACGATCTTGCTGCAGGTGCTTCAGAACCTTGTCAATCTTCTAGGCATTCCCTCCTCACTCAACTTTGCCGTGAGTGGATCGGTGATCCTGATCGGGGTACTGGCCGACCAGGAATACACAGAGTTTCGAAAGCGCCGCGAATTGATGCGGGGCCGGCTCGCAACCGCCGAAGGTAGGCTGTGATGCCCGAGCCGGTGAAATAGATTGTTCACGGCAGTTGCGATCGCCGACCGGTTGGCTGCTTGCGCCCGGGGGGCAGCCGAAGGCCGGGATCTAAAACGCCGCAATATTGCCTCTCAAGCGGCTCCTGCTTCGAAGGCAGTCGCCGCAATGTCGATGCAGTCGGCTCATGATGTGCCGAGTTTCGATCTCGCATGGCGATGTAACTTATGCGATCAGCCCGTACTGCCGTGCCTTGTTGCGCAAGAACGGCAGACCGTTGCCCATTACAACCGCTTCACTCTCGGCCACCGGACGCCACACGCTGAGGCCAAACGCCAGACGCGGATCCATGTTGATGAAGCTCTCCATCGCGAGCCCGCCCTTGAAGCCGATCGCGGCCAGCGTTGCGAACGTCTCATCCCAATTGCAATTGCCCTCGCCTGGGGTGCCGCGATCAGACTCGGAGAGGTGGATATATTTGAGGTAATCGCGGGCGACGATAATACCGTTGCCCATACCTTTCTCCTCTATGTTCATGTGATAGGTATCAAGGTGCACGAACATATTGTCGGCGCCGACTCTCTCGATTAGTGCCACCGCCTGAGCCGCGGTGTTGATGATGTGGTTCTCGTAGCGGTTCACGGCTTCAACACCGAGTTCGATGCCGCGAGACTTGGCTTGCGCGGCGGCGGACGTCATCACTTTTGCAATGTTATCAAGTTCGTCCTGCGTAGGTGGCACGCCAGTACGCTCGCCGATGCCGCCATAGATTACGCCGCATAGCGCCTGGGCTCCGATGTCGGCCGTCTTGTCGATAGCCACCTTGAGAAAGTCAATCGCCTCCTGTGGGTGGCGCGATGCCCACGCATATTCGGGCAACCCTAGCGAGCACACCGCCTGCATGCCATTTGCCGCCAGCAGCTTGCGGGTGTGATCGGCATCGCAAGAAAATGGATCGGCCAGCGAAATTTCAATGAAATCGAGATCGTATTTTTTCACCGCCGCTACAGTGTGCTCGGCGCCCTCTACGGACCAACCACTCGTCCACATGCTAGTATGAACGCCAAAACCCTTCATCGTGTTATCCTCATGAAATTGAGCTGCCCGGCAGCCCACCGCAAGATCATGACGCCGATCAGCATGATGCCCCAAATGGCTGTGGCCAGGTGCTGGCTGGCGCCCAAGAGATTCAGTCCCGAAGAAAGCAACTGCAAAACGATGAGGGCTAGGAAGACCGAAACGACCTTGCCGAAGCCGCCAAACGGATTCACCCCGCCCAAAAAGCAGGCAAGCACCGTAATCAGCACATAGGACTCGCCATGGCCGACACGGACGGAATTGAATCGTGCCATCATGATAATGCCGGCCAACGCACACATGGCGCCAGACAGCGCGTAGATCAGAATGATCACGCGTCGCGTCGAGATGCCGGAATAGCGCGTCGCCTCGATGTTGGAGCCGACCATATAGTTTGAAAAGCCAAGCCTGGTTCGGGTCATCAAAACATGCCAGACGATGACTGCGCCGAGCAGTATCAGCAGCGGGACAGGAATGCCGACGATGCTGCCGTGGCCCAGGGGCTGGATGAATTCGGGAAAGCCCGAAATATCGGCGCCGCGGGTCAGAAACTCGCCAAGGCCGCGCAGGAAAATCATCACCGAGAGCGAAACGAGGATGGGGTGCGCGCCGGTATAGGCTATCACCGGGCCCATGACCAAGCCGCTTGCCGTGCCAACGCCGACCGCAAGAACGGAACCGAGTAGAAAGGCATAGATGCTTGCGTCCGGTCCTCCGTTGGCCTGAAGAACCCAGGCGAGCGTGAGGCCACAGAGATTGGCCGTGAACGTCACGGCGAGATTGATGCCGCCCGAGATGATCGGCATCAACATCGCGAGCGTAAGCAGTCCAAGTTCAGGCAACTGGAAGGCCACCGATTCAAAGGTAGCTTTGGACAGGAATCGCGGCGAGAGAGATCCGAAGAATGCAATCACCAAAATCAATGCCAGCAAAAGTCCGATATTCTCGGCGCCCAACGTGCCGGCAAGACGGCGCAAGAATCCGTGCCGTAGCGCTCCAGTTTCGAGCACGCGCTGCGTCATGTACCCATCCTCTGCCGCAAGCCCGCGAGGATATGCCCGAGCGGCGCGTTGGACAGCGTGATGGCAATCAAGATGATCGCCCCGACGATCATCTTGAAAGCATAGGGAGAGATGCCGAGGAGGTTCAGCCCGTTTTGCGTCACCGACACAAGAAACACGCCAAGGATGCAACCGAGCACGGTGCCGCGCCCGCCACCCAGCCTGGCACCGCCAAGGACAACAGCTGCCAGCACGTCCAGCTCGCGCCCCACCAATGCGTTGGGCACGACTTCCTGGGAATAGTGCACCTGCACAAGTCCCGCGATCCCGGCCATCAAACCAAGCCAGCCGAAGGCAATGAAGTGCATCGCCGCGATGTTGATACCGAGGCGACGGGCGCCCTCCGGGTTATCGCCAAAAGCGTATAGCTGCCGTCCCGTGGTGGTATACCGGATAAGCCCCCAGGTGGCGGCGACGCAGACCGCCATGATCGCAACCGGCAGTGTTAGCTCGGCCCAATTGCCATTCGCCTGTTGGAACTCGAAAAGCACAGTGCGATGCGTCCACCATGCAGGCAGATTGTAGATCGATACACCGTGCGTGAAGAACATCAGCAGGCCGAAAAAAATATTGAAGGTGGCGATGGTGACAACGATTGAAATGATCTGGAAATAGTAGATGAGGCCGGCGTTCACCGCACCCAGGGCGATCCCGACAATTGCCGCCAAGGTGAGGCCGATGAACCAATCACCACCTCCCATTTGGGCTAGAGCCAGCGCCACAACGTATTGAACCACTGACGCGGCCACAGCGAAGGAGATGTCGATGCCCCCAGCGATCAACACCACCAGCAGCCCAACCGCGAAGATCAGATTTGTCGAGCTTGTGTTGAGCAGATTGAAGAGATTGGCAATGGTGAAGAATTTGTCGCTCGCAACGGAGAGACCTGCGCTCATGATGAGAAGAACCACAACGAGCCATGTCTCGGTGGGATGAGCCCGGAAGAGCTTGCCGCGATTACGCATAGACGGCAGCTTCCAGGTCGCCGAGCGGGATGGCGTGCGGATCGTATTCGGCGACTATCTTGCCCGCAGCCATATGAAGGATACGATCGGCGTTGAAATAGACCTCCGGCACTTCATCGGATATCAGCAGAATCGCCAGGCCTTCGGCAGCGAGCTTGGCGACAATCTCGAAGATGCCGGCCCGCGCGCCAACGTCCACCCCCACGGTTGGCGAATCAAGAATGATCAGTTTCAGGCCGACCGCCAGCCATTTGGCGATGGCCACCCTTTGCTGGTTGCCGCCCGAGAGCGTGGAAATCGCATCGGTCTGCCGCCCGACTTTTATCGCCAATTCCTCGATCCAATGATTGACGAGCGCGTCCTTCTTCTCCGAGGAGATCAGCCCTCGATCAAGGATCTTGTCGAGCACCGGGATAACGGCGTTGTCGGCGATGGACTGAGCTTGTATGAGACCAAGGGACAAGCGGTCTTCGGAGAGATATCCAATACCCGCGCGGATTGCGTCGCGGTTGGAGTTCAGATGAAGAACCGTCCCGTTGAGTGCGATGCTGCCGCGGTCTGGGCGCAGCATGCCGAAAATAGAAAGCGCGAGTTCTGTGCGACCGGCGCCGAGTAGCCCGGTCAGGCCAAGCGTTTCACCTCGCCGTATTGTCAGCGAAACGTCGTCATAGTCGCCTGCGCGGGTCAATCGGTCGATCTTCAACACGACGGGTGATCCACTAAGGTTTCTCGTGCTCACGGTTTGGTCGAACGTCTTGCCGGTCATCAGTTCGGTGAGGCGTGATTGGGTCATTCCGGCGGTCGGGAACACCCCAACGACCTTACCGTCGCGCAGAACGGTGACGCGACTTGAGATCTCCAGAACTTCCGCAAGGCGATGGCTGACGAAGACGATGGCCATGCCTTCATTCGAGAGTGTTCGAACGATCGCGAGCAACCGGTCTGTTTCCGATTGAGTAAGCGACGATGTGGGCTCGTCCATGAAAATAACCTTCGCATCGCCGGCGAGCGCCCGGGCGATGGCGACGATCTGACGTTGGGCGATTGCAAAGCTACGCAGAGGCGCGTCGACATTGAGGTCGGCGCCAAGCCGCGCCAACAGCCCTCGCGCCACCTCGCGAATGCGCGAATGATCGACGAGCCGAGGCATGTTGCCGAGGACAGTTCTGATCCCGATATTTTCCGCGACTGTCATTTCAGGAAACAGTGCGAGGTCCTGCCAGATGACTTCCACCCCGGCGCTGCGCGCCGCAGCCGGCGACATGATGTCGACAGACTTTCCGGCGATCGACATGTTTGCGCCGGCTAGCGGCTGACAAACGCCGGTGATTACCTTGATCAGGGTGCTCTTGCCGCTGCCGTTCTCACCGGCGATGCATTGCACTTCACCCGGGAGAACCTCGAAGGCGACATCCTGGAGGGCTCTAACGCCACCAAATGTGACGCTTATGTTGCTAAACGACAGAACCGATGGGAGGTCCTGCGTCGTAGACGCGACGAGGTTCACGGCGGGCCCTTCTGAAATGACAAGGATGGGGCGTGCCGGGATTGATCTGCCACCCCGGCACGCCAGCCATGGTCCGCCATCTAAAGCCCTAGGGCTGCAAGACCATCGACCGTTTCGACCGTGATAGGCTGCACAGCGTCCACGATGATGGTGCCGGTTTTGAAGTCAGGGTGAACGACACCCAGACCTTCGATCGTCATGCCGTCGGTGATTTCACCGCCGCCCGCCAGAAAATCAGCCATCGTTACGAATACTTTGCCCGCTTCCAGAGGATTCCACATATAGCCGCCGTCAATAATGCCGGATTTGAGCATTGCGCTGCCTTGGCTAGGCGAGAATGAACCGACAAGAACCACCTTGTCACCAAGCTTCTGCTCCTCGATCGCGCGTCCGGCGCCGATCGGTCCCTGACTGCCGAACGTCAGGAAGCCGCCGAGGTCAGGATTGGCGGCAAGCACATCCAGAGCCGTCTTCCGGCTGTCATCGGCGCTTTCGGCCACGCCATATCTGTCGCCAACCATCTGCATGTCGGGAAAGTTCTTCTTCAGGTAGGCGATTGCAGCATCGGCCCAGGCATTGTGTGCGGGCACGGTAAGAGAACCCACGTACACCACGTACTTGCCTTTGCCGCCCATTTTCTCGGCAAATAGCTTGGCATGGGCCTCACCGAAACCAACGGCCGAGACCATTTCGAAGTCCCAATCAGCGTTCACCTGGTCCGGCGATTCATGAGTTATGACCTTGATGCCCGTGTCGCGCGCCTTTTTTAGAACCGGCTCGAGAACGTTTGCATCATTCGGCACGACGCCAATTACGCTGACGCCCTGAGCTATCAGGTCTTCGATCGCGCGGACCTGAAGTGCCGGGTCGGCGCTGGTCGGCCCGACCATGAAGCCGTCGTCGCCAAGCTCTTTCGACTTTTCCTTTATTCCCGTTTCCATGGCATTGAACCAGGGAATGCCGCCGATCTTCACGACGACTCCAACCTTGACGTCCTTTGCCAGCGCAGCATTCATTGTGGCGACCGAAAGGGCTGCGCCGAACGCTGCCGCGAGTATAGTTTTTGCTAACATTTAATTCCTCCCTGATTGACGAGTTTTTGGGTTGCCTATTGCCCATGTCGGCTTTGTTTGGCCCACCCCTTTGTGCCCGACGGCATTGACGCACTCGGCGCCGCATTCCTCCCAGAACGCGCCATAAAAGACTTTGAATGCCGGCCGGTCAAGGTGCTAAATAGATTTAGCAAGGCGGTCACGCCACCGGCGTCTAAAAACATTTGTCGATTGATGTAAACGATCCGCCCTTTCGCACTCAGGCTGCACCCGTGGAAACGACATGCGATCCCCCGCCAGCCTTGGGTGGAGGCGATGCTACCCAGATCCGAGGTGCTGATGAACGGAGTTGAACTTCTGCAACGATGTCTTGCGACAAAGAATTGCTAGTGGTCGATGCTCGATTTGGATGCCGAATCCCAATCTTCTTGGGCGCCGTCATGCTCTCCGGTTCGCCCAAAGCTGGTCGGTACGGTCACCAGCGGAAAGTGGTCTATCGAATAATTCTCCAGAAGCGAAAATCCTTCAGCAATCATCACCTCGACATTCTGTCGGACCATGGTCACATCGAAGGGCAAATGCGCCGCGAATGGATCCCAGTCGAAGCTTCCGACAACAACCCGTCCAAGCTCACTTGAGGCTAGTGTCGAAGTGAACCGCAATGTTCCTTCAAGAGCGGTCACGCCGTTGACGAACATACCTGAGGGCAGATGCCCAAGCTGAGCGTATCGTGCAGCGAGAGACCGAGCAGCGTTGGTCGGTGCGTAGCCGCAGCAGTCAATCGTGCCCGGGCCCGTAACAATCCCATGCGCTGCCAGCGCATCGTGAAAACCCAGCAAACGGCTACGTGTTGCGTCATCATCGCTGACCCCGCCAAAGAAGAAGAGATCTTCGGTGGAGCCCCCTCGTTCTTTCAATTTCTGAACAATGATCTCTGTGAGCGCCTTGGCACCCCCGTAGTTGTCAGAAACAACTGAGGGAGCCCGGCGGCCTGGCAGATCGATGTTGATGCACCGGACGCCCGCTGCCCGGCACAGATCATTCAGCGGATCGGGGTCACGAACGCCCGCAAGGAAGAGAAATTCCACCTGCTGGGCCAGCAGGGTTTCCGTCACACTCAACTCGTTATCAGGATTGCGATGGGTGCTGACGACGATCGGGCACAAGCGGTGGACGCGGGATTCCGCTTCAAAGGCTTCGGCCAATCCGGCGAAGAAGCGATTGCGGTAATGTGGCAAGATCATTCCAGCGAGCCCGGATCGGGAAAGCCGCAATCCTCGTGCCTTGAGGTTGACAGCATAGCCAAGCCGCTCAGCCCAATCGAGGATGGTCGCTGCGGTTTCCGCCTTGATCCGGTGCTGTTGCCACGAGCCATTGAGGACGAGACTAACCGCTGTCGGGGACAACTTTGCCGCCACCGCGATGTCATAAATCGTTGACTTGCGTCGGACAGACTTTCTCGCCATTCGTGACGCTCCTACTAGCAGATGCAGTAGACGCTAGTGCGGGGTCAAGGCAACATCTCTAAATTGCGGCAAACGGTTTGGAGGAGCGATCCCACGAAAAGGACGCGGCCTCTCGTGCCTCCGGTCCGGTCTCCCTTATTGTCTCGATCGTTGCAATGACAGCGCCAGGGAAATCGGCAGATTTGGGATTTTCCCTGAAGCTTCGTTCAGCGTCCCTGGAGACACCAACCCCAGCGTTTCGGCTTTGGTCTCCCCGATGATCAATCACCTAGCAAAGGTCGACGAGAAGTTTCGATCAGTTTGGAGCCCACCGTTGGGGATGGTCGGGCGCACGCGTCACGATCGAGTCCCTCCGTTTTCAATAGCGGGAAGATGAAAGCTTTGGGTTTCTGAGTCTCTATCTGGCCCCAAAAGGGTGCTGCCGGATGCGCCTTGTCTCCGGGCGTTGTTTGCGTACTTGGCCGAGGTGCCCTTGCTTGGCAAGTTCCTTCCGCGACAAGGGTCTGCTCGACAGCATTTTCGTCGCTATTGCCAATGCGGAGCCCCGGAGGATCAAAACCGGTTAGCAGCATGATGCCGACGGTTCAGAGCAAGCGACTCAGATTCCCGATTTGCTCAGAGTCCCCCGGCCTGTGGCTCTCCGTGCAGCGGGCCTTGAGCGTCTGGCTCGACCTTTTTGAAAGCTCGCCTCCAATCGCTGGACGAGTTTGGCGGCAAGGCTAGTCGTCTCCATCGGTGTTATGATCGATGCCAGGGAGGCCGCCTGGACCATGGCGTGAACTCATTGCCGTATGCTGGCAGTGCAAGGCAATGAACTGACTGCACAACATGTAGGTGCATTCGTGGATCAAATTTCCAGATAGCCAAACAGCGCGCGTATCTCGATTAGGTGGCAAGGAGTTGCGAAAGCTATGTTCGCAGTTTGAGAATCGTCCGATATGCCGCACAACGATGCCCGCAAGACGAGCCGAGAATGATCTGACGCAATGTTCAGATCCAAGAAGGACGGTTACCTGTGGCCCAGAAAGGAATCACACTAAAGGACGTTGCCGCAGCGGCTAAGGTGTCGCGCGCCACGGCCGCCCGGGCGCTCAACAGCTATGGTTACGTTGGCGACGAGACGGCGCTCCGCGTGGTTGAGGCAGCCGAAAGGCTGGGCTATCGGGCCAACCTCGTCGCGCAGGCGCTGCGCAGCGGACAATTGCCGATCATAGGCTTCGTGCCTGGCGATATCCAGAATCCGTTCTTCGCCCGAATCGCGCACGACATAGAGGTGGAACTGCGCAAGCACCGCCACAATCTTCTGATTGCCAGCAGCGAGGAGAATGTAGAACAGGAGAAAGAACTGCTTGAGAGCCTTCGCTCGCTCAGCATTCGCGGCTTCATCCTTGCCCCAACGTCTGCAACCGACAGCCAGCATATTGTGCAACTGGCCCGCGAAGGCGCGCCGATCGTGCTCATCGACCGCGTGGTAAAGGACCTGCAATGCGACAGCGTCGTCGTCGACAACGAGGGCGGGGCACGCGAGGCAGTGGACTATCTGGTTGGCAACGGTCACCACCGGATCGGTCTTTTGCGCGACGAGTCACGCATCTTTACGGCACAGGAACGCTTGGCTGGCTACCAAAACTCGCTCCACTCGCATGGGATCGCAATCGATGAAGCGCTCATCGGCGTATCGCGCTCGACCGTCGAGCACGCCATCGAAGCCACGATCCGCCTGTTCAGCCGGCGCAATCGCCCGACCGCACTGTTCACGGTGGACAGCCTCATGACGCAAGGCGCGCTTCTTGGCCTGCGTTCAATGGGGCTCTCGATTCCGCATGATGTGTCGGTGGTTGGCTTCGATGACTTCAACCTCGCCACGTTCACCGATCCGCAGATAACGGTCGTGGCGCAACCCATCTCCGAGATCGGACCGCTCGCCGCCAGATACCTGCTGGAGCGGCTTGCCGGCAAAAAGGTTGCACCGCGCCGTACCCGATTTCAGACCCGCTTGATCGTACGCGGATCGGTTGCCCGGCGCGTTGTGCGCTAAAGAGCAAACCCCTCGATTTCGGAGAATTTCGTCTAAAGGACTTGCCATTGGCGAAATTGCGTGCCCATTATTGCTTGTGAGATCGATCTCACATCGGGAAAACGAGCTAGACGGCCCACCGACGCCTAAGGCGGGCTAGAGGCCTGTAACATGCGAAATACAAGGAAAACGTCATGCTGAACTTCGATAGGGACCGCTTCGTGAAGAGCCAAAGCGGGGCCGTCGCCGTCGCAGGTGAGGTTCGCTCACTGATGCGCACACTGCTGGCAGATGGCGTCGAGCGGCTGTTTTTCATGGGCACCGGCGGCGTGCAGCTTCTAACCTTGCCCGCGATCGAGTTGGCGCAGCGCTGTTCCACCTTCCCGGTGAGCGGTGCCTATCCGGCGCAGGTCGTGATCGATCCGCCCGCCGGTCTCGACAGCAAGGCCGTGGTGGTCATCCCGTCCTTGTCGGGCACGACCAAGGAAGGCGTCGAGCTCATGGCCTTTCTGAAAAAACGTGGTGTGCGCGCGATTTCGCTCACCGGCCATTCGGATACGCCAATCGCACGGGAGGCTGACCACAATTTCACGAACTTCGCCGAAGACGACACCTCGTCGGAATCCTTCTACCTGCAGACGCTGCTGATCGTCCTGGCCCTGCTGGAAGAGCGCGGCGAATATGATGATTTTGATGGCACTGTCGCCGAACTCAAACTGCTGCCGGATCTGCTTGCCGACGCCAAGGCTGCCTTTGAGGACAGGGCGGCCGAACTGGCCCAGACAATCAAGGACGATACCTATCACATCTTCACCGGCGCCGGCTCGGTGTGGCCGGAGGCACACTATTACGGCATGTGCATCCTCGAAGAGATGCAGTGGATTCGCACCCGCCCGGTGCACGCCGCCGACTTCTTCCACGGTACGCTCGAGTTGGTCGAGCCGGGCGTCAGCGTTTTCGTGTTCAAGGGCGAAGATGCCCTTCGGCCCCTGGCCGACCGGGTCGAGAACTTCGCCAAGCGCTACACGGACCGCGTTCGCACGCTGGACGCGGCCTCGGTCAAGTTGCCGGGCATCTCCGCAAAGGTCCGCGGCATGATCTCGCCGGTTCTGCTCGCCACCTTGCTCGAGCGGCTGAGCGCCCATCTCGAGGTGCTGCGCAACCACCCGCTGACCACCCGTCGCTACTACAAACGCGTGGAATATTGATCCCCTCTCACCTCTGAAGGAGCTATCCATGAAACGTTCGCTGCAAATCGTGGCGGTCACGGTGGCCGCGGTATCATCATTGGGGTTGTCGATAAGCGGCAGTTCCGCCGCTTCGCCGGCTGTCACGGCCGACCCAAACGCCAAGGTGGAATACACCGGCACGCTTTCGGTCCTGACGAAGTTCGGGCTGCAACAGCTGTCGCCCTATTTCGTCAACCTGGCACAGGCCTATGAGAAGCTCCATCCGGATGTGAAGGTCGAACTTATCCAGGAGAGCGACGACAGCGTGAAGGGCAAGACCAAGACGCTGGTCGCTTCCAACTCGCTGCCCGATATCTATTTCTCCTGGACAGGCAGCTGGGGTGGCAATTTCGTGCGCGGCAATCGCGCCGTTGATCTCACGCCCGTCATTGCTGCCGATACCGAGTGGGGCAAGTCGCTGTCTCCAGCCGCCGTCAAGGCGTTCCAATACAACGGCAAGTTCTATGGCATTCCGCTTTACCAGGATGCCAAGTTCATGGGCTACAACAAGCAGATCTTCGCCAAGCTCAGCCTCAAGGCACCCGGCACTTTCGAGGAATTGCTGACCAGCTGCGACGCCATCCGCAAATCCGGCGTGACACCGATCTCCTTCGGCAACAAGGAGGCCTGGCCGGCAATCCACTTTGCAGGCCAGCTGCTCGCCTACAACGTGCCGCAGGCAGCGCTGGAACGCGACTTCGATCCGGCCACCGCCCAATACACCGACCCAGGCTATATCGCAGCACTCAAGCAGTTCAGCCAGCTTGTCGAGCGCTGCACCGATGGCGCCGGCGTCAACGGCACATCCTATGCCTCGGCTCTCCAGGCCTTCACCAACGCGCAGTCGGCCATGTACTACCAGGAGATCATCGAGTTCGATCAGGCCGCCACGCCGGAGTCGGCGTTAAAGCCCGCCGATTTCGGATTCTTCCGGCTGCCGGTGCCCGCCGGCGCCAAGGGTGACGCCAGGTCGATCGAGGGCGCGCCGGAGGGCTACATGATCAATGCGGCATCGAAGAACATCCCGCTGGCGATCGATTTCATGAAGTTCGTGACTTCGAAGGAAAATGCGCAGGTGCTGTCTGCGCCACCCTATGGCCAGCCGAGCGCCACCATCGGCGGCGCCTCGGAATCGAACATGAGCGCGGCTGTGGTCGATGGCCTCAAGGATATCAACGCCGCCTCATACCTCATGCCCTGGCTGGATACGGCCAACCCACCGCGCGTCGCCGCCGTCTGGCTGTCCAGCCTGCAGGCGCTGGCGGGCGGCTCGATGACGCCCGAGCAAGTGATGGACGAGGTGCGCAAAGCCGCATCCGCGGCCAAATAAAGCAGGCGAGCATGGCAAGGGCCTCGGACACAGTGGACAGCGGCGCCGACATCGGCGTCGCCAGGCCGCAACGGCCAAAGAGCCGGCGGGCCTGCTTCGCCAACCTGTTGTCGTTGCGATGGGCGGCGATCGCGCTCATCCTCATCGGCTGGTTCGTCTATTATCCGATCGTCGACAATTTCATCGTCAGCACCACCGACCAGGACATCTACACCGGCGAGGTCACCAATGTCGGCCTCGCCAACTACGACCGGCTGCTGCATGACCCGGTCGTGCTGCTGGCGCTGTGGAACAACTGCCTCTACGCTCTCATCTCCGTCATCTTCCAGGTCTTCGGCGCGTTCCTGCTGGCGGCCATTATCGAGGACCTGAAAAGCGAAAGCTGGCGCCGGCTGTGGCGCGCCGTCTATTTCGTGCCGTCGGCAATCTCGATCACGGTGACCGGCCTGCTGTTTTATTTCATCTACCAGCCGCAGATCGGCTTACTGGATGCCGCGCTCAGCCGTGTTGGACTGAGCCAGCTCGTCATGCCTTGGCTCGGCAATGAGCACACCGCCATCTATGCCATCATCGCCATGAGCCAATGGCAGGGTTTTGGCTATTCGACGCTGCTGTTCGCCATTGCCATCCAGAAGATCCCGCGCGACCTCTACGATGCCGCAACGATCGACGGCGCGGGTCCGCTTCGCCGCCTGTGGAGCATCACCTTTCCGCTCACCCGGGAAATGACGGGGTTGATGATCATCGTCACCATCACGGGCGCGTTCCAGGTGTTCAACGAGGTTATGGTGATGACCGCGGGCGGGCCTAACAACAGCAGCCAGGTGCTGGGCACGTGGCTCTACCAGAAGGCCTTCATCGAGGACAATTTCGGCTATGGCGCGGCGATCGCCGCCGTCATCTTCATGTTGACCATGCTCACAGGTGCGGCACAGCTCTGGTACACCAAGCGCCGCCGGGTGCAGCTATGAGTGCGATGGTCGCAGCCGGTCGCAGCCGGAACGTGAATGTGTGGTCGGTCATCGCCAGGACATTGCTCTATTCGTTCCTGGTCTGCCTTGGTGTCGTCGTCATCTATCCGCTGATCTGGATGGCGCTGAGCGGCTTCAAGGACAATGCGCAGATCTTCGGCGATCCCTTCGCCCTGCCCACCCATTGGTCGTGGAACAATTACATGCAGGCATGGAACCAGGGCGTGCGTGGCTACGTGACAGTCTCGGTGCTGGTGACCGTCGCTTCGGCCATATGCACCGTCCTGATCAGCGCCTGGACGGCCTTCGGCCTGACCCGCACCAAGATGTCGGCAAAGCCGCTGGTTATTGCCATCGTTCTGGGCGGCTTGATGCTGAGCCCCACCGTGGCGATCATTCCACTGGTGAAGATGTTGCAGGCGCTCGGTCTCTACAACACCTACTGGGCGCTGATCATTCTCTACACGGCGTTCCGTGTGCCGTTCACCACCTTCCTCATCCGCGCCTACATGCTGGATCTGCCTGAAGACATCGACGAGGCGGCGACGATGGATGGCGCCAGCGAGGGTCAGATCTTCTGGCGCATCACCTTGCCGCTGTGCCGGCCGATCATCATTTCCTGCGTCATCCTGCACGTCCTGTTCGCCTGGAACGAATATCTCTTCGCCATGATCTTCACGAGCGGCTCGGATGTGCAGACGCTGCCGGTCGGACTGACGTCGATCATGGCAACCCACGGGACCAACTATGCCGTGGTGTTCGCGGCCATGACGATCTCGGCGCTGCCTATCGTGATCGTGTTCTTTGGCGCGCAACGCTATTTCATCCGTGGCTTGGCCGAAGGCATCGGCAAATAACAATTCCCGAAAGGAGCCTTCATGCCGCAGCTCGCTGCTCATCAGCTGATCGGAGCCAATTTCAGCTTCCAGCACTTCCCCTTCGATGAGGTCGCCAGGACGATCCGAGGCTTTGGCCTGCGCGAGATCGAGCTGTGGGGGATTGCCCAGCATCTGGACCTGTTCCACGCCACGGACGCACGTGTCGAATCCGTTCGCCGGGTACTCGCCGACAACGAGCTGTCGGCCTGGTGCTTTACGCCTGAGCAGGTGTTGTATCCAATCAACATTGCCTCCGGCGACGCCGCACTGCGCCAGGACAGCATCGAGCGGTTTTGGCGTGCAGCCGACATCTGCGCGGCGCTTGGCGCCCGCTATCTCTTCCTGACGCCCGGCCGGGGCTACGAGAGCGAACCCCGGCAACCGGCATGGGACCGCGCGGTCGGTTCGATCGGCGAGATCGCCCGGCGCGCCGCCGCAAACGGGGTGCGCTGCCTGCTCGAGCCGTTGCAGCGGTTCGAGAGCAACCTCGTCAATAATGCGGCAGGCCTGCGCCAAATGCTGGATGAGGTGGGCGCCGGCAACGTCGATGTCGTGCTCGACACTGTCGCCATGGCCACGGCCGGCGACACCGTGGCCGGCTATGTCGACCTGTTCGGCTCGCGGCTGGCGCATGTTCATCTGGTCGACGGCACGCCAGGCGGGCATCTGGTGTGGGGGGAGGGCACGCTGCCGCTCGACCACTATGTCAGCGAACTCGCGCGCCTCGGCTATGCCGGTAAGTTCACCTTCGAGCCGTTCGGCAACGGCTCCTACGCGCTCGATCCGGTAAAAGCCTGGACACGCTGCCTTGGCGCCATCGCGCCGTATATCGATCGCGCAACGGTGCCGGCATGAGGTCGAAGAAGCTTATCGCGGTCGGGGACAATTGCCTTGATGCCTATTTGACCAACAACTTGATGACGGTGGGCGGCAATGCCTTGAATGTCGCGGCGCAATGGCGGCGCAACGGCTGGTCCGCGCGCTATTTCGGCGCCGTCGGGAACGATCCCGAAGGCGACGTGGTGCTTGCCGAGCTGGCAGGTGCCGGCCTATCCCCCGACGACGTCGAACGGCGTCCCGGCGATACGGCCGTCACCTTGCTGCGCGATGAATCCGGCGACCGGAAGTTCCTGCACGAATCCTTCGGTGTGGGCGAAAACTTCATGCCGCTGCCCGCGCATTATGCGGTCATCGCCGCGGCCGACTGGGTGCATCTCGGCACCAACGCCAACAAGCACCTTGTCCAACGATTGGTGGCGGACCATGTGCCGTTCAGCATCGATCTATCGACCGCCCATATGGCGCTGCCGCTCGATGGTGTCCCGCTTTTGTTTGCGTCCGGACCGGACGATGTCGATGTTCCCATCGAGCCATCGCTGGGCGCGCTCAGGGCGGCCGGCGCAAGGCAGGTAGTTTTGACCTGTGGTCGACGCGGCTCCTACTTCGACGATGGCACGAATGTCGTGCATGCGCCGGCGACGCTTGTCGATGTCGTGGATACGTGTGGCGCCGGCGACAGTTTCATTGCCACTTTCCTCGCCGGCTTCCATTTCGGCGGCCTCGGCGCCCTGGAGGCATTGCACAGGGCGTCGATCGCGGCGGCGCAGACCTGCACCCATCTTGGCGGGTTTCCCCAGAGACCGCGTCCGATACCCGATTGGCTGCCAGCCAAATATGCCAGCTTCATTGTCGATGCGCAGGGAGCCCAAGCGTGAGTACAATTCGTTTGCGGCAGCCTGCGGTCGCGCTTGCATCTGACCGGTCGTTTTGGCTGCAGGACATTGCCGCCGCCCCCGCAACCGAGCCATTGCGAGGCGACGAGCGCGCCGACGTGGTGATCGTCGGTGGCGGCTATACCGGTCTGTGGACGGCGCTGCGGATCCTTGAGCTGGCGCCGCAAACGCGGGTGGTCATCCTTGAAGCCGATCTGTGCGGATCGGGGGCCTCGGGGCGCAACGGCGGTCAGGTCCATTCATGGTTCGCCGAAATCGACCAGATCAGTGCGGTCGTCGGTCTCGAGGAAGCGCGCCTGCTGTGCGCCGACACGGTGGCATCGATCGCTGAGCTGAAGACGCTGCAGCAAAACGGCACCATAGACATGGACCTGAGGCTGGACGGATGGTTGTGGACAGCAAGCTCCATTGCGCAGGAAGGCGCTTGGGAGACCGCCGTGGCCTTGACGGCGGCTGTTGGAGAAAACCGTTTCAGCCCGCTGACAGCCGAGGACATTCAACGCCGCACCGGTTCATCGGCCTCCTATGTCGGCGTGGTCGAGACCACTGCCGGCACGGTCCATCCCGCCAAACTTGCCATCGGATTGCGCAAGTTGGCACTGGCACGCAGCGTCATCATCCATGAGCGCAGCCCGGTCCTCGCCATCGAACCCGGCATGACATGCACGGTGCGCACGGCGCATGGCGCGGTACGGGCTGACAAAATCGTGCTTGCCGCCAACGCCTGGCTTTCCGCGCTGCCGGAACTGCGGCGGCATCTTTATGTGGTCGGCAGCGAGGTGATTGCCACTGCCGCCGTTCCCGAACTGCTCGACAGCATCGGCTGGCGCGACGGTGCCTCGATCTGCGATTCCCAGGCCCAGGTGCTCTACTACCAGCGCACCATCGGGGGCAGGGTGGTCTTCGGTCGTGGCAGCGGCAACGTCGCCTTCAGTGGAAATTTCGGCGCCAGCTTCAACCGCAGCCCGGAGCACGGTCGCGACAATATGCGAGAGCTGCATCGGGTCTACCCCTCGCTGCGCGGTGTGGCGATCGAATATGACTGGTCGGGGCCGATCGACTGCGTGCCTGAACACGTTCCTGTCTTCGACCACCTGCGCGATCATCCCAATATCTTCTACGGCATGGGATTTAACGGCACCGGCATCGCGCAGACGCCGATAGCCGGACGCATTCTGGCGAGCCTGGTGCTCGAGCGAAAGGATCGCTGGAGCGAAAGTGGTCTGGTCGGCATCGAGCGGCGCATGTCGCTGCCGCCCGAGCCTTTGCGTTATCTCGGCGCCAGGCTTGTCCGCGCCGCGGTGCGCCGCAAGAACGAGGCCGAGATCCGCAACCGCAAGGCCGGCAGGATCAGCAGTCTTCTGGCGGCCCTGAAGCCAGGCAGGCGCAAGAAGTAGCCGGGCATTTGGCTCATCGTCATGCTCTTCAAACCATGAGCCAGCACGTGCCGTCCCAATGACGGTGGACGCGGCATTGCGATCAGGGTGCTTGCTGGGTTGATCGACGTACATTCTTAAAGCGGAGTGCGTCGACCTTGTCCTAACGTATTCATGTGGGCCGTACCGCCGTCACGCCTATGCTTGGCGCACTTGCGGCTTTCCATTTGAGGGCGGGCCAACGGATCCGCGTGCAATGATGGCGGTCGGCAAAACGAGCCTTTCCGCCGGGCGGGAATCTCCCTTCAATCGTCGGATGAGCAATTCCGCGACGCTCTTGCCAAGCGCGTAGACGGGCTGGTCGATAACAGTGATGGGCGGCGTGGTGACGCTCGTCCAGTCCGCATCATGGAAAGTGATGAGCGAAATGTCGTCGGGAACCCGCAGGCCGCGCTCGCGGGTCACCTTGAAGATCTCCAGCGCAATGACGCTGTCGGAGGCGAGGATCGCCGTCGGCCGATCCGGCGCCGACAGCATCTCGCCGGCAACCCTGCGCGTTTCGGTGGGGCTTGTGGCGCCAAGGCGGACATAGCGTTCTGGCCGATCAAGTCCGGCCTCTCGGCACACGGTGAGGAAACCGTCGATGCGCTCACGGACCGACGAGGTGTAGATCTGCCCGAGATCCCGGTACTCGTGCCCTTCGGCGTCGACCGCGGTTACATAGGCGATGTTGCGGTGGCCGGCATCCGCTAGAAAGCGGGTCGCCAGCATGGCGATGCCGCGATCGTCGGTCGTGACCGTATCGACATCCAGATCTGCCAGCGCCCTATCCAGCAGGGCAAGCGGTCGGCCCGAGCGGTGGATATCGCGCAGGTGCGCGATGTCGCGCGATTCCGACGGCGTGACGATCAGCCCGTCGACGCGCTTGCCGATGAGCAGTTTCACGGCCGCCTTTTCCGCCTCGATCTTCTCGCCGGAATTGGCCAGGATGACGTTGAACCCGGCTGCCTTTGCCGCGTCGCTGATGCCGCGTACCGCGAGGCTGAAGAACGGGTTCTCGATGTCGCCGACAACCACGCCGATGATGCCGGAGCGGCCGGTCGTCATGCTGCGGGCCAACTCGTTCGCACGATAGTCCAAGGCCTTGGCCGCAGCCGTGACTTCCGCGCGGATCATGTCGCTGACGACGCCGTATCCGCCGAGCACGCGCGCGGCTGTCGCTTTCGAAACATTGGCCGCGCGGGCGACGTCGCTGACCGTTATCGACGGGGTCTTGGGGGCGGTTCTTTTCATCGGATGACGACTACAAGAGTTGTTGACGGGAGGTCAACGTGGCGATAACGATTAACAAAGAGACCGGTCTCACGCAATATGAGACCGGTCTCTTTAAAAGGAGTGGAGCCGAGAGGCGTGACGGACCGTGATTTCGGCAAGGGCATGTCGGCGCGCCAGATGGCGGCTCGACGCAAATACCAAGAAGAACAGACCTTCAGAGTGGAGAAAGACATGAGCAGGAAAGAAATTCTCAAGTCGTTGATGTGCCCGGTCAGAACCGGCGCAATGGCTCTTATGGCGATGTGCGTCGGCGCTGGGCTGGTTTCAGGAGCGGCCGCCGCGGATGACAATCCCTATGGCCTCATTGATGCGAAGGTCATCAGCGTCGGGACCATGGGCGATGCCAAACCCTACGCTTTCACCCAGGCCGATGGGTCGTTCACCGGCTTCGACATCGAATTGTTCCGCAACGTCGCGAGCCGCCTTGGATTCAAGCCCGACCAGGTGATCTTCACCGGCCAGGAATTCTCGGCGCTGATGCCTTCCGTTGCAAACGAGCGCTTCGATGTCGCGGTCGCGGCAATCGGCACGACGGAAGCACGCAAAAAGACCGTCGACTTTTCCGACGGGTATATCGCAGGCTATCTGTCCGTGCTTACTGCCGACAAGGCGATCACGTCGGCGGACGGGCTCAAGGGCAAACGTCTCGGCGTCGTGCAAGGCACGCTCCAAGAAATCTACGCGGCGAAGAATTTTGTCGGAACCGATCTCGTCAAATTCCCCGACAACAACTCCGCCGTTTCGGCGCTTAACAACGGAACCGTGGATGCCCACTTCCTCGATTACGAGGCTGCCAAGGACTATGGCGTTCGCTATCCGAACCTGAAGATCGCGGTCAATATTCCTTCCTTTGACGCGCCGGCCGGCTTCGTCCTGCGCAAGGGCAACGACAAGCTCCGCAATGCGCTGAACACCGCCCTTCACGCGGCCATGCAGGACGGCACCTGGAAAACGCTTTATGAAAAGTGGTTCCCCGGCTCGCCGATGCCCGACCAGTATCTTCCCAAGAAGTAGACCGTACCCGGCCGCTGGCTCTCATGCCGGCGGCCGGATTACGCCGCCGTCCTTGATGCGGACGATGTGAATAGCGCAACCGAAAGGGGGGCGAATGAACTGGCTCGAAAACCTGCGGCGCAGTTTCCTCGACTGGCAGGCCATGGCGGACGTGCTGCCCAGCATGATCACCATCGGATTGAAGAACACGTTGATCCTCGCCGCCGCGTCGACGGTGCTGGGTGTCATTCTTGGCATGATCCTGGCGGTCATGGGCATCTCGCAATCGCGCTGGCTGCGCATTCCGGCGCGGGTCTACACGGATATATTCCGTGGGCTGCCGGCGATCGTCACCATCCTGCTGATAGGCCAGGGCTTTGCCCGCATCGGCCGTGAAATCTTCGGCCCTTCGCCCTTTCCGCTCGGCATTCTTGCGCTGAGCCTGATCGCCGGCGCCTATATCGGCGAAATCTTCCGCTCGGGCATCCAGAGCGTCGAGCGCGGGCAGATGGAGGCCTGCAGGGCGCTCAGCATGAGCTACGGCCAAGGCATGCGCCTGATCGTGATCCCGCAAGGCATCCGCCGCGTCTTGCCGGCCCTCGTCAACCAGTTCATCGGCAACGTCAAGGATTCAAGCCTTGTCTACTTCCTCGGTCTGCTCGCCTCGGAGCGCGAGATCTTCCGTGTCGGTCAGGACCAGGCAGTGGTCACCGGAAACCTCTCGCCATTGCTTCTGGCCGGCGTGTTCTATCTCGTCATCACCGTGCCGTTGACCCATGTGGTCAACTACATCGACAACTCGCTGCGGGTCGGAAAGCAAAAGGCCGGCCTCGTCATCAGCGGCCTGGCCGAAGTGAGCGAACTGGAGGGCGCCACCGGCAGTGCACCTTCGGAGGCCGGCTCTGATGCCGGCTCAGCGCTGCCCCGCTTCAAGGGCGGCAGTCTCGCCATCACCGGTCTCGACATGGCCTATGGCGACCTCGATGTTCTCAAAGGCGTCAGCCTGGCAGTCAAGCCTGGCACGGTCACATGCGTGATTGGCCCATCAGGTTCGGGCAAGTCGACCCTGCTGCGCTGCCTCAACCGCCTGGTCGAGCCCAAGGGCGGTGAGGTGTTGCTCGATGGTGCGAGCATCCTGGCGATGAAGCCTGAAAAACTGCGCCGGCGTGTCGGCATGGTTTTCCAGCAGTTCAATCTGTTTCCCGACCACACCGCGCTCGAAAACGTCATGCTGTCGCTGACCAAGGTAAAGGGGCTCCCTGTACAGGAAGCTGAGCGCATCGCCGAGGCGCGCCTTGCCGACGTCGGGCTTGCGACCCGCAAACACCATCGTCCAGGGAGCCTTTCCGGTGGCCAGCAGCAGCGTGTGGCAATCGCTCGTGCATTGGCGATGGACCCGGAGGTCATCTTGTTCGATGAGGTAACAAGCGCACTCGATCCCGAACTGGTGAAGGGCGTGCTCAACCTCATGGCGGATCTCGGCCGGCGCGGCATGACAATGGTCGTGGTGACACATGAAATGGGCTTCGCCCGCAAGGTCGCCGATCAGGTCGTCTTCATGGATGAAGGCCGCATCATCGAGGCCGGCACGCCTGCCGCTATTTTCGACTCGCCGAAAAGCCCACGTCTGAAGCACTTCCTTGCCGAAGTGCTTTGATCACGCATGAGCCCTTCAAGACGGCCGCCCAAACCAACCTCCACCAGTGAAAGATATCTCATGGCTGCATCACATCAGGTTTCCAAGGTCGTTGTTGTCGGCGGCGGCATTTTTGGCGTCTCCTCGGCCGTTCATCTTGCAAGGCTCGGCATCGAGACCGTGCTGGTCAATGATGGACCGCTCGCCAAGGGAGCTTCCGGCCGCTCGCTCGCCTGGATCAATTCGGCGCGCAGGCGCTCGGCTGAATATCATCGCCTGCGCATGATCGGTATCGACCGCTACCGCAGTTTGTCGGCGCGATGCCCGGATGCCGCCTGGCTGCGTTTCGACGGTGGCCTGACGTGGGATGCGGACGATGCCTCAAACGAGATCGCCGATGTCTTCGCTCACGAAAAACGTCTCGGCTATGATGCGCAGCATCTGTCCGCGGACGCCACAAGGTTGGTCACGCCGGGTGTCTGCGCAAGCGCTGTCACGCCTCAAGGCGCGATCTTCAACCCGGGCGAGGGCTGGGTCGACCTGCCGTCGCTGATCGAGATATTGATCGCGGAATTCGTGGAGCGGGGCGGCCAGGTGCTCACCGAGGCCGGAAGGGCTACCGTCACCGTCGCCAACGGCCGCGCCACCGGCGTCACCACCACCAGCGGGGTCAGCTTCGCCGCCAACGCGG
Source organism: Mesorhizobium sp. L103C119B0 (assembly GCF_000502235.1). Classification (NCBI taxonomy): domain Bacteria; kingdom Pseudomonadati; phylum Pseudomonadota; class Alphaproteobacteria; order Hyphomicrobiales; family Phyllobacteriaceae; genus Mesorhizobium; species Mesorhizobium sp. L103C119B0. The sequence continues at coordinate 427,020 of NZ_AYXE01000001.1, read as the reverse complement.
TGCTTCTGGCGACCGGTGCGGATGTGCCGCGAATGGTTGCCGTGGCCGGTCAGCGTATTGCCGATGGGACACCAATCGCGCTGCTGGTCAGGACCAAGCCAGTCGACTTGCCTCTACGCGCCGTGCTCAACACGCCGCGCGTCGCCATCCGGCCGACGCCTGATGGCGCCCTCGCGCTCGATTCTGCCTGGTCGGAAAAAGAGGTGGTAGTCAATCCGGACGGGACTTATCGCGTAAAAGCATCGACCATCCAGGGGCTTCTCGACGAAGCGTCGAATGTTCTCGACGGTCATCCGAAATTGGAATTGGAGAGCTACGGTGTCGGGCCCAAGCCGATCCCCGGAGACGGCGAGCCGGTCTTCGGCCAGTTGCGGGAGATCGAGGGGTATTACGTCGCCTTCAGCCACAGCGGCGCAACACTTGGCTTGATTGCCGGCGAACTGCTTGCAACCGAGATCGCCACCGGAACAGAGCACCCACTCCTTGCAAGCTTTCGACCGTCTCGATTTTCACTTTAGCCTGCCAATTCGCCTCGGAATGGGATGTAATGTGGCATGCCTGGAGTTTCGCTAGCCGAGACGGCGGCCGCCTGGCCGCTTACGCGCACCTGACAAGCGAATATGTTCCGGAACATTTTCTCCACGTTGAAGTTGGACAGCGCCAGGACCGTCGTTCGTCCAAGCTCAACCAGCGCTGAGAAATTCCATGACCAACCAACACCCCAAGACTAAACAGCCCACGGACAAGGATCTGCGAGACAACCCGGGAATCGGCACCTCGAAGGGCGCGGCCAAGGGCGGCGATATGCTCGACGAGAACGATGCTCTCGATGGGGACAATACGTTCGAAGGCGATGTCGAGAACGATGTCACGCCTCAGGGCGGCATCAATCCTGACCAGACCGGACGCACGAACAAGTAGGAGGCGCCTTGCCATGGCCGGCCGGAAGACCCACGAGCAGCAGCTGCGCATCATCGAAAAGCGCGAGAACACCAGCAATGCCGGCGACGATTTCAATGCCGAGGATGAGCTGAAGAGAACCAAGCAGGAGCGCGAGGCGCGGCAAGACGGCGCCAAGCTACGCGACGAGGGCGTGGAATTGACCGACAAGGATGATCGCCAGATGATCCGCGGCGAAAACCAGGAGAGCGAGCACCACAAGCGCAGGCAGGACGGCTAAGCCTGTCGTCTTTAAGGCTATCGAGGAGCCATGCCAGACTACCGGCACGCCAGGCACCGCACGGTCGAGGCGCACATCGCCCGCCGCGGTGTGCGCGACGAACGAGTCCTTTCGCCACTGAGGCGGAATCCCGCGCGAGAAATCGTCGACGAGGGGGTGCGAGGAGTTCGCCTATGGGGACGGTCCGGGCGGCGTTGCGCTCTGGCTATAGGGACCTGCGAAGACGCGACCTGAACATCGGCCAGCTCTGCCGCGAGAGCTTTTGGCGATCAGACAGCCTCGGCCACTACATGCAATCCTCGGCCTCGCAGCAGTTCGATGCCTTCGTCTGTTCGATCGCACCTCGCCTGTTCAGCCGCTGACTGCCGAACAGCGCCTCATCGGGTGGTACTGAGACCTCTGCCTTCGGCACCTGAATAGGCGGCCTTGCCTTCGGGCACGGAACATCTCACCGACTTTCTGGTTAGGCAGGCCGGATGAAGGGAGCTTTGCGCATGGCCACTAATTTGGAAGACGGCAAGACCGCTCAATCTTCCGACGACTTGCATGGCGGCAATCGCGGCGGCGACAAGGACCAGCGTAAGACTGACAAGACCGCGAACAAGAGCAGCCAGGCGGCGGGATCCGCATCGCGGTAGGACTGAGACATGCCGACCGCCGCGGACATCCTCATCGAGACGCTGATCGACTGGAACGTCGATATCATCTTTGGCCTGCCGGGCGACGGCATCAATGGCATCATGGAGGCGCTGCGCAGGCGGCAGGACCGCATCCGCTTCATTCAGGTGCGACACGAGGAATCCGCGGCGTTCATGGCGTGCGCCTACTCAAAATGGACAGGCAAGCTCGGTGTCTGCCTCGCAACTTCCGGCCCTGGCGGCACACACCTCCTGACGGGCCTCTACGATGCCAAGCTCGACCAAGCGCCGGTGCTCGCCATTACCGGCATGCAGTTCCACGACCTCATCGAGACCTTCACCCAGCAGGATGTCGACTTGACGCGCGTCTTCAGCGATGTCGCCGTCTTCAACGCGCAGGTCTCCGACGCGGCGCATATGGAAAGCCTGGCCGGTCTCGCCTGCAGGTCGGCGCTGGCAAGTCGCGGCGTTGCGCATCTGTCGATCGCCAGCGATGTGCAGGAGCACACGCTCGACCAAGCCAAGCGCTCGAAGCGCAACAAACCGTCGCATACGCCGGATCGTTGGTTCGAAGGAAGCAGGCTTCCCGACGAAGAACAACTTGCGAAAGCCGCCGAGATCCTGAGCGGGGCGACAAAGGTCGCGATCCTCGCCGGTCGGGGCGCGCTTGGTGCCAGGCACGAGTTGGAAGAGACGGCGGAGCTGCTTGGTGCCCCCGTCGCAAAGGCCTTGCTCGGTAAGGCTGCCTTGCCCGACGATCACCCGCTGACGACTGGCGGCATCGGGATTCTCGGCACGCTGCCGTCGCAGGAAATCATGGAGGAATGTGACGCGCTGCTCGTCGTCGGCTCGACCTTTCCCTACATCGAATACTACCCGAAGCCGGGACAGGCGCGCGGGGTGCAGATCGAGCGCGACCCGCAGCGCATCGGCCTGCGCTATCCCATTGAGGCCGGCCTTGCCGGCGATGCCGCCGTGACGCTGCGATTGCTGAACAAGCGCCTGAAGCGCAAGGATGATCGCAGCTTCCTCGAGAAGGCGCAGGCGGGCATGCGACGCTGGCGCGAGATGATGGCGCAGTCGGAGCAAAAGGCCGCCACTTCGCTCAAGCCCCAGGTGGTCACACGCGCATTTGGGAAACGATTGCCCGATGAGGCGATCCTGGTTGCCGATTCCGGCCAGAACACCGAGATGGCGGCCCGCCATATCGAACTGCGTGACGGGCAGGCCTTCGGCGTCTCGGGTGCGCTGGCCTCGATGGCATGCGGACTGCCCTACGCGATCGCCGCGGGCCTGGCCTTTCCCGGCCGGCCGGTCTTCGCGGTCGTCGGCGACGGCGGTCTCGCGATGCAGCTCGGAGAGTTCTCGACGGCAGTTCGGCACCGGATCCCACTCAAGGTGCTCGTGCTCAAGAACGGCATGCTCAATCAGATCGCCTGGGAGCAGATGATGTTTCTCGGCAACCCGCAATTCGCCTGCGAACTCCGGCCCATCGACTTCGCCATGGCCGCCGAAGCCATGGGCGGCATCGGCTACAGCGTCTCTCTCGCCGAGGAGGTGGAAGGTGTTCTCGACGCTGCCCTAGCTGCTGAGGGTCCGGTGGTCATCGAGGCCGTGGTCGATCCGTTCGAACCGATGATGCCACCGAAGATGCCACCGGATTATGCGAGAAATTTCCGCAAGGCGCTACCGGATACCCCCGGACGAGTGGAAATCGAGGCGAATGTGGCGCAAGAGCCGCTGAGGTCGATGATTACCGCCGGCGAGAAAGACTGACGACACGCAAGAAGGAGCACGAGTTGAACAAGACCGACAGCGGCACCGCAAATCGCGGTTCGCCGGACCTCATGGGCGGCGACCAAGCGTGCAAGGCCGAGGAATGGGGCGGTGGCTCGAAAGCCGCCAAGGGACCGATCACGGAACCGGATCGACACAACCGCAACTCCAGCCAAAAAAGGAGCTGACATGCAGGATGCCCAGCAGAAATATCCTCAGCCGCCGCTTCCCGAACAGCAGCAGGACATGCCCGGCTATACCGACGAGATGGATCCACGGCCCGACCACGGAGAGGAGAGCTATCGCGGCAGCGGTAAGCTGACGGACCGCGTCGCGCTGATCACCGGCGCGGACTCGGGCATCGGCCGGGCGGTGGCTATCGCGTTTGCACGCGAAGGCGCCGACGTCATGATCTCCTATCTTGAAGAGGACGAAGATGCGCAGGAGACGGCGCGCTTGGTCGAGGAAGCGGGGCGCAAGGCGGTGCTCGCACCCGGCGACATCTCGGACGAAATCTTCGCGCGGTCGCTTGTGCAGCGAGCTATCGATGAATGCGGGCGCCTGGACATCCTCGTCAACAATGCAGCCCACCAGGCGTCGTTCGAGAAGCTGGAGGACATCAGCGCGGAGGAATGGGATCTCACCTTTCGCACCAATGTCTATGCGATGTTCTATCTGTCCCAGGAAGCAGTGAAGCACATGGAACCCGGCTCGACCATCATCAACACATCCTCAATCAACGCGACCAGTCCCTCGCCGGCACTGCTTGCCTACGCCACTACCAAAGGAGCGATCGCCAACTTCACCGCCGGACTTGCAGGACTGGTAGCTGAACGCGGCATTCGGGTAAACGCGGTCGCTCCCGGGCCGATTTGGACGCCGCTGATCCCGTCGACAATGCCCTCTGAGAAGGTCAAGGAGTTCGGGAAGAACACACCGCTCAAGCGTCCCGGGCAACCGGCAGAGCTTGCAGCGACCTATGTGCTGCTTGCCTCGGAAGGATCGAGCTACACCACCGGCGCACTCTACGAGGTCACCGGTGGACGGCCGATGCTTTGAGCGAGCGTACCTGCCAGCTCCACGGCGCCCACTCCCCGTAGCACACCGACATGTGGCGAGGTTCATGCCGATCAGGATCGCGGACAACCGCCACGTCCGCAAACTGGTCGAGGCGCATGCCGAAGCCTCCCACCAGGCCCTGAGCCGGAGGTTGGTAGACGGGAAGCTGACTTCATTCCGGGTTCACCGGAGCGTCAGGTTTCGGGGGGGCAAACGCTGGGTGAATGTCCCTGATAGGCGCATTGCAGCCATGCCGCCGTCGCGTTGTGAGACTGATTTGGCGGCCAGCAAAACAGCAGCCTCTACGACTCGTCCCTCTCATCGCGCAAATTAGACACAACGCGGCGGTTCTGCGACCTGCAGGCGGAGTCGGGGCAGTCGCGGACGAGCCTGTCCTTGCCGTAGCCCTTGGCCCACATGCGGTTCCGGTCTATGCCGCCGGCGGCGAGGTAGTCCATCACCGCATCGGCGCGCTGCTGCGACAGCGCCGTTTCACTTGCGCCGGGATCGTCGGCGAAACCCTGCAGCTTGAGCAGCCAGCGCGGATGCTTTGTCAACCAGGCGATCTGGGTGTCGAGGGTGGCCTTGGCGACCGAATCGAGCGCGGCCGAACCTTTCGTGAAATAGGTGCGGCGGCCGACATTGAGGATAAAATCCTCCTCGCTTCCCGGCTGCACGTTCTGGAAGCCGGCAATCTCGGCGTTGGTGACGTCAGGCGTGGACGGGGCCAGCGTGTTGCTGGTCGAGCAGGATGCGGCCACAACCAGCAGGCCGGCTGCGAGCAGCCGGCACGTGTTTTCAATCATGCGGTTCATGATGCGCCAATCATTCGACAGTGGTGGAAGCGGGCGCCTGGTCGGCGATGTGCGGCAGGACCTCCACCGCGGTGCCGATCGGGCACCGCTGGTAGAGGTCGATGATGTCTTCGGGGAACATGCGGATGCAGCCGCTGGAAGCGTCGGTGCCGATGCTCCATGGCTCCAGCGTGCCATGCAGGCGGTAGCCGATGTCGGCGCCGTCGCGGTACAGATAGAGCGCGCGCGGCCCGAGCGGATTGTTGGACGCGCCGCCTGCGATCATGGGCGGTAAGTCCGGTTTGCGCTCACGCATTTCGGGGGGCGGGACCCATTGCGGCCACAGCGCGCGGCGATCGATCGTCGCGCGGCCGTACCATTTGAAGCCTTCCTTGCCTACGCCGACGCCGTAGCGGATGGCAGTCTTGTTTTCCATGATGAGGTAGAGGAAGTGGTGGCGGGTATCGACCACGACGGTGCCGACCGGCTCGCTGCTGAAATACTTGACGATCTGGCGATGCCATCTCTTGTCGATCTTGGCGAAGTTGGTCTTGCGATAGACGAAATCGTTATCGCTTGCGGTACCGGCGAAAAAGGATTTTGCCGCCGCGGCTTGAACAATATTGCCGGTTCCACCGACCGCGACCAGCGCCAGACCGCCGAGCACGACACCCCTGCGTGATAAAACCATCGGCAATCCCCCATGCCTTAAGCCTGGCGAACCATAGTTGAGAATGATTTCGGCTCAAAGTGGAAAAATGCTGCAGTGGGTGGGCCGCAAGCGGTCTGTCCTCTTGACGGCAAAATAGCGGCTGCCCGCCGGCTCACGCCGGCGGGTTTTTTTGCGCGGACGGGAACATCCTCGCTCCAAGGGTGTTCTGTGACACCCGGCTCGTTCTTCATCGGTCGTGCCGGTGACCAAGATGTCCCCTCATTCATCATGGTCGGCCCGCGCAGCCTTGACCGCACGCGCGGGCCATCCCATCACAAGGCCCGCTGGCTCAAGCTGGCGGGTTTTTCCGCGTCCATGCGCCGACACTCATCTTCGCATGCCTGTCACAACGAGCCAGGCGGATTCCAGTATCCGCACGCGGCGAGGAGGACTTGCGACATGCCTCGCTGCGGGATTTTCGCGATGAGTCTACCTGGCTCCCGCTGAACGCCATGGCCTGACCACCGGGCGCGTTGGACGACCTTCAAGTCGAAAAAGCCCGCGGCAATCGCACCTTAGGCGAAGAGGCTTTGCTTTGTTGATGCAGTTGTCATCGCATCAATCGTGGGTAGCAACGCGGTTGTTGCGTGTTGTTGGAGAGATGGGGTTTCCCGAAAAGAATGAACATGCGCAGACAAAAGAAGCGAGCAGGATGGCCGTGAGTACATCTGCCAAATATCTATTACCTCATATGCGTCGCTCCTCGGAAGGCGATCCCGCCACCCTCTCGACAGTGAAGATGGCGGGATCTCAACCGGCGACAAGGGACTTCGATCGACGGTGGGTTTCCAATTCGGCGTCCGGCTGCGTGTTCCGCCGTTCGGGCTTCTTCCAACCGCAATCAGACGCAAGTCCTATCCCATAAGACTGATGGCCAAATTCGGAACATCCGCTGAAGCATTGCGTTCGGCAGCGTGAAACCCCAAGGCAAAGGATGACTAATATGTCGAATTGCGAGACTGCAAAATCACATTCGTTAGGAAATCGCGTGGCTGATCTCACAGCCAAGATGCGTGAAGCGCAGATTGACGCGGGTGAAATGATGGCCTTCCACAAGGTTGCAACTATGTTGGAGGACAGCCAAGGACGTATCAATGGCGACGACTTGATCGCCGCATCCTTCGTTCTGCTGGGAGGACCGGGCGCCCGAGTGACCCTGCGTGGTCGGCTTCGATCGTTCCTCGATCAGCAATGCGAAGCCTTTTTTGTCATGGCTGGCGTCTCACGGGACTGCGGGAATAGCTCAAGCCTAGAGGGTGCTGACTAGGGCCGCCGGGCGCCTAACAGCCAAGAGTCACCGCTTCGGGATCGGCCGCCACGCGCCCGCTTTGTCCGAGGGAGGGCCCTTTGAAGACAGCTACGGCGTGTCCTCGCTATCAGTGCCATGCATGCTGGAGCCATGCATGAAGGACTGGATCTCGTTCACATCGATCTTGCCATCACCATTCTCGTCAATGCTACTGAACATCCTGCCCACCGCGCGTTTAACCTCGTCCTCGGACACCGATCCGTCGCCATCGGTGTCCAACAGACCGAACATCAGTCGCATGCCGGCACCGCGCATCATCTGATGATGCCAGCGTCCAGCCATTCTGTGTCCACGATCGCGGCCACCGTGGTTCTGCCAACGGTCGCCATCTTCATCGTGGCGGTCAGCATCCTCGTTGCGATCGCCTTGATAGTTGCGACTATCTTCCTCGCGGAAACCCTCTTCGGAACCGCGATCCTGCTGCAGTCGCTCACGGACAGCTTGCTCAACCATCTGGCGGATCATTTCGCGTGTTGGTCCATCCGCTTGTCCGGTCGCATCCGGCAACTGTCCGGCGGCCGGCGGTTCGGTTGCCGGAGCGGGTGCAGGTGTCGAGGGTGATGGTGTTCCGCTTGTCTGGGCGAGCGCGGGGGAGGTCAGGGCAATGAAAACGGCGGCCGCGGCCGTCGTGCTGTGTGGAAATCTCATGGCATGCTCCATCAGTGCCTTCGCTTGGAAGGCCAAACTGGAGCTCGATCTGATTGTTCCCCGAAGGGGATCAGGTCACGGCGAAGTTACAGGGCATGCCCCCCGTCTGAGGTAGATCAGGGTCTTCGTCAGGGAATAATTTCGGCTCTTCTTCCCTAGGCACAAGAGGAAGCCGGCGCCCATTTTTGCGGGCAATGAACGTTGGACATTCGGCCTCGCCAATTTTCTGCCAGTCGATCATACCGACGCACCAATTCCCTCTGCGTCCTCTCCTTTCGTGGGACGGAAGCCGTTTCGACCGCAAGCCGTCAATAGCGAATCCCGCGTCCATATGCTGCGCGGCCATAATGCATATTTTTTATGTCACGGACCTCTGTCCGTCTGGACACCATGTTAGCCAGCGCTAAATCAGAGCAATGCGACGCCTACTGCTGGGACTTACAGTTTTTCTCTTTTGGACCACGTTGCTTCAGGCCGAGGCGTGGCAGCCCTTCGGCGTCCGACAGCTTGGCTTTAGTTTCGATATTCCTCCGAATTTCGTCCTGACCCAGAATTCGGAGCAGGGCGCGGCTTTTCAGGGCCCAAGAGACGCGTTTCTGGTCGTTTGGGGCGCGCGACTGGGCAAAGCAAGTTTTCGCGCCGAGATTGAACATCGCATGATCGAGGACGAAAAGGCCGGTTGGCGACTGACCTATCGGCGCATAGCCCCGAAATGGGCCAGCTACTCCGGGGTCAAGAATGGTGAGATTCGCTATGTCCGTGCAATTATGGTCTGCAACGAGCGTGCCGCGCTTTTCACAATGAATTATCGGAAATCCGAAAAGAAACCGTATGATTCTGTTGTTGTGCGCATGGTCCGGTCCCTGAGAGCGGAAGGATGTTAGCCAGCAAAGAGCGAGGTTGCCGTACTTTGCTTCCCTCGGCTAAGGGCCCAGTGGTCAACCCGGCTCCCCGATAGCCCCGCCCAGTCACATGAAAGCAGGCACCGGCAGATATGCGGCCGAACGTTCTCACGCTGGCTCAGCCGCTCAAAGCCCATCACCGAAAAGCTGCTTAGTGCGGTCGCCAAGCTAGAGCTACCACTGAGCCATTCCCGCTGCGGCTGGGTAGCGCCTCAGTTCCGTACGCGTTCATACCAAGAATGGGCGGGGCGAACGTCCTGATAGAGCTACGGCTGTAGAAGCGCGCCGCCAAACTGCGCCCACAAGCGCTCGCACTCTCTCGCCCTTAGGCTCGGGGTACCGGGCGCGCCATAGAAGACCATGGCGCCGCGAATGTCGTATCCAAGCACCGAGGCGTTGGCCACGAACTGGATGGCTCTTCCCAAGCTGGTGATGCCGATGTCGACCTCAGCTTTGTTGGTGAGGTCGACCACGCCTACTATTTCCGCATTGGCGCTCCTGCCCGCCAAAACGGCCGTCGACATCGCATCATGCACGGCAAGAAGCATTTCGGTGAGTTGCCCGGTGGAAGGGCTCTACAAACGCTTAAACGTCAGGTTTGTTCCCAACTGGCCTTGGCGGCTTTCCGACGACCAAGAATGCGACTGCGATTACGCTCAATAGAATCACTGCGAACAGGATTGCCATGATTTCCGCGCACTGTATCGGATCACTCCGCGGCGAAGAAAACCCCGCAACATATCTCAGATAGCGGCGGGTGTTCGGCTGTAAGAACCAAACTGGGTCCCGCGGCCTCTCATGTGCGCGTAGTTGACATCGTCTGCTGGACCGAACGGTCAAGCCGAAGAGCCCAGTTCCTCTCGGCATCGAGCAGTTCATTCTGCCCAATCAAGCCGTTCATAAACAGCTTGAGTATGTGCGCGGCTATGCGCTCTCCGTTCTGCGAAGCAAGAGGTAGGGCGCGCTCTTTGCAGACCGTGTGACAAACCTGGGCGAGCATCTCAATGTCGCTTGGCCCCAAAAACCGACCCGGATACAACATACCGTTTTCCTGTTGGAGAGTTGGAATGGCTATCCATTACGCAGGGTCACCGGCAGCCACAATCAACTATGATAGTGAGATGTCGAGCCCGGTGGAAAAAACAGTGAGGTCCCAAAAGCGGTCGCGCTTGTCTCCGATTGACAGATGCCTCGACGCTACACCGACCAGCGCTACCGCACCCGCTTCATCGACGCGGCTTTGCAAAGGCCTACGACCAGTTCGCTACCAGCTGCCGGACCGCCCAGGCGAGCATGCCGCCGGCCATTACCGAAAGCGCGATGTCGTGGATGAGGCAGCCTTTTCCGTATACATCCAGTTGTTACGCTGCGCATCTGCTTCGGTTCGAAAACTCGCCGCGAGCCTGGCGTGCTCGCGTGTCCGGGCCGAAAACGCCTTCACAGCCCACATGTTGATAACGACATCGATGAGGCTGCCGCCGACCTCGTTGGCATAGGATGCTTCCCGGCAAGGGCATCGACCAATGCCCCGGGGCCGACCAGCACGAACCTGCGGGGGCTTTCCCGGAACAAAGCGTCGACGATCCGGTTCGGCAGGGAAGCGGCCAAAATTCATGCCATCGGACATGCCGAGGCAGATGACAGATGAAAGGGAAGCTGAAGATGACGAAGTCTCGCGACCGCACCGTTCCCGGCGACGGCAAGATCGAAACCGGCCCGAACACATCTCCGCAACAGGATCCGGCAGAGGGGTCGCGCGAGACAATCGATCGCGAACTCGAGCGGACAGACGACGATAATAATTCCGACGAAGCGGAACGCTTGCGCCGAGACCTGCGGAAAGGGGTGGCGGAAGAGACCGAGCTTCCCGAACGCGGCTCGGCCTGAGGATCGCCGGAACCTTGCCAAGGCAAGAGACATGGAAGGCTCGACGCCGGTCGGATCGCTGCTTGCTTCGTGCCTTTAACGCACCGGCCACACAACCCATGCGCGGCGGTGACCCAGGAGACGGCGAGAACGGCCGCGCGACGGTCCACTCTGTTCCAGCAAACTCGGCTCGCCGAGAGCTACCACCTCTGGCGTTAGGGCCTGACGAGATGCCACCTGTCCAGGTCGCATGGCGCCAGGGTTCGGAAATCTCTATCAGGCTGTGCCGGCCTCCTGGCTGCGCTGCGAGCGGGCACGGTCGCGGGCTGCGGCAGTGCCTCCGGGAAAGCCGCTTCGATCGCTGTAATCGCGTGGCTTGGTCCCGCTCCGAGAGTGGCGCGCGGTCACGCTTTTCGCACCGATGATGTCGAGCAATGTGATGCCGGCGACCATCGCAAGCGCAAGGCCCACATTATCGCGCTTTGGGTTGCCATGCCGATACGCTGTCAGCAATGTCGCGATCGCCGCCGAGCTGAGGCTCAGCGAGCATACGGTCAAGCGTCATGTNTCTTCCTTGCCGCGCATGCCGAGCGCGCCGGCAATCCGCTCGGCGCTAACCAGCTCGGCGACGCCAAGCGCGATGCTGAACCAGCCGAGCTTGCGGGCAAGGCCATCGGAGGCCGCGACCGCACTCTGCCCAGTCTTCAGCACTTTGGGATCGCCAGGCGATCGGGTGATGTTGGTAAGTTTGGCAATCACGTTCATGACGATTTCCCTACGGTTTCAGTACAACCTTGATGCAGCTGTCCTGCTTGTCGCGAAACACCTTGTACATCTCGGGTCCCTGCTCGAGCCCCACGGTATGGGTGATGACGAAGGATGGGTCGATCTGGCCATCTTCGATGCGGCGCAACAGATCCTCGGTCCAACGGTTGACATGGGTCTGCCCCATTCGGAAGGTGAGCCCCTTGTTCATTGCCTGTCCCATCGGAATCTTGTCGACCAGCCCGCTGTAGACGCCGGGGATCGAGATCACGCCGGCCGGCCGGCAGACATAGATCATCTCACGCAAAACGTGCGGTCGATCATTTTCCATCAGCATCAACTGCTTTGCGCGATCGTAGACGGTATCGGGCTGGGCCAGCGAGACGTGGCTTTCCATGCCGACGCAATCGATGCACTTCTCCGGGCCCTTTCCGCCGGTGAGTTCCCGCAGTCGTTCGACGACACTTTCCTCGGCGAAATTGATGGCGATGGCGCCGCCGGCCGCGGCCATGGAAAGCCGCTCCGGCAGGCAATCGATCGCCACCACCTGTTTCGCGCCGAGCAGCAGGGCGCTGCGTATGGCCATCTGCCCGACTGGGCCGCAGCCCCACACCGCAACCGTATCGGTGGGCTCAATGTCGCACTGTGCCGCCGCCTGCCATCCGGTAGGAAAAATATCGCCGAGGAAGAGAACCTGCTCGTCGGTAAGGCTGTCAGGCACCTTTACGTGCGTGGCATCGGCGAACGGCACACGCATGTATTCCGCCTGTCCCCCGGGATAGCCGCCGGTCAAATGAGTGTAGCCGAACAGACCCGCGGTGGTGTGCCCGAACACCTTGTCACCGAGATTCTTCTTGCGGTTTGTGCGTTCGCAAACCGAAAAGTTCTGTCGCTTGCACTGGTCGCACTCACCGCAGATTATGGTGAACGGCACGACGATGCGGTCTCCCTCCTTCAGAGCGCCGTTGACGCCCTTGCCGACCTCGACGACCTCTCCCATCATCTCGTGGCCCATGATGTCGCCGGGCAGCATGGCTGGCACATAGTTGTGGTAGAGGTGAAGGTCGGAGCCGCATATGGCACAACTCGTCACCTTGATGATCGCGTCACGTTCATCCTCAATTTCCGGATCCGAAACCTGATCGCAGCGTATGTCTTCCTTGCCGTGCCAGACCAACGCTCGCATAGCTTGCTCCTATTTTCGCAAGATCTGTGGGTAGGGACCTCGCGCCTGTCCTAAGCGGGCCGATGCCTGGTTGGATCGACTGTGCCGCTGCTTGTCGAACCACAGGGGCGGACCGATGTTCCGGGAGCTCGAGAGAATTTTTGGGCCATTCCAGACCCGCACCTTGGAAGGATCTGTCGCGGGCACCAGCGGCCTTCGCGGGCGCGTCGGGGCACGAACCGCCGGAGCCCGAGCCACGAATGGACGTACTCAAGTGTACCAAAGAAGGTCCGTCCGCAGGTGTCCCTTCGCGGCGATCGACACCTCATCTGCTCGATTCTCGCGGCCATAACCGGCATTCTCTTCCTCGCCCTCACAGGTCGGCCGAGGCGCTCAAGGGTCAGCGCTGTGACCGGAGCAGGTAGGAGATGCCGCTCACCGGCGGGCGCGCAGCCCGACCGACGCGATCGACATGAGGTGGATGGGCGCCATCGCGACGGCGGCTCTAGCGGAGTATTTCGCAGAAATACAATGATTAGCGGGCAGGGCGGACTGCTAGCCGTGCGCAGCGATGAACATGGCGACGGCCGACCGGCAATAGGATTCGATTTCGTTGTCGTCCGCTGCTCTCGCGTCATCGAAGCGTGCGATAATCAGGAGATCGGATCCTTTGAAAAGCGCGGCAAACAAGCGGGCGGACCGGAGAGGATCGGGCACGTTCAGAACCGCCTTCGCGTGCAACTGACGCAACAGGGCCTCGATTTGGGCGATGACATTGGCGGGGCCGGCTTCGTAATGGAGCTTGCTTAAGGACTTTGGATTCGTCTGGTCGGCCATGACCATGGCTTCGACATTGCGGACATCTGATCTCAACAGCGTGCGAAGTAGGGATGATCCCACCGCCATGAGCTGATCCTCGACCGAACCGCCGACGCCTTCAAGAAGGGCCTGTGGTGCAAACAACTGATGGCAGCCGGACGCGATGGCCGCGCTGAACAGCGCCTCCTTGTTCTCGAAGTGCCGATAGATGCTGAGTTTAGATATCTTCGCCCGCTGGGCGACCTTGTCCAATGTGGTCGCTTGAAAACCCAATTCCACAAAGAGTTCGGACGCAGCGTCGAGTATCGTTTGGCCAAGCGCCTCGTTGGCGGGTCGGCCGCGCCGGCCCTGGCTATTTTCGGTCACGACAATTCCAGTCCTTGACAGTATCCTAATTCTTGGATTACGATACCATGTAGTTTCTGAAATGCGCAAGCCGATGGGTAGGTTTGGTCCAACCAGCCCCTCATCCACAACACGGAGCCCATCATGGATGACGTCATCATCATCGGCGGCAGCTTTGCCGGTCTCGCCGGTGCCCTGCAACTCGGCCGTGCCCGCCGTAAGGTCACCGTTCTCGATACCGGCCTGCCGCGCAACCGCTTCGCCGGCCACTCGCATGGCCTGCTCGGCCACGATCACAAGCCACCGCTGGACATCCTGGCCGAGGCGCGGCGGCAGCTGGCGCGCTATCCCACGATCAAGCTGGTCAATGCCCGGGCCGACAGCCTCTCCGGGGCCATCGACGATTTCTCCGTCCTCACTGGCGATGGCGGAAGCCTCGGCGCGCGCCGGCTGATCCTGAGCTATGGCGTCGCCGACCAGATGCCTGATGTTCCGGGCTTTGCCGAAGGTTGGGGCACGTCCATCGTGCCCTGCCCCTATTGCGACGGCTTTGAAGTCGCCGGCCAGCATTGGGGCCTCGTCTGGTCCGGCCCACAGTCGATGAATCAGGTCAGGCTGTTCCACGATTGGACCGACAGGTTGACGGTCTTCGCTGATGGTCACGACATTTCGCCCGATATCCGGGCCGGTCTGGCGCGCCGCAACATACCTGTCGTCGACGGCCGGATCAGCGAGATCGCCCATCATGGGGGGCATAACGCCACCGTCAAGCTCGATACCGGCCCCAAGGTCGCGGTCGACATCCTGTTCGCGCATTCGCGCAACAAGCCGTCCGCAAGCCTGCATGAATCACTGTGCCTCGCCACGGTCGATACGCCCCTCGGCGTAATCCTCAAGGTCGACGAGCGCCGCGAAACCAGCATGCCCGGCATCTACGCCGCGGGCGACCTCGCCAACCCCCTCACGCCGCCATCGGTCACCCTGGCAATATCGCACGGCGCGATGGCGGGCATCTTCGCCCAGCAGTCGATGCTGGTGTGAGAGCGCAGATTCCCTTCTCCGGGGTGCCGCGGGCTATCATATTCTGAGGTTGCGGGCCGGTGTTGCGGAACGTCGGCCCGCTCTCCCCTGAAGGGCGTCTTTGGCCGGCCAGCCTTGAGAACTCAACTGGGCTGCCTGCATGACGGCGATCGCCGACGTCGGTTATCAAGCTCAATCACGCTGGAAAGCATGAACCACGTCGACGTCGACATCGCCGGCGGGCTTACGGTATGGCGACCGGTGGCGGAAGATTTGCCACCGCTGTCGGCACCTCGATGCTGCGACGCTACTTTGAAGAACGGTCGCGCCCAGCAGCGCTTCTGGCGGAAGTCTCAGGCGGCCACGACGCGGGCCAGCAGTGACGCGGCCTCGGTACCAGCCAAGCCAAGGTCACGGACGCTGCTCATGTGATTGGCCCCACCAAGGGTGGTGCGCGAAACAGTCAGTCCCTGTGTGTCAAGGTGGTCCGTGAAGAGTGCGGCCTGGCTGTGGAACGGCGGCGTTTCATCGGCGCCGACCGAGATATCTACGCCCACGGATGGATCGAAACTGTGGTCGATCGGCGAGAATCGGCGGGCCTCCTCGTCGGTGATCGCGATCTCCGCGGCAAGGAACGACATCTGCAATGGCTTCAGGTCGTAAAGGCCGCCAAGCAGCAGCGCAGCTTTGATGCCGAAAGGCCGCTCGTCACCGTCGAAAAGCATTGTTGCCAGATGCGCACCGGCGGAATGACCGCTAACGGTCAGCAGGCCGGGATTGCCGCCATGGTGTGCGACATTGTCAAATACCCATCGCTTGGCGCGACGCACCTGGTCGACGATCCTGGCCATCCTGACGGTAGGCATCAGCGCGTAGTCGACAATGACCGCGATCGCACCTGCGTTCGTAACGGTCTCGGCGACGTAGGAATAGTCGCGCTTGGAGAACATGCGCCAATAGCCCCCGTGGATGAACATGTGCACCGGCAGGCGGTCCCGTTTGCCCTCGGGAAAGAACAGATCCATGGTTTCGGTGGCGTCAGCCCCGTAGGCGACATCGGCGACCATGGGAACGTTCGCCCTGGTCTCCTCGCTTCTGCGAACGATCTCGGCGACGATGTCGTCGAACTCGACCACATGATCGCGAATGCGAAACGGATCTTTGGCGGGATGTCCGCTCACAGGGTCACGGCGATGTACTTCGCCTCCATGAACTCGGCAACGCCATGCTTCTGGCCGCCTTCGCGGCCCAGCCCGCTCTGCTTGACACCGCCGAAAGGCGCCGCCGGATCCGACATCAGGCCGCGGTTGAGCGCGATCATGCCGGACTCGATCTTCGATGCCACGCGCATCCCCCAGGCCAGGTCGCGCGTATAGATGTAGGCAGCGAGGCCGTATTCGGTGTCATTGGCTTTGGCGATGACATCCGCCTCGCTGTCGAAGCGCATGATCGGCGCCACCGGACCGAATATCTCCTCGTGGAGCATGGCGGCGTCGGCCGGCACGTCCTTGAGCACCGTTGGCGGATAGAAAAAGCCTCTGCCTTCAGATACGCCGCCGCCACACAGGATTTTGGCGCCGCGGGCAACGGCGTCCTGCACAAGCCGGTCGATCTTGTGCACAGCCTTCCTGGTGATCATCGGCCCGCATTCTGTGTCTGAGTCTGTGCCCGGGCCCAGGTTGAGTGCCGCCATGCGTTTGGTCAAGCCTTCCGCGAAAGCATCATGGATGCCGGCCTGGACGTAAAGCCGGTTGGCGGCCGTGCAGGCTTCGCCGGCGTTGCGCATCTTGGCAACCATCGCACCGTCGAGGGCTGCTTCCAGGTCGGCGTCGTCGAAGACGATGAAGGGTGCGTTGCCGCCAAGCTCCATGGAACAGGAAATGACGTGCTTTGCGGCTTCGGCCAGCAGCACGCGGCCGACGCCGGTCGAGCCGGTGAAGGACAGCTTTCGCACGCGCGGATCGGCCAGCATGGCCGCCGTCACCGGTCCGGGGGTCGAGGTCGTCAGGACGTTGACGACGCCGGGCGGCACGCCGGCTTCCTCGTAGAGCGCCGCAAGCGCATAGGCCGTCAGCGGTGTCTCGCTGGCGGGCTTCAGGACCACCGTACAGCCGGCCGCCAGCGCCGGAGCGATTTTACGTGTCGCCATGGCGGCTGGGAAATTCCATGGCGTGATGAGCACGCAAATGCCGATGGGCTGGTAGTCGACAATGATCCGGTTCGCGCCCGAGGGCGCAAGGCCGAACTCGCCGTTGATGCGGACCGCTTCCTCGGCGTTCCAGCGAAAGAACTCCGCCGCATAGGCGACTTCGCCGCGCGCATCGCGCAGCGCCTTGCCGTTCTCCAGCGAGATCAGCGCGGCCAACGTCTCCGCCCGTTCCGTCATCAGTTCGAAGCAGCGTCGCAGGATTTCCGATCGCCTGCGTGGCGGGGTCTCGCGCCAGCCGGCCGCCGCCTTCGCGGCAGCGTCGACGGCGGCGGCGGCATCAGTGAGTGTTGCATCGGGAACCGCAGCGATCACGGCTTCAGTCGAGGGATCGACCACTTCGATCACGCGGCCCTCCGATGAGGGCCGCCAGCGTCCGCCAATGTAGAGACCGTGCGAGACCGTGGCGTAGTCGAACATATCTTGATCCTCGTCGGATATGCCTGCGGCGATGTTCATTTTGGATGAGCTCCTGGTCGATCACATCGTGGTGGCGGACATGTCGCCGTCATAAGCAGCCCTGACCAGCTGTCGCATCGCGGTAAGGTCGAACGGGCGGGGATTGTTCTTGATCAACCGGTCGATGCCCAGCGCCTGCTCAGCCGTCCAGTCGATCTTGTCTTCGGGAAGACCCAGTTCGGCCAATGTCGGTGTGATGCCGATGGCGCCAAACAGCCGGCTCACCTCACGGATGGTGGCGTGCGCCAAGGCATCGGCGTCGCCGCCGCCCTGATGGGAAAGGCCGAGAGCAGTGCCGACTTCCGCAATCTCCGCGGCTGCTGCGGCCAGATTGTAGGTCATCACGTAGGGCAGCATCGTGGCCACTCCCAGGCCATGCGGGGTGTGGGTAAGCGCGCCAACGGGATACTGCACCGCATGGGCGGCGGCCGTTCCCGCCGTACCGAAGGCGCAACCGGCGGCCAGCGCTCCCATCATGACGTCGGCGCGCGCATCCTCGTCCGATCCGTCGCGATATGCCTTTTCCAGACTGCGGCCGAGCAGCCTGATGGCCAGAAGCGCGAAATGATCGGTCAGAGCGCTCTTGCCGATGAACACGTGCTGTTGCGGCAAATGAGGGTCGGCGCCGCGTTTGGCCGCTGTGAAGGCCTCGATTGCGTGCGTCAGCGCGTCGGCGCCGGCGATCGCCGTCAAGGACGGTGGACAGGTCACCGTCAGATCCGGATCGCAAAGCGCCACTGCCGCGATGAGATGCGGACTGGCGATACCCACTTTCAGCGTCCGATCCGGGTCGGAGATCACGGCGACGGGGGTCACCTCGGAGCCTGTTCCAGCCGTCGTCGGCACTGCGATCACCGGAAGGGTAGGGCCGGGTACCTTGAACTCGCCATAGTAGTCCTCGAGCTTGCCGCCGTGGCTGAGCAGAAGTGCAGCGCATTTGGCCATGTCGAGGCAACTGCCGCCCCCGATGCCGATCACCATGTCCGGCTTGAAATCCTTCGCCTGCGCAATGCAGGTGGCGACGCTGTCGCGCGGCACATCCGGCAGCGTTCGGTCGAAGACCAGCGCCTCGATCACCGCGTTGTGCAAGCCAGCCAGAATCTCGGCGAACTGCGACGTCGCCGCGAAGCGCTCATCGGTACAGACGAACGCACGCCGTCCATATTTGGCGGCAATGGCAGGCAGGACATGGCGCTGGCCTTTGCCAAATAGAATCTCGCTCGGCAGGCGCGCCGCTGCAAACAAGCTCATGCACAAGATCCTGCGAAGACGGATTGGAAGCCGACAGGCTTGGCTTCGTGCCAGAGGCCGACCTCGGCGCTGCAGGTCATGATCATGCGATACCCCTCTAATAAAATCGTATAGGATATAGGATTGAGTTTCGCGGAGCATCATGTTAGTGGGTGGTTCTGTCAAGAGGCAAACGATGCAGAACACGGACCTGACGGTTGACAATGAAGCCCGTGCGACCGGTCGTATTCAGCGCGCCAACAGTCTGGCTGGCGACGTTTACGAAGCAATCTTCGCGCAGCTCATGTCTTTGAGGATTGCTCCGGGATCGCGCATCACCGTCGACAATCTCGTCAAGGAATTCAACGTCTCGCATACCCCCATTCGTGAAGCGCTTGGCAGGCTGGAGGGGGAAGGGCTGGTTCTGAAAACCCACCTGATCGGCTATCGCGCCGCCCCACAAATCACCCGCCGGCGCTTCGACGAGCTTTACGAGCTGCGTCTATTGCTTGAACCTGCCGCCGCGGCCAAAGCCACCGCAACAATGGACGGCGAGCGCCTTGCCGCGCTGCAGGAGGCGGCCGGCGTCATGGCTCGGCGGGTCGGCAAGGACGAACGCCTGCGCTATTCGAACTTCGCCCGTCAGGACGCGATCTTCCACGACAAGATCGTCGAGTTCGCCCAGAACGAACTCATTCGCGAGACGCTGAATCACCAGCATACCCACTTCCATATCTTCCGCCTGATGTATCACTCCAGGGTGACCGAAGAGGCGCTCGACGAGCACGAGGCTATTCTCGCTGCCTTTGCCGGGGGCGATCCGGACGCCGCCGAAAAAGCCATGCGTGCGCACATCGAAAATTCGCGGGACAGGCTCCTGCCTGCGTTCGAGTAGCCTGGCGATGTGCTTGTCCGAGGCACCCTCAAGCGCGGCGCGCCGCTGTTCGCCCAGCCTGCCGCCTACGAATTGTACTCCCCGTTCTGAGCCGATTTCGATACCGGAAGGAGGCGCGCAGTGCACCTCGCCCCTGAAACAAACCGAGAGGAAAGACATGCCAGCCAAAAAAATCCTGATGCTGACCGGTGATTTCACCGAGGAGTATGAAATCTTCGTCTATCAGCAGGCGATGGAAGCGGTGGGACACACCGTTCATGTCGTGTGCCCCGACAAAAGCGCCGGAGACATGATCAAGACGTCGCTGCACGATTTCGAGGGCGATCAGACGTACACCGAAAAGCCCGGCCACAATGCGCTGATCAACAAGACCTTTGCCGACGCCGAGAAGCAGCTGAGCCAGTACGACGCTGTCTATTGCGCCGGCGGTCGTGGCCCCGAATACATCCGCACCGACAAGCGGATACAGGCAATGGTGCGCCATTTCCACGAGGCGAAAAAGCCGATCTTCACGATCTGCCATGGCGTCCAGATTCTGATCGCGGTCGACGGCGTCGTGCGCGGCAAGAAGGTGGCGGCGCTCGCCGCCTGCGAGCCGGAGGTGACGCTTGCCGGCGGCACCTATATCGATCTGTCTCCCACCGACGCCTATGTCGATGGGACCATGGTTTCAGCCAAAGGCTGGACCGCGCTTGCGGCGTTCATCCGTGAATGCCTGAAGGTGCTGGGAACGGAAATCCGCCATTCTTGAATCGTTTGTCCCGGCGCATCCCTGAGGGGATGCGCCGGCTCTCTCAACGGCGCGGGCACTCAGTCATGTCATCAGGTTCAGATCAGGAACCTGCGGCAGGTGTGCTCCAGAACCTTGTGCCATCATCACCTCGGACGCCTTCAAGCGCTGCCGCATCGCGTGCGTGCACCAGCGCGCCATCCTCGTTGACCTTTCCCAGCTTGACGGGTGCCAACCCGAGTTGATTGGCCCATTGGAGAGGTCGACATGAAAGTCGGCGCCCGGGAGCTGTCAGGGTTTCACGAACCGGAACGCGAAGCGATCGGTCTCGCCCTTGATCGCGGGATCGAACACCTTGGTCGAGTGCGGGTCATCCTTATTCACCAGCACGGTGCTTTCCGCGTCCAGTACGAAGCCGGCCGCCTCCACCTCCTCGCCGACGAATGCAGGGTCGATCCGATGCAGCGACCGGGTGTCGCTCGTGCCCGACCCAGCGGCGGCGGCGTGGTCGACGATGACGTAGGACCCACCGGGTTTCAGCCGCTTGTAGACAGCTCGATTGAAGTCGGCCGCCGTCGCACCCTTCTTCTGGACCAGGGCGGTGTGAAGATCGTGGTAAAACAGGTGCAGCCATAGGACATCCGCTGGCGGCGTGACCTCCGGCATCGCGACGAGATCCGCCGAGGCGGCTTCGACGTTCTCTCGGCCCGGCTCCTTCGCGAGCGTCCGCATGAGGCCGACCGGATCGTTCTTGAAGTGGGCGACTTCGGCCGGCACGAAGCTGTAGACCCGCCCCTCTGATCCGACGATGTCGGAGAAGAGGCGCGTCCAGTCTCCGTCGCCAGGGTAGACGTCGATCACGGTGGAGCCCGCCTCGATTCGTGCGAACCGGATTAACTCGGATACCTTGGATTGGTCGTACATCGAAATCTCCTTAGGAGTGGATATTCTTCTCGGTGCTCATAGTGATTTCTCCATTTTGCTCGGATCGGATCGCGCTTGATCCGATCCGAGTTCCGATCGAGTGCGTGGTTTCTTTGCCGGTGGGGACGTCGCGCTCGTCAGTCGAATTTGACCAAGTCCTTGAAGATCAGATGACCCCAGCTGTCTCCGCGCGCCTGGACCAGCAGGCCACCTTCCGACACCCCGCCAAGCTTGATCGGCGCGAAACCGAGATTTTCCGCAAGCTCCCCAGTCTGTGTTGCGGCAGCATCATCGTCGCTTGCCAAGAACACGACCCTCCGGCCACCATGTACGGCCGGATCCTGATCAAGCACCGGGGCGACCAGATGGTTGAAGCCCTTGACCAGTTTTGCGCCAGAGAAGGCCTGCGCGATGAACTTGGAAGAAGGTTGTCCTCCCAGTTCCTCAGGGGGCACGCCATAGGCATTGGTCACATCGATGATCGTCTTCCCCTGCCAGGTGGGGAGCGCCTTAGCAACATTCGGGTGCGCCTCGAAGCGGACAGCCAAAAAGATGATGTCCGCCTTGATGGCTTCCGCCAGTTTTTTGGGGATGATGGTGGGTCCGATCGCGGCCGCATCGGCGGCAAAGCTTTCCGGGTCGCGTGTGGTTGCAACGGAAACTTCGATGCCGTTTCGGGCAAACGCCTTGGCAAGGGCCTGTCCGATATCGCCGAATCCTACGATTGCATAGTTCATAGTACTTCTCCGATCTGGTGCTAATGCCGGGCTCAGACTTGCGCCATGCCTCCATCGACGGCGAGATCCACGCCGGTGACGAAAGAACTTTCATCGGAGGCGAGGAACGTTACGGCAGCAGCGATTTCCTCTGGTTTGCCCCTGCGACCCATTGGGATCCGTGACGCAAACTGGGCGGCCGCTTGCTCGGCTTGCTCAGGGGTAAGGCCAGTCGTTGTCTCTAAGGCCGGCGTCTCGATTGGTCCCGGACTCATTGCATTGACGCGGATTTTGCGGTCTTTGAATTCCAGTGTCCAAGCGCGCGCGAAGTTGCGTACAGCCGCCTTGCTCGCGGTGTAGGTACTAAACCCTGGAAGCCCCAACACGTTCGACACTGAAGAATTCAGGATGATCGAACCGCCGTCTTTGATAGGGGAAGGGCCTTCTGCACCGTAAAGAACAGACCCTTCACGTTCACATCGAAGGTCTGATCAAAATGTGCCTCGGTAGCGACGGCGAGCGGTGCGATCGTCCCCGCGCCGGCGTTGGCGAAGAGAATGTCGATATGACCATATTTCTCCTTCACGACGGCATAGAGGCGATCCAGATCTTCCAGGAGCGACACGTCACCCACGACCGTCGTAACGTTTTTCATGATGAAGGCTGCGGCCTCCTTCAGCTCCTTCTCTCTTCGCCCGGTAATCACGACGTGCGCTCCTTCTTCTACGAAGCGCTTGGCTGTGGCCAATCCGATCCCGCTGCTTCCGCCCGTGATGACTGCGATCTTGCCTTCGAGTTTTTTCATAATTCTTTGTCTTTCGTTGCGCACGGGCCAGGTACGGACCGCGCTGGGGGTCAGAGTTGAGCCAGGCCGCCGTCGACGGCGACCTCGCTGGCGGTCATGAAGCTGCTGTCCGGCGACGCGAGGAAGGCGGCCGCGGCGCCGATCTCCGCCGGATCGGCCATGCGCTGGAGCGGGGTCATCGCGCCGTAGGCCTTCTGGCCTTCCTCGCCTAACGCCTCCTTCGCGAGTTCGGTCGNTGCGCTGGAGCGGGGTCATCGCGCCGTAGGCCTTCTGGCCTTCCTCGCCTAACGCCTCCTTCGCGAGTTCGGTCGCCGTCGCTCCGGGCGACAGCACGTTTACGCGGATGCCGGTGCCCTTCAGGTCTTCCGCCCAGGTCCGCGCCAGGTTGCGCACTGCCGCCTTGCTCGCGCTATAGGCAGTGAACCCCGGAGCGCCCGTGGTGCCGGCGCTCGACCCGGTCAGGATGATCGAACCGCCCTGGCTCATCAGCGGCAGCGTCTTCTGGACCGTGAAGATCGTACCCTTCACATTGGTGTCGAAGGTTTCGTCAATGTGCCTGGCGGTGATCTGGCCGAGCGGAAGCGGGCTTCCTGCCCCGGCATTGGCGAAGACGATATCGAGGCTTCCGCGCTCGGCCTTCACCGCAGCGTAGAGTCGGTCGAGGTCGGCCTCATCCGAGACCGAGCCCTTAACCGCGCGGGCACTAGGCCCAAGGTCGGCCACGGCTGCGTCGAGCGCTTCCTGCCGGCGGCCGAAGATGAAGACGAAGGCGCCCTCCTCGATAAAGCGCTTGGCTGCGGCGCGGCCGATGCCCGTAGCGCCGCCAGTTATCACAGCGGTCTTTCCATTCAGTCTGTTCATGTCATGCATCCTTTGTTTCGCCGTCTCGTGTCTTTGGCTGTACGGGAAAGTCCCGCGAGAGCCTCAAGATGGGTTCGCCGAAGTCGGGCGGTGAGTGCGCAATCGCGCACATCGCTGGTGCGAAAACGATCCAGCTAGATGATTGAACGCCGCGGCGGCCGCACGAACTACGGCTGATCGTGTTAGTATGGGCTTTGCAAGCCGCACTTCGCTGCGCAGGAATGCACCATGATCGACTGGGATGACGTCCGCTACTTTCTTGCCGCCGCGCGCGGCGGCTCGGTGCGTGCTGCCGCCGCGCACCTCGGTGTGAACCACTCGACCGTGCTGCGACGCATCGCTCAGCTCGAGGAACGCCTCGGGGCGCAGATGTTCGGAAAGCTGCCTTCCGGCTACCGCCTGACGGCTGCCGGCGAAGAGGTCCTCGATCTCGCGACCCAGATGGAAGCGTCGTCGCACCAGTTGGAGACGCGAGTCTTCGGTCGTGACCAGAGCGCGCGCGGGCTTTTGCGGGTGACGCTTCCACCGTTCCTCGCCACACACCTGCTCATGCCGGATCTCGCCGACTTCGCGCGTCTACATCGCGACATCGAGATGGAAATCCTGTCGTCCGGCGAGCTGGCCAATCTGACCAACCGAGAGGCCGACGTCGCGATCCGCATTGTCGCCGACCGCAAGACCCTGCCGCTCAATCTTCACGGCCTGAAGGGACCGGAGCTGTTCAGCGGCGTCTACATGTCTCGCGATCGGCTAGCCGCGTGGCGTGCGGGCACGCCTGATCCCATCCGGTGGATAGGCATAGACAATCATGGAATTCCGGACTGGGCGCGCGAGGGAGAAGTTCACGTAACGGGAGTACCGTTCAGGACACCTGACGCCGAGACGCAGATCATCGCGGCGCACCAAGGGATTGGGATAACGAAACTGCCGTGCTTCGTCGGAGATGCCGACCCCCTGCTGGTAAGGGTGCCGGGGATCGACGTGCCCATGCATGGGACACTCTGGCTTCTCACGCTAGGCGAGACACGCAAGACGAAGCGGGTGCGGCTCTTCACCGAGTTCGTATCCCGCAGGCTCGCCGCGTACGCTCCGCTTCTCTCGGGGCTGTCCATATCGCGCGACTGACGCCCGGCAGGTCCGCCGGCAACGCTTCCCGCAATCCGGGTGGAAGCCGAGCTGCGATCGCCTGAAGCGGCGTGTTCAATCCGCGAATCCCGTGGGAGTAGGGAAACGGCGGCAGTAGCGTAGAGGTACCAGCCTAAGCTCGACCTCTTCCCACACCATGATCAGACAACGATGCCACCGTCTTCAGCGCGCCATCGAGCATGTCGCCTTTCTCGTCTTTCAGCGCAGCTTCGCGCAACCGCCTGATCCAGTCGGCAGCGTCATCGCGGCCCTTGACCAGATCGAGCGCCGACAGCACGCGATCGAATTTGGACTGGGCGCGGAGGTGGGTGTCGCTGTAGCCCTTGATCAGCCGGCGGCAGTTCAAGATTTCGACGGCGAGCGCGTAGTCCTGAGGCGCGTGGCTGAGCGCCAGCCCATACCAGCGCTCCAGATGCGCCGTCTCGACCTTGTGGCGCAACAGGCGCCGCCGCCAGCGGCGCAGGCCGCCGATGAACCAGAGGACCGCAAAGCCGGCAAAGCTGTCGGTGCGGATGCGCCGGCCGTGATTGATGCGCCGGTCGAGAAAGCCTGCAAGTTTCGATCGGTTCTCGATGTAGCTGCCCAATCCCGCCGGCAAAGTGCCGCAGAACTCCTCGATGCGCGGATGGAAATACTCGGTCACCTGCAGGATGGAGCCGTTCTTGACGCCCACCTCCTTGCGCACCCGCCGGTCACGCGTCGAACGTGTCTTGAGATCGGCGACGCGGATCATGTCGTCGTAGCACAGCGCGTTGGCCAGGTGCTTGGCGGCAGCGATGGACAATGCATGGGCATGGCCGGGATCATCAAGCGCAACGGCCTTGTCCAACCGGTCGAGATAGTCGCGGCCATAGGCGATGTCCTGGTAGTCGACGACCTTTCTCAGGCCTCGAAGCGCCATGGCGCGCACCGCCGCGGGCATCAGGTCGATGCGGGCGGCCAGCGCCTGCCAACCCTGCAGCAGGTTCTGCGGACCGCTCACGCGCCCTGCACCCGGAGCGGGTTCGACCGTGGCCGGTTCTGCCGGCTCTGGCGCGGGGACCGTCGTACCGCGCGCGCGGTCGTAGGCGACGGCGAAGGCAGCGAGGCTGGCTTTCGCGCCTCGGCCGCCGGCGCCGATCGCTTGCTCATAGCTTTCACGCGTGAACGGCAATGCGTCGGAGCCGGCCAGCGCGCCAAGCAGACTGGCCGAGATCATTGAGCCATTGTCCGCGGCGATCTTTTCCATGTCGAAGGCGATGAAGCGTTTCGATGCAGCTTCCGCCGTCGCGCGTACCTTGGAAGACGAGGCCCGGCCGTCACCCGGCTCGATCTTTTCCGACACCGCGGCGATACGGTGCGAGGAGGTGATCAGCGTGGTGCGATCGGGCGTGACGAAGCCCCTGATGATGGCGCGGCCGGCTTCCATCAGCTCGGCGGCGATCAATATGTCGACATCGCCTTGCGAAGGCGACAAGGCAAAGACCGGCAGCCGGCCGGTGTCGCGGGCCATCTCGACGTAATAGATCGTAGCGCCGGTGCGCTGGGCGACGCCGGCGACCGAGGTCGATTGCGCGACATAGGAATTGCGCTCGGCGACATCGGTGATCCAGTCGGCGAGCACGCCTCCGCCCTGGCCGCCGACCGCGAGCAAAGCGAGCTTGATCACCGGCTCGGTATCGGCGGCACCGGATTTCGGACGCAAGGGCGAAGCCTGGTCAAGCATCGGCGAACGTCAACCTGCGGCTCTCGCGGCGGCGCTGCATCAGGCCGATGGTGGCGCGACGTGCAGATTCGAGGAAGCGGTCCCAGCGGCTCGGATTGTGCACGACATCGGCGCGGTAGAAAGAAGGGCACAGAACGGCAGCGTCCGCCACCTCGCCGCAATTGCCGCAGCCGACGCAGCTCTGGTCGATCGATGCCACCGGATCGTCACGCAAGGGATCGTCGAGCGATTTCACCGACAGCGACGGGCAGCCGGACAGCCGCATGCAGGCGTGGTCGCCGGTGCAGATGTCCTCGTCGACGCCGAATTTCGGCTTGACGACACGGGTCCCTCCCTTGATCGCCTTGTCGACCAGCGGCTTTTCGCGACGCTGGCGGTTGAGCATGCATTCGGAAGAGGCGACGATGACCTTTGGTCCCTTTTCCTCCGTCGTCAGCGCCTCGCGCAGCGTGTCCTGCATCTTGCCGACATCGTAGGTGCGGTCGATGTGGCGCAGCCATTTGACGCCCATGCCCTTCACCGCTTCGGTGATCGGATGCTTGGTCGACTTGGTCTTGTTGCCCGCGCGCGACGACAGGATGTCCTGCCCACCGGTGGCGGCGGAGTAAAAATTGTCGACGATGACGATGACGCCGTCATTCTTGTTGAACACCGCGTTGCCGATCGAGGAGGTCAGGCCGTTGTGCCAGAAGCCGCCATCGCCGACGAAGGAGATCGACCTCCGTTTGGCGTCGGGCGAATTGAAGGCCGAAGCCGAGGCCGGCCCCAGCCCATAGCCCATGGTGGTGGCGCCAAGCTCGAAGGGCGGCATGATTGAGAACAGATGGCAGCCGATGTCGGAGGCGATGTGGTGCTTGCCGAGTTCCTGCTCGACCAGCTTGGTCGCGGCAAAGATCGGCCGCTCCGGGCAACCGATGCAGAAACCCGGCGGACGTCCCGGCACGATGTTGATCAGGTCGGCGGTGTTGACGCCGTCGCCGACCTTGTTCGGTGCTCGCACCTCGCTCGGCAAGAGATGCGCGGCCTCGGCGCGCAGGAAGGCGCCGATGCCGTCCAGCATGACCTGGCCGGTATATTCTCCGGCCATCGGCAGATATTCCTTGCCAACCAGCCTGGTGCCGCGCCCGGCCTTGTGCAGCATGGCGGCAAAGGCTTGCTCGATGTAGTTGGGCTGGCCCTCCTCGACCACGAGCACCGCCTGCTTGCCTTCGCAGAAAGACAGGAACTCATCGTCTATCAGGGGATAGACGGCGTTGAGAACGTAGAGCGGCACATCCGTCTCGCCATAGGTGTCGGCAAGGCCGAGCCGCTGTAAGGCGCGGATGACCGAATTGTACATGCCGCCCTGCATGACGATGCCGACCGAGCCATGGTCCGAACCGAAGAACTCGTTGATCTTGTTCCTGGCGATGAAATCGACCGCCGCCGGCCAGCGTTTTTGCACCTTCTCCTTCTCGTGCAGGAAGGAGGCGGGTGGCAGCACGATGCGGCCGGTGTCGCGGCGCGGCGCGTCGAGCGCATCGGCCACCGTCATCGGCGGGCGCTTGTTGTCCTTGGCTATGAAGTGGCCGTGGACGTGGCAGCAGCGGATGCGCACCTGCAGCATCACCGGAGTATTGGACGCTTCGGACAGCTCGAAACCATCCTCCACCGCCTTGACGATCGAAGGCAGGTTCGGGCGCGGGTCGAGCAGCCAGACCTGGCTTTTCATGGCGAAGGCATGGCTACGCTCCTGCATGATCGAGGAGCCCTCGCCATAATCCTCGCCGACGATGATCAGCGCGCCGCCGGTGACGCCGCCGGAGGCGAGATTGGCGAGCGCGTCGGAAGCGACATTGGTGCCGACAGTCGACTTGAAGGTCGCCGCGCCACGGATGGGGTAATGCACCGAGGCCGCCAGCATGGCGGTGGCGGTGGCTTCCGAGGCGCTCGCCTCGAAATGCACGCCGAGTTCGCCCAGAATGTCCTGCGCGTCGGCCAGCACGTCCATCAGATGGCTGATCGGCGCGCCCTGGTAGCCGCCGACATAGCCGACGCCGCATTGCAGCAGCGCCTTGGTGATGGCGAGAATGCCTTCGCCGGCAAATTCCTCGCCGGCGCCGAGCCTGAGTTTTTCGACTTCCTTGGCAAAAGACCGTTCGGCCATTTTTCCAACCTTCCGTTGCCGGCGGTGCGGCCGGCGCCTAACGTCTAGATGTCGTGCTTGCGAATGTTCTTCAGCATCTTCTGCAATGTGGCGATCAGCGCCGTGTATTCGGCGTCGTCGACATCGTCGAACATCGCCTCGAACGCGTCATGCATTGCCGGCCAGGCGCGCGTGAACTCGGCGCGGCCCTCGTCGGTCAGGAAGACATGGCGGATGCGGCTGTCGGTAACGCCTTGCTCGCGCCGCACGAAGCCTTGCCCCTCCAGCGTGTCGAGCGTGCGGCTCAAGGTCGACTGCTCGATGACGGTGTAGACCGAGAGGTCGTTGACGGTGACGCCGTCGGTGACCGACAGCACGGCCAGCGTGCGGACCTGCGGAATGGTCAGGCCCTGTTTGCGGAAATCGTCGCGCAAGGTGGCGTTGTAGCGCCCCATGATGCGGTTCATCAGATAGGGCGCGAATTGCTGCAGGCCGATCTGGCCAAGCGTCGAAATGCGCTGGCGCTTTTCCGGAACCTTCTGCTCCATCACAGCCTCCCCGCCAGCAGAAAGCCGGAACCGCCACCGAGGCCCGCGCCCGGATGGGTGGACGCGCCGATGTGATAGAGGTTTTTGATGCCGGTCTGATGGTTGCGGCTGGTCTTGAACGGCCGCCACAGGAACGACTGGTCGATGGTCGAGGACCCGCCATAGGGGTCGCCGCCGACCAGATTGATATTCATCGCTTCGAGATCGGCCGGCGAATAGGCGCGTCGCGCAATCACGCTGTCCTTGAAACCATCGATGTGGTTGGCCAGGATGGCTTCGGCACGATCAGCATAGGCTTCGCGCAACGCCTCGGTCCATTGCCCGTCGGTGGATGCCTGGAGCGTGCCGGCAGCATCGCCCTTGATGTGACGGGGCGCCTCGGGAAGTTGCAGCCACAGTATTGCTTTGCCAGGCGGGCAGCGCGATGGGTCGAGCGCATGTGGCTGGCCGACACAGATGGTCGGCACGTCCGGCAGCATGCCGCGCGCCGCTTCGTTGCAGGCTTTCGAGACGCCGTCGAGCCCTGGCGTCAGGTGCAACAATGCCACCTGGTCCAGGCCATCACCGCGCCATGCCGGCGGCTTGTTCAGCGCATAGTGAATCTGGAAATTGCCTTTGCCGTAGCGGTATTTCTGTGTCGCTTCGACATCGGCCTTGGGAGCCTCGCTGCCGAGCAACCGGTGGTAAAGCTGCGTCGGCGTGACCGAACAGATGACGCTCTTGTTTGCTGTAATCGTTTCGCCCGAGGCGAGCCGTACGCCGGTCGCGCGGCCACCGCTCTGGACGATCGAGGCGACATCGGCGCCGGTGCGGATGTCGCCACCACGTTCCCTTATCAGAGCTTCGAAGGCAGTGAGCAGGGTCTTCGCCCCACCCTTGACGATCGGCGCCCCGGCCGCTTCCAGCGCGAAGGCAATGACCTTGGCGATCTGCCCTGAGAAGGCGTCTTCCGGTCCGAGCCCGGCGTGCAGCACCCAGGGCGCCCACAGCGCGCGGATTGTCTCGGACCGATAGGTGCTTTCCAGCCAGCTGCGCGCCGGCACCAGTGCTTCACCGAGAAAGGCGGCAAGCCCGCGCGGGCCTCGCCGCCAGGCATCGCCGGCCAACAGCTTGGCTGTCGGATAAGACCACAGGCTGCCGCCGAGCAGGCCGAACAGCAGGCCGGCATTGCGCTCGATGCTGCCGACATCGTCGGCGTGCCGGTCGCCATCGCCGGGGGCGATCGCATTGATTGCAGCGACGTTGGCGGCGCGGTCGGTGGTGAGCACGGCATGGCTGCCGTCCGGCCGCAGCACGCCGGTTGGCGTGCCGGTGTGACAGAACTCCAGCCCGTGCCGCGCGAGATCGCCGCCCAACGCCGCAAAGGCCGGCGAGGTGATGAACAGCACGAAGGTGGTCGCCATCACGTCATGGATGAAGCCGGGCGCGGTGATCTCCTCGGTACGCATGCAGCCGCCGATGCGGTCGTTGCGCTCGAGGACGAGCACCTTCGCGCCCTTGCCGCCAAGCATCGCCGCGCAGACCAGCGCGTTGATGCCGCTGCCGACGATGATGTGATCCGGCTGGCTCACCTCAGCGTGCTTTCTCAGCCTTTCGACACCAGTGCCAGCGCGCGGATCGGGCTGCCGGTGCCATGTTCGATCTTGAGCGGTGCGGCGATCAGGATGGCGCCTTTTGGCGGCAACTGGTCGAGGTTGCAGAGGCTGGCAAGGCCATAGCGGTTGGCCTTGTGCATCAGCGTGTGCGCCGGGAATGGCGGCTCCATGCCGCCGGCCTTGCCGGCATCGGTGCCGATCGTCTCCGAGCCCCAGCCCTTGATATCCTTGCTGATCAGGAATTGGATGGCTTCGGCCGTCGGACCTGGCGTGTGCGGGCCGGTCTCGTTGGCGTTGAGGAACTCGGCTTCCGAGCCATTGCGCTTATACCAGTCGGTGCGCATCACCACCCATTCGCCGGCATTGATCGTGCCATGCTTGGCTTCCCATGCCTTGATGTGGTCGACGGTGAGCAGGAAATCGTGGTCGGCGGCGGCTTCCTTCGAGCAGTCGATGACGTTGACCGGGCCGACGAAATTCTGCGCCGGAATGGTGTCGGTGGCGCCGTCCGGATAGTCCTTACCGCTGATCCAGTGCTGCGGCGCATCGAAATGCGTGCCCGAATGCTCGCCGAGCTTCAGCCAGTTCCATGCCCACCACGGACCGTTCTTGTCGTAGCGGGAGATGTTGTGGATCTCGACCTTCGGCGTGTCGACGGCAAGCTCCGGCGGCAGCTTGATCAGCGGCGTGTCGGGTCCGAGCGGCGCAGAGAGGTCGACCACCTTGATGGCGCCTGAAAGCAGTTGGCCGGCGACTTCGCCGAGGAGTTTTTGCGTGTCCATGGTCTGAAGTTCCCTCTTGTCGGTGATGATCAAGGCTCGTCTCGGCCCTTAATATCCTACTAGACGAAAACATATGCATCTGCAATTATCTTTAAGCATAAAGGAAATGGGAACGGGGCGTGAGCGAGTTCGACGCCATCTTTGTCGGGGCGGGCCACAACAGTCTGGCATGCGCTGCGCATCTGGCACTCAAGGGCTGGAAAACCGGGATTTTCGAGCGCAGTGCAGCAATCGGCGGCGCCGTCCAGACACACGAATATACGCTTCCCGGCTTCCGCCACGATTTCGGTGCGATGAATCTGAGCCTGTTCGCCGGCTCCGCCTTCCACCGGAAATATGCAAATGAATTGAAAGCGCAGGGTTTGGCGTTCGCGCCGGTCGCCGACTGTTTCGCCAGCGCCTTTCCGGACGGACGCTGGTTTGGCGTCAGCAATGACCTGGAAAAGACTGCCAGCCGCATGGCCGCGTTCTCCGCTGCCGATGCCGAGACGTGGCGCAAGCTCGTTGCCGCATTCCCTGATGAGGCCGAGCATCTGTTCCGGCTGCTGGGCTCGCCGATGAGTGTGCGTGCGCTTGCCGGCACCGCCTGGAACCTGTGGCGCAAGAAGGGTATCTCAGGCGCGCTCGACACCGGTCGGCTTTTGCTGTCATCGCCTCGCGCCTGGTTGGAGGAAAATTTCGAGTCTGCGCATGTGCGGGCAACGCTCGCCACCTGGGGCATGCATCTCGACTTTGCACCCGACATCGCCGGCGGCGCCGTGTTCCCCTATCTGGAATCGATGGCCAACCAGAGCTTTGGCATGGTGCTGGGCAAGGGCGGCGCCGACACGATCATCCGGGCGCTGGCAGGTATGGTCACCTCGGCGGGCGGCAAGATCGTTACCGGGGCAGAGGTTGCCGAAATCACCGTTTCCGGCGGCAAGGCGACCGGCGTCCGGCTCGCCTCCGGTGAGACGCATACGGCAAGCAAGGCGGTGATTGCCGGCGTCGCGCCCAAGGCGTTGACCGGCAAGTTGCTGCCCAACGGTTCCGGCGACACCGGCTTCGACACGGCTATGCAGAAATTTCGGCACGCGCCTGGCACGATGATGATCCATCTGGCGCTCGACGACCTGCCGGACTGGCGCGCCGGGGCCGAGCTGCGGCAGTTCGCTTATGTGCATCTGTCGCCGTCGCTCGACGCGATGTCGCGCACCTATCAGCAGGCGATGGCGGGCATGCTGCCGGACGAACCGGTGCTGGTCGTCGGCCAGCCGACCGCGGTCGATCCGTCACGCGCGCCGCAGGGCAAGCATGTGCTGTGGGTGCAGGTGCGCATGCTGCCCGCCGAAATCCTGGGCGAGGCGGCCGGCAAGATCGCGCCCGCGCATTGGGATCAGGTCAAGGACGTCTATGCCGAACGCGTGCTCGACACCATCGAGATCTACGCACCCGGACTGCACGCGAAAATCCTCGGCCGTGCAGTGTTCTCGCCAATCGACCTCGAGCGTGAGAACCCCAATCTCGTCGGTGGCGACCAGGTCTGCGGCAGCCATCATCTGGCGCAGAACTTCTTGTTTCGCCCGGCGCGCGGCTATGCCGGCTGGAACACGCCGGTCGCCAATCTGCACCTCACGGGCGCCGCGACATGGCCGGGCGCCGGCAGCGGCGCGGCCTCGGGCTACATGCTCGCGCAACAGCTTGGCGGGAGGTAGCTCGGAAGATTTCAGGAGGGCGACGAGAGGCAAGGCGCTGCTGCCCACGAAGCCTGAAGCTATGAACTGGTAGTGCCGCGCAAAGACAACAAACAACAAGGGGAACGACCATGACAATCAACAGACGCGAATTGCTGGGATACAGTGCCGCGGCACTTGGTGCGGCCGCAATCGGCCTGCCGCAGATCGCCAAGGCAGCGGGCGAACTGACCATCGCCTATAACGTCAACCTGCCGTCCTGGGATCCGACCACCGGACCCTCGGCCGTCAACCCGACGATCCAGGGCCTCTACCAGTCGGTGTTCGACCAGTTCATTCCGCAAAAGCCGGACCTGTCCTTTGCGCCTGGCCTGCTCACCGAATGGGGCTGGAACGAGGATCGCACCAAGGTGACGATGACGGTGCGCGAAGGCGTGACCTGGCATGACGGCTCGCCCTTCACGCCCGAGGACGTGGTCTGGTCGCTGCAGCGGGCGGGCGACGAAAAGACCGGCAATCCGATCCAGTTCGTCTGGAAGAACGTCAACAATTTCAAGATCGACGGCAACAAGATCACCGGCGACGTCGTGCAGTTCGATCCGGTCTACTTTAAATGGATGTCGTTCCTGACCGGCTACATCCTGCCGAAGGCCTATTATGAGAAGGTCGGCGCCGAAGGTTTCGAGAAGGCGCCGATCGGCACCGGCCCTTACATGGTGGAAAAATTCGAGCGAAATGCTTTCCTCCGACTGAAGGCCAACCCGCACTATTGGGGCGACAAGCCGGCCTTCGAGAATGTGACGATCAAGTTCGTCACTGATGCGGCGAGCCGCGTTGCCGAAATCGAATCCGGTTCCTCGCAGGTGACGCTGGAGGTCCCCTATGAAGAGTATGACCGGCTGATCGCCAAGGACGGGCTTGCCGGCTCGTGCAAGCCCGTTTCCGACATCGGCATGATCTTCTTCAACGACATCGAAGCGATGCTGGACAAGAACGTCCGCCAGGCCGCCGTCATGGCTGTGGACAAGGAGCTTCTGGTCAAGCGGCTGCTGCGCGGCTATGGCCAACCGATCGCTACGCTGGAGACCCCGGAGTACACGGCCTTCGACGCCTCGATCAAGGTCGAGCACAATCCGGAAAAGGCCAAGGAGCTGCTCGCGGCTTCCGGCTATTCGCCGGAAAAACCGGTCAAGTTCACCATCCAGACGACCAAGGGCTTCAAGCCCAAGGATTATGAGATGATCCAGGCGATCGTCGGCATGTGGCGTAAGGTCGGCATCGAGGCGACGATCGAGGTCTACGAGATCGCCAAGCACTATGAACTGCGCGCCGCCGACAAGCTGGCGCCGGCCGCCTTCTACAATTGGGGCAACGCCATCGGCGACCCGACGACGTCGACGGGTTTTGCCATGTATGGGCCGAGCCCGCACTCGGTGTGGGACAGCCAGGATCTGATCGACATGATCAATCCGCTCTGGGGCGAGAAGGACGAGGCCAAGCGCATCGCCGGCTGGAAGGCTGTCGACAAGTATATCGCCGAGCAGGCCTATGTGCTGCCGCTGATTCAGTATGCGCAACCTATCGTGCATGCCAAGGGCGTCAACGTGGTGCAGCATGTGTCCGGCGCGCTGCTGCCGGCGCTGATGACCCCGGCCTGATATCGGCTTGTGGGCGCCACCCTTCGCTGAGCGGCCCCCTCATCCGGCCCTTCGGGCCACCTTCTCCCCGCTGGGGAGAAGAGACCAGCTCAGCTGTCCGTGACCTCTTCTCCCCTCGGGGAGAAGGTGGCCGCGAAGCGGACGAATGAGGGGGCTCTTCGTTAGAAACGCACTGGGCCAACACCAGAATGCTCCTGCAACGATTCCTGATCCGTCTGCTGACGATGCTGATCACGCTGTTCGGCGTGGCTGTCGTCGTCTTCGTCGTGATCCGCGTCGCGCCTGGTGACCCGATCGCCATGATGCTGCCCCCCGGTGCGACAGATGCCGACATCGACCGGCTGCGTGCACTCTACGGGCTCGACAAGACCATCGTGCAGCAATTCTTCATCTGGCTGTCCGGCGTCGTCAGGGGCGATTTCGGCACCTCGATTTCGCTCAGGCAAGATGTGCTCAGCCTCGTCTTCAACCGCTTGCCGGCAACGCTGGAACTCGCCATCGTCGCGCTGATCATGGCGGTTGGGCTCGGCGGCACGACGGCGATCCTCGGCGCCCGCGAACGTGGCACGGCGGTCGAAGCCGGCATCGATATCGCCAGCGGTGCCGCCCTTTCCATTCCCGATTTCCTGTGGGGCCTCGTGCTGATCCTTTTGTTTGGCGTGCTGGTGCCGATCTTCGACATTTCCGGCCGCGTGTCGCCGCAGCTCGACCTGCCCTTCGTCACCCAGTTCTATTTCTTCGAGAGCTTGCTTCGGCTGCGCCTCGACCTGACCTGGGATCTCCTGAAGCACATGCTGATGCCGGCTGTGGCGCTGGCGCTGCCGCTGGCCGCAATCATCGCGCAGTTGCTGAAACAGTCGCTGAAGGAAGTGCTGGACCTCGACTATGTCGTGCTGGCGCGGGTGAAGGGGTTTTCGGAAACGCAGGTTATCTTACGCGAGGCGCTGAAGAACGCTGCCTTGCCGACACTGACTCTCGTCGGCGTCCAGTTCACCTTCCTCATCGGCGGCACGGTCATCGTCGAGCGGCTGTTTTCCTACGAAGGGCTCGGTAACATGGCGATCGATGCCGTCATCAACCGCGACCTGCCGCTGATCCAAGGCATCGTGCTGGTGTTCGCGCTGCTGTTCGTGCTGATCAATCTTGGCGTCGACATGATGTACGCGCTGCTCAATCCGAGGCTGCGCCATGGATGAGGCACGCATCGCCCGGCGCGGACTGGGCCCGAGGCTGTGGCTGGCCGGCGGCTGGCTGCTGCTGGCGCTGCTGGCCGCGATCTTCGCGCCGCTGGTCGCACCGCAGGACCCGCTGGCGCAAGACCTGATGCTGGAACGGCTGCCGCCATTCTGGATGAGTGGTGCGGAATCCGGCTATTGGCTGGGCACCGACAGCCTCGGCCGCGATCTCCTCTCCCGGCTGATCTTCGGCGGCCGTATCGCCTTCATCGTCGCTTTCGCGGCGGCGATCGCCGCCTGCCTTGTCGGCTCGACGCTCGGACTGGTCGCCGGCTATTTCGGCGGCTGGGCCGACCGCATCATTTCACGCATCGTCGACGTCTGGATGGCATTCCCGCCGGTGCTGTTCGCCATCCTGCTGGTCGCGGTGCTCGGCACCGGCCTCAGTTCCGTCATCCTCGCCATCGTCATAATCGACTGGACGCGCTTTTGCCGGGTGATCCGCGCCGAAGCGATGGGCCAGTCGCGCATGGACTATGTCGAGAACGCCCGCATCGCCGGCTATGGCCGCATCGGCATCATGCTGCGCGAGGTGCTGCCCAATGTGGTGCCGTCGATCGTGGCACTGCTGTCGCTGGAGATGGGCATCGCCGTCATCGTCGAGGCCATCCTGTCCTTCGTCAATCTGTCGATCTCGACCGACGATCCGACCTGGGGCGGCATCATCGCCGAGGGCCGGCTGTCGATCCATCAGGCCTGGTGGGTGCTGGTGTTTCCGCTTGTCACGCTGATCCTCACCGTGCTGTCGTTCAGCCAGTTCGGTGAGGCGCTGAAGACACGCTTCGATCCGGTGCTGCGATGAGCGCTTGCCTGGATATTGCCAATCTGAGCGCCGTGCTGCCGAACGGCCAGCGCGTGCTGCGGTCGGTGTCGCTCTCCGTGCAGCCGGGTGAGGTGCGTGCCCTTGTTGGCGAGAGCGGCGCCGGCAAGACGATGATCGGCAAGGCGGTGCTCGGTGTGCTGCCGTCAAGCGTGCGCATCGTCGAAGGCGCCATGCAGCTCGAAGGCCAAGAGCTCGGCAGGCTGCAGCCCAAGGCAAGGCGCACGCTGATCGGCGCTCGCACGGCGCTGATCCCGCAAGATCCGTTGACTGCGCTCAACCCGTCGCGCCGCATCGGTCCGCAGATGACTGACCGGCTGGTGCGCATTCTCGGCTGGAACGGTGACAAGGCGGACAAGCGTATCCGGCAATTGTTGGATGAGGTGCAGATCCGCGATCCCGACCGGGTGCTGAAATGCTATCCGCACGAGCTGTCCGGCGGCATGCGCCAGCGCGTGCTGATCGCCGCCGCCTTCGCCGCCGAGCCACGGCTGATCGTGGCCGACGAGCCGACAACCGCGCTCGACGTTACCGTGCAAAAGCAGATCCTGCGACTGATCGCCGAGCTGCAGCGCGAGCATGGCACCGCGATCCTGTTCGTCACCCACGATCTCGGCGTCGTTGCAAAGATCAGCCAGCAAGTGTCTGTGCTCTACGCCGGCAAGGTGGTGGAAGAGGCTGACACAGCCGCTCTCTTCGCCG
The DNA here is from genome assembly GCF_000502235.1 of Mesorhizobium sp. L103C119B0. Taxonomy (NCBI): domain Bacteria; kingdom Pseudomonadati; phylum Pseudomonadota; class Alphaproteobacteria; order Hyphomicrobiales; family Phyllobacteriaceae; genus Mesorhizobium; species Mesorhizobium sp. L103C119B0. The sequence goes on along the minus strand of NZ_AYXE01000001.1, from coordinate 389,207 downwards.
CGCCTGAGCATCCCTATACGCGGGCATTGATGGCCGCTACGCCGCGCTATACGGATCCCTTTGCCTCGCTGAAGCCGGTGGACGAGACCGTGCTGGCCGGGCTTGCCGCCGAGATCGGCGCGGCAGACCAGGCGTGGAGGCGGCCGCATGGTTGAGCCGCTGTTTTCCGTGCGCGGGCTGAAGGTGGCGCTGCCCGACATGACCCGCAAGCCGCTGATCGGGCGCGCGCCGCTGGCCGAGATTTTGAGAGGCCTGGATTTCGATTTGCCGAGGGGCTTGGTGACCGGCATCGTCGGTGAATCCGGGTCCGGAAAATCGACGCTCGGCCGCACGCTTGTCAGACTTCTGGAGCCGAGCGTCGGCAGCATCCATTTCGAGGGCCGCGATATCGCCCATCTGCCGGATGCCGAGCTGCGACCTCTGCGCCGCCACCTGCAGATGATCTTCCAGGACCCGATGTCGTCGCTCAACCCGCGTCGCACCATCGCCGGCATCATTGCCGCGCCGCTCAAGCAGAATGGGCTTGGCGACAGGCTTAGGGAACGCGTCGCCGAGGCATTGCATCGCGTCGGCCTGCCGCAAAGCTTCGCTAGTCGCTATCGTCATGAACTGTCGGGCGGGCAGCGCCAGCGCGTCGGAATTGCGCGCGCGTTGGCGCTTTCGCCGAAATTCGTGCTGGCCGACGAGATCGTCTCCGGCCTCGACGTATCGACGCAGGCGCAGATCCTCACCCTTTTGGAGAGACTGGCCGCGGAGATGGGGCTGACGGTCGCCTTCATCAGCCACGACCTGTCGGTCATCCGGCGGCTGTGCCAACAAGTGATCGTCATGCGCGAGGGCAGGATCGTCGAGGCGAGCGCCACNCGCCACCGATGCGCTGTTCGACAATCCCAAGGAGACCTACACGCGCGACCTGCTTGCCGCCATCCCACTGCCTGAGATCGACGCGGACTGGTTGCGGCCAGCAACGAAAGCGCCGGCATAGGACTGTTCACCCCCCACGCCGAACAGCGGGCTTCGGACGTGCATGAGGGCAAAATCAGCCCGCGAACGGAGGGTAATATGAATTACGCAGCCCGCGGCACGATGCTTGCCGCGATCCTGTTCTGCTCGATGGGAACGGCTTCGGCCGATGCGATCCCCGGCATGCGCGGCCACGACCACACCGGCATCACGGTGCCCGACATGAAGCAGGCGGTCGACTTCTTCACCGAAGTCGTCGGCTGCAAGAAGGCGATGTCGTTCGGTCCGTTCGCCGATGACAAGGGCACCTTCATGCAGGATCTTCTGGGCGTCGATCCGAAGGCTGTCATCGAGCAGGTCACCATGGTGCGTTGCGGTTATGGATCGAACATCGAGCTGTTCAAGTACACCGCGCCTGACCAGAAGGATTTGACTCCGAAGAACAGCGATATCGGCGGCTTCCACATTGCCATGTATGTCGATGATGTCGCCGCGGCGAAAGCCTATCTCGACGGCAAGGGGGTGAAGACGCGGTTGGGTCCGCTGCCGGTCAAGGAAGGTCCGGCGGCCGGCCAGACCATCCTCTATTTCCAGGCGCCATGGGGATTGCAACTGGAGGCGATCAGCTATCCCGATGGGATGGCCTATGAGAAGGGTGCCGAGACTGTGCTGTGGAGCCCGAAGAACCCGGACAAGTAATTTCCAGAGCGCGCTTGCGGGGCCAGCCCGCAGGCGCGCCACCCGTGTCCAGCAATCGTTCCAACATGAAACTTTAAGCTTGAAATATTTTATCTCCGGCGCGATACTTGATATGCAGCAAGCGAAGAGGAGATCGCACGGATGAAGGTTGCGGTTCTCGGTGGCGGACCAGCCGGCCTCTACTTTGCCATTTCAATGAAGCTGCGGGACGCCGCCCACGAGGTCACGGTGTTTGAGCGCAACCGCGCCGACGATACGTTCGGCTGGGGCGTCGTGCTGTCGGCCGAAACACTCGACAACCTTGCCAAAAACGACCCGGTCAGCGCTGTATGGATCAAGAAGCATTTCGCCTATTGGGACGACATCGCCGTCATCCATGACGGCGTGCGCACGGTCTCGTCGGGCCACGGTTTCTGTGGCATCGGCCGCAAGCGGCTTCTGATCCTGCTGCAGCGACGCGCGCGCGAACTTGGCGTGAGGCTGATGTTCGAGAGCGATATCGCCGACCCTCAGCACTATATGGAGACGCATGATCTGGTCGTCGCCGCCGATGGGCTGAACTCAAGGGCGCGCAACACCTTCGTCGAAGTCTTCAAGCCCGACATCGACACCCGCAAATGCAAATTCGTCTGGCTCGGCACCAACCAGAAATTCGACGACGCCTTCACCTTCATCTTCGAGAAGACCGATCATGGCTGGGTGTGGGCGCACGCCTATCAATTCGACAGCGAGACAGCGACCTTCATTGTCGAGTGCAGCGAACAGACCTGGGCTGCCTTCGGCTTCGGCGCCATGTCGCAGCAGGAATCCATCGCCGTCTGCGAGCGCATCTTTGAGAAACATCTCGGCGGCCACGCGCTGATGACCAATGCCAATCACATCAGAGGTTCGGCCTGGATCAATTTCCCGCGCGTGCTGTGCGAACGCTGGTCCTACAAGAACCTGGCTCTGATGGGCGACGCGGCGGCCTCGGCACATTTCTCGATCGGCTCCGGGACCAAGCTCGCATTGGAAAGCGCGGTGGCGCTGGCCGAATATGTCAAAACCGAACCGGACCTCGACGCCGCCTTCCGCAAGTATGAGGATGCGCGCCGCACCGAGGTGCTGAAGCTGCAGTCGGCGGCGCGCAATTCGCTGGAGTGGTTCGAGGAGGTCGAGCGCTATCTCGGCCTCGATCCGGTGCAGTTCAATTATTCGCTGCTGACCCGCTCGCAACGCATCAGCCACGAGAATTTGCGGCTGCGCGATGCCAAATGGCTTGAAAGCGCCGAGGAATGGTTCCAGCGCCAGGCGGGGGCAGGCGGCAACAGGCAACGCCGGGCACCGATGTTCGCGCCGTTCAAACTGCGCGACATGCAGCTCAACAACCGCATCGTCGTTTCGCCGATGGCGCAGTACAAGGCAGTCGATGGCTGCCCGACCGACTGGCATTTCGCCCACTATGCCGAGCGTGCCAAGGGCGGCGCCGGGCTTGTCTATATCGAGATGACCTGCGTCAGCCCGGAAGGACGCATCACGCCCGGTTGTCCCGGCTTCTATGCGTCCGAACATGAGGTGGCGTGGAAGCGGCTGGTCGATTTCGTCCACACCGAGACCGAGGCTAAAATCTGCGCCCAGATCGGGCATTCCGGGGGCAAGGGCTCGACCCGTGTCGGCTGGGAGGGCACCGACGTGCCGCTCTCCTCGGGCAATTGGCCGGTCATGGCGGCCTCGGCGATTGCATGGTCGCCGCAAAACCAGGTGCCGAAAGCCATGGACCGCGCCGATATGGATTTGGTGCGCGACCAGTTCGTGGCCTCCACCGAAATGGCCGATCGTTGCGGCTTCGACATGCTGGAGATCCACGCCGCGCACGGCTATCTCCTGTCGTCCTTCATCACGCCGGTCACCAACCAGCGCACGGATGAGTATGGCGGTTCGCTGGAAAATCGCATGCGCTATCCCCTGGAAGTCTTCCATGCGGTGCGCGCCGCCTGGCCGGGGCGAAAGCCGATTTCGGTGCGCATTTCGGCCAATGATTGGGTCGGCATCGAGGGTGTGACGCCGGCCGATGCGGTGGAGATCGCGCGCATGCTGCACGAAGCCGGCGTCGACATCTGCGACGTCTCGGCAGGTCAGACCTCGATTGCCGCCAAGCCTGTCTATGGCCGCATGTTCCAGACACCATTCTCGGACCGTATCCGCAACGAGGTCGGCATGGCGACGATGGCGGTCGGCAACATCTATGAGCCGGACCATGTCAATTCGATCCTGATGGCAGGCCGCGCCGACCTGGTGGCCCTGGCACGGCCGCATCTCGCCGATCCCTACTGGACGCTGCATGCGGCGGTGAGGCTCACTGACCGTGGGGTCAAATGGCCGGATCCCTATCTTCCCGGACGCGACCAGATCTACCGGCTGGCCGAGCGCGATGCGGCGGCGGGGCTGAAAGTATGACGACGGCCTTGGCGATTTCAGGCAAACATGCGCTGGTCACTGGCGGCGGCTCCGGCGTCGGCCGGGCCATAGCACTCGTGCTGGCCGAGGCCGGCATAGAGGTGACCATATGCGGGCGGCGCGAGGCCGAGCTTGCCAAGGTGGCTGGCGAGAACGACCGCATCCACGCCATGTCAGCCGATGTTGCCAACGAGGCGGCGGTGACATCGCTCTACGCGCAAGCGGAAGCCGTGCGCGGCCCGTTCGACATCGTCGTCGCCAATGCCGGCATTGCCGGCAGCACGCCGGCGCACAAGACCTCGCTTGCCGACTGGCAGCGCACGCTCGACGTCAATCTGACCGGCGCCTTCCTGACGGTGAAGCCGGCGCTGGCCGGCATGGCCGCGCGCAAGGCGGGCCGGATCGTCTTCGTCGCCTCGACCGCAGGGCTGAAAGGCTACGCCTATGTCGCACCCTATGTGGCGGCCAAGCACGGCGTCGTCGGGCTGATGCGGGCGCTGGCCGCCGAGACGGCGAAATCCGGCGTGACCGTCAACGCCGTTTGCCCGGGCTTCGTAGAGACCGGCATGCTGGAGGAGTCCATTCAGCGCGTCGTGGAAAAGACCGGCCGCTCAGTCGAGCAGGCGCGGGCGAGCCTTGCCTCGACCAACCCGCAAGGCCGTTTCATCCAGCCGCAGGAAGTTGCCGCGGCGGTGCTCTGGCTGTGCGGCGATGCGGCTGCGTCGATTACCGGACAAGCAATTTCGATCTCAGGAGGCGAAACATGGTAGCCGGCCCATTGCCCGCGCCGTCGGGACCCGGCAAGGACCGGCTGCGTCTCTGGATCAGGCTGCTGCGCGCCTCGCGCACGATCGAAGCGGAGCTGCGCGAGCGCCTGAAGAAGGAATTCGATACGACGCTGCCGCGTTTCGACGTCATGGCCGCCCTCTACCGCGCGCCGGAAGGCATGCTGATGAGCGATCTGTCGCGCTTCCTGCTGGTATCCAACGGCAATGTCACCGGCATCGTCGACCGGCTGGTTTCGGAAGGGGTGGTCGCGCGCGCGCGCCGCAATGGCGATCGCCGCACATCCATGGTGCGACTGACCGACGAGGGTTCCAAATCTTTTGCCGCAATGGCCGCGGCGCATGAGGGTTGGATCGGAGAATTGCTGGCCAAGGTCAGCGAGGAGGATGCGCGCCGGCTGACCGGCATGCTGACCTCGTTCCGCAGCAACTGGGAGGGACGCGAATGAGTTCGATGGCCGGCCTCAAGCCGAAGCACTTCCTTTGGGAAGTCGAAGGCAGGATCGCCAAGGTGCGGCTCGACCGGCCGGAGCGCAAGAATCCGCTGACCTTCGACAGCTATGCGGAACTGCGCGACACGTTCCGCGATCTCGTCTATGCCGACGACGTCGACGCCGTGGTGTTCCTGCCCAATGGCGGCAATTTCTGCTCGGGCGGCGATGTCCACGACATTATCGGCCCATTGGTCAAGATGGACATGAAGGAATTGCTCGCCTTCACCCGCATGACCGGCGATTTCGTCAAGGCGATGCTCAACTGCGGCAAGCCGATCATCGCGGCGGTCGACGGGGTCGCGGTCGGCGCCGGCGCCATCATCGCCATGAGCGCCGACATCCGCATCGCCACGCCGGAGGCCAAGACCGCTTTCCTGTTCACCCGCGTCGGGCTTGCCGGCTGCGATATGGGCGCGTGCGCGATCCTGCCGCGCATCATCGGCCAGGGCCGTGCCGCCGAATTGCTCTACACCGGCCGCACGATGACGGCGGCGGAAGGCGAGCGCTGGGGCTTCTACAACAGGCTGGTCGATGCCGCAGTGCTCGAGGCCGACGCGCTCGAGATGGCGGCGCGCATCGTCTCCGGCCCGACCTTCGCGCACGGCATCACCAAGACGCAGCTCAACCAGGAATGGTCGATGGGCCTCGACCAGGCAATCGAAGCGGAAGCGCAGGCGCAGGCGATCTGCATGCAGACGCGTGACTTCGAGCGCGCCTACAAGGCCTTCGTCGCCAAGGAAAAACCGGTGTTCGAGGGGAATTGATGGCAGACAGGAGCTTCCTCAGCTGGCCGTTCTTTGAAGATCGCCACCGCGAACTGGCCGAAAGGCTGGAAGCATGGTGCGTCAGGAACCTGCCCGTCGATCACCATGACGTCGATGCCGCCTGCCGCGAGCTGGTGGCGAAACTTGGCCGCGACGGCTGGCTGAAGCCGACGGCGCTCGATACGGACAATCCGGGACCGCTCGATGTCCGCACCTTGTGCATCACCCGCGAGACGCTGGCGCGCCATGACGGGTTGGCCGACTTTGCCTTCGCCATGCAGGGGCTCGGCACCGGCGCGCTCAGCCTGTTCGGCACGCCCGACCAGCAGCAATGGCTGGCAAAGACCAGGGCCGGCAAGACGATTTCCGCCTTCGCGCTTTCGGAGCCACGCTCCGGGTCGGATGTCGCCAACACCGAAATGATGGCGAGCCGCGATGGCGACTTCTATATCCTCAGCGGCGAGAAGACCTGGATTTCCAATGGCGGCATTGCCGATCTCTACGTCGTCTTTGCCCGCACCGCCGAGGCACCGGGTGCCAAGGGACTTTCCGCCTTTCTCGTACCCGCTGATACCAAGGGGCTTGGCATCGCCGAGCGCCTTGAAGTGATCGCGCCGCATCCGCTGGCGCGGCTTTCCTTCGATCAGGTCCGGGTGTCGGCCTCGGCGCTGATCGGCAAACCGGGAGACGGCTTCCGCATCGCCATGTCGGTGCTTGACGTGTTCCGCTCGACGGTCGGCGCGGCGGCACTCGGCTTTGCCCGCCGGGCGCTGGACGAAAGCATCAGCAGGGTGGCCGAGCGCAAACTCTTCGGCGCTCCGATGGCAGAGCTGCAGATGGTGCAAGGCCATATCGCCGACATGGCGCTGGACGTCGATGCCGCGGCGCTGCTGGTCTACCGCGCTGCCTGGACCAAGGACATGGGCGCGGCGCGTGTCACCCGCGAGGCGGCGATGGCTAAGCTGTTCGCCACCGACAAGGCGCAAGAGGTGATCGACAAGGCTGTGCAGCTGCATGGGGGGGACGGCGTCCGCAAGGGCCATATCGTCGAGAGCCTCTATCGCGAGATCCGCGCGCTACGCATCTACGAGGGCGCATCCGATGTGCAGAAGGTGGTGATCGCACGGCAGGTGATGGGCGCGGCCTGACGGCGATGTATTTGATTTGAGATTGATCTTTAAGAATACCGGGGAGGCTTGAAAATGCACGAGATCCTGCAGCCGGAGGGCTGGGCGAAACCGGTCGGCTACGCCAACGGCATTGCTGCGCGCGGCAGGCTCGTCTTCGTGGGCGGACAGGTCGGCTGGAACGGGCAGTGCCAGTTCGAGACCGACGATTTCGCCGGCCAGGTGCGGCAGACGCTGCAAAACATCGTCGCCGTGCTGGCGGAAGCCGGCGCGGAGCCACGGCACATCACCGCGATGACCTGGTATTTCACCGACAAGGCCGAATATCTCGGCAATCTCAAGGGTATAGGCGAGGCCTATCGCGAGGTGATCGGCCGGCATTTCCCAGCGATGGCCGCCATGCAGGTGGTGGCGCTGGTGGAAGATCGCGCCAAGATCGAGATTCAGGCAACCGCCGTCATTCCGGATTAACGAATTCGCTATTCCCGGATTGATCAGCAGCGCAGCCCCGCCCGCTTCAGCAGCGGCAATACGTGGTCGCAGAAATAGGGCAGTTCCTGGGTGTAGTTGACGAACGACAGCGCGATGCCCTGGTAGCCATGCCCGGCTATTGCCGCCATCTCGGCGGCAATCGTTTCCGGCGTTCCAACCAGCGGGTAGGTGCCGGCGCCGCCGGCGAAACGCTGCCGGTAGCGGTCATAGGCATGCGGGTCATGCGACTGCGAGAACTCCTTCTTGCCTGCCATATGAGCATCGACCGCATTGTGGTCGACCAGATCGACGGCATAGCGCGTGTAGTAGGCCTGCGCCTCTTCCATGGTTGGACGGCAGACGACATGCGCCACCGTGTAGACGCCGACGTTGCGGCCAACCTTGTCGGCCCGCTCGCTGATGTCGGCGACATGCTTGCCGGCATCGCTCATTTCCGAAAAGGTCGTGAACAGATAATCGCATCGGGCGGCGAAATCCCGGCCCGGGCCACCGAAAGCAGCGTTCATGGTCACCGGGCGTGGAACCTGCAGGCTCGCCGGCCGGCTCACTGCCTCCTTGAGGCGATAGTAGGTGCCTTCATAGTCCAGAGGCTGGTCCGAGGCGTAGAGCTTTTCCAGGATTTCGATCCATTCGGCGGCCTGGTCGTAGCCCTTCTCGACCAAAGGCGTGCCGAACATGCCGAATTCCTTCGGGTTCCAGCCGCAGACGATGTTCAAGCCGGCGCGGCCCTGGCTGATATGGTCGACAGTTGCCAGCGCCTTGGCGGCATAGAGCGGATGCACCAGCGGCACATGCACGGTCATGAACAGGCCGATCTGCTCGGTGGCCACCGCCAGAGCTGCTGCCCAGGTGAAGGTCTCGAACGACCATTCGCGCACCTTGTTGCGGCCGCCAAAGCCACGCCAGCGCGCGATCGGAAGCATAAATTCCAGCCCGGCGCGGTCGGCGATCTGCGCCGCCGTCAGATTGTCCTGCCAGCTTGCCGTCCAGCGTTCCCCCACATCGGTGATGGCCAGACCGCCATCGGCATTGGTCGAAAAGACGCCGAGCTTCAGTTTGTTCAAGCCGTGCAGGGGATGCGTTTTGATCATCATGGGAACTCGTGGCGGGAGACCGACACGCTAGGCCCGCGCAAAAATATTTCAAGCCTGAAATAGCTTCGCCGCGCCGCCGATTGCGGATATGAATTTGGAGGGGAAAAGGGGATGGATATGAGCGCGTTCCGTCAGAAGTGCATCGGCAAGACCAATCTCGTCGGCTCCTTCGCCGCTATTCCCCATCCCGTCGCCGTCGAAGTGATGGCGCTCACCGGCCTCGACTTCGTCTGCATCGACTGGGAACATGCCCAGATCGCGCGCGACACGATCGAAACCATGGTGCGGGCGGCCGACGTGCATCGCGTGCCGGCCATGGTGCGTGTTCCCGGTCATGCGCCGGAAGCTATCCAGGCGGCGCTCGACAGCGGCGCACAAGGCGTGCTCGTGCCGCGCGTCTCGACCGCTGCTCAGGCCGAGGCGGCGGTGAAAGCCTCGCGCTATCCGCCGCTGGGCGAGCGCGGCGTCGGGCCTGGCCGCGCGGCCGGCTATGGCTATCGCATTCCCGAATATCTGGCCGCGGCCAATGACAGGGTGGTCGTCGCGGTCCAGGTCGAGACATCGGAGGGGCTGGCCAACATCGAGGCGATCGCGGCCATGGACGGCATCGATGTGGTCTTCGTCGGCCCCGGCGATCTCTCCGTGTCGATCGATGCGATCGGGCCGAAAGGCGTGGACAAGCTCGATGAGGCGATCACAAGGATCATCCGCGCGACCGTCGCGCATGGCAGGACATCGGGCATATTTTGCGCCAGCCCACAGACGATCAGCCAGTGGGCCGCTATCGGCGCGAGCTTCTTCGTGCTGGCCAGCGATACGATGTTTCTTGGCGCCGGCGCTGCGGCCAACTGCACCGCTGCGCGCGCCGAGCTGCGGTAGACGGGCGGGATCGGGCAAAAACTTTTTAAGCTTAAAACTTTTTCCTTGAAAAGCGCAGCACATTGGATAGCATCCAAACTCGATGGCGACTGTCGTGCCGGTGGGGCTTGCCGGGCAGTCCGTCGCGGTGCTCCGGGTGGGAGGGGTTTCAGTCCTTGTCGTTCATACTGCCCCAGTCATCGTCCAGCGCGCGTTATGCTTTCGACGGCGTACGTGCCCAGATCCGTGACCTGCACACCGAAAACATTGCCAACCTTGCCGTGCGCGCCCGAGAACTGGGCGACGTGATCGCGCTCTGGTACGGCGAAGGCGACATGGTGACGCCGGCCTTCATCCGCGATGCCGCGAAGGCCGCCTTCGATGAAGGCCAGACGTTCTACGTCCCTAACATGCGTGGCCATGGGCCACTGAACGAAGCCCTGGCCGAATATCAGACGCGCATTCACGGCCGGTCGATCCCGATTGCGCGCACCACCGTCACGCCCGGCGGCATGCAGGCGCTGTACCTGGCGCTGGAACTGCTGGTCGATACCGGCAGCAACGTCGTCTATGTCGCGCCGCAATGGCCCAACATCCACAACGCCATCCATCTGATCGGCGGCGAGCCAAGGCCGTTTTCGCTCGACTTCAAGGGCGACTGGCATCTCGATCTCGACCGGCTGTTCGCCACTTGCGATGCGCGCACACGCGCGATCTTCCTGTCGACGCCTTCCAATCCGACCGGCTGGACCGCTTCGCGCGATGAGATGCAGGCGCTGCTCGACTTCAGCCGGCGCACCGGCATCTGGATCATTTCCGACGAGGTCTATGGCCGGCTCTATTTCGACGGCAATGTTGCGCCTTCCATCCTGCAGATCGCCGAGGATGGCGACCGGGTGCTGTCGGTCAACAGTTTTTCGAAAGCGTGGGCGATGACCGGCTGGCGCATCGGCTGGCTGACGCATCCGTCGGGGGTAGCCGACCAGCTTGGCGCCATGACGCAGTATATCAACAGCGGCACCGCCGCGCCGATCCAGGCCGGCGCTGTCGCCGCCATTCGCCAAGGCGAGCCGCTGGTCGAGGAGATCAGACAGCGGATCAAAACCGGCCTCGACCTTGCCTATGACAGGCTGGCCCAGATTCCCGGCATCATCCTGCCGACGAAACCGCGCGGAGGCATGTATGCCTTCTTTGCCATGGACGGCGAAAGCGACGCCCGGCAGGCCTGCGCCAGGATACTGGAGACGGCGCGCGTCGGGCTGGCTCCCGGCCACCTCTTTGGAAATTCGGCAGCGGCCTTCCTGCGGATGTGCGTGTGCCGTGAACGCGACCAGATAGCGACCGCGCTCGAGCGCATGGTCGCCGCCATGAATTGACGCCCCGCTGGGAGGTGGGACGGCAACAAACCGTGCGGGAGCTAACCCGCCCGATCACAACCAGAGGGAACACAAAATGAGCTTCACTCGTCGCAACCTGCTTCTTCTCGCCGCCACGATCGGCATCGCTGCCGGCCCGGCCACCGCCTTTGCCGCCGATGTGCTCAATGTCGGCGCCTACCCGACCAATCCGCCCTTCGAATACAAGAACGAGAGCGGCACGTTCGAGGGCTTTGAAGTCGACATCGTCAACGAAGCGGCCAAGCGTGCCGGCATGACCACCGACATTGCCGACCTCGGCTTCCAGGCGCTGTTCGCGGCTGTCAGTTCCAACCGCATCGATGTCGCGATCTCCTCCATCACCATCACGCCGGAGCGACTGAAAACGCTGTCCTTCACCCAGCCCTATTATGACTCCGACATGGGCATTGCGACGAAGACCGATAGCGCTGTTAACACCGAGGCCGACCTCAAGGGCAAGATCGTCGGTGTGCTTTCAGGCTCGACCGGCGAGACCTGGGTCAAGGCGCATCAGGAGGCTGACGGCTACAGCGACGTGAAGGGCTATGACACGCAGCAGAATCTTCTGCTCGACCTCAGCGCGGGCCGCGTGGACGCCGCCGTCAGCGACATTCCGGGCATGGAATACTCCTTCACCAAGATGAAGGACCTGAAGGTCAAGCAGCGCATCAAGACCGGCGAACAGTACGGCCTGATGATGAGCAAGGACCATCCGCTGCTCGGTAAGCTGAACGACGCGCTGACCGCGATGAAGAAGGACGGAACGCTGGCCGCGATCCACAAGAAGTGGTTCGGCAGCGACGCGCCAGCCGATTCCTCGACGGTCAAGGAAATGCCGCTGCCCAAGGCCTGACCGGCAATGCACTTAAATCGTGCCGGCTCCCAGGCCGGCACGATTCATTTCACGCTCCGGCGCCTGCTGCCACACGGATAGCCTCATCGGAGGCAAGGTCGATTGGTTTTAACTTGAGCATCCTTTGCTCTGGGGTTCGGGAACGCTCCCATGTCGCTGATCGACACCTTCTTCAATCCTGACGTGATCATGTCCAGCCTGCCGGCGCTGTTGCGTGGCTTCCTGAACACGCTGCTGCTCGGCATTTTGAGTATCGGCATCGGCATTCCCATTGGCCTGGGGATCAGCCTGTTGCGGCTCTATGCGCCGAAGCCGCTGCGCTGGCTGGCGGTCGGCTACACCGACATCTTCCGCGCCCTGCCGGTGCTGGTGGTGCTGATCCTGATCTACTATGCGCTGCCCTTCCTCGGCATCCGTCTGTCGTCCTGGGCCTCCGCCGTGACGGCGTTCGCCATCATCATGTCGGCCTATTCAGCAGAAGTGTTCCGCTCCGGCATTGAGAGCATTCCGAAAGGCCAATTCGAGGCAGCACAGGCGCTCGGCCTGCCTTTCCTTTTGACCTTGCGCAAGGTGGTGCTGCCGCAGGCGATCCGCGTCGTCATCCCGCCGATGACCAGCAATTGCGTCTCGATGTTCAAGGACACGTCGCTCGCTTCCACCGTTGCGCTGCCGGAACTGTTGAAGGAAGCGACCAACGCGCAATCGCTCTATGCCAATCCCTCGCCGCTGATCGGCGCCGCTTTGGTCTATCTCATCTTCCTCTGGCCCATGGTCCGCCTCGTCAGCCTGCTCGAAGACCGCTTCAAGACCGAGAAGACGCGCTGACCTCATCAACCGTCCCGCTTCCCAAGCCATTCGCAGGAGATACAGTTGAGCAATTCCCAAGCCGCCGGCGGCTTTCCGGTCGACACCATCCGCGCCATGTTTCCGGCCTTGCAGCGCGCCGGTGATTTCATCTTCATGGACAACGCCGCCGGCGCGCAGATCCCGCAGAGCGTGCTCGACGCGGTGACCAATCACCTGGTCTCGCACAATGTGCAGCGTGGTGGTCGCTATGGGCGCTCGGTCACGGTCGACCAATCGGTTGCGGATGCTCGGACGAGCGTGGCCTTGCTGATCAACGCCTACAGTCCGTCGGAAATCTGCTTCGGCATGAACGCCACCTCGTTCATTCGCCTGGTCAGCCTCGGCATCGGCCAAATGCTGACCAAGGACACAGAGCGCGACGAGATCGTCATCACCGATATGGACCACGACGCCAACATCGCCACGTGGCTGGCGCTGGAGCCCGCCGGAGCCAAGTTCAAATGGTGGCGCATGCGCGAGGACGGCAACCTGCATGTCGACGACCTCAAGCCGCTGGTTTCCGATCGCACCCGTCTCGTCGCCTGCACGGTGACCGCGCATTCGATCGGCTCGATCGTCGACGTCGCTTCGGTGGCCGCGATCGCGCATGCGGCCGGCGCCGAAGTGTTCCTTGACTGCGTGCACTACGGACCGCACGGGCTGATCGACGTGCAGGCCTGGGACTGTGATTATCTCGTCTGCTCCGGCTACAAGAATTTCTCGCCCCATATGGGCTTTCTGTGGGGCCGCTTCGAAACGCTGAAGCGGCTGCCGACCTTCCGCGAGGATTTCATCCCCGACGAGCCGCCTTACAAGGTCGAGGCAGGCACCTTCATCTACGAGAACGTCTCAGGCATGGATGCCGCAGTGCAGTACCTGGAACTGATCGGCCGCAATCTGGCGCCCTCCAACAACCGCTCGCGGCGCGACAACATCGTTGCCGGCATGGGCGCCATCCGCGATTACGAAGTGCTCCTGGCGCGTGAGATGCTCGCCGTGCTCAAGGGATGCAATGCCACGATCTACGGCGTCGCCGAGGAAGCCCGCATCAACGAACGCGTGCCGACATTCTGCTTCAACATCGGCAAGCTGTCGCCGCAGCGGATCGTCGAGGAAATGGCTGACATGCAGATCGGCATCCGCGACGGCCATATGTATGCGCCCCGGCTGATGAAGCGTCTCAACCTGTCGATGGACAGCGGCGCCATCCGCGCCTCGCTGGTTCATTACAACACGGTCGACGAGGTCAGGCGTTTCGGCGAAGCCCTGCGCGCCGTCATCGCCAAGCTGTCTTAGCTCGATCGTCAGATGTCTCCGGCGCGGAACATCGGCCCGCCCTTGTGGGCCGGGAAGCCATAGCCGTTGATCATCACCAGATCGATGTCGGAGGCACGCGCCGCGATGCCTTCGGCGAGTAATGCCTTGCCCTCGTCGGCCATTGCCGCCAGCAAGCGCGTGACGATCTCATCGGGCGAAAAGCGGCGCGGCACGATGCCCTTGGCCGCTCGCACGGCCTCGATCAGCGCCGTTACTTGCGGGTCGCTCCGGCGTTCGCCGTCCGAATAATCGTACCAGCCGCGCCCGGTCTTGCGGCCGAAGTGGCCGGCCTCGCACAGCCGGTCGGCGATTTCGACATAACGTGCTTGCGGATCGCGCATCGCCGCCTGTCGCTTGCGCCGCGCCCAGGCTATCTCCAGCCCAGCCATATCGTTGACCGCGAAGATCCCCATCGGGAAGCCCCAGGCCTCCAGCGCGGCATCCACCTCATCGGGTGCTGCGCCATCCTCCACCATGAACTCCGCCTCGCGGCGGTAGGCCGAATAGATGCGGTTGCCGATAAAACCCTCGGTAACGCCGCACACGACAGGCAGCTTGCCAAGCTTCCTGACGAAGGCGATCGCCGAGGCGAGCACATCGGGCGCCGTCGCCGCGCAATCCACCACTTCGGTTAGCCGCATGACGTTGGCCGGGGAGAAAAAATGCAGGCCGACGATCCGTTCGGGCCGGGCGGTTGCAGAGGCGATCTCGTCGGGGTTGAGGTAGCTGGTGTTGGTCGCAAGGATGGCGTCCGGGCGGACGATACGTTCGAGCTTCCGGAAGAGTTCGGTTTTTACCGCGAGATCGTCGAACACTGCCTCGATGACCAGATCGGCCTGCACCAGCCTGCCGGCGTCGCTGGCCGCTTCAAACCGGCTCAGCGCCTCCCTGCGCGCATGATCGGTGAGACGGCCGGATTGGACCGACTTGTCGAGAAGCCCGGCGATACGCTCGTATCCTTTTGCCGCGGCGTCGTCGTTCTGCTCGATGCCGATTACGCGATAGCCGGCATTCAAGGCCGAGACCGCGATGCCTGCACCCATCAGGCCGGTTCCGACGATACCGACGGTCTCGACCTTGCGAGGCGTGACACCCTCCAGCCTGTCGACTTTGCTGGCTTGCCTCTCGGCAAAGAAGACGTGGCGCAACGCTGCCGCTTCGCGAGTATCCCGGAGGCGCAGGAAGGTCGCGCGTTCGTCCGCAAGACCGTCCTCAAGTTTGGCCGTGGACGCGGCCTGGACCAATCTCACGGCTTCTGCAGGCGCGATCTGTCCACGGCTGCGGGAAAGCACCTTTCTTGCGGCTGCCGCTTCGGCTTCGGGTTGCGAGCGTGGGACGGAAAGCGCGCCCGTGCGCCGCAACGGTTGGCCAACGAGACGGCGGGCGACATCGAGCGCGCCTTCGGGAAGATCGTCTGCAATGGCATCGATCAGACCGAGAGTGAGCGCTTCGTCGGCTTTCGCGGGCCGACCCGTGCCGATCAGGTCGATTGCGGCGACCGTGCCGATGAGGCGGGGCAGGCGTTGGGTTCCGCCGGCCCCAGGCACTAACCCGAGCTTGACCTCGGGCAGGCCGAAGCTGGCCGCCTTGCTGGCCACCCGGTAGTGGCAGGCCAGCGCAATCTCGCAGCCGCCGCCGAGCGCCGCGCCGCCAACTGTCGCGACGAACGGTTTCGCGAAGCTCTCGATCGCTTCGATCACTTCAGGCAGTGTGGGCTCGATAGCGGGCTTGCCGAATTCCTTGATATCGGCGCCACCGATGAAGGTGCGCCCAATGGCGGTCAGCACCACGGCAGACACTTCATCCGACGCCGCACGCCCAAGCGCAGCCATCAGTCCGGCCCTGACATGGAAGGACAGCGCGTTGGCCGGCGGATTTTCGATCGTGACGACGAGAACGCCATCGACGATCTTGCCTGTGACACTCTCGGAAAATCGTGCTGTGTTCATGGAGTTTTATTCCGGAACAACGGCAAATCTTCCTCCTCCTTCTGCTCTCCGCCAAATGCCGGTGTCCCGGCTCGGACGGATGAAGCGCCATGCATCTTCAAAATAATTTCAAGCTTAAAATAATTAGAATTCGAAAAACTTCAAGCCTACCGGAGTCGACTGCAAAAGGCGTCGCTACCACGACGGTGATCGGTCAGACTTGACGGTTGCACTGCGGTGCCGGGTCAAGGCGAGTTTGTGGAAACCTTCGGCAGCAGGGCTTTGAAATAGTCGATCGTCTGTTGCAGCCCGGCTTCTAAAGTCACCGTCGGCTCCCAGCCGACAAGCCTTTTGGCAAGGGTGATATCGGGCTGGCGGTGCCGCGGATCGTCTTGCGGAAGATCGCGGTAAATTATATCCGAACCTGATCCGGTCATCTGCGTCGTCAGTTCGGCCAAGCGCCTGATCGTTACTTCCCTTGGATTGCCGATGTTTACTGGACCGGTCACCTCCGGCCCCGTATCCATGAGGCGCAGCATGCCGCTCACCAGGTCGTCGACGTAGCAAAACGACCTTGTCTGTGAGCCGTCGCCGAAAATGGTTATCGGTTCACCACGAAGCGCCTGCACGATGAAATTTGAGACAACCCTGCCGTCTGCCGGGTGCATGCGCGGCCCGAACGTATTGAAAATCCGCGCGACCTTGACCCACAAGCCATGTTGTCGGTGATAGTCGAAGAACAGCGTTTCGGCGCAGCGTTTGCCTTCATCGTAGCATGAGCGCGGCCCGATCGGGTTTACATTGCCCCAGTAACTCTCGGGCTGCGGATGCACAGACGCGTCACCATAGACCTCACTGGTGGAGGCCTGAAAGACTTTGCATTTCAGCCGCTTTGCCAATCCAAGAACATTGATGGCGCCGTGCACGGCGGTCTTGATCGTCTGAACCGGGTCGTACTGGTAGTGAACAGGCGAGGCCGGACACGCCAGGTTGTAAATCTCATCGACTTCGACGTAGAGCGGAAAGGTCACGTCATGGCGCATGAATTCGAAGCGGGGATGCTTGGCCAAATGGTCGATATTGCGCTTTGATCCGGTGAAAAGGTTGTCGACACACAAGATTTCGTCGCCTCGTTCCAACAGGCGGTCAATAAGATGCGAGCCGATAAACCCTGCGCCCCCGGTAACGAGAATGCGTCTGCGGCTGTCATAGAGTCTGGCCAATTTCTGCTCCCAGGCAAATGCTGATCGACCAGATATCGGTCGCCACACGCAGGATACGACGTGTCCGCAGCCAATGCACAAGGACCAAACTGAAATTTCGCAGATCCGCTCGGTGCCGATGCGAATTCCGATCCGGGCATTTGGTTTGATCAGAAGGCACGATTGAGGCCGATAGTGGCCTATGGATTGGCAGCAGAGAATATCAGCCCTGTCGTCAGGGCCGCCGCTGCGTAGATGGCCGGCAGAACCTGACGGTTCACCCCAATCCGCAGCAGAGAGTGGCTCGAAACCCGGTCCTGCTGGATTTTATCCACAACATCGATGGCATCGGCGGATGGCAACATGAAAATGGCAACGACCATTTTTCGTGAGACATTCCTCTTCGCGATAGAGCATCGTTGAATTGGCCAACAGCCTGCCATACAAGCACGTCGGCTCAACAGGTGGCTCGAGGAACCCCACGGATGTCCGAACGCATTGCAGTTATCGGCCTGGGTTATGTCGGCCTGCCGGTAGCCATTGCCTTTGGGAAGGTTTTCCCCGGCACCATAGCTTTTGACATCAGCGAGCGTCGGATCGGGGAATTGCGTGGCGGCGTCGATCGTACGGGGGAAGTTGACGCAACGGCGCTCAAGGAGACCTCGATAGGGCTGACCACCGACCGGGAGATGTTGAAAGGCGCTACTTTCTTCATCGTCGCCGTGCCAACCCCTATCGACGCAAATCGCGCTCCCGATCTAGCTTCTTTGAAACTGGCGTCCGAACTCGCCGGCGAGGCGGTGAGCAAAGGCGCCGTCGTCGTTTTTGAGTCGACAGTCTATCCAGGTGTGACCGAAGATTTCTGTGGGCCGATCATCGAGCAGGTTTCCGGCCTGCGACATCCCCGCGACTTTGCCCTCGGCTATTCGCCCGAACGCGCCAACCCCGGCGATCGAGAACACTCGCTGCAAAAGATCGTCAAAGTCGTCTCCGGCGAGAATAACGAGACGCTGGAGCGCGTCGCGAACGTTTATGGCCGTATCATCGATGCCGGCGTCTACCGCGCCCCGTCGATCAAGGTGGCCGAGGCAGCGAAGGTTATCGAGAACACCCAGCGCGATCTGAACATCGCGCTGATGAACGAACTGGCAATGATCTTCGAGCGGCTCGATATCCGGACGCAGGATGTTCTTGATGCTGCGTCGACGAAATGGAACTTCCTTCCCTTCAAACCGGGGTTCGTCGGCGGCCACTGCATCAGCGTCGATCCATATTATTTGACCGCCAAGGCCGAGGCCGAAGGTTACCATCCGCAGATCATCCTCGCCGGACGTCGCATCAATGACGGCATGGGGGCCTTCGTCGCCCAGCAGGTTGTCAAACGGCTGATTGGTTCTGACACGCCCGTCAAAGGGGCTTCTGTCGGCATTCTCGGGCTGACATTCAAGGAGGACGTGCCGGATTTGCGCAACAGCCGCGTTTTCGACATGGTCAAGGAACTAAGGCAGTTCGGAATTGTCCCCAAAGTCCATGATCCCCTTGCCGATGTCGAAACCGCTCGGCGTGATCACGGCGAAACAATCCTGCCGCTCGATGAGATAAACGATTTGCAGGCGCTTGTTCTGGCGGTGCCTCACAGGCAATATCTCACCAACGAAAGAGCGCGTCTTTTTCAAATGATCAGGCCGGGGGGGACACTGTTCGATGTCAAGTCGGCCATCAAGCCCAATGAAGTTCCCGACAACATAAAATACTGGAGCTTGTAAAGCTCGCCTGAAATTAACGCTAGGATATGCAGTGACATCAAGCAGGCCGATACTGATCACCGGCGCAGCCGGGTTCATAGGGTTTCATCTTTGCCTGAGGCTGCTTGCCGAAGGACGCCAGGTTATCGGCCTCGACTCCATGAACGAGTATTATGACGTCAGCCTGAAGCAGGCTCGTCTCGAGCGGCTGAAAGCGTTTTCGAATTTTTGTTTCGAGCATGCCGATCTCACGGAGCGGGACCGTATTTCGGAGCTCTTCCTTTCGGCCGCGCCGGAGGTTGTCGTCAATCTCGCGGCGCAAGCCGGCGTACGCTATTCGATCAGCAATCCGCACGCCTATGTGGAAAGCAACCTCAGCGGCTTTGTCAACATCCTGGAAGGATGCCGGCAGGCCTCCGTCGGCCATCTGGTCTATGCATCGTCGAGTTCGATTTATGGCGGCAGCACCCGCATGCCGTTTTCCGTGCACGATCCGGCGGACCATCCGCTCAGCCTTTACGCCGCAAGCAAGAAGGCGAACGAGCTGATGGCGCACACATACAGCCATCTGTTTCGACTGCCGACCACCGGGCTGCGTTTTTTCACCGTCTATGGTCCGTGGGGGCGGCCGGACATGGCGCTGTTCATCTTCGCCAAGGCTATCCTCGCCGGCGAGCCGATCGAGGTCTTCAACTATGGCAACATGCAGCGGGATTTCACCTATATCGACGACATTGTCGAAGGTATTATCCGCGTCATGCAGCAACCCGCGACACCCAATCCTGAGTGGAAAAGTGTCGCGCCAGACCCAGCGACCAGCAACGCCCCGTTCAGGATTCACAACATCGGCGGCAATTCGCCCGTTCAACTGAACCGATTGATCGAGGTGCTCGAAGACGCGCTGGGACGCAAGGCAAACCGCAACCTCAGGCCACTTCAGCCAGGCGACGTTCCGGCAACTTTCGCCAATGTCAGCTCGCTCGAGGAGGCGACCGGCTTCAAGCCCAAAATCCCGATTGAAATGGGGGTTCCGCGCTTTGTCGAATGGTACCGGGAGTTCTACCGAGCATGATCGGACGCTTCGCCACCTGGAGGCGGCTGGCTCCTGACCAGCCATGGCTGGCGCATGCCGCTCGGAAAACTCAATAAGCCGCAGCCGAACTGGGTGTCGCCTGAAGGCGGTCAATATCTTTCCGGGGCGGCGCACCGAACAGGCGACGATATTCTCGGCTGAACTGCGAAGGGCTGTCATAGCCCACCGCGAACCCGGCCGTGCCTGCGTTTGCGCCGCCGGCAAGCATAATCCTTCGCGCCTCCTGCAGGCGCAGCTGCTTCTGGTATTCGAGCGGGGTCATGCGCGTAATCGCCTTGAAATGGGCATGAAGGGACGACGCGCTCATGCCCGATGCCGCCGCAATCTCTTCGATGCGCAGTTGTGCCTGGAAATGATTGCGGATCGTGGCGATGGCGCGGCTGACCTGGTTCAGGTGGCTGTCCACCGACGCCATCTGGCGAAGCGTGTCACCGTGCGGTCCGGTGAGGAGCCGGTAAAGGATTTCGCGTTCGATCAGCGGCGCCAGCACGGTGATGCTCTCGGGGCGATCGAGCAGCCTGACAAGCCGACAGGCGGCATCAATCAGGTCGGGGTCACTTGGATAGGCAGCTAACACCGGCAGATCCCTGCTGGGGGATGCACGTCCTTCTTTCACAAGCAGTTCGGCCAGCGCGGTGGAATCAAAATCTATCTTGCAACAGAGGTAGGGCGCCGCCGGGCTCGCCTCCAACACATGCCCGACCAGCGGCAGGTCGACCGAGACGAGCAGGTAGCTCGATGCGTCATAGACCACGCTCTGGTCGGCCAGCGAGACGCGCTTCGATCCTTGGGCGATTATGCAAAGCGACGCCTCGTAGACCGCAGGCACGGGTGCACTGGGCTGGTTGGCGCGAATGAGCGACAGCCGCGGCACCGCAGTGCCGGCCATGCCAGACTTCGGCGCAAAGCGGGTGATCAGCTCGGCGAGTTCATTGATTTTTTCCATGCCGCATAAATCTTCATGGCGCGAAATGTTGCAAGGCATTTCGAGTTCATTTGGAGGATCGTGCAAACTCTTTGGACGATCACGCTACCGGCCTTTGCCGGTTCGCGCCATCTATCTCCCCGTCACCGCAGCGAAAAAGGAACGATCATGACGGGACTTAAAGACAAGGTTGTACTCATCACCGGCGCCTCCAGCGGCATCGGCGAAGCGACGGTTCGGGAACTTGCCGGTGCCGGCGCCAGACTGTTCATCGGGGCCCGCCGCACCGAGCGGCTCAAGGCGCTGGCCGCAGAAATAGGCAAAGGCGTCGCGTGGCGCGAACTCGACGTGACTAACGCGGCGAATTTCGACGCCTTTGCCGATGCCGCTCATGCCGAATTCGGGCAGATCGATGTGCTGGTCAACAATGCCGGCGTCATGCCGCTGTCGCCGCTTGCCGCGCTGAAGCGCGATGAGTGGTCTCGCATGATCAATGTCAACATCGGCGGCGTGCTGAACGGGATCGCCGCGGTGCTGCCGCGCTTCGTCGCCCAGAAGAATGGGCATATCGTCAATGTCGCCTCGGTCGGTGCGCATATCGTGCTGCCCACCGCGGCGGTCTATTGCGGCACGAAATATGCCGTCTGGGCAATCACCGAGGGGCTGCGGCAGGAGCATGACGACATCCGCGCCACGATCATCTCCCCCGGAGTGACCGCAACCGAACTAGGCGACGATATCAGCGATCCTCAGGTCGCCACGGCTCTGAAAGAATGGCGGCAGAAGTCGCTCACACCGGACGCCATTGCACGGGCGATCCGTTTTGCGCTTGATCAACCCGATGGCGTCGACGTCAACGAAGTGATCGTGCGGCCAACCGCTGCCAATATGTAGAACTTGCTGCCGGATGCCGGCTTTCGGCGAGCTAGGGCGCTCTCCGAGATCGGCAAACGGCCCACCCCTTAATGCACCCGCCCTCAGCCTCTGGCGCAACTCCCGCGGGCCACATCATACCGGCTCTCGAACGCGCGCGAAAAATGCGCACTCGAATTGAACCCGCAAGCAAAGGCGATTTCCGAGATCGTGGGCGACGCTCGGGCGGGCGACAACAATTCTTCCTTGCTGCGCTCCAGCCGCCTGTCCCAGACGAAGCATTCCGGTCTCGCGGCAAGGCCGGTGCGCCGCTGGGAACTTAACCCGCTAATCATCTCCCCTGCGACGGTAGAGATGTCAGGCTTCGCCGGCCAGGCGCGCTGAAATCAGCCGCGCCGCCTGGATCACCGCTTCGCCCTGGCTGGCTGCCATGCTGTCATCGGCGCGTGACACAGGCGAGGCCACCGCGAGCGCACCGAGAGGACGCCCATCGGAGCCGAGGATTGCCGCGGCTATGCTGTGCACGCCTTCTTCATAGCCTTGGGAACTCGAGGAATAGCCGCGCTTGGCGGCAAGCCGGATCGCCTTCATCAGCCTGTCGGGCTGCGTCACCGTGTGTGGCGTGAAGGTCGGCAACGGCTTGTCGACATAGGCCTCGGCCGCTTCCCGAGGCGAAGCGGCGAGAAAGGCGATGCCGGAGGCGGTGCCGTGCAAGGGCAGCACCTGGCCGACATCGACATTGACCCGGTTGGCCTTTGCCGACAGCTCGACATGGACCGTCAGCAGTGCGCCGGCGCTGAATTCCGACAGATGCACCGTCTCGCCGGTTTCCAGCGCCAGCTCGCGAACCACAGGTGCTGCCACGCGCACGAAGGGAAAATGCGCGTCGCGAAAGCGGGCCAGCCGCGACAGGCCGGCGCCGAGCCGGTAGCGGCGGCTTGCCGGCTCCTGTTCGATCAAGCGGTGGTCGGCCAGCGCCATCAGCAGGCGCCGCGCCGTCGCCTTGTCGAGGCCGGTTTTGCGGGCGAGCTCGGACAGGCCGATCTCCGGTTCGCCGAGCGTGAACTGCTCCAACAGCGATATCGCTTTGCCGACTGTGCTCATCGTGCATCCTCAAAATACTTCGCATGGGACGGAAGCCAATCCACCTTGCAGTCCGCTCATAGCACATAAAATGGTGGTTCAAATAACGAACCGTTTGGAAGCGACAAAAAACACCAGCAAGTTTCGCGGCGACATCAATCTCGATGCGCCGCGCCGTGCGCGGGGTGATGCTGCGCGGCAACACCTATCAACAGGTGGATCAACTCGGCGGCGCCGTGCCTGGCCGGCGTGTCGGCCCAAACGCCTGATCCTGGCCGGCGCGGAAGCTTCAACTCTGCCCCAGCTGCGCGCGGCGCCAGGCGGCGGGCGCCTGGCCAACCCGCTCCCGGAAGAAGCGTGAGAAATAGGCCGGATCTTCGAAGCCGATTTCGTAGGCGATGTCCTCGACGGTGCGCACGGTGAACAGCAGCAAGCGCTTGGCCTCCAGCAACCGTCGCTCGCCGATGAGTCGCTTGACGCCGCTGCCAAGCACCGTATGGGCGGCCTTGTCGAGAAGATGCGGTGTCGTGGCCAGCGCCTCGACGTAGCGGTCGACGGGCCACTTGTCGCGGAAATGCGCATCGACCAGACGGCGCAAGCCGCGCGCCAATGCAGCATCGGAAGAGCCAGTCGCTTCCATTACCTCGGGACCAAGACGCGCGACGTGGGAGAGCGCGACGGCAATCAGCGCCGGCAGGGTCTTGTCACTCCCGGCCTGCGCCTCGGCATATTCCGTGGCGATCATCTCCAGCACCGCCGCAAGCCTTTTCCACGCGACGTGCTGAGGAAGGCTATCGGCAAAGACCGGCCGGTCCAATGGCAGCAGGCTGTGAGCGGCTATTGCCGCAAGCGCATCATCGGCGACCGAAACGACGATGGCGTCGGTGCCGGGCCCGATCGAGAAGCCATGCACGATGGTGCTCGGCACGAAGCTGACGGCCGGTGCCGAAAAGTCCCAGGATTGGTCTTCGATGCGGTAGGTGCCGGAGCCGCTGGTCCAGTAGGTGATCTGGCCCATTTGCGGATGCTTGTGCGCGGCAACCTGGCCGAGATGAATATTGCTGCGCGCAAGCACCGTCTCGACATGCAGGAAGCCGACATCAACCGGCCGCACCGGCTCGCCATAGACAAAGAAATCAGGGATGGAATTGAGGCTCATGGCGCCGGAAAAAGTCCAATCGGTTTTGCCGTTACGTCCTAACCGATCCTTGCCAGGAGCGCTAGAGTTGATGCCATAAGTGGAGGAACATCATGCGATCGGAAGACTTTCGTGCCGACAATGGGCGCCCGTTCACCGGGGCCGAGTATCTGGAGAGCCTGAGCGACGGCCGCGAGGTCTACATCAACGGCGAGCGCATTGCCGATGTCACCACCCATCCGGCGATGCGCAATTCGGCGCGGTCGCTGGCGCGCCTCTATGATGCGCTGCACGATCCCAAGCGGCAGGGCACGCTGACCTCGCCGACTGATACCGGTTCGGGCGGCTACACCCACAAGTATTTCCGCGTCGCCAAATCCTCCGGCGAACTCGCGGCCCAGCAGACCGCGATCGCCGAGTGGTCACGCATGTCCTATGGCTGGATGGGCCGCACGCCCGATTACAAGGCGGCACTGATGAACACGCTCGGCGCCAATGCCGACTGGTACGGCCCGTTCAAGGACAATGCGCTCGCCTGGCACAAGCGTGCGCAGGAAGCCGTGCTGTTCATGAACCACGCCATCGTCAACCCGCCGATCGACCGCCACAAGCCGGCCGAACAGGTGAAGGATGTCTTCGTCCACATCACCAAGGAGACCGACGCCGGCATCTATGTCTCCGGCGCCAAGGTGGTGGCGACGTCCTCGGCGCTGACCCACTACAATTTCCTGGCGCAGAGTTCGGCGACGGTCACCGAAGATCCGTCGCTGTCGGTCATGTTCATCGTGCCGATGAATGCGCCGGGGGTAAAGATGTTCTGCCGCGTCTCCTATGAGCAGACGGCCAACACGGCGGCGGCTCCGTTCGACTATCCGTTGTCGTCGCGCTTCGACGAGAACGATGCCATCCTGGTGCTCGACAATGTCTTCATCCCCTGGGAGGACGTGCTGGTGCTGCGCGACGCGCAGAAAATCCTGTCCTTCCATCCGGCTTCGGGCTTCATGCATGGCTATTGCTTCCAGGGCTGCACACGCTTTGCCGTCAAGCTCGACTTCCTCGCCGGCCTGCTGGCCAAGGCGTTGCGCGCCACTGGCGGCGATGCCTTCCGAGGCAACCAGGCGGCGCTGGGCGAGGTCATCGCGCTCAGGCACATGTTCTGGAGCTTTTCCAACGCCATGGCCTACAATCCGATCCCCTGGGCGAATGGCGCTGTCCTGCCCAACCTGGAAGCAGCCCTTGCCTACCGGACTTTAATGTCGGAAGTCTATCCGCGCGTCATCGACACGGTGCGCCGGGTGATCGCCTCCGGCTTGATCTACCTGCCGTCATCGGTGCGCGACTTCAACAATCCCGAGATCGACAAATACCTCGCGCAATATGTGCGCGGTTCCAACGACATGGGCCATGTCGAGCGCATCAAGATCATGAAACTGTTGTGGGACGCGACCGGCACCGAGTTCGGCGGCCGCCACGCGCTCTACGAACTCAACTATGCCGGTGCGCCGGAAGAGGTGCGGCTGCAGGTGCTGAAGGGCGCCGAACGCGGCGGCCGGCTGAAGGCCATGGAAGAACTGGTCGATACCTGCATGGCCGACTATGACGAGAATGGCTGGACGGGAGATACCTGGCTCAATCCGCTCGCTTCATCGGCTGGGTGAGTCAGATGGCCACGCAGATTTCGAAGGCCGATTTCCGCGACGCCATGGCAAGGGTCTGCGCGCCGGTCAACATCGTCACGACAGATGGTCCGGCTGGGCGCGGCGGCTTCACCGCCACCGCCATGTGCAGTGTGTCGGACGAACCGCCGACACTGCTGGTGTGCATGAACGGCCGCTCGACGCAGGCCGCCATGTTCCTCGCCAACCGGCGCTTCTGCGTCAACGTGCTGACGCATGACCATATGCACCTGGCCGGCAAGTTCGCCGGCGCGACCAGGGACATGGAGGCACGCTATTCGGCGGCGCGCTGGCAAACGCTGGCCTCAGGCACGCCGGCGCTGTCCGATGCGATCGTCAATTTCGATTGCGAGATCGAGGATGTGCACATAGTCGGCACATAATGTCATGATCGGCCGCGTTATCGACGTCAGGCACGGCAGCGGCGGCTCGGCGCTGCTTTATGTCGACCGCAATTACACGCAGCCGACGCGGCTTGGCAGTTTTGGCGGCTGAGCGGGAGCAGTCAGTTCTCGCCGGCGATCAGGCTCTCCAGCAGATCGAGCAATTGCTCCAGCCTCTCATGTCCGAAGCGCTGTTCGATGTCGCGGTAGATGACGAGGCGTTCCGGCGACAAGGCATCGATAAGGGTGGAGCCCGCCGGGGCGATCGTCAGCACGACACGGCGGCCATCGCCTTCCGCCTTGTTGCGGGTGATGAATTTTCGGCCCTCGAGCGTCTTGATGATGCGTGTCAGGCTGGGCGGCAGCACCGAAGCGCGATCGGCAAGTTCCGTCGCCTCGACAGGGCCGGCCTCGCTCAGAACGCGCAGCACACGCCATTGCTGTTCGGTCACGTCATGCGCCGCCAGCATAGGGCGAAACCGCGCCATCACCACTTCGCGGGCATGGAGCAGCGCCATCGGCAGAGAACGACGGGTGTTTTCAGGCAGCAAGAAGCAGCGTCCCCAATGATGCGGGCGGTCGGCGGGACCGCACGCCAAAACCTGACCTTTCCATCCCGTATCGTCGCCTCAACTTGGATGCAAGGCTTGACTTCAGTGATGCTGCATGTAATTAACGCGTTAACTACAACAGTGGAACAATCCGGGGAACGAGACGCGGTGCCTCACTTTTCCATCGAGTATTCGGCCAACCTCGATGCCAAGGTCGACATGAGCGAATTGTGCGCGCTGGTGTTGCGCACCGTGCTCGGCACCGGGCTGTTCGAAACCGGCGCGGTGCGGGTGCGGGCCTTCCGCGCGGAAGCCTATGCCGTCGCCGACAGCCTGCCGGAAAACGCTTTCCTCGACATGTCGTTTCGCATTGGAACCGGGCGCAGCGCCCAGGACAAGAAACGAACCGGGGAGGCGGTCTTCGCCGCGGTGAGCGAATACCTTGGCCCCCTGTTCGAGACCCCGCATTTCGCTCTTTCCCTGGAGATCAGGGAGATCGACCCGGTACTGAGCTGGAAGAAAAACGCAATCCATCCGCGACTGCGCGGCAAGTGACGGAAGCTGATATGTCCGACCTCGAAGGCAATCTGAAAAAGGCCGAGGCCTATCTGGCCCGTTTCAAGCGCGACGGCGTGCTGAACCAGATCGGCGGCGAAGCGGTGCCGGCGGTGGATGGCTCGACCTTCGAGAGCATGTCGCCGGTCGATCTCAAGCCGCTGGCCAAGGTCGCGCGTGGCAGTGCCGCCGATATCGACCGCGCCGCCAAGGCGGCAAAGGCGGCGTTCCCGGCCTGGGCCGCCATGCCGGGCGACGGGCGCAAGAAGCTGCTGCACAAGATAGCCGATGCGATCGAAGCGCGCGCCGAGGAGATCGCCTTCGTCGAGTGCATGGACACCGGCCAGGCGCTGAAATTCATGGCCAAGGCCGCGCTGCGCGGCGCCGAGAATTTCCGCTTCTTCGCCGACCGCGCGCCGGAAGCGCGCGACGGCGAGACGCTGCGCACGACAGGCCAGGTCAACATCACCACGCGCGTGCCGATCGGCCCGGTCGGCATCATCACGCCGTGGAACACGCCGTTCATGCTGTCGACATGGAAGATCGCGCCGGCGCTGGCGGCAGGCTGCACCGTCGTCCACAAGCCGGCCGAATTTTCGCCGCTGACCGCTCGCCTGCTGGTCGAGATCGCGGAGGAGGCCGGCCTGCCGAAAGGCGTGTGGAACCTGGTCAACGGCCTCGGCGAGCACGCCGGCAAGGCGCTGACCGAGCACCCTGACATCAAGGCGATCGGTTTTGTCGGTGAGAGCCGCACCGGCTCGATGATCATGAAACAAGGCGCCGATACGCTGAAGCGCGTGCATTTCGAACTGGGCGGGAAGAACCCGGTGATCGTCTTCGCCGACGCCGATCTCGAACGTGCGGCGGATGCGGCCGTGTTCATGATCTACTCGCTCAACGGCGAACGCTGCACCTCATCGTCGCGGCTTCTGGTCGAAGCCTCGGTCTACGACACATTCACGGATCTGGTTGCGGAGAAGGCAAAGCGCATCAAGGTTGGCCATCCGCTCGATCCCAAAACGGTGGTTGGCCCGCTGATCCATCCGGTGCACGAGGAAAAGGTGCTTTCCTATATCGAGATCGGCAAATCGGAAGGCGCGGTGGTAGCCGCCGGCGGCGGCAAGTTCGCCGGTCCGGGCGGTGGCTGCTANAGATCGGCAAATCGGAAGGCGCGGTGGTAGCCGCCGGCGGCGGCAAGTTCGCCGGTCCGGGCGGTGGCTGCTATGTCAGCCCGACGCTGTTTACCGGCGCCACCAACAGGATGCGCATTGCCCAGGAAGAGATTTTCGGGCCGGTGCTGACCGCCATTTCCTTCAAGGACGAGGCCGAAGCGCTGGCGCTGGCCAACGACACCCAATACGGCCTGACCGGCTATCTCTGGACGTCGGATGTTACCCGCGCCTTCCGCTTCACCGATGCGCTGGACGCCGGCATGATCTGGGTCAATTCGGAGAATGTGCGGCATTTGCCGACGCCGTTTGGCGGCGTCAAGAATTCCGGCATCGGCCGCGACGGCGGCGACCATTCCTTCGATTTCTACATGGAGACGAAGAACATCGCCTTCGCCACTTCAGCGCACGCGATCCAGAAACTCGGCGGCTGACCGGAGGACATCGGATGCCACTGCCCAAACCAAACCTCTATCCCGCCTTCAACATCGTGCGCCTCAGCCATGTCGAACTGGCGGTCACCGACCTTGCGAAATCCCGCGCCTTCTATGTCGACACGCTCGGCCTGCAGGTTACCGACGAGACATCGGAAGCCATCTATCTAAGGGCGTTGGAAGAGCGCGGACACCACTGCATCGTGCTGAAGAAGGCCGGCAGCGCCGAAGCCCGCGATCTCGGCTTCAAGGTTTTTTCGGATGAGGATCTCGACAAGGCCGAGCATTTCTTCAAGGCAAAAGGCCTGCCGGTCGAGTGGGTCGAGCGACCGTACCAGTCGCGCACCTTCCGCACCCGCGACCCGCACGGCATTCCGCTCGAGTTCTTTGCCCAAATGGAAAGGCTGCCGCCGATTCATCAGAAATATGCGCTCTACAAGGGCGTGAAGCCGCTGCGCATCGACCACTTCAACTGCTTCTCGCCCAATGTCGACGAGTCCGTCGCCTTCTACAACGAGCTTGGCTTCCGCGTCACCGAATACACCGAGGATGCCAGTAGCGGAAAGCTGTGGGCGGCCTGGACGCACCGCAAGGGCGGTGTCCACGACATCGCCTTCACCAACGGTGTGGGTCCGCGCCTGCATCACGTCGCCTTCTGGGTGCCGACACCGCTCAACATCATCGACCTGCTCGATCTGATGGCGACGACCGGTTACCTCGCAAACATCGAGCGCGGCCCAGGCCGGCATGGCATTTCCAACGCCTTCTTCCTTTATGTCCGCGACCCGGACAATCACCGCATCGAGATCTATTGCTCGGACTACCAGACGGTCGATCCGGATCTGGAGCCGATCAAATGGGACCTCAAGGACCCGCAGCGCCAGACGCTATGGGGCGCGCCGGCGCCGAAAAGCTGGTTCGAGGAGGGCAGCACCTTTGCCGGCGCGGCCGCACGCCAACCGGATTTGACGGCGTCGCCGATCATCGCACCGTGACCACAGACGCGAACCTGACGGAGACCGGGATGACTGCACATGGGCGGCTCGCCACCTTCACCGTCGGCGGCAAGACGCGCTATGGCGTGGTCACAGATAAGGGCGTCGTCGACCTGTCGGCGCGGCACAGCCAGTGGCCGACGCTGCGCGAAGTGATCGAGGCCGGCGTGCTACGGCGGCTGGCGGAAGAGGCCGAAGCCTACGCCGTCGATTTTCCAGTCGGCGCCATCGCTTATGAAATCCCTGTGCCGTCGCCGGAAAAGATCATCTGCGTCGGCGTCAACTACCCGGACCGCAACGAAGAGTACAAGGACGGCCAGGCCGCGCCTTCCAACCCGTCGCTGTTCATCCGCTTCCCCCGCTCCTTCGTCGGCCACGACGCGCCGCTGGTGCGGCCGCCGGAATCGCCCCAGCTGGACTATGAGGGCGAGATCGTCATCGTCATCGGCAAGGGTGGACGACGCATCGCCGAGAGGGATGCGCTTGACCATATCGCGGCACTATCCCTGTGCAACGAAGGCACCATTCGCGATTGGGTACGGCACGCCAAGTTCAACGTCACGCAGGGCAAGAATTTCGATCGCACCGGCTCGCTCGGTCCGTGGCTGGTGCCCTTCACCGACGAGGCGCAGATTGCCGACATCGCGCTGACCACCCGCGTCAATGGCGAATTGCGCCAGCAGGACCGCACCAGCCGGATGATCTTCTCGTTCCGCAAGATCATCGCCTATGTCTCCACCTTCACCACGCTGGTGCCAGGCGATATCATCGTCACCGGTACGCCGACCGGCGCCGGCGCCCGCTTCGACCCGCCGATCTGGCTGAAGCCGGGCGACGTGATCGAAGTCGAAGCCGACGGCATCGGCGTGCTCCGCAACGGCGTCGTCGACGAGGTAGCATCGTGACCCCCGAGCAAGTTGAAGATGCCGCGGCAAGGCTGTTCGAAGCCGAGCGTTCGCGCCGCCAGATCCGTCTGCTCAGCCTCGACTTTCCCGAGGCAACGATGGAGGACGCCTATCGCGTCCAGGCAGCGCTGGTGAAACGCAAGACCGATGCCGGGCTGACCCCGAAGGGCTGGAAGATCGGCCTGACATCGAGGGCGATGCAATATGCGCTCGCAATCGACACGCCGGATTCGGGCGTGCTGTTCGACGACATGTTCTTCAACGACGGCGCGACGATACCCGTCGGCCGCTTCATCCAGCCGCGCGTCGAGGCCGAGATAGCCTTCGTCATGAAGGCGCCGCTGAGGGGCCCAGGCGTGACCATCTTCGACGTGCTCAACGCCACCGATTATATCACGCCGGCGCTCGAAATCCTCGACACGCGCATCGAACGCGTCAATGCCGAGACAAAGAAGGCGCGCACTTTCTTCGATACGATTTCCGACAACGCCGCCAATGCCGGCATTGTCGTCGGCGGCCGGCCGCAACGACCCGATGAAGCCGATATGCGCTGGATCGGCGCCATCGTCTCGCGCAATGCGGAGGTCGAGGAGACCGGGCTTGGCGCCGGCGTGCTCAACCATCCGGCGATGGGCATTGCCTGGCTGGCGGACAGGCTCGCCCGCTACGGCATGTCCATCGCGGCCGGCGAGGTGGTGCTGTCCGGATCGTTTGTGCGCCCGGTCGAGGCGCGGCCCGGCGATACGATCGTCGCCGACTTCGGCAGCTCGGGAACGGTCAGCATCCATTTCGCCAAGAGCTGATGGCTCTCATCAGCTCGTCAGTTGGGCTGTTCGCCGCGCAAGTAGTCAATCACCACATCGGCTGCGATGGTCGACATGCGCAAGCCGACATCCCTGGTGATGTCGCCTTCGACGCGGCTTTGCACCCAGCCAAGAAACGCGAAGGCACGCAAGGCGGCGAATAGAGGCAATGCGGCGATGTCCTGCGGGATCAGCGCACGCTCTTGCTGGTAGCCGTCAAGCAAAGCGGTTTCGATCAGCGGGTAGATCGCCTCCTCGCGGTTCTGGTAGAGGGCGACGGCAAGGTCGTACATGTGCCAGCCATGGCCGCAATCATCGAAGTCGATGATGCGCACCGCACCATCATGAATGAGCACATTTTCGCGCACCAGATCGGCGTGGATGATGCCGAAATTGCGCGCGCTGCGCTCATGTTCCGACAGCGCCTTCACTGCCTTCTCGCGCGCCTGCAAGACCAGCGCGCGGCGAGGACCATCGAGAAAGGGCGAGGTCTCGAACCGGCCCCAGACCGGGTTCGCACCGAAGAAGCCGTCGAAGTCCCATGCATGGCGGGCGAAGCCCGCGGGCGGCGCCCACGAGGCAGTGACATTGTGCATATGGGCGATGGTCCGCCCGATCGCCGTGAAGATCTGGATCGACTGGTCGGCCGTGTAGACCAGTGGCACGCCGCGTGCGCCCACGGCGCGGCCCTCCAGCCAGCTCAGGCAATCGGCCTGCCGGGGCTGCGCCGAGGTGGCCGTGCTGACAAGTACGAACGGATCGCCGGCCTGTGTTGCGACGCAAGACGGCGTGGCGACGCCGGCGGATTGCAGGAAGCCCATCCATTGCAGTTCCGAACGCAGCGCGGCGTCCGTGTGGTAGCCGAGCCGGTGGATGCGCATGGCTGCCGGCTGGCCATCCGGCAGCCGCACGCGGAAGACGGCGTTCTCGCGGTGCTTCAGAAGTTCCGGCTCAGAGTTGCGGACGCCCCAATGTTCGAGCGCACGCCTGGCGAGCTCCGTGACATCGGCTGCCGTTTCGGGCTCGGATTGGGTGGAAACAGAATTCACGCCGGCACTCCGCCGACTTCGCCCAGCACCTCGTCCAGCAGGCCGATCAGGAAGTCGGCATTGTCACGCGAGAACGGCATGGGCGGGCGGATCTTGAGCACATTGCCGTGGATGCCGGTCTTGCCCATCAGCACGCCGCGATGGCGCATGCGATTGGCGACCTGCTCGGCAATGTCGGGCGCCGGTTCGCGCGTGTCGCGGTCGTGGACCAGCTCGGCGCCGAAGAACAGTCCGGCCCCCCTGACCTCGCCGATGCACTCATGCCGATCGGCCAGCGGGCGCAGCAGGCCAAGCGCATAGGCGCCGACGTCTTGCGCGTTGGCGACAAGGTTTTCCTGTTCGATGACGTCGAGGACGGCATTGGCGACCGCGCAGGAGACCGGGTTGCCGCCAAAGGTGTTGAAGTAGCGGAAAGCGTCGCGGAAGGTCGCCAGTATCTCCTTGGTGGTGACCACGGCCGCGATCGGATGGCCATTGCCCATCGGCTTGCCCATGGTGACGATGTCGGGGACGAAGCCGGCGCGCTGATGGCCCCAGAAATGGCTGCCGGTGCGGCCGAAGCCGGGCTGCACTTCGTCGGCGATGACCAGACCACCGGCTTCGCGCACGGCCGCCAAGGCGTCGTCGAAAAATCCGGTGGGCAGAGCCGGGAAACCTTCATTGGCGAGCAGCGGACACAAGATGATGCCAGACAGGCCAATGCCGTCCTGTGCCAGCGAAGCGATTGCTTGACGCACGGCGTCGCCAAAGGCCTTGCCATTGGCCATCGCATCGGGATGGCGATAGCTGTCGGGGGCCGGCACCAGCCTGACATGGGGGGCGCGGCCGCGGATCGGAGGCATGCGCGTGCTGAGCTGCGAAACCGCCGCCGTGTTGCCATGATAGGTGGCGTCGGTGGCGATGATGCCCATATTGCCGGAGGCGGCCTGCGCCATGCGCAGCGCGATGTCGTTGGCCTCGCTGCCGGTACAGGTCAGGATTGCGGTGGCGAGGCTTGCATCGAAGGTCGCCGTCAGCCGCTCGACATAGTCGAGAATTGCGGTGTGCAGATAGCGTGTGTGGGTGTTGAGCAGGCTTGCCTGACGGCACAAGGCCTCGACCACATGCGGGTGGCAATGGCCGACATGGGCGACGTTGTTGTAGGCATCGAGATACTTGCGGCCGTCGGCATCGTAGAGCCAGACGCCTTCGCCGCGCACCAGGTGCACGGGCTCGTCGTAGAACAATTGCGATTTCGCGCCGAGCAGGC
Source organism: Mesorhizobium sp. L103C119B0 (assembly GCF_000502235.1). Classification (NCBI taxonomy): domain Bacteria; kingdom Pseudomonadati; phylum Pseudomonadota; class Alphaproteobacteria; order Hyphomicrobiales; family Phyllobacteriaceae; genus Mesorhizobium; species Mesorhizobium sp. L103C119B0. The sequence continues at coordinate 355,326 of NZ_AYXE01000001.1, read as the reverse complement.
GGGCACGCCGCTTGACGAGCGCTTCCTCGCTCGGGTTCTTCTCAGATTGGGTCATTGCGTACCAAACTCCATTGCGTCAGCGGGTCCATCAGGTTCTCGACAGACCTGCATCGATGGCCTCGCCGATCTTTGCCACGTCGGCGGCGCCGATGATCAGCGGCGGCGACAGGATGATGTTGTTGCCGGACACGCGCAGCATGACGCCGGCGTCGTAAGTGGCTTCCGAAACCACGGCCATGGTCTTCTTGTCCACCGGCTTTTTCGTCGTGCGATCGGAGACCAGCTCTAGCGCAGCCATCAGGCCCTTGTACCTGATGTCGCCGACGATCGCGTGCTTGGCTTTTAGCCCCTCCAGCGTCGCCGCGAGCTCGATGCCGCGCGCGGCTGCGTTCTCGTCCAGGCGAAGCCGTTTGGTCTCGGCAAGTGCAGCCAGCCCTGCCGCGCAGCCGACAGGATGGCCGGAATAGGTATAGCCATGACCGATCGCCCCGAAGCTGGTCTTGTCGGCCTCGAAGACGTCGGCGACCTTGGCGCCGATCAAGGTGGCGCCGAGCGGGAAATAGCCCGAGGTGATCGCCTTGGCGATGGTCATGAAATCCGGCTTCACGCCGGATAGCCGCGAACCCGACCAGGCGCCGGTGCGACCGAAGCCCGTGACCACCTCGTCGGCGATCAGCAGGATTTCGTGGCGGTCGCATATCTCGCGCACCAGCGGCATGAAGCTGTCATGCGGAACGATGACGCCGCCGGCGCCGAGAACCGGCTCCATGATGAAGGCGGCAATGGTGTCGCCGCCCTGGAAGGCGATCTCATCCTCCAGCGCTTTGGCGCACAGTTTGGCCAGCCGCGCCGGATCGGTCTCATCGAACGGATTGCGGAAGGTCCAGGGTGCGGGAATGTGGAAGACGCCGGGCATAAGCGGCTCATAGTTGCGGCGGAAATTGGCGTTGCCGTTGACTGACGCGCCACCGAAATGGGTGCCGTGATAGCCCTTCTTCAGCGCGAGGAATTTTGTCCGGTCGCCCTGGCCGCGGATCTTCCAGTATTGGCGGGCGAGCCGCAGTGCGGTTTCGACCGAATCCGAGCCGCCCGAGGTGAAGAAGGTCCGCACCATGCCTTCCGGTTCGAACCATTCGCTGAGTTCGTAAGCGAGCTCGATCGACGGGCCGGTCGACGTGCCGCGAAACCCGGAATAGTAGGGCAGGGCGCTGAGCTGGTCGGCGATGGCCTTCTTGATCGGGTCGCAGGAGTAGCCGAGATTGACGTTCCACAGTCCGCCAACCGCATCGAGCACGGTGTTGCCGTCGATGTCGGTGACCATCACGCCTTCGCCTTTCATGATCACCTTTGGCGGGTTGGCCCGCATCTCGGCCGGGTGTGCCATCGGATGCCAGATCGGCTTGGCGTTTTTCTCGGTGAGGAAATTGATGTCGCGCATCGCAAGGCTCCGCAAATGTCTCAGGGGATGAGGTCGAAATGGCCGAGGGCCTCGGCATAGGAAAGTGCCGGCCGCGCGACGTCGAAATGAACGGTGCGCATGCCGGCGGCACGGCCGCCATCGACATTGCGCTGCTGGTCGTCAACGAACACACAGGCGCCGGCAGGCAGGCCGAGCGCCTCGGTCACCAAGGCATAGGCGCGCGGATCGGGCTTGAGGATGCGGGTATAGGTGGCGTCGACGATGGTGTCGAACAGCTCGAGCAGCGGCAGCCGCTGACGGAAGCCGGCGCCATAGAACAGATCTAGCTCGTTGGACAGGATCGCCAGGCGAAATCCCGCCGCATGCACGGTCCGGATGGCGCGGACGGCTTCGGGCCGCACGATCTTTTCCGGCTCGGCTCCGCGTGCGCGCTGGACGAATGTCTCCATCGCCTGCCAGTCCTCGCCGACGAGCCGGCCGACTTCGCTGGTGCGGGTGCGCCAATAATCGCGCTCGCTGATCTCGTCGGCCTGCATGGAGCGCCACAGCGGATCTGAATCCGGGTCGAACGGCCCGTGCCATTGCAGCGTTCCCGGCGCGAGGCCGAGCGCCTGTTCGGTCAAGGCATGGGTCTCGAAAAGGGTCCGGGTGACGACGCCGCCGAAATCGAGGACGAGCGCCTGGGCAGGAACAGCGCTCACGCAGCCACTCCCTTGGCCGGCATGCCGCGCGGGATGATGCCTTCCTCGACCCAGCGGTCGAAGATTTCGAGCGCCTTGCCGACGAACTCGTCGCTGTTGATGTGGGCGTCGATCTCGTGGAACTCGACGCCGGCGGGAATGGCCTTGCGCATCTCATCGGTGAACGCCGCGAGGGCTTCGGGTTCGTACAGCGGCTCGCCCTGCGCATCCCATTCCTGGATGCCGCCGGAGGGCAGGATGAAAGCGGAGCGCCCCTTCGACGCACCGAGTTTGGCGGCGATGGTCCTGGCGACTTCACGGCGGTCGTCGGCATCGACGGTGATCGAGGCGATCAACCTGTTATGAGCATGGAATGGCCGCTGCGCGAACTTTGTCGGCAGCGCCTGCCAGGTCGGCAAATCGACCATGTCTACGGCGCCAGGGGCTGCGATCTGCGGAATGCCGCGGGCGCCGGCATTCTCGAGCCGGTCGGCGCCGGAGCTGACGACCGAGCCGGCAAGATGATTGGTGATCTCCTGCAGGCTGAAGTCGAACACCGCGCAGAAATGGTCCTGGCTGGCGATCGATTCGAAGGCCCGGCCGCCCATCCCGGTGGTGTGAAAGACCGCGACATCATAGCCGCGCTGCTCCAACGCCGGCTTCAGCGTCTTCATATAGCGCAGGCAACTGCTGCCCAGAGAAGTCATGCCGATGGTCGGCCCGACCGCCGTGGCGGAAGCACGGGATGCAAGCACGATCCTCGCCGCACCGACGACCGCGCCGCAGGCCTGGGAAAGGACCAGCTTGCAGATGGTGTTGAGGCCGTAGAGCCCGCCTGCCCACAGGATCATCATCAGGTCGGGCGCGACACGCTCGGGCGGAATGAGATGCGAGTAGGCGATGGTCGAGACGACGAATTTCGGCACGCCGAGCGGCAGGCACAGCGCGACATCGAGCGCCAAATCGGTTCCCATCGAACCACCGATGGCGATGAAGGCGTCGATCTCGCCGCGCTGATGAAGCTGGCGCACGAGCTGAACGGCGCCGACTGCCATCAATGTCATGGCGGTGTTTTCATCGCCGCTCGAGACGATTTCGGCCATCGTCACGCCAGCGGCCCGCGCAACGGCATGCTTGTCGTGATCGGGACTATAGGCGGGGTCGCCCAGCACGCTGACATCCATCATCACGGCGCGGCCACCCGATGCCTCGATGCACGCTTTCATGAACAGCAGTTCGTCGGTCTTGGTGTCGCCCGTGCCGATGACCAGGATGCGGGGCGTTGCCATACTTACAGACATCAGGCCTGCCTCCTCAGGGTTTGCAGGTTTTCGCCATTGAGGCGCATCGAAATCTCCCGTGCCGCGGTCACAACCGCAAGCCCTCGTTCCACGATCGCAGCCGGTGTCGTCCTGGCCTTCGGGGCTGCCACCGCAATTGTCCCCAGCGCAAGTCCGTTGGCGGCGCGGATTGCAGCCGCGACGCCGATCACGCCGTCCTCATGGCCCTGGTCGCAGATCGAATAGCCGCGGTCGCGCGCCTCGCCGATCGACTTTGAAATGGCGGCCGGCTCGACGAGGGTATGATCGGTAAAGGCCTCAAGCGAACCTGTCAGGCATGCTTTCACGGTCGCGTTGTCGGCGAAGGCGAGATAGGCGATGCCGGAGGCGGTGGAATGCAGCGGCAGAAGCTGGCCGACATCGATGTTCACCCGGTTTGCCCAGCTTGAATGCTCGACATGGACGGTGATCAGCCTGTCGACGCCGAATTCCGACAGATGCACCGTCTCGGTTGTCGAACCCGCCAGATCCTGCGCCACGGGAATTGCCGTTTGCAGGAACGGGAAGCAGGCTTCGCGGATACGCGCCAGCCGCGACAGGCCGGCGCCGAGGCGATAGTGCCGCGTGCCGGCATCCTGCTCGACGAAGCCATGGCCGCCCAGCGCCATCAGCAGCCGCCGCGTCGTCGCCTTGTCGAAGGCGCACCGCCGCGCGAGATCGGAAAGTCCGAGCTCGGGCTCGTCCGCCGTGAACAGCTCCAGAAGTGAAATCGCCTTGCCGACCGTACCCATCCTGCCTCCCGCTCGGATAGAAACTTAATGTGTGAATTACCTTGACAGGCATCCGCATTCTTTGCAAGTCTATATTCAAAATAAGGGTTCAAATAATGAACCGATGGCATTCAGGCAACAGGCCGAGCGGCCGCGAACCCAGGGGTTCGTAAGACTGGAGGGACAAATGTCAGCAGTTTCGGAACAGGTGCCCGCCAACAGGCTGCGCAAGAACAGTCTTGGCGTCGGCGCTATCACCTTCATGGTGATTTCGGCGGCGGCGCCGCTCACCGCGGTCGCCGGCGGCACGCCGCTCGGCATGCTTATGGGCAATGGGGCGGGCTTTGCCGGCACCTATCTTATCGTGACCGTGTTGCTGCTGCTGTTTGCGGTCGGCTACGTCGCCATGTCGCGCCATGTCGGCAATGCCGGCGCCTTCTATGCCTATGCCGCGCGCGGGCTGGGCGGTTTTGCCGGCGGCGCAACCGCAATCATCGCGATCCTGTCCTACAACGCCATGCAGATCGGGGTCATGGGCCTGCTGGGGGCCGCGACCGCCGGCCTGTTCGCCGGCTGGGGCATCGACCTGCCCTGGTGGGTGTGGAGCTTCATCGCCGTTGCCATCGTCGCGGTGTTGGGCTACCGCCAGGTCGACCTGTCGGCCAAGATCCTGACGGTGCTGGTGCTGTGCGAATACATCGTTGTGCTGGTGCTAGACCTCGCCATCCTCAAGACCGGTGGCGACAGTGGTCTCTCTGCGGCGCCGTTCAGCTGGAGCCAGATCGTCAGCGGCTCGCCCGCCATCGCCATCCTGTTCTGTTTCGCCGCCTTCATCGGTTTCGAGGCGACGACGATCTACGCCGAGGAAGCCCGCGACCCCAAGGTGACCATTCCGCGCGCCACCTATTTCTCCGTGCTGCTGATCGGCGTCTTCTACATGGTCACGGCCTGGCTGATGGCGGTCGGCGCCGGCGTCGACAAATTGTTGCCGGCACTGCAGGCGCTTCAGGATCCGACGACTTTCCTGTTCGGCCTGTCCGACCGCTACGCCGGAACCATGCTGTCGCACGCCATGGGCATCCTGTTCGTGTCGAGCCTGTTTGCCGGCGTGCTGGCGTTCCACAACGCGGTTGCCCGCTACATCTACGTCTCGGGCCGCGAGAAGCTGTTGCCTGAAGCGATCGGCGTGACGCATTCAGTGCACCAGAGCCCGCATGTCGCTTCCGTCATCCAGAGCGTGTTGGCAGCGATCGTCATCGGACTGTTCGCGATACTCGGCCTCGATCCGGTTCTGGCGCTGTTTTCCTGGCTGACCAATGTCGCGACGCTGGGAGTCATCGTCATGATGGCGGTGGCCTCGCTCGCCGTGGTGATGTACTTCCGCGCCAACCCGTCGACGCAGGAGAATGCGCTGAAGACCACCATCCTGCCTGGGCTGGCCTTCATCGCTTTCGTCGTCATCATCTACCTGATCGTCATTAATTTCGGTGGCCTGTCGGGCGCCAGCGGCTTCCTCGGCGCGTTGCTGCCGGGGTTGGTGCTGATTGCCGCGGTGGTCGGCCTGCTGCTTGCCGGTGCGTTGAAGAGCCGGGATCCGGTTGCCTTCGAAAATCTCGGCGTGCCGCTGAAGGACTAGGACAAAGGACAAGGGGGTAGCGCGTTCGGCGCCGCCCCTTTCCATCGCAAGGGAGTAACGGCGTTGAGCTTTGCCGAGAGCATCACCGTTGAGGCGCTGGAAGCCGATCCGTATCCGATCTATGCGAAACTGCGGCGCAGCGCGCCTGTCGCTTTCGTGCCGGCGGTCAATCTCTGGTTCGTCACCCGCTGGAAGGACGTCGAGACCGTCGCAAAGTCACCCGACATCTTCTCCGCCGTCGTCGGTACGTCTCCGGTCGAACGCTCGTTCGGCAAGCCGACCATCCTGACCACCGACGGCGAAACGCATAGACAGCTGCGCCAAGGCGTCGATCCGAAATACCGGCCGCGCACCGTCGCCGCCTATGCCGGCGATCTCGTACGGTCGATTGCCGAACCTTTTCTCGACCGGATCGCCGAACAAGGCTCCGCCGAGCTGATGGCGGATTATTTCGAGCCGGTGTCGACGCTCAGCCTGGCGCGCTCGCTTGGCCTTGCCGACATCGACATGCCGACGCTGCGCCGCTGGTTCTATGGCCTTGCGCAGGGCGCCATCAATTTCGAGAACGACCCGAAGCGGCAAGAGATCGCCGACGCGATCAGCGCCGAGGTCGGCGCAGCCATCCGGCCGACTCTGGATAGATTTGCGCGCGCACCCGACGACTCGGCGCTATCGCATATGCTGCATGACGGCATGCCGGAAGGCACGACGCGGCCGATCGATTTCTTGATGCCAAGCATCAAGGTCATTCTGCTTGGCGGCATGCAGGAGCCCGGACATGGTGCCGGTTCGATCCTCGCCGGCCTGCTTGCGCATCCCGAACAATTGCGGCAGGTGCTCGCCGATCCCGAGACCTTTGTGCCCAGGGCTGTCGATGAAGGCTTGCGCTGGGTGGCGCCGATCGGCACCCAGACGCGGCAGACGACGCGGGCGGTCGAGCTTGGCGGCGTAACCATCCCTGCCGGCGCCGCGGTCGCTGCACTTGTCTCCTCGGCAAGCCGCGACGAGAGCCGCTTTGCCGATCCAGACCGCTTCGACATCAACCGCAGGGAAGGCAATCATGCCGCCTTCGGCTTTGGTCATCATTTCTGTTCGGGCCGGTTTTTCGCGCGCGAGCAGATGTGCCTTGCATTAAGGCTGCTGCTCCTGCGCTTCCCCGATCTCAGCCTGGTGCCGGGCAAGGTGCCGGTGTTTCGCGGCTGGGAATTCCGCGCGCCAACCACGTTGTATGTTTCCCTGGGAGTCCGCCACCAATGATCAGCCAGAATGCCATCGACGCGCTGCGCAAGACGGAGATCGGCGAGCGGGGCTTGTTTATCGACGGCGTACAGGCCGCAGCGACGAGCGGCGCGACGCTGGCGGTGATTTCGCCGATCGACGGCCGCCCTTTTGCCAGCATCGCCGACGGCAATGCCGCCGACATCGATCGCGCGGTCCGATCGGCGCGAAAAGCATTCGAGAAGGGTTCATGGTCGCGCGCCGCCCCTGCCTTTCGCAAGAAGGTGCTGACGAAATTTGCCGAACTGATCGAAAAACATGTCGATGAGCTGGCGGTGCTTGGCGTGCGCGACAACGGCACCGAGATCGGCATGGCCTACAAGGCCGAGCCGCTGTCGGCGGCCGGCACCATCCGCTACTACGCCGAGGCGATCGACAAGGTCTATGGCGAGATCGCGCCGACGGCCGACAATGTGCTCGGGCTGATCCACAGGGAGCCACTCGGTGTCGTCGGCGTCATCGTGCCGTGGAACTTCCCGCTGATGATCGGCGCCTGGAAGATTGCGCCCGCACTGGCCACCGGCAACAGCGTCGTCGTCAAGCCGCCGGAGATCGCCTCGCTGACCTTGCTGCGGCTGGCCGAACTCGCAAGCGAGGCTGGACTTCCCGAAGGCGTGTTCAACGTCGTTACCGGGCATGGTGCTGTCGCCGGCGAAGCGCTTGGCCTCCACATGGATGTCGACGCCATCGCCTTTACCGGATCGGGGCCGGTCGGCCGGCGGCTGCTCGAATACTCCGCCCGTTCCAATTTGAAGCGGGTCTTCCTCGAGCTTGGCGGCAAGTCGCCCAACATCGTCTTTGCCGACGCTCCGGACCTGAAGCAGGCGGCGGTCGTCTCGGCCAACGGAATCTTTCGCAATTCAGGCCAGGTCTGCGTTGCCGGCTCGCGTCTGCTCGTCCAGTCGTCGGTCTATGATCGTTTCATGGACGAACTTGTCTCGGCAACCACGCTGCTGAAGGTCGGCGACCCGCTCGATCTCGCCAGCGATGTCGGTGCGGTATCGAGCGCCGAACAGCTGGACAAGAATCTCGGCTTCGTCGCCATGGCGCAAGCCGAAGGCGCCCGTCTCGTCGCCGGCGGCAAACGGATACTGACCGAGACCGGCGGCAGCTACATGGCGCCGACGATCTTCGAGAACGTGACGCAAGAGATGCAGCTGGCGCGCGAGGAGGTGTTCGGACCTGTGCTCGGCGTGATGCGTTTCGAGACCGAGGAGGAGGCGGTGCATCTCGCCAACTCCACCGTCTACGGACTTGCCTCGGCGGTGTGGACCGCCAATCTTTCCACGGCCCATCGCATGGTGCGCGCCATCAACGCCGGTGTCGTCCACGTCAACACCTATGGCGGAGCCGATATCACCGTGCCGCTTGGCGGCGTCAAGCAGTCCGGCTTCGGTCGCGACAAGTCGCTGCATGCGCTGGAAAAATATATCGACCTCAAGACCGCCTGGATTGCGCTTTGAGCCTCGCGGAAAGGCCAACGTATCTGCCCTTTTCGTTAAGCCTGGCCTCAGGAACGCCACGCTGGTGCTGGTTGGCGGCGATCGCGTCACCGCTATCGGCAGTTCCGACTAGCGTGGTGTCGTGGGTCCACGCCTCGCGCGGAAAGCCGTGTTGCGACCGGCCGGTATCACAGCGTCCTACTCCGTTGTGCTCGCTTTTTTTCTGCGCCGATTGGTGTGCGACTGGGCGACGGCCATTCGTAATTCAGGTGTGATCTCCAAAGGCGCATTCTCTGTCCCATGCGGGTCTTGCAGCCCCTGGACGTGGACGGTCGGGAATGGGAGTTCGATGCCCTGCTCCTTGAAGGCCTGGCGGAGGCGCAAAAAGAACCTGCCTTTCATGCTGAAGGCGCCTCCAGGTCTGGTCGTGACCTTGACCCTCAAGACGATGCCGTACTCGCCGAACTCCTGCACCCCCTGCATCTTGATCGGTTCGATCACCCAGTGTTTGAACTCCGGATCATCCGCCAGTTCCAGGCCAATTCGCTTGATCAGTTTGCGGGCGAAGTCGATATCGGTGTCATAGCCAACGGTGATGTTGAATTTGTCGGTGACCCAGTCACGGCTCTGGTTCTGCACGGCGCCGAGTTCACCGAAAGGTATCGTGAACAGCGGACCACGATGGTGGCGCAGCTTCACCGAGCGCAGCGAAAAGCTCTCCACCGTACCCCTGTAGCTGCCCGATGAAATGTATTCGCCGACACGGAAAGCATCGTCGAGCAGATAAAACACGCCAGAGATCACGTCCTTGACGATGGTTTGCGCGCCAAAACCCACGGCGACGCCGACGACGCCGGCGCCGGCGATCAGCGGGCCGATCTGGATTCCGATCGAAGCGAGCATCATCAGCACCGCCATCACGATGATCACTGCTAGCAGAATGTTCTGGATGATCGGCAACAGCGTGTGCAGCCGCGCCTGATGCGGATCGAGGGTGAGGATGTCCTCCTCGCCCATCACCGCTTGCGGTATCGCGACGCCCAGCTTTCGTTCGATCAAGGCTTTGATGATCGACCAGCCGAAATCGGCAGCAAGGGCAATGACCACGACGTTGATCAAGCCGCGCAATATGAGCATGGTGGTCGTATCGCTGCCGCGCATGGATTGCATGTCCAGGCCCAGTACGCGTGCGAGAAGGTAAGCCGCCGCGAGGATGAAAATCATCCGGATACCGCGATCGATGACAGCGATCGTCACCGCCGGGATCGTCGGCCGGCCCGCATCTTCCGAACCGGGCCGCAGGACGAAATTAACCCCGCGCTCTGTCAGCACAATTGCCAAAGGCAGGAAGAATGCGGTGAAGGTAAACCAGAAGAATGTGTAGAGGCCGGCAATGCGTTCGAGGAACAGAACGACGAAATAAGCCGTCAACAACCATGTCACTGCCGTGTGACCGCTGTGGCGCGCGCCGTCTCGCTGCGTTCTTGGCCGACGCCAAATGGCCAGCAGGAAGAGCAACAGCAATATGAAATCGGCGCCGACGGACAGGACCATCATTCCGTCCTGGTCTATGCCGAGACCCGGCAAGAGGACAAACGCGGCGGCGAAGAAGGCGAAAACGCCGACGATCCGGGGCAGCCAATAAGCCCAATGGTCAGCAGCTCCGTTGGTGATCGGCAGGGCACGAACCTCGATGGCGTGCTCGACCTCCATGAAAGAAGGGACGAGTGTGGCCATCACGTATAGGCGCACAGCCCACGTAAAGACCGCAGCCATCAGAAATGTCAGCACAATCTCGCGGATGAGCGCTGGCCAGTCGAACAGCATGAACGCACCGGCGCTGCCCAGCGCGAACGAGCCGATCATCATGCTGGAATAAAGCGTGCGGCCGCCGATCTTCTTGGCCCGCCCGATGGGCGTATCTCTGGGTTGCGCGATGATCCAAAGACGAAATGGACGGGTGAGCTTGTATATTGCCCAGGTGAGCGCCAGGCCGGCAGCGATAAAGATCGCAATCAGCACCAATATGCTGACGGGGCCCTTGCTGGACATATCGTCCATGGTATTGGCCCGGACGCGCGCGAACTGGTCCGGCAGCGAAGGCAAGGTTCGCACGATCTTTTCGATGTGATGCTTGATCCGATCGAGCGTCGAGGACGCCATAGTATTCATCTGGCCCGGTGCGGCCACGGCGTCGGCCGGCGGAGCGCTAGTCTCGGCAGGCGCTTCCGTCGATCCTGCGCCCTGATTTCGTTGCTCGGCCACCCAGGCCTTCACCGACGGATCGTCGAGAAGCTCGAACAGCTGTTTGACCTTGTCGGGCGTGACGGCGGCCGGTGCCTGGGCCTGTGCCGGACCAGCCAACAGGAGGGCGATGCCAAGGACGAGTGGCCCGGCTATCAGGACGAACATCGCCGTCAGGTTCCCGGGACGCCGTGCTGGGCGCGCCGGCTCCCTGGCCCCCAATCGTCGTTTCATGAGCAGCATCGTGCGGTAACCTTCCGGTCAGATCGGCGAGCAAGGACAGCTATGTCCGTCGTTGCCCCCACCTTTAACAAGCCGATGTTGCGGTGCAAGTCTCATCGCACCTAGACCGTTGGGTAGGGCACCAGGCGACCGGCAAGGCTGTCATCACCAGTGCCAGCGTTGCGCTGCATTCCTTGTCCCGACCACCTAGACCGGGTCGTTGTCGGTCGTCGGTTGCTCCGCGGCGGGAGCCTGTGACCATGCCGCATTGCACAATTTTGCGACCTTGCCCACAATGCACGCATGGTCCGCAGCTCACTCGCCGTCCTGGTCATCGACGAAAACCGTATCCGCGCCGCGATCATCGAGGCAGGTTTGCGCGAGGCCGGCCACGAGCGGGTCACCGTCATCCACGACGTGACCGGCATTGCGCGGCGCATCGCCGAGATCGAGCCGGACGTCATCGTCATCGACCTGGAAAACCCGAACCGCGACATGCTGGAAAACATGTTCCAGCTGTCGCGTGCGGTGAAGCGGCCGATCGCCATGTTCGTCGACCGATCGGACCAGGCATCGATCGAAGCGGCGGTCGATGCCGGCGTTTCGGCCTATGTCGTCGACGGCCTCAGGCAAGAGCGCGTCAAGCCGATCCTGGACATGGCGGTCAGCCGCTTCAACGCTTTCTCGCGCATGGCGCGCGAGCTGGAAGAGGTTCGAGGGGAGCTTGAGAGCCGCAAGGTGATCGACCGTGCCAAGGGCATCCTGATGAAGTCGCGCGGCCTGACCGAAGAGGCCGCCTACACGCTGCTGCGCAAGACGGCGATGAACCAGAACCGCAAGATCGGCGACATTGCCCAGAGCCTGGTGACTGCCGCCGGGCTGCTCGGGCCGTCGGAGGACGAATGAGCATGAGCGCCGAGCACCAGATCACCGCCGGCTTCATGCCGCTCTTCGACAGTGCCGTGCTGGTTGCGGCGGGTGAGCTTGGATTTGCCGCGCGCGAGGGCATCGATCTCACACTGCACCGCGAGACCTCCTGGGCCAACATCCGCGACCGCATCGCCATCGGCCATTTCCACCTGGCGCACATGCTGGGGCCGATGCCGCTCGCCTGCAATCTCGGGCTGACGCCGCTTGCTTCCGAGACCATCGTGCCGTTTTCGCTCGGGCTTGGCGGCAATTGCGTCACCATCTCCAACGCCGTCTGGGAAGGCATGGCGGCACACGGCGCCATACCCGATCTCGAGCCCGCGCGCGCGGGCGCAGCCCTTCGTGCCTTCATTCGCGAGCGCGCCGGGGCTGGCGGCGATCCGCTGCGCTTTGCCGTGGTGCACCCGCATTCGGGGCATAATTACGAACTGCGCTACTGGCTTGCCGGATGCGGCATCGATCCGGAGCGCGAGATCGAGATCGTCATCGTGCCGCCGCCCTTCATGGCCGATGCGCTGGCCGCTGGGCGGATCGACGGCTACTGCGTCGGCGAGCCCTGGAACAGCGCCTCGGTCGCTGCCGGCACCGGCCATATCGTCACCGTCAAGGCGCTGCTGTGGCGCAACAGTCCGGAGAAGGTGATCGGCGTGCGCAAGGCCTGGTCGCAGGAGAACCCGGTCGCGCTGGCAGCATTGCTGCGCGCGCTGCATCATTCGGCGCGCTGGTGCCAGGATCGGGGCAACCACGCCGAACTGGCTGGTGTGATGGCTCAAGCTGGCTTCCTCGGCCTGCCACCAGCTGTCCAGATGCCGATCCTGACCGGCCATCTTGAACTGGGCGGCGGCGCCGAACTGGATGTCGACGACTTCTTCCTGCCCTTCGACAAGGCGGCGAACTTTCCGTGGAAGAGCCATGCGCTGTGGTTCTATACGCAGATGGTGCGCTGGGGGCATGTCGAGCACACGCCGGAAAACCTTGCTATCGCCCGTGACTGCTACCGTCCCGACCTCTACCGCTCGGCGCTAAAGCCGCTTGGCGTTGCACTTCCCGGCGCCAATGCGAAGGTCGAGGGCGCGCTTAAGGTCGCCACGGCTGTCGGTGCGACCGGGGCAGGCTTGGTGCTTGGGCCAGACGGCTTCTTCGACGGTCAGACCTTCGACCCCGACGAGATCGACGGCTATATAGCGCGCCAGAAAGCCGCTCGCGCGGAAGCCTGATCATTCTCGCGCCATTCTTGTGCATTGCACAAAAAATGTGCGTGCGATTGCTGTAATGAACAATCTTTGACCTGCTTGCGATGTCGCCTCGCGTGCCGGCGTCTGGCGCGTAATGTTGATTTCATTTAGGTTTTTCGTTTCACTCAGAACTGGCACGGTTCCTGCTTTGAATTAGCCAGGCCCTTCCCGGGTCACGGAACAGGCGTCCAATGGCGGGCGCCACAGGCAAAGCTGCCGCTCAGGTCAACGACGCGATCCCGGATGTACGGACGCGCGAGGCCTGGACGGCGGCTTTTTTGTTTTGGGCCACTCGACGAAGCGTTCAACCGGAGATCACGATGAAAGAAAAAATAGGGAAATGGATCGGGACGGGAACATCGCTCAAGGATGTGACGCGCCGCGATTTTCTTGTCAGCAGCGCCATGACGGCCGGCCTGTTCGTGGCGGCCCGCAAGCTCTTCCCCTCGGGCGCCTATGCCGCCACGACCGCTCCGGAGGTCACCGGCGCCAAGCTCGGCTTCATCGCGCTGACCGACGCGGCGCCGCTGATGATCGCCAAGGAGAAGGGGCTGTTCGCCAAGTTCGGCATGCCCGACGTCGAGGTGCTCAAGCAGGCCTCCTGGGGCGCGACGCGCGACAATCTGATGCTCGGCGGCGAAGCCAACGGCATCGACGGCGCTCACATCCTGACGCCGCTGCCCTATCTCATGCACATCGGCAAGGTGACGCAGAACAACCAGCCGATGCCGATGGCTATCGTGGCGCGGCTCAACTACGACTGCCAGGGCATTTCGGTTGCGCAGGAATACGCCGGCACCGGTGTCGGCCTCGACGCCTCCAAGCTGAAGGACGCCTTCGCCGCCAAGAAGGCGGTCGGCAAGGAAATCAAGGCCGCCATGACGTTCCCGGGCGGGACCCATGATTTGTGGCTCCGTTACTGGCTGGCCGCCGGCGGCATCGATCCCGACAAGGACGTCTCGACCATTGTCGTGCCGCCGCCGCAGATGGTCGCCAACATGAAAGTCGGCAACATGGACGTGTTCTGCGTTGGCGAACCGTGGAACGAACAGCTCGTCCACCAAGGCGTTGGTTTCACCGCCGCCACCACCGGCGAACTGTGGAAGGGTCATCCCGAAAAGGCGCTCGGCCTGCGCGCCGAATTCATCGACAAATACCCGAACGCCACCAAGGCGATCGTGATGGCCGTCATGGAGGCCCAGCAATGGTGCGAGGCCACGGAGAACAAGGACGAGATGGCCGCCATCATCGGCAAGCGGCAATGGATGAACGTGCCTGTCGCCGACATTATCGGCCGCCTCAAGGGCGACATCAACTACGGCAACGGCCGCGTGGCCACCGGCACTGACCTCTACATGAAATTCTGGAAGGGTGGCGTCTCCTATCCCTACAAGAGCCACGACAGCTGGTTCCTCGCCGAAAACATCCGTTGGGGAAAATTCGCGCCGACCACCGACATCAAGACGCTGGTCGATCAGGTCAATCGCGAGGATATCTGGCGCGAGGCGGCGAAGGATCTCGGCGTTGCCGCAGCCGATATTCCGGCCTCGTCGTCGCGCGGCGTCGAGACCTTCTTCGACGGCAAGATTTTCGACCCGGCCAACCCGTCGGCCTATCTCGACAGCCTGAAGATCAAGGCATCGGCTTGACCAGCGCAAACGGCGCGTTCCGCCGTTTGTCGCCCCAGCGCAACGGCGCTTCGCCGTTGTCGCCCGCACCGACCCCGGAGTTATACCCAGACATGTCCATCCAAGCCATTGAGGAAACCACGGTGAAGGCGTTCCCCGCGAAGCCTGCCGCAGTCATCGCTTTCACCGCCAAAGCGCGGCGCCGCTTCGACCCGATCGCGATCGCCGGCAGGCTGGCCACCGCCCTGGTGCCGCCGGTCATCGTTATCGCCTTCATGCTGGTCGTGTGGCAGATCGCCTGCTCGTCGCCGACCGCCAGCCTACCGCCGCCCAGCCAGGTGTGGAACGAGGCCTATGACCTGATCGCGCATCCGTTCTTCAACAACGGCCCGCAGGATATCGGCCTTGCGTGGCGGGTGCTGATCTCTCTGCAGCGCGTCGCCATCGGCTTCGGCCTGGCGGCGATCGTCGGCGTCGCGCTCGGCGCCCTGGTCGGCCAGTCGATCTGGGCCATGCGTGGCCTCGATCCGGTGTTCCAGATACTGCGCACCGTGCCGCCGCTGGCCTGGTTGCCGCTGTCGCTGGCTGCTTTCCGCGATTCCAGCCCGTCGGCGCTGTTCGTTATCTTCATCACCTCGATCTGGCCGATCATCATCAACACCGCCGTCGGCGTGCGAAACATTCCGGAAGACTACCGCAACGTCTCGCGCATCTTGCGGCTCAACCAGTTCGAATTCTTCGTCAAGATCATGGTTCCGGCCGCCGCACCCTACATCTTCACCGGCCTCAGAATCGGCATCGGCCTGTCCTGGCTCGCCATCGTCGCCGCCGAAATGCTGACCGGCGGCGTCGGCATCGGCTTCTTCATCTGGGACGCCTGGAACTCGTCGCGGCTGCCCGACATCATCGTCGCGCTCGCCTATATCGGCGTCACCGGCTTCTGCCTCGACCGCCTGGTCGCTGCGGTCGGCGCTTTCGTCACCCGCGGCACAACGGCAAAGTGAGGAGAGGGCGATGACGGCCTATCTGAAGCTCGACCATATCGACAAATCCTTTGCCCGCGGCGGTCAGGTCAGCGAGGTGCTCAAGGACATCAGGCTGACCATCGACAAGGGCGAATTCGTCTCCATCATCGGCCATTCCGGCTGTGGCAAGTCGACCTTGCTCAATCTGATCGCCGGGCTGACCAAGGTTTCCGCCGGCGCCGTGCTGCTTGAAAACAAGGAGGTCGACAGCCCCGGACCCGAGCGCGCCGTGGTGTTCCAGAACCACAGCCTGCTGCCATGGCTCACCGTCTACGAAAACATCAGCCTGGCGGTGTCGAAAGTCTTTGGTCGTTCCAAGAGCAGGACCGAACGGCATGACTGGATCATGCGCAATCTTGATCTCGTGCAGATGGCCCATGCCAAGGACAAGCGGCCGGCCGAAATATCGGGCGGCATGAAGCAGCGCGTCGGCATTGCCCGGGCGCTTGCCATGGAGCCGAAGATCCTGTTGCTCGACGAGCCGTTCGGTGCACTCGACGCGCTGACGCGCGCCCATCTTCAGGACGCGGTCATGGACATCCATTCCAGGCTCGGCTCGACGACGATCATGATCACCCACGATGTCGACGAGGCGGTATTGTTGTCCGATCGCATCGTCATGATGACCAACGGTCCGGCGGCTACCATCGGCGAGGTGCTTGCGGTGCCGCTGGCACGGCCGCGTCGCCGCGTCGAACTCTCTTCCGACCGCACCTTTTTGCGCTGCCGCGAAGCGGTGCTGAAGTTCCTCTATGAACGTCATCGCTTCGTCGAAGCCGCGGAGTAACGCCATGACCGAAAAGCTCGTCATCATCGGCAACGGCATGGCCCCTGGGCGCATGCTGGAGCATCTGCTCGAACAGGCGCCGGGCCGCTACACCGTGACCATCTTCAACGCCGAGCCGCGAGTGAACTACGACCGCATCATGCTGTCGCCGGTTCTCTCCGGCGAAAAGGCCTATGAGGAAATCATCATCCACGGCGACGGCTGGTACATCGCCAACAACATCACCCTCTACAAGGGTCACAAGATCGTCGCCATCGACCGGGCGGCCAAGACCGTCACCTCCGACCACGGCGTCACCGAGCCTTACGACAAGCTCGTCATCGCCACCGGATCAGTGCCTTTCATCATTCCGGTGCCCGGTCACGATCTGCCGGGCGTGCTGACCTATCGCGACCTCGACGATGTTCAGGCCATGATGCTTGCCGCCCAGTCGCGCGCCAAGGCCGTGGTCATCGGCGGCGGCCTGCTCGGGCTGGAGGCGGCAGCAGGTTTGAACGCCCAAGGCATGGACGTCACCGTGCTGCATGTCATGCCGACATTGATGGAGCGCCAGCTCGATCCAGCCGCCGGCTATCTCCTGCAGCGCGCGGTGGAACAGCGCGGCATCAAGGTCATCACCAAGGCCAACACCCAGGCGATCACCGGCAACGGCAAGGTCGGGCAGGTGGAGCTTGCCGATGGCACCATCATCCCGGCAACGCTGGTGGTGATGGCGGTCGGCATCCGGCCGAATGCGGCGCTGGCCAAGGAGGCCGGCATAGCCGTCAATCGTGGTATTGTCGTCGATGCCGGCATGCGCAGCAACGACCCCGACGTCTACGCGCTCGGCGAATGCGCCGAGGTCAACGGCCAGGTCTACGGGCTGGTCGCGCCGCTCTACGAGATGGCGCGCGTTGCCGCGAACCAGTTGGCCGGCAACGAGGCAGCGGCCTTCGTCCACATGGACACGCCGACCAAGCTCAAGGTCACCGGCATCGACCTGTTCTCGCTTGGCGACTTCGCCGAAGGCGAGGACCGCCAGGAGATCGTGCTGCGCGATGCCGCCGCCGGCGTCTACAAGCGCCTTGTGCTCAAGGACGACCGCATCATCGGCACCGTGCTTTATGGCGAGACGGCGGATGGGGCCTGGTTCAACGATCTCAAGAAGAAGCAGACCGACATATCGGAGATGCGCGACACGCTCATCTTCGGCCAGTCCTACCAGGGGGGTGCCCCGCTGGACCCTATGGCGGCCGTTGCAGCCTTGCCGGATGATGCGGAAATCTGCGGCTGCAACGGCGTTTGCAAGGGAAAGATCACCGGCGCGATCACGGCCAAGGGCCTGGCTTCGCTCGACGACGTGCGCGCCCACACCAAGGCATCGGCTTCCTGCGGTTCGTGCACCGGGCTGGTCGAGAAGCTGATGGTGCTGACCATCGGCGACAAATACAACCCGGCCGCCGTGCAACCCATGTGCGGCTGCACCACGCTCGGCCATGACGAGGTGCGCCGGCTGATCATCGCCAAGAGCCTGAAGACCATTCCCGCCGTCATGCAGGAGCTGGAATGGACGACCTCCTGCGGCTGCGCAAAATGTCGGCCGGCGCTCAACTACTACCTCGTCTGCGACTGGCCGAACGATTACGCCGACGACTATCAGTCGCGCTTCATCAACGAACGCGTCCACGCCAACATCCAGAAGGACGGCACCTATTCGGTGGTGCCGCGCATGTGGGGCGGCGTCACCAACGCCGCCGAACTGCGCGCCATCGCCGACGTCGTCGATAAGTTCGAGATACCGATGGTCAAGGTCACCGGCGGCCAGCGCATCGACATGCTGGGCATCCGCAAGGAGGATCTGCCGGCGGTGTGGGCCGATCTCGGCCAGGCCGGCTTCGTCTCAGGCCATGCTTACGCCAAGGGCCTGCGCACGGTGAAGACCTGTGTCGGCTCCGACTGGTGCCGCTTCGGCACGCAGGATTCGACCGGCCTCGGCATTCGCATCGAGAAATTCATGTGGGGCTCGTGGACCCCGGCCAAGGTCAAAATGGCGGTGTCGGGCTGTCCGCGCAACTGCGCCGAGGCGACCTGCAAGGATGTCGGCGTGATCTGTGTCGACAGTGGCTACGAGATCCATTTCGCCGGCGCCGCCGGCCTCGACATCAAGGGCACCGAAGTGCTTGGCCTGGTCAAGACCGAGGACGAGGCGCTGGAGCATATCGTGGCGCTGACGCAGATGTATCGCGAGCAGGGCCGCTATCTCGAGCGCATCTACAAATGGGCCAAGCGCATCGGCATCCCCGAGATCAAGCGCCAGATCATGGACGACGGTGCAAAGCGCAAGGCCTATTACGAGCGCTTCGTCTTCAGCCAGAAATTCGCCCAGGTCGACCCGTGGTCGGAACGCGTCTCCGGCAAGGACAAGCACGAGTTCCGGCCAATGGCTTCTGTCGGGTTTGCGCAGGCGGCGGAGTGATCAAAATGGACTGGATATCGATCGGCTCACTCTCCGACATCCCGCGGCGTGGCGCGCGCTGCGTCGACACACCCGAGGGTAAGATCGCCGTCTTCCGCACGCAGGACGATCAGGTCTACGCCATCGACGATCATTGCCCGCACAGAGGTGGGCCGCTGAGCCAAGGCATCGTCCACGGCACCGCCGTCACCTGTCCCTTGCACAATTGGGTCATCTCGCTGGAGACGGGCAAGGCGCTCGGCGCCGACGAGGGCGCCGTGCGCACCATTCCTGTGCGGATCGAGGGCGAGCTCCTGTTCATTGCGCTGAAAGCGCTGGCCAGCCGCGCGGCCTGAAGCATGGAACTGGGCGAAGCGCGCGAGGTGAGGACCACCTGCCCCTATTGCGGGGTGGGTTGCGGCGTGCTGGCGAAAGTCGCCGCGAACGGTGAAGTCAGCGTCCGCGGCGACCCCGACCATCCAGCGAACTTCGGCCGGCTCTGCTCCAAGGGCTCGGCCCTGGCCGAAACCATCGACCTCGACGGCAGGCTGCTCTACCCCGAAGTCCACGGTCGCCGTGCCGGCTGGGACGAGGCGCTCGACCGCGTCGCTTCGACCTTTTCGCAAACCATCGTCGAGCACGGTCCTGACTCCGTCGCCTTCTATGTCTCCGGCCAGTTGCTGACCGAAGACTACTATGTCGCCAACAAGCTGATGAAGGGCTTCATCGGCTCGGCCAACATCGACACCAATTCGCGGCTATGCATGGCCTCCTCGGTTGCCGGCCACCGCCGCGCCTTCGGCTCCGACACCGTGCCCGGCACCTACGAGGATCTCGAGCTCGCCGACCTGATCGTGCTGGTCGGCTCCAATCTCGCCTGGTGCCATCCCGTGCTCTTCCAGCGCATCGCGGCGGCCCGGGAAAAACGACCGGAGATGAAGGTCGTGCTGGTCGACCCGCGCCGAACCATGACCGCTGATATCGCCGACATTCACCTGGCGATCGCGCCGGATGGCGACGTTGCTTTGTTCACCGGCCTGCTCGCCTGGCTCGGCCGGCACAACGCACTCGACCGTGGCTATGTGACCGCACACACGACCGGCTTCGGCCAAGCTCTCTTCGCCGCATCGGCGCTCGACCTTGCCGGCATCGCCGCCGCCACCGGCCTGAGCGAGGACGAGCTCACCCGCTTCTACAACCTGTTCGCCGCGACTGCGAAAACCGTCACGGTCTACAGCCAGGGAGTGAACCAGTCGTCTTCGGGCACCGACAAGGTCAACGCCATCATCAACTGCCATCTCGCCACCGGCCGCATCGGCAAACCTGGGGCAGGGCCGTTTTCAGTGACCGGCCAGCCCAACGCCATGGGCGGCCGCGAGGTCGGCGGCATGGCCAATATGCTGGCCGCCCATATGGAGATCGAAAACCCCGAGCACCGCGACCGCGTGCAGCGTTTCTGGAATGCGCCGGCCGTCGCCCAAAAGCCCGGTCTGAAGGCGGTCGAGATGTTTCAGGCGGTGGCCGACGGGCGCATCAAGGCGCTGTGGATCATGGCCACCAACCCGGTCGATTCGATGCCGGATGCCGATGCCGTCGAGGCAGCGATCAAGGCCTGCCCGTTTGTCGCGGTTTCGGATGTGCTGGCGAGCACGGACACCGTGCGCCACGGCCATGTGCGGCTGCCCGCCGCCGCATGGGGCGAGAAGGACGGCACCGTGACCAATTCAGAGCGCCGCATCTCGCGCCAGCGCAGCTTTCTTGCGGTGCCTGGTGAGGCGCGGCCGGATTGGTTGATCGTCGCCGAGGTGGGCAAGCTGATGGGGTTTGACGAGGCGTTTTCCTATTCGTCGCCAGCGGAAATCTTCGCCGAACACGCCGCGCTGTCGGGGTTCGAGAATGACGGCGCACGGGATTTCGATATTGGTGGTTATGCTGGTGTTGATAAGGAGGCCTATGCAGCGCTTGAGCCTTTCCAATGGCCGGCGCCGAGCCCAGCCATCCCCCTCTGGCCTGCCGGCCATCTCCCCCGCAAGGGGGGAGATCAGCCGTCGCCTCGGCCTTCGCCAATTACCAACGATGCAGAAGATATGCCGGCGTCAAAGCTGCCAATCTCCCCCCTTGCGGGGGAGATGTCCGGCAGGACAGAGGGGGGTGTTCAAGCGGGACTTGACCCTTCCAACACCCGCTTCTTCGCCAACGGCAATTTCTACAATCCCGACCGCAAGGCCCGCTTCATCGCCATTCGTCCCATCGTCGAGACACGCACCAGCCCGGACTATCCGCTGATCCTCAACACCGGCCGCGTTCGCGACCATTGGCACACAATGACCCGCACCGGCAAAAGCCCACGTCTCTCCCAGCACATGGCCGAGCCCTTCGTCGAGATCCACCCGGCGGATGCCACGCATCACGGCATTGGCGACGCCGACATCGTGCGCGTCTCCAGCCCGCGCGGCGATGTGCTGGTGCGCGCGCTGGTGACGGCACGCCAGCGCCAGGGGAGCGTGTTTGCGCCGATGCACTGGACTGACCAGTTTTCGGCAAAAGGCCGGCTCGACACGCTGACCGCGCCTCTGACCGATCCGGTTTCCGGTCAGCCTGCGCTGAAACATGTCGGCGCCCGCATCGAGAAGTTCGCCGCGAGAGCCTTCGGCTTCGCCGTGGTGCGCCGCAAGCCGGTGGCGGTCGCAGCAGATTACTGGGCCGTGGCCAAATGCAAGGGCGGCTGGCGGGTGGAGCTTGCCTTTGCTGACGACGACATCGACTGGGCTGGTTTTGCTGGTTCGCTTTTCGATGTTCCCGTAGCCGATACGCTCGCTTATCACGACCGCGATACCGGCCAGCATCGTATTGCTGCCTTCGACGACCAGCACCTCGCCGGGGCTTTGTTTATCGCGTCGGGACCGGTGGCGGTTTCGCGGGGTTGGGCGGCACAGCAACTCCAGGAGGTTCACACCAGCCAGCGCGAACGCTTCAGGATCGTCGCCGGTCGCGCCGGCGCCGATCGGCCCGATGCGGGCGCGACCGTCTGCTCCTGTTTCAGCGTCGGGGTCAACCAGATCGCGGCGGCAGTGGCAGCCGGGTTCGCGACAGTCGAAGCCATAGGCGGCGCCCTGAAGGCCGGCACCAATTGCGGCTCCTGCCGGTCCGAGATCCGGGCGGTCATCCAGGCCAATCGGGTTCAGGCTGCGGAGTAGATGCGGCTGGATGGGGAGGGGATCTGACTATATCCTCTTGGGCCACCACGGTCATCGATTGCGGAAGGTGTGGCGGTCCTTTTCGGGTCGCTGTGAGTGCGCCGGCAGGAGGATCACCTGGCTTGGCTGTCTAATCCAGCCGGTCGCGCAGGATGCTCCAGGGGAGCAGCATATTCGGTGCATAGCGCACGAGGTTGTGCAGCGGGATCGGCGCTGGCGGTGCGAAGGGGAGCGGCAGATATCGGGCGTCCGTTCCGCTCGCCCAGTCCGCCAGCACTTTGCCCATTACCGTGGTCATGGCGATGCCGCGGCCGTTGCAGGCGAAGCCGGCGATCAGGCCCGGGCGGAGGTCGATGAGGCGCGGCAGGAAATCCGGCACCACCGCCGCCACGCCTGTCCAGCTGTAGGCAAGCGGCGGCAGGTCAGGCAAATCGAGATGCCTGGCGAGCCGTCGCCAGATCGTTTGCGGCATGCGCGTCTCAGCGCCGGCTCCGACGACATGCATGCCGCCGCTGATCAGCCGGTTCTGGCCATCGAAGCGGCACGTGAACAGGTTTCGCCTGGTGTCGCCGACGCCCTGGCCGCCGGGCAGCAGGCGCGCGCGTATGGCCCGCGACAGCGGCGCAGTGGCGATCTGGAAGACTTTCAGCGGGATATAGGTCCGCGCCAGTGTCCGGTTCAGTGCCCCGCCATAGGCGTTGGTGGCGATCACCACCTTGCCCGCACGCACGGCGCCGGATGCGGTCGTCAAGGTCCAGCCATCCGCAGCGCGGTCGATGGAAGCGACGCGCGTCTGCTCGAAGATCCGCGCGCCGGCTTTTTCGGCGGCATCGGCCAGGCCGCGCGCATACTCGACCGGATTGAGGACGCCGCCCGAGTTATCCATCCAACCGCCGGCGTAGCCGCCGATACCGGTGAGCGTCGTGACCGCCTTGGCATCGAGCGTTACGGTCGGCCTGCCCCGCGCCGCCCATTGCTCGGCGCGCGATCGCGTCTTTTCCAGCGCGGCGGACGAATGCGCCGGCTGGATCCAACCATTCTGCACAGCGTCGCATTCTATGCCATGCCGCTTGATCAGCCCGAAGACCAGGTCGGCGCTGCCGGCGGCGAAGTCAACCAGGCACCCGCCGCGCTCGGGTCCGAGTTCGGCGATGATGTCGTCTGGATCCCGCTTGGCGAAGTTCGGAACGACGAAGCCGGCATTCCGGCCGGTCGCACCCCAGGCAATGAATTCGGCTTCGAGGACCGCGACCGAAAGCCCCTTCTCGGCGGCATGCAATGCCGTCGACAGGCCGGAAAAGCCGCCGCCAACGATTGCGAGATCGACGTCGAGCCCGCCTTGCAGCGTGCCCCGGTCGCAGCGGTTGCGGCTGACGGCATGCCAGAGTGAAACGCCATGCACGTCTTGCCGGATCATGGCATTCATGGTCCGGCCTCGTTCTCGCTGGCCGCTGCCTTTTTCTGTTTGCCGGGCTTCGGCCGGCGCGGCCGATCGCCGAACAATCCGTTCGGCCGGATCAGCAGGATGACGCACAGCATGACGCCGATGGCGACGATCTGCAGCGAGGCCGCGCGTGCTTGCTGCTCGGGCGCAAACAGCACGCTGGTCAGCGTGCCCGACCCCGCCCATATCGCCCAGACCAGGATGCTGCCGGCAATGGCGCCGGCATTGCTGCCCGAGCCGCCGACGATCAGCATCACCCAGACCTGGAAGGTCAGGATCGGCAGATAGTTATCGGGCGCGATGAAGCCGGTGAAATGCGCCTGCAAAGCGCCGGCCAGCGCCATGATGGCGCCGCCGACGGCAAAGGCCTGGACGCGGTAGAAGCGCGCGCTCTTGCCCAGCGAAATCGCCGCTCGCTCGTCCTCGCGCAGCGCCTTGAGCACGCGGCCCCAGGGGCTGCGCGACAGGTGCTCCAGAGCGAGATAGGCGATCAGCGTCACAGCCGAAACGACGGCGAGGTTCGACAGGTTGAACAACAGCGGCGTTTCGGCAAGGCCGCCGAACGGGCGCGGGATGAAACCGATGCCGAACGGGCCGCCCGTGAGTTTTTGCGCGTTGAGCGCGACCAGCTGCACGACGACGGCGACGCCGAAGGTGGTGATCGCCAGGTAGTCTGATCGCAGACGCAGCGTGGCCATGCCGGTAATTGCTGCGGCGATACCGCCGACGATCATGGCGCCCGCCCAGCCGGCCAGGATCGGCAGACCGAAGCCGCCGAAGCGCGCGGCATCGTCCGGGGTCGTGAGCAGCGCCGATGTATAGGCGCCGATGGCGACGAATCCGGCAAGGCCGACATTGAAAAGGCCAGTCAGCCCCCACTGCAGATTGAGCCCCAGTGTGACCAGCGAAAAGATCAGTGCGGTGGTCAGGAAGAAGGCGCCGTAGCCGAGCAGGTCCATCAGCGTTCCCTCACACCAAACAGGCCGATCGGCCGCACGAACAGCACCGCCATCAGGATGATGAAGGAGATTGCGGCGCGCCATTCGGCGCCGATCAGCTGCACCGCACCGGCTTCGGCAAGGCCAATGATCAGGCCGCCGAGCACGGCGCCCGGTATGCTGCCGATGCCGCCCAGGATGGCGGCTGCGAACATCGGTAGCAGCATGTCGAAGCCCATGAACGGGCGGATCTGCACCAGAATGCCGATCATCACGCCGGCCACGCAGGCCAGCGCCCCGCCGATGATCCAGGTGACACGCACAACGGAGGCAACGTCGATACCGACGATGCGGGCCAGGGCCGCATTCTGGCTCAGCGCCTGCATGGAGCGGCCGGTCTGCGTGCGTGTCATCAACAGATGCACGCCGAGCACCAGCACTGCGGTCAGCAGCAGCAGCGCGATCTGATCGGGCGTGATGCGGATGCCGAAGCCGACCGGCATGGCGATCTGGATCGCCCGGCTGAAATAGGTCGGGCGTGAGCTGAAGGTGAATTCGAGCAGGCTGCGCAGTGCCATCGAGGCGCCGAAGCTCGCCATCACCACGATGATCGCTTGCCCCTGCGAGCGCAGCCGCGAAAACAGCACCTTGTCGAGCAACAGCGCCAGCAGGGCGGTGAAAGTCATGCCGACAAGCAGCGCAACCAGCAGCGGCCAGCCGAAAGACAGCGGTCCAATGGGCGCCACCTTGCCGAAGATCGCGCCGATGGCGCTGACGACGGCGAGCGTCGCATAGGTGCCCCAGGCCATGAAGTCGCCATGGGCGAAGTTCGAGAAGCGCAGGATCGAGTAGGTCAGCGTCACGCCGATGGCGCCAAGGCCGATCATCGAGCCGGTCAGCAGCCCATCGACGACAAATTGCAGGCTCATGCCGCGCCTCCCTTGCCGACGGGGGACGGGCGTTGGCCGAGATAGAGTTCGGCGACGACAGGATCGTTCCACAGTTCGGAAGCAACGCCCTCGTGCCGGTCCTTGCCGTCGACCAGCACATAGGCGCGGTCGCCGATGGCAAGCGCTGCCTTGGCGTTCTGTTCGACCAGCAGGATGGTGACGCCGGACCTGCGGATGCCGGCCAGCATCTCGAACACCGTCGATACGAATTTCGGCGACAGGCCGGCCGACGGTTCGTCGAGTACCAGCACCTTGGGATGGACGATCAGGGCGCGTGCGACGGCGAGCATCTGCCGCTGTCCGCCCGACAGATTGCCGGCGGCGGTGCGGCGCTGGCGGACGAGGTCGGGGAAGGCCGCATACATTTCCTCGATGCGGGCAGGGATTTCGCGTCGCTCGAGGATGCCGCAGGCGACTTTCAGATTGTCCTCGACCGACATCAGCGGAAAGATGTTCTCCGTCTGCGGTACGAAGGCGAGGCCGAGCCGGACCATGGTGTGGGCGGGCGCGGCGGTTATGTCCTTGCCGTCCAGGAACACCGCGCCGCCGGTGATCGGGACAAGGCCGGCGATCGCCTTGATGAAGCTCGACTTGCCGGCGCCGTTGGGGCCGAGCACGACGACGATCTCGCCCTTGCCGACGGTGATCGAGGCGCCGCGCACGATCGGCACGCCAAGCTCATAGCCGGCCTCGAGATTGCGGACGTTGAGGACAGTTTCGCTCATGCCGCACCTCCGAGATAGGCCTCGATGACGCGCGGGTCGCGGGCGACCTCTTCCGCCGTGCCTTCGCTGAGCAACTGGCCGCTCGCCATGACCAGCACGCGGTGGCAGAGCCGCGTCACCATGTCGATATTGTGCTCGATCAGCAGGAAGGTGATGCCGCGCGCGTTGATGCCGCGGATACGGTCGATGATGATCTCGAGCAGCGTCGCGTTGACGCCGGCCGCCGGTTCGTCGAGCAGGATGATCGCCGGATCGGCCATCATGACGCGGGCGAGTTCGAGCAGCTTGCGCTGGCCGCCGGAAAGCACGCGTGCCGGCTCGTGCGCGAGATGGGTGAGAGTGACCAACTCCAGCAGCTCGAGCGCCTTTGTCCTGGCAGCCCTTTCTTGTGCTGCGACCCGCCAAGGCGTGACGAAGTTGGCGAGCAATTTTTCGCCGGCTTGGCCCTGTGCCGCCAGCATGATGTTTTCGATCAACGTCAGATTGGGCAGCGGGCGTGGGATCTGGAAGGTGCGTCCAAGACCACGGCCGATACGCAGATGAGCGGCTTCGCCGGAGACGCGCGTGCCATTGAGCAGAATGTCGCCGCTGGTTGGCAATATGCTGCCGGCGAGCAGGTCGAACATGGTCGTCTTGCCGGCTCCATTGGGTCCGATCAGGCCGAGGATTTCGCCCGCTTTGACATCAAACGAGACATTGTCGACGGCGACAAGGCCGCCAAAACGCCTGATGACGTTTCGTGCCGTCAGAACCGGCGCACGGGTCTCCTGCCCTTGGCGCTGCGCTGCATCGCTCATCAAACCCTCTGGCCGAAGACGATCGTTGTCGCCTCCTGATTTTTGATTTGTGATCACACTTGCTTTGATCACGCTATTCGGCTTTAATTTCATTCGCAAGCCGAAAACGGGGCAAATGCCGGTAATGCAGAAGGCTGCCATCGAAAAGAACAACGAGACGATCGCAGCCCAGCTTACGCCGGTCGGCCGCGAGACCGTGCAGGATCGCGTCTATTCCGAGCTGCGCCGTGCTCTGATCGGTGGCCTTTTCGAGCCAAACCAGGTGCTGACCATCCGTGGTCTTGCCGATGCGCTGGTCACCTCGACCATGCCGGTACGCGAAGCGCTCGGCCGGCTGATCACGGAAAAGGCGCTGGAGGCGCTGCCCAACCGTTCCGTGCGCGTGCCGCCGATCACGCTGGAGCGCATCGACGACCTCCTGCGTGCCCGCTCCCTCATCGAAGGCGAAGCGATAGCGCTTGCCGCCAGGCGCATGAGCCCGCGCCAGATCGCATCGATCGAAGCCATGCTGGGCGAGTGGGACGAGATGCGGGCCCTGAAGCACAAGAAGGATATCGATCGCGAAGCGACGCTCAACCAGAGCTTCCATTTTGAGATCTACCGCTGCTGCGGCTCGGCTGTGCTGATCCCGATGATCGAAAGCCTCTGGCTTCAATCGGGTCCCTGCATCCGCGTCGCCATCTATGCCTTCTCCGAGGCAGGCGAGGTTGATACCGCCCACTATCATCGTCGAATTGTCGCGGCACTTGCCAAACAGGATGCGCAAGCGGCGCGCGAGGCGCTGGTAGCCGACATCAGCCGCCCCTTCGCCTTCCTGCGCGACAAACTTCAATCGGCGAAGGACTGACATGCCCAAGCCCGCCATCGGCATCACAGAACCACGCTCGAAGCTTTCCGTGACGGCGCTGCTATTGCCCGAAAAGGCGCCGGAGAATGCCGCCTTCCTGCTGGCGTATCTGGCGCAGCCACGCATCATCCCAGGCATCCATGCGATGTGGACAGGACCGGAAATCTCGTGCCCGGTTCCGTCAGCCGATCTCCACGGCCAGGCCTATGCCCAGTCTTTGCCACCGGAGAATGCAACGGTGACGCCGCAGCCCGGCGATATCGTGCTGTCCTATGTGCCGCCACGCGTGTGGGGCGGCAATCCCAATGCCATCTTCGATATCGGCCTGTACTACGGGCAGGGGACGCGGCTGCTGTTCCCGATCGGCTGGCTGGCCGGCAGCGTGGTCGCGCAAGTGCTTGCCGGAGAGCGCGATCAGTTTGCCGCCGCCTGCGGCGTCATCCGCCGCAACGGCGCCTGTGACATCACCTTCAGCCTGGTGGAGGCCTGAATGGCCGACGACAGTTTCGAACTCTTCGATCTGCGCGTCGAAGCGGTCATCCCCGAGGGCAAGCCGGTCTATTGCGGCGCCAGGGCCGGCGACTATTTCGAACTCAAGGGCGAAATGCTCTCGCTGCCGGCAGGGCAGGGTTTTTCGATCTATTCGATCTCGGCCGTGTTGCCGCTCCTGGCGGCAAAGCAGCGCCCGACGCATGCAAATGACTGGATGACCTCGGATGCCGAGATCGCCTGTCCCGATCCCAATTGCGCCAGCCGGCTCCGCATCGTCAGGCTTGCCAAGCGGCGGTTCAGCCATGCCGAAACCACGGCCGTGCCGCTGCCGAAGGAGACCGACAAGGGATGACCGCCAGGACCATCGAACTCAGCCCCGGCTATGGGATCTCGCGAGTCATCCGCGGTGGCTGGCAGCTGGCCGGCGGGCATGGCGCCGTCGACCGCAGCCAGGCGGTGACCGACCTCATCGCCACTTTCGATGCCGGCATCTGGACCTATGACTGCGCCGACATCTACACCGGCGTCGAGGAACTGATCGGCGCCGCGCGCCTGCGGCTGGCCGGCGAGCGCGGTCTCGATGTCGCGGCCAGGATGAAGGTGCACACCAAGCTGGTGCCGGACCTCGAACGACTGGCAGGCATCAGCCGCGACTACATCAGGGGCATCGTCGATCAGTCGCTTCGCAGGCTCAAGACCGAGCGGATCGACCTCGTGCAGTTTCACTGGTGGGATTATGACCAGCCTCGTTACGTCGAGGCGATGGGTTGGCTCGACGAGCTTCGGCTGGAAGGCAAGGTGCGCAATCTCGGCACCACCAATTTCGATACGCCGAGGCTAGCCGAAATCCTCTCCGCGGGCATCCCGCTGGTCAGCCAGCAACTGCAATATTCAGTGCTCGACCAGCGGCCGGCAAACAGCCTTGCGGGCCTTGCCGCTAAGAACGGTGTCCGCTTCCTCTGCTACGGCTCGGTGGCGGGCGGCTTCCTCAGCGACAAATGGCTTGGCGTGGCCGAGCCCTCCACGCCGCTCGAAAACCGCTCGCTGGTCAAATACAAGCTGATCATCGACGACTTCGGCGGCTGGGAGCTGTTCCAGTCCCTGCTCAAGGCGCTGAAAGCGGTCGGCGATCGCCACGGCGTCGACATTGCCACCATCGCCTCGGCATGGGTGCTCGAGCAGCCGCAGGTCGCGGCCGTCATTGTCGGTGCGCGCAACCAGGCACATGCGCTGGCCAATACGAAAATCATGGACGTCGCGCTCGACGCCGACGATCGCGCGCGGATTGCTGCCGCCATCGCACAAGGCACCGGCCTCGCGGGCGATGTCTACGCGCTGGAGCGCGACCGTCATGGCCGCCACGGCTCGATCATGCATTACAACCTCAATGCGGGGAAGAAATGAGCGGAGAGCCTTCCCTTTTTTCGCGTGCCAGCGCTGAAATCATCGACCTGCATCGCTTCTTCGTCGACTGGTTTGTCGCCGCGCGAGCCGACGCTGTGGAGTTCGGCCGCTTCGAGGCTGTCATGGGCGAAGGCCTCACCATGGTGGCGCCGAATGGCCAGATCCTCGATCGCGACGCGGTCGTAGATCATGTCCGGACAAGCCGCGCCACTTGCGACGACGGTTTTGCCATATCGATCGAGGACATCAGGCCGGGTTGGCAGGACGCGGACACGATCGTCATCTTCTACATCGAGGCGCAACTGCGCGCCGGCAAACACAGTCGCCGGCAGTCCAGTGCGGTCTTCACCACCAGTTCATCGGCACCAAACGGCGTCGAATGGCGGCATCTGCATGAGACCTGGCTGCAGGCGCCGGAAGGCTGAACAGGCAAAAGTTCAAACAAGAAAAGGGGAACGGCAATGAAGAAGACGATACTTCAAATCACCACAGCACTGGCTCTCGTGACGATGGCCGGCGCCGCACACGCAGCGGACTGCAAGATCACCGTCGGCCTGGTCATGGAGCTCACCGGTCCGGCCGGCGAATACGGCCAGGCCGGCGCGAAGTCCGTCGAAATGGCCTTCCGCGACATCAATGAAGCCGGTGGCGTACGCGGCTGCGATCTCGCAACCGACACGCGCGACAGCCAGAGCCAGGGCAATATCGCGGTCGATGCCGCGACCCAGCTGGTACAGGTCAAGAAGGTGCCGGTGATCATCGGCGGCATCATCTCCTCGGTGTCGATCCCGATTTTGACCTCGGTCACCGGGCCGGCCAAGATCGTGCAGGTGTCGCCGGCTTCATCCTCGCCGACGCTGACCGCCCTTGGCCGCGATGGCAAGACCAACGGCATCTTCTTCCGCACCATCACGTCGGATGCGCTGCAAGGCGTGGCCGCCGCCAAATACGCCATCGACAAGGGTTTTAAGAAACTGTCGATCATCCACGTCAACAACGACTTCGGCGTCAACATGGTGGCGGAATTCTCGCGCGCCTACAAAGCGCTCGGCGGCACCATCGTCTCCGACACGCCCTACAACGAAAAGCAGTCGAGCTATGCCTCGGAGGTCACGGCGGCGATGGGAGGCGAACCGGACGGGCTCTACCTCGTCAGCACGCCGGTCGACGGCGCAACGGTCGCCCGCACCTGGATATCGCAGGGCGGCGTGCAGAAATTCCTGCTCAATGACGGCATGAACAGCCCGGACTTCATCGAATCCGTCGGCGCCGATTATCTCAAGGATGCCTATGGCACCTCTTCCGGCACCAGCCCGACGGCCTCCACCGACTACTTCCTGAAAAACTACAAGGAGTTTTCGGGTATCGAGCCGTCGAACCCGGCAGCCGACCGTTCCTATGATGCCGGCGCCATTGTCGGCCTCGCCATTGCCATTGCCGGCTCCGAGGATCCAGCCAAGATCAAGGATGCCATGTACAAGGCGGTCGATCCTGCCGGCACACCGATCTATGCCGGCAAGGACGAGTTCGCCAAGGCGCTCGGCCTGATCAAGGACGGCAAGCCGATCCGCTATGAAGGCGTCATCGGTCCGGTCAGCTTCGACAAATATGGCGACATCACCGGTCCGTTCCGGCTGTGGAAGATCGTCGACGGCAAGGTGACGACCGACGGTGAAATGACAACCGACGACGTCAACGCGCTGCAGGCGAAATTGCAGTAGGCGCTGGTACATTGTCCGGCGCGATCTCCGTTCGATCTCTGGGAGATCGACGCCGGACAAGCAGTCCAACATCGGCGCTAGTTACGCGGTCAAGCGCGAAATCAGCCGGGTCAA
Source organism: Mesorhizobium sp. L103C119B0 (assembly GCF_000502235.1). Taxonomy (NCBI): domain Bacteria; kingdom Pseudomonadati; phylum Pseudomonadota; class Alphaproteobacteria; order Hyphomicrobiales; family Phyllobacteriaceae; genus Mesorhizobium; species Mesorhizobium sp. L103C119B0. Next base: position 323,686 of record NZ_AYXE01000001.1, on the reverse strand, counting down.
TATAACGACAGGCGGCTGGCCGGGCATGAAGACCTGCGGATTGGAGAGGGCGCCGACGATATGACCCACATAGTCCGATTTGTCGTAGCCGATTGACGATATCGGGTAGGCGTCGAAATTTGTCAGGGACACATTGTCGAAGCCATAGAGGCGGAAGCGGCTGGGCCGGTTGTCGGGGAAATCCGCCCGGCAGACATCCAGAACACCCATGGCCATCGCGTCGGACGTACAAAAGACCGCATCGGGACAGCCGCGTCCCGTCAGGCCGGCGGCTGCCGCATAGCCCGACTCGTAGGAATAGTCTCCCTGGACCGTCTGCAGCAGTTCAATTCCATGATGCCGGAACGCTTCGAGGTAGTGGCCGATGCGCAGCTGTTCGACGCGCGAGGACGAACGGCCGGTCAGTAGGCTGGCCGTGCGCACGCGCTTGGCCGCCGCATCCGCCACGGCCTCGGCGATGCCCACACCTTCATCGGGAATGACGGTGGGTGACAGATCGTCATGCAGTCCGTTCAGCATGATGACCAGGTCCGAGCGAAACAAGCGCCGCACCGTCGCTGCATCGGCAAAGTCGGAGAACACCACGGCGGCATCGACATGATAGGCAACGCCGTTGCGCAGAAAATCCTCGACCCCTTCCGCCGAGCCGATGCGGATGAGGATGACCTGCTTGCCGATCGACTGGATTGCGTCGAGCAGCCGGTCGAACAGGTCGAGATCTGAAAGGTCGTGAATGTGGTTGACCACGACGGCAACCAGATTGACGGTCTTGGTGGTCAGGCTTTGCGCCAGGAGATTGGGTTTGTAGCCGAGCTGCGCGGCGGCCTGCACGACACGTTCGCGTTTGTCCGCCGAGACCGGTCGCGGTCCGCTCGACAGCGCACGGCTGGCCGCGGCACGCGACACGCCTGCCAGCCGCGCGACGTCGGCGATCGTTGCGACGGCGCCTCGAGTGTGCGCCGATCGGTTGCCGGTAATGGGTGTCACCACAGCGGGTTGAGCGCCGGCGGGTTGGAGTCCGGCCCCCACCACTTCTTGTAGGTCGTCTCGTAGGTGCCCGACTGGATGAAGTCGGACACGAACATGTCGAGCCAGCGGACGAATTCGGGATCGCCCTTGGCGACGGCGATGCCGATCGGATCGTTGGAATAGAGGCCTGGCAGCGTCACCAGGCTCGGTGTCTTGGTCGCGAGGTAATCGAGCAACGAGGAATCCTCGATCGCCGCATCGACGCGCTTCTGTTGCAGCTGCAGAACCCCGTCGGGCGCGAACTGGTCGACATAGACGAGCTCTGCTTCCGGCACGGCCGCCTTGAGGAAGGTTTCGCCCGTGGTGCCGCGGCCGACGACAACCTTCTTGCCGGCGAGCCCCTTGAGGTCGGTTATCCCGGCATCTTTCTGGACGATGACGCGCAGCCCGGCCCGGTTGTAGGGGATGGTGAAGTCGACGGTCTTGGCCCGCTCGAGCGTTGCAGAGGTGTTTGCGACCGCGACATCGATCTGTCCCGACACCAGCATGGAAATACGCGCATCGCCCGAGACGTCGACGAACTCGACCGGCACGCCGAGCTTTTGCGCCAGCAGCGTCGCGACATCGACATCGTAGCCGACAGGGTTGTTTTGTGCATCGCGAAAGCCGATCGGCTCGCCGCCGAGCGATACGCCGATGCGAATGGTGCCGCGTGAGCGGATGTCGTCAATCATGCCGGCAAGGGCTGGAAATGCCGAACCGGCCACGATGGCCAGCGCGGCGAAGGCACGCAGTACGGTTTTCATGGTTCCTCTCCTTATTTTCAAGTGACGCGTCTTGCCGCCCGCAATTCGGGTGCGGACATGGAATCCTTCCAGAGCCAGTAGCGGACCTCGCCCTCGCATCTGAAATTCACCACCTCGTGGTTCTGCTCGGCGTCGACGGCGTGGATGACCACTCCGGCCAGGAAGCCGGTGTCGAGTTCAGCCAGTTCCTCGACCGCCAGCGCGACCGCATCCGACAAGGATCGGCCAAGCTTCATGGCCAGCACGACGGTCCGTGCGGTGGCGCAGCGCATCGTCATCTCGCCGGTATGGGTGCACGCCGCCGCGCCATAGCGGCTGTCGGCGTAAAAGCCTGCGCCGGGAATGGGAGAATCGCCGAGCCGGCCCGGATATTTCCAGGCCCAGCCCGAGGTCGAAGTCGCGGCATGGATGCCGCGCCGCGCATCCGCCGACAGGAAGACGGTGGTGTCGCGGACGCGCTCGGGATCGGTGATAGTACGGCTGAGCGGCGCCAGATCGATATTGGGGAATTTCGCCAGCTGTTGCGGTGTGAGTTCCTGTTGCAGCCGCTCCCACCAGACGCGCCTGGAGTCCTCGAACAAGACTTTGTCTTCGGCAAAGCCGATTTCGCTGGCAAAGCGCTGCGCCCCTTCGCCGGTCAGTATCACATGCGGCAGGCGCTTCATCACCTGGTGCGCCAGGGCAGCGACCGCCAAGGTCCTTGGCACAGCGCCGACTGAACCGACCTCTCTTGTATTGCCATCCATGACGCCGGCGTCGAACTCCATCTCGCCCAGCATGTTCGGCCAGCCGCCATAGCCGACGCTTCGAACCTTGACCTCTTTCTCCACCATGCCGATGCCGGCAACCATCGCGTCCAGGCTGACGGCGCCATCGCGCAGCATTTGCACCGAGGTTTCGAATCCCGGCCATGCTTCGTTGTTGGCTAACAGCAGCATTCCTAGTCCTTGCGCATCTTGGAGAGAAACTGCGCAACCCGCGGCTGCGCCCGGCCGCCGTCCGCGGCGAAGAAACGATCCGTTGGCAGATCGACCACCAGCCTGCCCTTGTCGAGGAAGACGATGCGGTTGGAAATCTCGCGCGCGAATTCGATCTCGTGGGTGACGAACAGCATCGTCGTGCCTTGCGCGGCGAGATTAGCCAGGATGGCCAGCACCTCGGCCGTCATTTCCGGGTCGAGCGCACTGGTCACTTCATCGAGCAGCAGATAGCGCGGCTGCATGGCGAGCGCCCGGCAGATGCCGACACGCTGGCGCTGCCCGCCCGACAACTGCGCCGGGTAGGCGTTGGCCCGATCGGCAAGGCCGACGGACTCGAGCAGCTTGCGCGCCAGCGCCTCGGCCTCAGGGCGCGGCATCTTCAGCACCTCGATCGGGGCGAGCGTAATGTTCTGAAGCGCGCTCATATGCGGATAGAGGTTGAACAGCTGGAAAACGGTGCCTGAGCGCTTGCGCGCCTCGGCCAGCTCCTTCGGCTTGCTGACATCGAAATCGTCGACCGTGATGCGGCCCGACTTCAGCTTTTCGAGGCCGTTGATGCAACGGATCAATGTCGACTTGCCGGACCCTGACGACCCGAGGATCGAGACCACTTCGCCGGGCGCGATCGTCAGGTCGACGCCGTCCAGCACAGTGACCTCGCCGAACGCTTTGTGCACGTTTTCGATCTTGAGCATGTTAAAGCCCCCGCCAGGCGCTGTGCGCCCGCAGGCGGTTTTCAAGACGCTCGCCAAGCAGGGCGACCAGCTTTGCCGCGCCATAGTAGAGCAGTCCGACGACGGTCCAGACCACGAACGGCTTCAAGGTCCGCATGTTGAGGATGTGGCCGATCTTGGTCAGGTCGACGACGCCGATGACAGAAATCAGCGACGTCACCTGAAGCTGGTTGACCAGCAGCGCGACGAGCGGGCCGACCGCGAAGGCGGCAGCCTGGGGCGAAACGATATGGCGCAGGACCTGCCACCGGGTCAGGCCGAAGACACGCGCGGCCTCGACCTGCTCGCGTTCGATCGACTCGACCGCCGAGACCGCGATGACATAGACGAATGCCGCGGTGTTCGCCGACAGAGTGATGGTCGCTGCGGTGACCGGCGTCACCCTTATATGCAGCAGCGCCGGCAGGCCGAAGAACACCAGGAACAGCTGCACCAGCACCGGCGAGTTCTTCAACAGCTCCGACAGGAAGGTGACGATCTGGGCCAGAACCGGCACACGGTAGAACCGCACCAGCGCCCAGCTCAGGCCAATCAGCAGTCCGATCAGCGACGTGATGAGAAACAGCGCGACGTTGGTGCCGAGACCTTGCGCCAGCAGGATCAGGTCGTAGGAGGTGAAGTCGCTGAACCGCATCAGTCGACCGCCTCCATCATGTCCCGATTGAGATGGCGGTGGAGCAGGGTGACGCCCAGCGAGACCAGATAGGTCAGGGCCGCATAGGCACAGAGCAGCACCATATAGACCTCGAAGGGCCGATAGGTCTGCGAGACCACGATCTGGGCTGAGCCGGTGAGCTCGTTGAGCGTGATGGTCGAGAGGATCGAGGACGTAAGGATCATGTTGATGAGCACGGATCCGAGCGGTCGCACGGAGGTGCGCAGCGCAATCGGCAGCACGATGCGGGTGAAGATCTTGCGCCTGGACAGGCCGCTCACTTCAGCGGCGTCGATGATGCCCTGGTCGATGGCGAGGATGCCGGCGCGAATGATGTCGGAGGCATAGGCGCCGCCGGCAATCGAAAGCGCCACGACGCCGGTGGTGAAGGCATCGATGTAAATGCCGAGCTCGGGCAGGCCGTAATAGAAGAAGAACAGCTGGACGATGAACGGCACATTGCGGAAGAGATCGACATAGACGAAGGCGATCCGTCGAAGCAGTGCCGAGGCGGAGGTGCGTGCGATCGCCACCAACGCGCCCATGAAGACGCTTCCTACCAGCGACAGCGCGCAAGCCGCGGCCGTGAGTTCGGCGCCGCGCGCCAGAAAACCCAGATGCGGGAGCAGAGTGGACAGATCGAAATGCACCGGCGGTCCCCAGTGAAACCGGTTTCACTCTTTTGGCTTTCGCCTCGTCTGTCAAGATGCAGGGTCTGGTTGCCGGCCTGTGGATTGCATTCGTTGCGATGATTCCGGTTCGCCTCATGCGCGCTATGTCTCAAGCGCCGACAATTCGCCGCCGGCTTTCAACTCGACGACGCCGCCTATGCCAGCCGCGCGTCGCTGCGATGGCGGCTGGGGCGGCGCCCTCGGTTTTGCCGATCCCGGCGCCGGTGTCGGATTCGGCTACGTCACCAACCGCATGCTGGGTTTCGACGACTCCACGCCGCAAGGTGTTGATGATGCCGTTTACGACGAGCTCTGACGTAGGGGCGTTATGTGCGGATATTCGGGTTCCACATGGCGTCCGGCACGATCACCAGCTTGCCGACGAAGTCCTTGGCAATAAAGTCTGCCTGCGCCTTGTGAAAATCGGAGAGCCTGTAGACGCCGCCGACCAGCGGCCGGATTTTCTTCGCTTCGATGTATCCAATGATGCGGCGGAAGTCGGCGCGCGTGCCCTGGCTCGATCCGTGCAGTTGCAGCTGCTTGAGATACATGGTCCTGAGATCGAGCTGCACGACCGGGCCGGCGATGGCGCCGGCGGTGGTGTACCGGCCTTCAGGTCGCAGGATGCGCAGCAGGTCGTTGAAGATCGCGCCGCCGACGAGATCGGCGACCACATCGATCGGCTGGTCGCCAGTGGCTTCATTCACGGCGGCGGGAAGATCGGCAACCCCACGGGTAATGACCGCTTCGGCGCCGATGTCGCGCACCGCCTGCTCCTTGCCCTTGCCGACGACCGCATAGGGAATGGCGCCGCGCGCCCGCGCCAGCTGCACGATGCCGGAACCGACGCCGCCCGAGGCGCCGGTGACCAGCACGCGTTCGCCGGCTTTCAGCCCGGCGCGCTCCAGCATCTGTTCGCCGGTGAGGTAGGCGCAGCAGAAGGTGGCGAGTTCGACGTCGCTCATGTCAGTATCGACGAAATGCGCATTCTCGCCCGGCACCGTCTGGTACTCGGCGTACCCGCCGTCGCGACCGTGGCCCATATAGTCAATGTCGGCGAGGGAATCGTCGTCGCGGTTGTAGATCGAAAAATCGACCATTACCCGTTCGCCGATACGGCCCGGGGAAACGCCTTCGCCGACGGCAGCGATGGTGCCGACCGTGTCGGTGCCCTGGATGCGCGGGAAGGTAAGCGTGTTGCCTTGCCGCCGCCACGTCGACACGGCGGCAGCGTCCTCCTCCGTGCCATAGGCGCCCTGGCGTACCCAGACATCGGTGTTGTTCATACCGCAAGCGCTGACCTTAACCAGCACCTCGCCGGCGGCAGGCACAGGCACTTTCACATCGCTGCGATAGACGAGCTTTTCCGGTCCGCCATGCCCGGTGAGCAGCACGGCGGCCATGGTGGCGGGGAGGGTCTTGGTCATGGCATTCATGGGTCGATCTCAGAGATTGGAAAACACGCTGTTGACGGCATCGGCGGTTTTCGAAACGACGATGTCGGCTTCCTCACGCGTCAGGCAGAGCGGCGGCGCGAAGCCTAGTATGTCGCCCTGCGGCATGGCGCGGCCGATGACGCCGCTGGCGGCAAGTGCTGTCGCCACTTGCGGCCCGATCTTGAGCGAGGCGTCGAAGAACACCCGGTCGTCCTTGTCGGCGACAAATTCGACCGCCGCCAGCATGCCATCGCCGCGCACGTCGCCGACGTGTCTGTGCCCGCCGACAGCCTTGGTCAGTTCGGCGCGGAAATAAGCGCCGGTCTCACCGGCGTTCGTCACCAGGTCCAGTTCGTCGATCAGTTCGAGATTGGCGACACCTGCGGCGACGCAGATCGGATGCGCGGCATAGGTCCAGCCATGGCCGAGCGAACCGAGCTTGTCGGAGCCCTGCACCAGCACCTGCCACATCTTGTCGGCAACGATGACGCCCGACAGCGGCGCGTAGGCCGAGGTCAGCCCCTTGGCGATGGTGATGAGGTCTGGCTTGATGCCGTAATGGTCGGAGCCGAACATGGTGCCCAGACGGCCGAAGCCCGTCACCACCTCGTCGGCGACCAGCAGCACGTCATACTTCTTCAGCACCGCCTGGATCTTCTCCCAGTAGCCGGCCGGCGGCGGCACGATGCCGCCAGTACCGAGGATCGGCTCGCCGATGAAGGCGGCGACGGTTTCGGGACCTTCGGCCAGGATCATCTCTTCCAGTCTGTCGGCGCAATGCTGCGAGAACTGCTCCTCGCTCATCGAGCGGTCGGCGCGGCGGAAATAGTAGGGCGCTTCGGTGTGCAGGACCGGCGCGCGCGGCAGGTCGAAGGCGTTATGGAACAGGTCGAGCCCGGTCAGTGATCCCGTCATCACGCCCGAACCGTGATAGCCGCGCCAGCGCGAGATGATCTTCTTCTTCTCCGGCCGCCCAAGCACGTTGTTGTAGTACCAGATCAGCTTGATGTTGGTCTCGTTGGCATCCGAACCCGAGAGGCCGAAATAGACCCTCGACATGCCCTTCGGCGCGCGGTCGATGATCATCTTGGCCAGCGTGATCGAGGCCTCGGTCCCGTGGCCGACATAGGCGTGGTAGTAGGCGAGGTTCTTCGCCTGGGTGGCGATCGCGTCGGCGATCTTCTGGCGGCCATAGCCGACATTGACGCAATAGAGACCGGCAAAGGCATCGATGCTCTTCCTGCCATTGTTGTCCCAGACGGTGACGCCTTCGCCGCCGGCCATGATGCGGGTCGGCGATTCACCCCGCGCATGCGTGCCCATATGGGTCGAAGGATGGAAGAAGTGGTCGCGATCCCAGGCATTGAGTTCGTTGGATTGGTCGAGCATTTTTTGACTCCTTGAGAGATGGCCGGACGGACTTATGCGACGTCCAGGCAGAGGTACTTCAGATCGGCGAAAGCTTCGAGCCCATGGCGCGAGCCTTCGCGGCCGATGCCGGATTGCTTGACGCCGCCGAAGGGGATCGGCGCTCCGGTGATCTTGACGCGGTTGATGGCGACCATGCCGTAGTCGAGCGCGCGGCCCATACGTTGCTGGCGGGCGCCATTCTCGGTAACGACATAGGCGACGAGGCCATATTCTGTGGCGTTGGCACGGGCGATCACCTCGTCCTCACTGTCGAACGGCGTGACTGCGGCGACCGGCCCAAAGGTCTCCTCGCGCATGATCAGCGCTTCGTCGCTGACATCGGCCAGCAACGTCGGCTGGTAGAACAGCGGCCCGGCCTGATGCCGCTTGCCGCCGGTGAGGCAGCGCGCGCCATGGGCCACGGCATCGGCGACCTGTTCCTCGACCTTGGTCACGGCGCGATCATGCATCAGCGGTCCGATATCGATCTTTTCGACAAGCCCATTGCCGGTCCGCAGCGCCTCGATGCGCTCGGCAAAGGCGGCGCAGAAGCGATCGTAGATCGGGCGCTGGACATAGATGCGGTTGGCGGCAAGGCAGTCCTGGCCTGACGTTGCAAACTTGGCATCGATGGCAATGCTCACTGCGTTGTCGACATCGGCGTCGGCAAAGACGACCAGCGGCGCATGGCCGCCAAGCTCCATCACCAGCCGCTTCATCGTCGGAGCACACTGTGCGGCGATCAACCGGCCGATCTCCGTCGAGCCGGTAAAACTCATGGCGCGGACGCGCGGGTCTTCGCACATGCGCCCGACGATCGTCGCTGCCTTGCCGGTGATGACGTTGAAGACACCGGCGGGCAGGCCGGCGCGCTCGCCGAGTTCAGCCAGCGCCAGCGCCGACAGCGGCGTCTCCGAGGATGGGTGTGCGACGATGGTGCAGCCGGCGGCGAGTGCGGCGGCCGCCTTGCGGGTCAGCATCGCCGCCGGAAAATTCCAGGGCGTGACGACGCCGACAACGCCGAGCGGCTCGCGCCTCACCATCATCTCGGCATTCGGCAGATGGCTGGTGACGCTCTCGGCGTTGAGGCGCTTTGCCTCTTCGGCATACCATTCGACGAAAGAGGCGGCATAGTCGATTTCGCCGAGCGATTCCTGCAGCGGCTTGCCTTGTTCCAAAGTCATCAGCAGGGCAAGGTCGTCTTTCGCCGCGATGATCAGCCCGAACCATTTTCGCAGAATTCTCGACCGCTCCTGCGGCAGCAGTGACCGCCAAGCCGGGAAGGCACGCGCGGCGGCACCGATTGCCCTTGTCGTTTGCTGCGCATCGAGCGCGGCGACAAACGCGACCGTCGCGCCTGTGGCCGGATCGGTGACTTCAAAGCTTTCGGCCGCTTCGCTCGCGGTCCAATGCCCATCGACATAGGCAAGCTCGCGCAGTAGCCGGCGGTCGGAGAGGCGGTCGAGCGCCTCATGGCGATGCGAGCGGGCAAAATGCGCGGACATGGTCGAGGCCTCCCGGTACGGACGATGGGGGAAGACTATCGGCCAGAAGCAGACAGAGAGGCTGTTTGCATGGCTTGAAGGAGAGAGAGTCTCTCTATTGTGTCGTTCCGGCAGATATTCTCTCCGGCTTCACGACGATGCGGGCAGCAGGTCGGCGATGGGGAGAACGATCTCTTCCTTCACCGTCTTGGTGACGATGTAGGTGAAGTAGCGGTCGATGCCGATCTCGCGCTCCAGCAGGCCGTCGACCAGCCGCTGATAGGCGTCGATGTCGCGCGCCATCACCTTCACCACATAGTCGACGCCGCCGCCAACCGACCAGCAGGCGACGATCTCGGGGATGTCGCGGATGACGCGTTCGAAGCGGTCGAAATCGGCCTGGCGATGGCTGGCCAGCGTCACCTCCATCAGCACCGTTGCGACCGGCGCCACGACGCGCATGGCGATCCTTGCGTGATAGCCCGAGACGATGCCGGCCTTCTCCAGCTTGCGCAACCGCATCCAGCACGGCGTCGGCGACAGCCCGACCTGTTCGGCCAGCGCCAGCTTGGTGATGCGCCCGTCGCGCTGGATGGCGTCGAGTATCCTGAGGTCGACCGCGTCGAGTTTTGATGTCATCGGCGTCCGCTTTTTGTCGGCATCACCATGACGGCGCATTATTTCGATTGTCAATTGCACTGATTTCGATCTCTAATAAGTCATGACATTATGGCAACCCGACCCTGCGCTCCTCCGCCGGCCAGCCTATCAATCGCTGGCCGACCAGTTCGCGCGCGCCATTCATGACGGGCGGCTGGCCAATGGCGCGCGGCTTCCAACGCATCGAAGGCTGGCAGACGATTTAAAACTGTCGGTGCAGACGGTCAGCCGCGCCTACGAAGAACTGATCCGGCGCGGCCTGATTTCGGGCGAGATCGGCCGTGGCAGCTTTGTCCAGACGCAGCGCCGCGACCCGGAGCCGCCCTATCTGCCGGAGCGCCTCGGCGAGGTCATCGATCTGTCAATCCTGAAGCCGGTCTGCGAGCCGATGCATTTGGAGCGGCTGAAGCAGGCGCTGGGCTGGCTGGCCGAAAACCTGCCATCCAGTTCGGCGTTGTCGTTCCGGCCCAACATGGTGTTCCCGCGTCACCGCGCGGTGGCTGTCGAATGGCTGAAACTGTGTGGGCTCGACACCTCCGCACAGAATATCAGCCTGACCAATGGCGCGACCGCCGGGATGACCGTGGCGCTGATGAGCGTTGCGCCGCCGGGATCGACTGTCGCCACCGAGGCTATCGGCCACCACACGCTGGTGCCGCTGGCGCGCTATCTCGGCTTCAACCTGGAAGGCCTGCCGATCGACGGCAATGGCCTGATCCCGGAGGCGTTGGACGAGGTCTGCCGGCTCACCGACATTCGCGCGGTATTCGTGCAGCCCTCGGTGATCAACCCGACGGCGACGCTGATGGACGCCAGACGGCGCGAAGAGATCGCCGCGGTCGCGCGCAAGCACGACATCGCCATCATCGAGAACGATGTGCTGGGTCCCTTGGTGGAGGACCGGCCGCCGCCTGTCGCGGCCTTTGCACCGGAGCGCACGCTCTACGTCACGTCCTTCACCAAGATCACCGTACCTGGCCTGCGCATCGGCTATCTCGCGGCGCCCGACCGCTATGTCGCCGCCGTTGCCAACCGGCATCTGGTGTCGAACTGGATGGCGACGCCGCTGGTGGCCGAGATCGCCACCAAATGGGTGACCGACGGCACGGCGATGGAACTCGTTCGCTGGCAGCGCGCGGCATTGCGCCGCCGCCAGGACATCGCAGCCGAGGTGCTGGGCGGGGTTGGTTATCGCGCCAGGCGCGACGGGCTGCATGTCTGGTTGCAACTGCCCGCGGACCGTGCCGAGGAAAGCTTCGTCGCCCAGGCCCGCCTGCAAGGCGTGGCGATCGCGCCCGGCACCTCCTTCCGCATCTCGGATGCGCCCTGGCATCCGGCGGTGCGCATCTCGCTCGGCTCGACCACCGAGGGGGAACTGCGCGCCGGCCTCGGCGTTGTCACCAAGTTGCTGCTTGGCGATCCGGAGCATCTGCTGCTCGCAATCTAAGCGGGAATTGCTCTGGAATCATGCAGCGCCGGAAATATTGTCATGATTTTATTTTCCCAATTGACATGATTTGGCGCGTTCCGCATCGTTAAGGGCACAGGCTTCTCCAGCAGGGGAAATTCATTTGTCCTCACCCATCATCAAGGTCGACGCCATTTCGAAGAGCTTCGGCTCGTTCAAGGTGCTGGACGGCCTGTCGATGCAGGTCATGCCCGGCGAGAAGCTGGCGCTGATCGGCCCGTCCGGCTCGGGCAAGACGACGATCCTGCGCATCCTGATGACGCTGGAGAAGATCGACGGCGGCCATATCCAGATCGATGGCGAGCAGCTCTACCACATGGAGCGCAACGGCCAGCTGCTGCCCGCCGACGAGCGGCATTTGACCAAGATGCGGCAGAAGATCGGCATGGTCTTCCAGCTGTTCAATCTGTTTCCGCACAAATGCGTCATGGATAACGTCACGCTGGCGCCGATGCTGACCAAGGGCACGCCTCGCGCCGCCGCTGAAAAGCGGGCCATGGAACTGCTCGACATGGTCGGCATGGCCGACAAGGCGAAGTCGATGCCGGCGCAATTGTCCGGTGGCCAGAAGCAGCGCGTGGCGATTGCCCGCGCGCTGGCGCTGTCGCCCAAGATCATGCTGTTCGACGAAGTGACCTCGGCGCTCGATCCGGAGCTGGTCGAGGAGGTGATGAACGTCATGCGCAAGCTCGCGGCCGAGACCGACATGACCATGCTGCTGGTCACCCACGAGATGGGCTTTGCCCATGACTTCGCCGACCGCGTGCTGTTTTTCGACCGCGGCAAGATCGTCGAAGAGGGCAAACCCGACGAGATTTTCCGCCATCCCAAGCAGGAGCGCACGCAAGGCTTCCTGAAGAAGATCATCGCGGCCGGACATCGTGTCTGACCGCTTTGCGGGGCGGAAGACCGCCCCAGACAAAACCAAGAAGACAACAAGGAGTTGGGAACAATGAAGAAACTTGGCATTCTGGCCGGCGTCGCCGGTCTCGCACTGACGGCGGTGCTCGCCGCGTCGAGCACCGGTTCGGCCGATGACAGCAAGCTCGAGCAATTGAAGGCGCAGGGCTTTGCCCGCGTCGCGATCGCCAACGAGCCGCCCTATACGGCGGTCGCCGCCGACGGCAAAGTTTCGGGTGCGGCGCCCGACGTGGCGCGCGAGGTCTTCAAGCGTCTCGGTGTTGCCGACATCGTCGCTTCGATCTCCGAATATGGCGCGATGATCCCCGGCCTGCAGGCCGGCCGCTTCGACGTCGTCACCGCCGGCCTGTTCATGAAGCCGGAGCGTTGCGCGGCGGTCGTCTATTCCGAGCCGGTGCTGTGCGACGCCGAGGCGATGCTGGTGAAGAAGGGCAATCCGAAGGGCTTCAAGAGCTACGAGGACGTCGCCAAGGACACGTCAGCCACCATCGGCGCGCCCGGTGGCGGCACCGAGGAGAAGCTGGCGCTCAACGCCGGCGTGCCGCGCGAGCGCGTCATCGTCGTGCCGGACGGCCAGAGCGGCCTGAAGATGCTGCAGGACGGTCGCATCGATGCCTATTCGCTTCCCGTCCTGTCAATCAACGACCTCGTCAAGAAAGCCAACGATCCGAACCTCGAAGTCATCGCCCCGGTGGTCGGCGCGCCGGTCTATTGCGACGGCGCCGCCTTCAAGAAAGGCGATGAGGCCCTGCGCGACGCCTTCGATGTCGAGCTCGCCAAGCTGAAGAAATCCGGCGAGTTTGCCAAGATCATCGAGCCCTACGGCTTCTCGGCCGCAGCCGCGATGTCGACCACGCGGGACAAGCTCTGCGCGGCGAAATAGCGCCGTTTTTGCCTTCTCCCTGTTCACGGGGAGAAGGTGGCCCGAAGGGCCGGATGAGGGGCGGCGCCAGGTTCTGAGAATTTAGCGCTGCCCCTCATCTGCCTGCCCGTCCTCCGCAGCAGCTGCGCTGCAGCTTCGGAGGGTGGACTGGCATCTTCTCTCCGTGAACGGGGAGAAGGAAGCTAACCGCCAACGTTGGAACCCGAATGACCCAGTGGTCCGGCTACCTCGGCCTGATATTGCAGGGAGCGCTTGTCACCATCGAGCTGACGCTGATGGGGTCGGTGCTCGCCCTGATCATGGCCTTCCTCGCCGGCATGGGCCGCGTGTCGCGCTTCTTTGCGCTGCGCTGGCTGGCCACCGCCTATATAGAATTCTTCCGCGGCACCTCGATCTTCGTGCAGCTGTTCTTTGCCTATTTCGTGTTGCCGTTGATCGGCCTCGAACTGACCCCGCTGCAGGCGGGTGTGCTGGCGCTGGGCCTCAATGTCGGCGCCTATGCGGCCGAGGTGGTACGCGGCGCCATCCAGTCGGTCGGCCGCGAACAATATGAAGCCTGCATCGCGCTCAACCTCGGCCGCTGGCAAGGCATGCGCCATGTCATCCTGCCGCAGGCGCTGCTGGTCATGCTGCCGACCTTCGGCAACAATGCCATCGAACTGCTCAAGGCGACCTCCGTGGTGTCGCTGATCTCGCTCGCCGATCTCACCTTTCAGGCGCAGGTCGTGCGCTCGCAGACCGGTAACACGATGGCGCCGTTCACCACCATCCTGATCATCTATTTCGCCCTGGCGCTGATCATCTCCTGGGGCGTGCGTTCTCTGGAACGCCGCATGGCGCGCGGCCTCGACGGGGTGCGCGTCTGATGGCCAATGCCCTTCTGATAAATTGGGCCTGCTGATGGATTGGGACTGGAACTTCGTCTGGGAGATCCTGCCGACGCTGATCCAGGGCGTGAAGATCACCATCCTGGCAACGCTGCTCGGCTCCGTGCTGGCCGCTGTCGTGGGTCTGGGCATCGCGCTGGCGCGACGCTCGCCCAACAAGGTCCTGTCACGCAGCATCGGCTGGGCGGCCGAATTCATCCGCGGCACGCCACTTCTGGTGCAACTTTATTTCATCTTCTATGTCCTGCCGGATTTCGGCATCCTTTTGCCGCCCTTGGTCGCCGGCGTCATCGGGCTCGGCCTGCACTACGGCACCTACACGGCGGAAGTTTATCGCGCCGGCATCGACAACGTGCCGCGCGGCCAGTGGGAGGCGGCCAAGGCCTGCAATCTGAGCGCCACGCAGACCTGGACCAACATCATCATTCCGCAAGCGATCCCACCGATGATCCCGGCTTTGGCCAACTATTTCATCGCCATGTTCAAGGAGACGCCGCTGCTATCGGCGATCACCGTGCTGGAGCTGATGAACCAGGCCAAGAGCGTCGCCAACACCTACTACCGCTACATTGAGCCGATCACGCTGGTCGGCGCTTTCTTCCTCGTCATCAGCCTCTTCTCGGTCGTGCTGCTGCGCTGGCTGGAACATCGCTACGGCAAGATCGAAAGGTAATTCTCAAGATGAAACCGCTGCCCGAAATCAGGCTGATGCCGACAAGGCCGGCGCTCGATGCGCGCCCGCTGGAAAAGCGCGTCGGCCTGATCATCCTTGCCACCGACCACACCAGCGAACCGGATTTCCGCCGCATGGTGGCGAGCGAGCGGGTCGGCGTCTATGTCGCGCGCATTCCCTACAAGAATCCGACGACGCCGGAAAACCTTCGCAAGATGCAGCCCGAGCTGGCGGCGGGTGCGGCGTTGATCCTGCCCGACGAAAACCTCGACGCGATCTGCTACTCCTGCACCTCGGCCTCGGTAGTGATTGGCGACGCTGAAATCGAGGCCGCGATCCAGTCTGCCAAATCAGGGGTTCCCGTGGTCACGCCGCCGATGGCCGGCGTGCGCGGGCTGCAGGCGCTGGGCGCGAAAAAGATCAGCATCCTCACCCCTTACACCGTCGAAACCTCCAGGCCGATGGCGACGTATTTCGGCGAGCGCGACTTTGAGATCGTCAGCTTCACCTGCCTCGGCTTCGAGGACGATCGCGAGATGGCGCGCATTGCGCCGGCAGCGATCGTCGACCTGGCTCGTGAGGCGACGCATGCGCAGGCCGATGCACTGTTCGTGTCCTGCACCGCATTGCGCGGAGCGCTCGCGGTTGCCGGCATTGAACAGGCGATCGACCGCCCGGTCGTCACCAGCAATCAGGCGAGCGCCTGGAATTGTTTGCGGTTGTGTGGCGACGGGACGTCGCATCCCGAATTTGGCCGTCTGATGACGCTGCCTTTGCCGCGCGGTTGACGATCATGACGACAGTCACCCTTAACGATATTCGTGCCGCCCGGGAGCGAATTGCCGGCAAAATCGAACGCACGCCGACAGGGTTATCTCACAGCCTTTCCGAACGACTGGGCATCCCCGTCCACCTCAAGCTTGAACACCGCCAGACCACCGGCAGCTTCAAGCTGCGCGGCGCCTCGAATGCCGTTGCTTCGCTGAGCGCCGAGGAGAAGGCGCGCGGCGTGGTCGCGGCGTCGACCGGCAATCATGGCCGTGCGCTGGCCCATGCCGCGAAGCTCGAAGGCGTGCGTGCGGTGATCTGCATGTCGCGACTGGTGCCGGGCAACAAGCTCGACGAAATCCGTCGGCTTGGCGCGGATGTCCGCATCATCGGCAACAGTCAGGACGAGGCGCAGCAGGAGGTCGAACGGCTGGTGGCGCAGGAGGGACTGGTGATGCTGCCGCCCTTCGACCACCCGGCCATCATCGCTGGGCAGGGCACGCTTGGATTGGAGATGATCGAGCAGGTCCCGGATGCCGCTCTCGTCCTCGTCCAGCTTTCCGGTGGCGGCTTGGCCTCGGGCATCGCCGCAGCTATCAAAGGCACTAGCCACAGGACAAAAGTGATCGGCGTTTCGATGGAACGTGGCGCTGCGATGAAGGCCAGCCTCGACGCCGGCCGGCCGGTCGAGGTTGAAGAACTGCCGACACTGGCGGATTCGCTCGGCGGCGGCATCGGTCTCGACAACCGGCTGACCTTCGCCATGTGCCGCGATCTGCTCGACGACGTCATCCTGCTCACCGAGGACGAGATCGCCGGCGGCATCCGACATGCCTATGAACAAGAGCGCGAGATCGTCGAAGGCGCCGGTGCGGTCGGCATCGCTGCGCTACTCGCCGGCAAGGTCAGGGCGACCGGGCCGGTGGTCGTTCTTCTCTCGGGCCGCAATATCGACATGAACACGCATCGCAAGATCGTCTGCGGTGACGCAATCGCGGAGCGCGCGGCATGAAAACTCTCCCACGCCGAATTCCCGCCCACCCCCCTCTGTCCTGCCGGACATCTCCCCCGCAAGGGGGGAGATCGGCAGCTTCGATGCGGTCGCTGTTCTTGCTGCGCTGGAGATTGGCGAAGGCAGGAGTGCAGTCCAATCTCCCCCCTTGCGGGGGAGATGGCCGGCAGGCCAGAGGGGGGTGTGACGGAACACTATCCTTCGCAGTGCGCGCCTTCGCGGAGCGCGTCGCATGAGCCGGATGACGATCCTCACCGAGAAGGAACTGCGCACAATTGTGACGCTCGATCTCGACGCGGTCGCCTGCGTCGAAAACGCTTTCCGCGCGCTCGCCACATTGCCGGTGGCGATGCCGCTGATTCTGCGGTTGGACATTCACGAGCAGCGCGGCGAGGTGGATGTGAAGTCCGCCTATGTGCCAGGAATAGACGGTTTCGCCGTCAAGATAAGCTCGGGCTTCTTCGACAATCCGAAGCTCGGTCTGCCCAGCGGGGGCGGCATGATGGTGTTGCTCTCGGCAAGAACCGGTGTGGTCGAGGCGCTGCTGCTCGACAATGGCTATCTCACAGATGTCCGCACCGCTGCTGCCGGCGCCGTCGCGGCGAAACATCTGTCGCGGCCCGATTCGTCCGTCGCCGCAATCTTCGGCGCCGGCGTGCAAGCCGGGCTGCAACTCGAAGCGCTCATGTTGGTGCGGCCGATCGCCGAGGCACGTATCTGGGCGCGCGATGCGGTCAAGGCGGAGACGGCCGCAGGCGCGCTGCGCGAAAAACTAGCTATTCTCGTGCGCGCCGAGCCGGATGCAGCCAAAGCAACCATCGGCGCCGACATCATCGTCACCACCACGCCGTCGACCGAGCCGCTGATCAAGGCCGGCTTTGTCGTTGCCGGCCAGCACATCACCGCCATGGGCTCCGACGCCGAGCACAAGAACGAGATCGCGCCGGCGATCCTGCGCATGGCCGATCTCTATGTCGCCGACAGCGCCAAGCAGACACGGCGTCTGGGAGAACTGCATCACGCCATCGCATCGGGCGTGATGGGAGCCGATGCCGAGGTCACCGAACTCGGCCAGATCATCGCCGGCGAACGGCACGGAAGGCGCTCACCCAGCGATATCACCATCGCCGACCTCACCGGCACCGGCGTGCAGGATACGGCGATCGCCACGCTCGCTCGCGACCGGGCGCGGGCGGCCAATGCCGGAACCATTTTTGAAAGCTGATGCTGGCCGCAAGGCCCAACAAACGAGGACCAAGAACAATGCAACCGAACCTGAAATTCTCGCGCGCCGAATTTGCGGATCGCCTCGCCAAGACGCGGAAAGCCATGGAGGGGAAAGGCGTCGATCTGCTTGTCACCAGCGACCCCTCCAACATGGCCTGGCTGACCGGCTACGATGGCTGGTCGTTCTATGTGCACCAAGCAGTGATTGTGCCCCCATCGGGCGAGCCGGTCTGGTACGGCCGCGGCCAGGATGCCAATGGCGCCAAGCGCACCGCCTACCTCGCGCATGACAACATCGTCGGCTATGCCGACCACTACGTGCAGTCGACCGAGCGCCACCCGATGGATTTTTTGGCCAGCGTGCTTAGTGATCGCGGCTGGGGCAAGCTGACCATCGGCGTCGAGATGGACAATTACTGGTTCTCGGCTGCCGCCTTCGCCGCGTTGCAGAAGCACCTGCCCAACGCCCGCTTCGTCGACGCGACAGCGCTGGTCAACTGGCAGCGCGCCGTGAAGAGTTCAACCGAGATCGACTATATGCGCAAGGCGGCTCGGATCGTCGAAGCCATGCACCAGCGCATCGTCGACAAGATCGAAGTAGGCATGCGCAAATGCGATCTGGTCGCCGAGATCTACGATGCCGGCACGCGCGGTGTCGATGGCGTCGGCGGCGACTATCCGGCGATCGTGCCGCTGCTGCCGTCGGGCGCCGACGCCTCGGCGCCGCATCTCACCTGGAACGACCAGCCGATGAAGTCGGGCGAGGGCACCTTCTTCGAGATCGCCGGCTGCTACAACCGCTACCATTGCCCGCTGTCGCGCACCGTCTTTCTCGGCAAGCCGACACAGGAATTCCTCGATGCCGAGAAGGCGACACTGGAAGGCATGGAGGCGGGGCTGGCGGCGGCAAAGCCCGGCAATGCCTGTGAGGACATCGCCAACGCCTTTTTCGCCGTGTTGAAGAAATATGGCATCGTCAAGGACAACCGCACCGGCTATTCCATCGGTCTCTCCTATCCGCCGGATTGGGGCGAACGCACCATGAGCCTGCGCCCCGGCGACCGCACCGAACTCAAGCCTGGCATGACCTTCCATTTCATGACCGGTCTCTGGCTGGAGACCATGGGACTGGAAATCACCGAATCCATCCTGATCACCGAAACCGGTGTAGAGTGCCTCGCCAATGTACCGCGCAAACTGGTGCTGAAGAATTGAGCCCGATGCCTAGCCTCCGCCCTTCCCCGATCGCCCCGACCGTCGATTTCGACAAGGACGGCGTGCAACATGGTTTCCTGCGCCTGCCCTACAGCCGCGACGACTCGGCCTGGGGTTCGGTGACGATCCCGATCTGCGTCATCCGCAACGGCAAGGGGCCGGCCGCGCTGCTCACCGGTGGCAACCATGGCGACGAGTATGAGGGGCCGCTGGCGCTCTACGATCTCGCCCGCACGCTCGATCCCAAACAGGTCAGCGGCACGGTGATCATCGTGCCGGCGATGAACTATCCGGCCTTCCGCGCCGGCACCCGGACGTCGCCGATCGACAAGGGCAACATGAACCGCAGCTTTCCCGGCCGTCCCGACGGCACGGTGACCGAGAAGATCGCCGACTACTTTCAACGCGAACTGCTGCCGCGGGCCGACCTCGTCTTCGATTTCCACTCCGGCGGCAGGACGCTGGATTTCGTGCCCTTCTGTGCCGCCCACACGGTGCCCGACAAGGCGCTGGAGCAGAAAGCCTTCGACGCGGTCGCCGCATTCGCGGCTCCATTCTCGATGCGCATGATCGAGATTGACTCCGTCGGCATGTATGACACGGCGGCCGAGGAAATGGGCAAGGTCTTCGTCAGCACCGAGCTTGGCGGGGGCGGCACCTCGCGTGCCCAGACCGTGCGGATCGCGCGGCGCGGCATCAGCAATGTGCTGCGCCATGCCGGCATTGTTGATGGTGCGGTCGAGAAGGGCAGAACTCAGTGGCTCGACATGCCGTCAGGCGATTGTTTCTCCTTCGCCGAGGACGACGGCATGATCGAGACCATGGTCGATCTCGGCGAGCCTGTGAAAGAAGGCTCGGTGCTGGCGCGCATCCATTCCACCGGCCGCACTGGCATCGCCCCGCAGGAGATCAAGGCAAAAATGTCCGGCATGCTGGCTGCGCGGCATTTCCCCGGCCTGGTCAAAGCCGGTGACTGCGCGGCCGTCCTGGCCGTTTTGGTTTCATCGTGATTTCGCAGAGAACGCCGCGCGAATATCAGTCGGTCTGGATCCAGACCGACTTGGTCTCCAGATACTCGTGCAGATGCTCGATGCCGCCCTCGCGGCCATAGCCGGACATCTTCATGCCGCCGAACGGCACCGCCGGGTCGATGGCATGGTACATGTTGACCCAGACAGAGCCGGTCTTGACGCGGCGCGCAAGCTTGTGGGCGGTGCCCAGATGCGTGGTGAAGATGCCGGCGGCCAGGCCATAGGGCGTCGCATTGGCGCGCGCCACCGCTTCGTCGAGCGTGTCGAAGGGCATCGCCGAAATCACCGGGCCGAAAATCTCCTCGCGCGCGATGGTCATCTGGTCCGACACGGCGCCGAAGACCGTCGGCGCAATGAAGTTGCCGCCATCGTAGAGCTCGCCGGTCAGCCGCGAGCCACCGGCGACCAGTTCGGCGCCTTCGTCGCTGCCGGCCCTGATATAGCCCTCCACCTTGGCTGCCTGCCTGGCATTGATGAGCGGTCCGATTTCCGTCTCGGCCTCGATGCCATGGCCGATCCGCAGTCTGCCGGCGAAATCGGCGAGCCGGCGGACGAACTCGTCATGGATTTCGCGCGCCACGAACAGCCGCGAGCCGGCAATGCAGATCTGGCCCGAATGCACGAACACCGCCATCGCCGCGATCGGAACAGCCTTGTCGATGTCGGCGTCGCGGCAGACGATGATCGGCGACTTGCCGCCGAGCTCCAGTGAAACGCGTTTGAGGTTGGCCACGGCTGCCCGCGCGATGGCCTGGCCGGTCAGCGTCGATCCGGTGAAAACGATCTTGTTGACGTCTGGATGTTCGGCGAGCCGCGCACCGGCTTCGGCCCCGGTGCCGGTGACGACGTTGACGACGCCGTCGGGCACGCCGGCTTCCTGCATCAGTTGCGCGATCAGCAGCGGCGTCAGCGACGCATCCTCGGACGGTTTCAGCACGATGGTGCAGCCTGTCGCCAGCGCCGGCGCGATCTTCCAGATCGAGGCGGCGGTCGGCGCATTCCAGGGAATGATCGCACCAACGACGCCCACCGGCTCGCGCCGGGTGAAGGTGACGATCTCGCCGGGAATCGAATTGTCGATCGCCTCGCCATGCAGCGCCGTCGCCATGCCAGCATAGAAGCGCAGCATGCCGATGACGCGGCGCCGGTTGGCGAGCGTGCGCGTGATCGGCAGCCCCATGTCGAGCGTGTCGGAAACGCTGAGCTCTTCCCAATGCGTCTCGAAGAGATCGGCGATCCTGAGCAGCACGCACTGCCGCTCGTAGGGCGAGAATTTGGACCATGGGCCTTCGAAGGCCGCGCGCGCGGCGGCCACCGCCGAGTCGATATCGGCAGCCCCGCCGCGCGGCACTGTCGCCAGCACCTCGCCTGTTGCCGGATTGAGTGCCTGCATGCCCTGGCCGGACTGCGCCGCGACCCACTTGCCGCCAATGAACATCGGTCGGAATTCGCCATGGTACAACGCCGTGGCCTTCGCCTTCGGGTCGAAGTTCAGCGTCATCTCTTCCTCCTCGCAATTCCTTGGCGACTATTACTCCCGCCGCCGACCTCAAACAAGGAAAGCTAAAGGGCGCTCAGATAACCAGGTTGTGCGGGTGACTTCCGATCACGCAAGCCGCTAGAGGGTGATCCAGAAAGTGGGAAACGGTTTTCGGAAAAGATCATGCTTCGACAAACGGCATCTAGAAAAATCATCCGGCATCTAGAAAAATCGTCGCGAGTTGTCGGAGCGCGTCGCTGAAAGCTCAACGAGGCAAGCCGATCATTGCCCACGGCGACCGCGATGCCGGCATTGCAGACGAGAGCGCAATCAGGCAGTCGCCAGCCGCCACCCAGCGCTCACCCGTGGCCGGATCGATCGTGGCCGTTCCAGCCGGCTTCACCGTGACAGAGGTTTCGCGCGCCGCTTCGCTGCAATCGCTGTTGGATGACTGCACGCGGAAGCAAGATCGGTCGAGCGGCCTCGCGACTTGCAAACATTGACAGATTGAGCCGCAACCGACGGTGCCTGGCATCGATCGAGCACGCCGGTCCGTCACTCCGGAAGGCCGGCCTTTCGGAAGCCATCGACGAAATGGTCGAGCGTGGCCGTGTCGCGGAACGGCTCCGTCTCGACCCAGTGGCGGGTGGTGAAATGTGGGTTCGCGACAAGGAACAGGTCGACCTCGGCGCGCGCCTCATCGATCCGGCCGAGTTGCGCAAGGCTTGCCGCAAGGAAACGGCGCGAGCTTGTCCGATACGTCTCGTCCCGGCGCGTCGTCTCGACCGCGGCTTCATAGTCGCGCGCCGCATATTGCGCCTGGCCGAGCGTCAGGTAGTACCAGCTTGCCGGAAACGGGTTCAGCCGGAACGCCTTGCTGATATAGTCGAGGCCGTCCTCGACGCGCCCGGCCAGGACCGCGATGTCGGACAATGTCGCCCAGGCATCGGCCTCGTTCGGGTCGAGTTCGAACGCCTTGGCAAATCCCACATCCGCCTCGTCGAATCTGCGCTCATAGGCAAGCAGGTTGGCAAGCACCCAGTGGCAGCCGGCATCGTTGGGATCGATCGCCACAGCCTTGCGCGCCAGCTCCAGGGCAAGGCCTCGGGCGGGCTCAATGGGCTCTCCCCAATGCACCCATCCCATCCAGTGGTTCATGGCAAGCCAGCGATAGGCTTCGGCATAGTCCGGATCGAGCGCAAGCGCGCGCGTCAGCAACAGATGCGCTTCGCGCGCCGTCTCCGGCGAGACGTCGATCAGGTTGCGGGCCCGCACGCACAGATCGTAGGCCTCGAGATTTCGGGGCCGATTGCGCGGCAGCGGCGCGCGCAGCCGGCCAAGCAGCGCCTCGACGATCTTGGCCGTCACCTCGTCCTGAACGGCAAAGATATCTTCCAGGCCGCGATCGAAGCGGTCTGCCCATAAATGCTCGCCGCTCAGCGCGTCGACCAGCTGGGCGTTGATGCGCACGCGCCCGGCGGCGCGTCTGGCGCTGCCCTCCAAGAGATAGCGCACGCCAAGTTCTCTGGCGACCTCGCGCACATCCACCGCCTTGCCCTTGTAGGCAAAGGTCGAGTTGCGCGCGATGACGAACAGGCCGCCGATCCTCGACAGGTCGGTGATCAGGTCTTCGGTCAACCCGTCGGCGAAGGCTTCCTGCTCGGGGTCGTTGCTGAAATTGGCAAAGGGCAGCACGGCTATCGACGGTTTGGCGGGCAGCGGCAAAGCCTGTCGCTTCTCGTCGCCGAGCTGTTCGATGGCGCCGGCGAAGCGATAGCCGACGCGCGGAACGGTCGATATCCATTCTCCGCCGTTCGTGGCCGGACCCAGCAGCTTGCGCAATTGCGCAATCTGGACGGTGAGGTTGCCTTCCTCAACGGCGGTGCCTGGCCATGCCGCATCCATCAACTCGGCCTTGGCCACGATCTCGCCGGGCCGGGCGACGAGCGCCGCCAGCAGCTGCAGTCCGCGGTGGCCGGCGGCGACGGGAACTTGGTCCCGAAGGAGCGTTCCCGCACCCGGATCAAGCACGAACGGACCAAAGGCAAAGCGCGATCCCTGCATAACGCGCATCTATAGAGCAATTCCAGGAAAGGTGTGAAGGCGGTTTTCCCACGGGAAAGCGCGGCGGAGCGCTTCACGGACGTATGGCGTCAAAACAAAGAGTTGAGCACCTCGCGTTTCCATGAAACGGCGAGGTGCTCTAGCCGGTTTGGAACTTTTGAGAACTATTTGGCCGGGCTTAATTACGGCGCCGTCCGCATGCGGCAGAATTCAACCTCTTTCAAGCAGAGGGCTGTCGCCCCTCAAACCGAATGGAGGTTGCCATGAACGATACCCTTGCTTCTGCTCGTGCAGCCTTGCCGGAAAAGGCGGTGTCATCGGGCCGGCGTCCGACAGGCCCGCGGGGCATGATCGCGGCCTGGCGCGAGCGGATACGCTTTCGCTGGGACCTCAAGCAGATGGCGGAGGCCAATCCGCACCTGATCGACGATATCGGTCTGACCAGACGCCAGGTCGAGGCCGAAATCGTCAAACGCTTCTGGCAAGTGTGAGCTGATGTCGCGGATAAGACCCGCCCGCCTGTTTGGGCGTACCGCGGCGTTTTGCCGGCATTTGCACTTGCCGGAACGTGCCGATCCTGCTTCGAAGTCGGCATGAGCGCCGAAGACGCGACGTCACCGCCGGAGAACCACATCGCATGGGCCGCGATGGCCGGCATCATCGCGACAGTTACGGTGTTCGCCATAGCACAGGGGCTGACGTATCCGCTGCTCAGCTTCATCCTGGAACGGCAAGGGACGACACCGGGCCTTATCGGCCTCTCGGCCGCGATGACGCCTCTGGGTTTCATTATATCGTCGCTCTTCACGCCGGCGCTGGTCCGGCGGGTGGGCGCGGCGCGCTTTGCGGTTGTGTGTTCGATCCTGGCAGCAACCGTCCTGATCGCGATTGCCTGGACGCAGGATGTATGGGCCTGGATGCCGTTGCGCTTCCTGCTCGGCTTCTTTGCCAATCCGCTTTACGTGATCAGTGAAACCTGGCTGGTCTCGATCACACCCGCCGCACGCCGAGGCCGCATCATGGGCCTTTATTCGTCGATCGTTTCGGCCGGCTTCGGCCTCGGCCCGCTGTCGCTAGGCTTGGTCGGCACGCAAGGATGGCCACCCTTCATCGTCGGCAGCACGGCTTTCCTGGTCTGCGGCCTGATCGTGCTTGCCGTCGCGCCACGCCTGCCCGACATGCCGCGTGAGGGCGAAGCGGTGTCGGTCGGCGGCTTCTTCGCGCTGGCGCCGCTGCTCTTGTTCGCAGTCTTCACGGCTGCCGCCTTCGAGCAAGTCCTGCTTTCGCTGTTCGCGGTCTATGGTGCCGCGCTCGGCAGCACTGAGCAGCGCATCGCTTCGCTCATCACCTGTTTTATCGCCGGCAATGCCGTGCTGCAGGTCGTGCTTGGGCGCGCCGCCGAACGGTTTGGCTCGAAGCCGATGATGCTGTTCTGTGTCATGGCTTGCCTGGCCGGTTGCCTGCTGTTGCCATTGCTCTTCGCTACATGGCTTATCTGGCCGCTCTTCTTCGTCTGGGGCGGTGTCTCGTTCGGGATCTACACGCTGTCACTGATCCAGCTCGGCGAGCGTTTCACCGGTCAAGCCTTGATCGCCGGCAATGCCGCCTTTGCGTTCGTATGGGGCGTAGGCGGCATCGTCGGCTCCCCGGTGGCCGGGCTGGCGATGCAACTGACCGGACATCAGGGACTGCCATCGTCGCTTGGCCTGCTGTGCTGCGTGCTGGTGGTGTTTCTGCTGGCGGAACTACGGCGGGTTGACCGCGTTCAGGCGTGAGGCGTGCCTGCCATTGCTGCCTTCGGGCCGGTGCTGCCCTTGTCGACAGAGCGAGAAAGGCCGAACCCGCCTCGTCGCCGTCCTGGGTTTCTCGAAGCGTCCGATCCGCCTCGATGAACGCCACGGCCGCCAGGCGGGTGTCGGGGTCTGCAGCATTACGCCCGGCGCCTTCGGATAGTGCCACCATTAGGATATCCCAGCTCGTCGCGTTCGCTCGCGCCGACGCCGGCCCAGTGTTTCCGGACCAGCAATGTCTTCAGCTGCCATGTCTTCAAACCTCAATGTCAGGCGAAAACGCGGCCGCCGTAGAAACTCGGCGGCCGCCAATGGCGACGCTATATTCGCCCGAGAACAACCAGAATGATCACGATGATCAGCACCAGCCCGAGGCCACCGCCGCCATAGTAACCAGTGCCGTAGAACGGGCCGCCGCCGAGGCCGCTGAAGCCGCCGAGCAACGCGATGATCAGGATGATAATAAGAATGGTACCCAGGCCCATATGCCGTCTCCTTCGCTGCCGCGCCGTTCACGGCGCGGCTCGAAGAACTAAACTCCCAGCAAGCCTTCCTGTTCCCCGGCGATTTTCATCCGACGGCTAAGGAACGAAAGCCATCATGACGGCGTTTGCTGAGGTTCAGGCGCAAGCTGCGCGTGCATCGCGCGCCAGGCGGCGCGTAGAATTCAGAATTTACGCGGGATTGCCCTTTAGGCGGCCGGCCGCTCCTCCACCTGAACGCGCGGCAGGCGTGACGCCGGGCTTACGCTGGAAGGCGAGCTGAAACGTGTCGTCATCTGAAGCCGAATTGGTCGACGACGAGTTTTGGCCCCGCACCATTCCCAGTCGAGCTGAACCGGCAGCAGCTCACGTCGCCTTGCCGGCCGGCGCGCCTATGTCTTCCTCGGCAATATCGTCGAACGATGCGTAGTTCATGTTGTAGAGCCTGGCATAGAGGCCCTTGGCCGCCATCAGCTGCTCGTGGTTGCCGCTTTCGACGATCTCGCCGTTCTGTAAAACGATGATGCGATCGGCGCCGCGTATGGTCGCCAGCCGATGCGCGATGACCAGCCCGGTGCGGCCTTCCAGCAGCGTGACCAGCGCCTTCTGGATCAGCATCTCGGTGTAGGAATCGATGCTCGCCGTGGCCTCGTCGAGCACCAGGATTTTTGCGTCGGCGACCAGCGCCCGGGCGAAACTGATCAGCTGGCGCTGGCCGAGGGACAGATTGCCGCCGCGCTGTTCGAGCTCGGTGTCGTAGCCATCGGGCAAATGCTTGATGAAGTCGTGCGCGCCGACGGCCTGCGCGGCGCGCACCACCTCCTCGCGGGTAGCCGATGTCTTGTGGTAGCGGATGTTCTCCAGCACCGTGCCGGAAAAAAGGAACGGCTCCTGCAACACCATCGCCACCTGGTCGCCGAGCGAATCCTGCGTCACGTCGCGCACGTCGTGGCCGCCGACCCGCACCTCGCCCGACCAGACATCATAGAAGCGGTGCACCAGCGCCATGCAGCTCGACTTGCCCGAACCGGTGGGGCCGACAAGCGCAACCGTCTCGCCCGGATTGACGCGGAAGGAGATGTTTTTCAGCACCGGCTGGTTCTGCCGGTAGCCGAAGGTGACGTTCCTGAACTCGACCGAACCGTCCATGTCGCGCGTCAGCGTCACCGCGCCCTGTCTGTCGCTGACGTCGACCGGTACGTCCAGCACTTCGGAGATGCGTTGGCCCGACGCCATGGCGCGCTGCATGACCGAGTACTGCATGGTGAGCGAGCGGATCGGGTCGAAGAAGCGCTGGATATAGAACAGGAACGCCACCATGACGCCGATGTCGAGGCTGTGCGACAGCACCATCGAGCCGCCGACGACGATCACGGTTGCCATCGCAATGCCGGTCAGCGTGTCGACGATCGGCACCATCACCTGCGCATATTTGGCCGAGGTCAGGTGAGCCCTGAGATTGGCCAGCACCTTCTCGTCATAAAGGTCGAAATTGACGTGCTGGCGCTCCAGGCTCTGCACCGTGCGAACGCCATGGATGCCTTCGGCCAGCGCGCCATTGGCGATCGAGTTGGTCTCATGCGCGGCCATGAAGGCGACCTTGGCGCGCGGCAGCCAGAACAGGCGCACGATGAACAACGCCGGCATGGTCGACAGCGTCAGCAGACCGAGCCGGAAATCGAGCCACAAAAGCACGCTGACGATGCCGAACATCAGCACGATGTCGCCCACCGACATCACCGAGGTCTCGAGGAATTCCTGCATGGAATTGACATCGCCCTGCAGGCGCGACATCAACCGTCCCACTTCGGTCTTGTCCATGAAGCTCAGCGACACACGCTGCAGATGGCTGAACATGGCGCGGCGCAAATCCGACAGCACATTCTCGGCCACCTTGCCGACGACACTTTCCTGGACATAGCTGGCGCCATAGTTGATCAGGATGATCAGAGCGAAGGCGCCGATCGCCCAGTTCATCACCGAGCGGTCGGCCTTGCCAGCGGCCATGCCGTGGTCGATGGCGTAACGGATGACCAGCGGGATCGCCAATTGCGTCAGCGTGAACACCAGCACGGCGGCAACCGAGATGAAGACCCGGCCCTGATACGGTTTCACGAAGCTCCAGATGCGGCGCAGGATACGCGGATCGTAGACCTTGCCGAAGACCTCTTCCTCGTCGCGGTGCGAACCGACAACGGCCCTGGTGGGCCGCCGGCTGGTGTCTTCCTTCTGGTCGTCGTTCTGTGTCGACATCATGCGGCTCCCACCGCCACCGGCAAATCGTCGTCCGGCCGCAGCTGCAGGTCGTAAAGCGCGCGGTAGCGTCCGCCGAGCGCCAGCAATTCCTGGTGCGTGCCGCGCTCGGCGATGCGGCCATTCTCGACGAACAGGATCTGGTCGGCATGCATCAGCGAGCTCAGCCGGTGCGAGATGATCAGCGTCACGCGGTCCTTGGCGAAACGCTTCATCGCGGTGCGGATTCGCTGCTCGGTGCCGGCGTCGACAGCCGCGGTGGAATCGTCGAAGACCAGCACCGAAGGCCGCAGCATCAGGGTGCGGGCGATGGTCAGGCGCTGCCGCTGGCCGCCGGAAAGCGATGACCCGCGCTCGCCCACGACCGTGGTGTAGCCGGCCGGAAGCCCGATGATGTAATTGTGCAGCTGGGCGTATTCAGCCGCCTGCCCGATGCGGGTCTCGCGCGCCCACGGATTGCCATAGGCGATGTTGTTTTCGATCGAGGTGGTGAACAGGAAAGCGTCCTGCT
Organism: Mesorhizobium sp. L103C119B0; assembly: GCF_000502235.1. Lineage (NCBI taxonomy): Bacteria > Pseudomonadati > Pseudomonadota > Alphaproteobacteria > Hyphomicrobiales > Phyllobacteriaceae > Mesorhizobium > Mesorhizobium sp. L103C119B0. The sequence goes on along the minus strand of NZ_AYXE01000001.1, from coordinate 295,216 downwards.
GCACGACGCCGACCGCCTTGCGCAGCGATTGCAGCGTGACCTCGCGGATATCTTGCCGGTCAATCGTGATCGCGCCCGACGTCACGTCGTAGAAGCGCGGGATCAGATGCGCGATGGTCGACTTGCCGCTGCCCGGCGGGCCGACAATGCCGACGGTCTCGCCGGACCTGGCCTCGAAGGAAATGCCCGACAGCGCCGGCCGGCCGCCGGCGCCCACGTAGCGGAAGCCGACATTGTCGAAGCGCAGCACGCCTTCGGTGACCACGAGATCCTTGGCATCAGGCGCATCCTCGATGTCAAGTTCGGCGTCAAGCAGTTCGAACAGCCTTGTGCCGCAGGTCGAGGCGCGGGCGAACGAGTTGACCATCAGCCCGAGCTGGCGCACCGGCATCTGCAGGATGGTCATGAAGGTGAGGAACTGCGCCAGCGTGCCGACGCTGATCTGGCCCGCGATCACCTTCTGGCCACCGAACCACAGCACCAGGCCCATGGCCGCCAGGAAGGAAAAATTCATGGCGCTGGTGTTAGAGACGCGGATGTCGACGCGCTGGTCGGCAAGCTCCAGCGCCGACTTCTTGGCGCGGTCGAATTTTTCCAGCTCATGCCGCTGCGCCGCAAAGGCGCGCACGACGCGGATTCCGCCGAGGTTCTCGTCCATCACCCGGCTCAGCACTGACAGCCGCTCCTGCAGCGTCAGCCAGGTGCTGCGCAGCCTGAGCTGTGTGACCGAGGAGCGCCAGGCGACGAACGGCACGAAACTCAGACTGAGCAGCCCGAGCTCGAGATCGGTGCTGATCAGGAGATAGGAGCCGACGCCGATCAGCACGCCGAGCAGCACCACGCGCAATATGCCGGTGGAAAAGAACATGCGCACGCCGTCGAGGTCGAGCAGGCCAAGCGTAATCAGGTCGCCGGTATGCACCCGGTCATGGAAGGAGAAGCTCAGCCGCTGGATCTTCTCGTAGAAGGCCAGGCGCAGCTCATAGCCGGTGCGGTGGCCAACGGCCTCGCCATAATAATTCTGCGCCATGGTGAAGAGGCCGCGCAGAATGCTGACGACGAGCAAGGTGATCGCCGTCGTCCACAGCGCCTGCTCAGCCGCCGCGCCGCCGCCTCCAGCCATCACGCCTTGCGCCTGGTCGATGGCGTGGCCCAGCAGGCGCGGGATGAACAGCTGCAGCGTCGCGGCGATAAAGGTCGAGGCGATGGTGATCGCAACCTGCCAGGGATGGCGCAGCGTCATGCGCACGATGCGCAGCAGCGTGCTGAGGCCCTTGCCCCAAGACGCCTCCGCCACATGGGCAAACGATTTGCCGCGCTTCGCCGCGCCGCTGGTTGCGTCCATTGCCAAGGAAAATATCCAATCCGGTCCGGACATTAGCCCAGACGAATGAAGAAGACTCAGTTTCAGATGCCGCGATGGTACGCCTCCATTTTGACCGTTCAAGGGCCAATGGCGGTATCGCACTGTGCCTGGAAGGGGCTGATCGTCCGCGGCTGCCTAAGCCCGAGTCGGCGTTAGAAGCGGCTGGTCGTCACTTTAGGCCGATTGAAAAGATGCGAGCATGCACCAGCCACCATCATGCCCGACCTCGACCAATATGGTCCGCCGCGGGACCGAGCGCAGTGAGCAGCGCCTTGCCGCTTTCCAGCGTCGCATTCTCATGCGGCGCGCGCAGGTTGAGCCAGCGTTTGTCGCCGGAGCGCACCGCCAGCACGGCCTTCATTGCCGGGATCAGGCCTGCATCCTGGATCACCTTGCGGAACGCCCTGATCGCGGCGTCCGCTTCCCTGACGTCTTGGCCAGCGATCGTCGCGTCGTAGAGGGCGCGGATGGCCGCAGCGTTGAGATTGACGGTCGCGGAGATACAGCCCGCAGCACCACTGGCGAGCCCCTTGGTCAGTTGCGCCTCCGAGCTGGGGAACACCGCGACGTCGGGTGCGGCGGCAATCACCGCCGCCGTGTTGTTCCAGTCGCCGGCGCTATCCTTGTAGGCGACGACCGTCTCTGGAAACGCCGCGCTCAACCGGGCGGTCAGGGCAGGGCTTACCGGCGCGCCGGAGTTCTGCGGGATGTGGTAGAGGATCATCTTCAGCGCCGGGTTGGCCACCCTTTCGATCAGCTCGCTGTAGTAGCGCGCCTGGCCATCGTCCCCGGCGGCCGTGTAGAAGAACGATGGCAGCACCATCACGGCGGCGCAGCCGAGGCCGACCGCGTGCTTCGACAGTTCGACGGTTTCGGGCAGTGCGGTGACGCCGGTGCCGGGCATCATGCGCCCCGGCGAAATGCCTGATGCAACCAGCCATTCCAGCGCCTGCATGCGCTCGTTGAGCGAGAGCGACAGTGCCTCGCCCGTGGTGCCGAACGGCGACAAGAAATGCGCGCCCTGGCCCAGCACCCATTTGGCATGTGAGATCCACAGGTCACGGGCAATGCGGCCATCGTTCTCGAACGGCGTCAGGATCGGGGCGATGGTTCCTTGCGGGCGGGGCATGTCGGTCCTTCCATCGGTGCTGGAAATCAGCTTGGCATAGAGCATACGTGCGATGCGATCTGCCAGAGGCGATCTCTTGGGCCACCGCGCCGGCCGTGAGAAAACTTGCGGGTCATTGCCGCGAAATTCTGGCCCCTGGTCTGCCGCAACCAGATGACGCCGGCGTCAATGGGTTGCAAATGGACCGGGGTTGCAAATGGACCGGGGTTGCAAATGGACCAGGGTTGCAAATGGACCAGCCAAGCCCGAAATGTCGAACAGAGACAGATCTGGAAACGGCATGCATCCACGATTGCTCAAGACCTTCCTCGCCGTGGCGCGGCACCGCAACATCACCCGCGCAGCGCGGGAGGTTCATCTGGCGCAGTCGAGCGTCAGCGACCAGATCCAGTCGCTGGAAAGCGAACTTGGTGTCGTCCTCTTCATCCGCTCGCGCCACGGCCTCGAGCTGACGACGGCCGGCGGCGCGCTGAAACCCTATGCGGAAGAGATTCTGCAAATGGCGGAGGAGGCGCGTATTGCCGTCGAGGCAACGACGGGAATGACCGCCGGAACGGTTACGGTCGGCGCGCTGGAGACGATTGCCACCGTCAGACTTCCGCAATGGCTGGCGGCCTTTCGAGGCGACCACCCGGAGATCGGTCTGCGGCTGAAAATCGCCGGCAGCGATGCCCTGCTGCGGCAGCTCGAAGAGAGCGNCGACCACCCGGAGATCGGTCTGCGGCTGAAAATCGCCGGCAGCGATGCCCTGCTGCGGCAGCTCGAAGAGAGCGAGATCGACGTCGCCTTCTGTTTCGACAAGGGCGGTCTGGACGAACGTCTGGCCCGGCGCACGATATTGGCCGAGCCGCTGGTCCTTGTCGCATCAGCTGAGCATGCGGCCGCATCGCGACAGAACGACCTGGCCGCGCTCGCCGCGATGAGTTTCGTGGTGACGGAAACCGGATGCGTCTACCGGCATCTGTTCGACACTGCCTTTGCCGAGATTGCAGCGCCAGAACTTGCCGCCGAAGTCGGCAGCATCGGCGCCATTGGGGGCCTGGTGGCGACTGGTGTCGGCGTGAGCCTGGTGCCGCGGCTGGCCGTTGCCGACGCGCTCGATCGCGGCGAGATCGTCGAATTGCCATGGCCGGGTCCGGCCCGCACGGCGTCGCTGGTCATGATCTGGCGCCGCCGGCGCGTCCAGCCGCCGGCGCTGAAACTGCTGCTGGCGGCCGCGGCCAGGAATTTCGCTGCGCTCAGATCAGCCGGTGACCGCCCTCGACATGCAGAACCGTCCCTGTCGTAAAACCGTTGCCCATCAGAAAGGCGATGGCATCGGCAATGTCGTCCGGCTGTCCGACGCGGCCGACCGGCAGGCGCCTGGCTATTGCATCGAGCGTCTCGTCCTTCTTGTCGCCGGCCACAAAACTCCAGATCGGCGTGTCGACCCAGCCCGGCGAGACGGCGTTGACACGGACCGGCGCCAGCTCGACCGCCAGCGCCCGCACCAACCCTTCCAGCGCAGCGTTGACAGCGGCAACGACCGAGCCGCGCGCCGCCGGCCGGTAGGCGGCAATGCCTGAGGTGAAGGTGATGGAGCCGTTGGCCGAAAGCTGCGGCGCGCCATGCTTGGCGAGCAGCAGCGGCCCGTAGAATTTGCTTTCGACGACCCGCTGCGCCGCCTTCAGGTCGACTGAAGGCAATAGCTCATAGGCGCCTTCGATGTCGGCGGCGGTGCTGACAATATGGTCGAGCCGGCCAATTCGCTTGAACAGGTCAGCGACCTGATCCTCCCTGGCGATATCGGCCGCGACGGCGCTCAAAGCGGAAGGGTTCTGCAGCGCCTCGCCGGCACGCTTGAGCCTGGCTTCACTGCGGCTGACGATGATGACTTCGGCGCCTGAGTCCAGGCACCGCCTTGCCAACGCCAGCCCCATTCCGGAGCTGCCGCCAATGATAGCGATTTTCGATTTTGCGATGTCTGCCATGTTTCCGTTCCTGTCCTGAACCGCTCCGGCGAGAGTCGCAGACCGGCGGCAGGAGTGGAAACGGAAGAAAGCGATAGTGCCATCGGAGGCTCCGATGGCACTATCGTCGATAGGAACCGACGCGGGCCGCTCCGTCGAGTGCCCGCCTGTCAATGAAGTGCGCTCAGTAGCCGACCGTAAAGCGCTGCTTGATATGCGCCGGCTTTTCGATCTCGTCAGCCATGACGATGGCGTAGTCCTCGAAGGAAATGCTGCTGCCCTTGTCGGACGTCAGCAGCGTGTCCTTGCCGATGCGGTATTTGCCGGTCCGCTCGCCGGCGACGAACAGCGCCGAAGGCGACAGCAAGGTCCAGTCGAGATCGTCGACCGTCCGCAGCGTGTCGAGGAAGTCGGCGCCCTTCTGCGCCTCGGCCTTGTAGATATCAGGGAAGGTCGGCGTGTCGACCAGGCGCTTGCCGGGCGCAACCTCAAGGCTGCCGGCGCCGCCGACGACGAGGTAGCGTTTGACGCCGGAAGCACGCACGGCTGCGATGAGCGTATCGGGATCGCTGTCGAGGAAATGAACCGAGGAGATCACCGCGTCATGACCCTTGATCAGGGCGGCAAGGCCATCCTTGTCGAAGACGTCGCCCTTCTTGGCAGTCACGCCCGGAAGTGCCGCGATCTTGTCTGGATGCCGGGCAATGGCGGTGATGCTGTGCCCGCGATCGGAGAGTTCCTTAAGCAGGCGGGAGCCGACCTGGCCGGACGCGCCGATAAGTGCGATTTTCATGGGGATTTTCCTTTCGTCTGGGGAGAATTTCATCTGGGGAGAATTTCTGGGATTACGCCGCCTCGATGTGAGCGACGAGATTGTCGTAGCTGCCGAACAGCGCGTTGGCGCCGATCAGGCGCGGCGCCGTTTGGCCGATCACCGCCAGCGCGGGAACGCCATTGGCATGCAGCCGTTGGAACAACATCCGCCCGCGGCTGACCAGGTCGTGATGCTTCGCCAGAAACGGCTGCGTCGGCGCTTTCAAGAGCTTTGCCGCGTCGCTCATGCCGGCGTCGGTCAGTACCGCGGCGACGCCGTCAACCGTCACAATATCGCGGCCGTCGACATAGCGCGCATGCTGGATCGCCTCCAGTGCCGCAAGTTCCTGGCGCCAGTCGTCCAGCCCGGCGGCGTTGATGCCCATGGTGGCAGCGGAAGAATCGAGCAAGGTGCCGCTGACATTGAGCACATTGTCGAGATAGGCCTGGCTGAAGCGCTGTCCGCTCAGCCGCGCGATGCGCTGGTCATTGTCCCAGGCGTGGGCGGCAAAACCTGTATCCAGCGGCCGCGCGCCGGCACCGGAGAAAAGCCCCACCGGCAGCAGTTGGAGCGCGGTCCCGCCGGCGGCCAGTCGATCAAGCATCGGCGTGGCGCCATAGCACCAACCGCAGAGCGGGTCGAAAAGATAGGTTAGGGTTGCATTGGTCATGGCGGCCTCATTCTGTTGCCCGATAGATGACAGCTGGACCGCTTGCGAAAAATAGCGATCAATCATACAAACTGTCTGATAAAATCAGACAATGAGTGGCCTGTGACCGAACTCCTCAATCTCAATCGGCTCGTCTACTTCGCCACCGTGGTGGAGACCGGCTCGTTCACGGCCGCTGCCGACCGTCTCGATGTTGCCAAGGCTGTGGTCAGCCATCAGGTCGGCAAGCTCGAAGAAGAGCTTGGCGCCACGCTGTTGCGGCGCACGACCCGGCGCGTGACGGCGACCGAAGAGGGTCGTCTGTTCTATGACCGGACCGCGATCATCCTGCGCGAGGCGGAGGCAGCCTATGGCGACATTTCGCAGCGAGCGGCGCAGCCGACGGGGACGCTGCGGCTGACGGCGCCGCTCGATTATGGCGAGAAGGTCGTGGCGCCGACCATCGCCGCCTACATCAGAAAATACCCGAAAATGCGGGTCGAGACGATCTTCGACGATGCGGTCAGCAACCTGGTCGACGAGCAGATCGATCTTGGCATCCGCGTCGGCTGGCTTGCCGATTCCAGCAATCTGGCGCGGCGGCTGGGCAGCCTGCAGCAATTCGTCGTCGCCAGCCCGGAACTGGCCGCCAGGCTGCCTGGGGAAGCCAGCCCCAGGCAGGCGAAGTCGCTGCCCTGGGTCGGCAACGCCCAGTTGCGCGGGGTCGGCCAATGGCTGTTCTCGAGGGGCACGGAAACGGTGCTGGCCGAACTCAACCCCGTCGTCAGCTGCGACAAGACACCAGGCGTGCTGTCCTGCGTGCTGGCCGGCATCGGCCTCGGCATCTTTCCGGATTACAGTGTCGCCGACGACATTGCGCGCGGCCGGCTGGTGCGGGTGTTCGCGGACTGGACCTTGCCGTCCGGTGGCATCCATGCCGTCTTCCCGCCGGCGCGCTTCAGGCCGGCCAAGGTGCGCGCTTTCGTCGACCTCCTGGTTGCAGCCGAACGGCGGCGCGCGCGCAGTGCGGGCTGATTTCGGCACCAGCCGGCAATGGCGGCGAGGGAACCTTTGTTCGGCAGGCGCTTTTGGATATGCTGCGATTCCGAACCGTCAGAAGGGGTACTGCCGATGACCACCAAGATCTTTGCGACCTGCATGCTCGCTCTCGCTGTCGGCTGCAGCCTGTCCACAGCGGGTGTCGCCAAGGACAAGCATCGCCATCGTCAGCCAGAACCCGAACGCTACGTCCCCGCCCATCGCGACCTCATCTACGCCCTGTTCGGCGGCCCGCGCTACTATGACAAAATGCTGATCACCACGGCGGCCGGCCCGTGCTCTTACGACCGGGTCGGGCCGGACGCGAATGCGCTGAACAAGGTCAACGATCACCATTGCGGAAAGTAGATTGGTCCCAAAGGCGGGGTCCTGCGTCCCAGGGTTACCGGATGACGGCCGCCGCGAACACGATAGAGACAGTCGATGACCGCTGGTGAGAAATGGTCTCCGTCCGAAAAGAAAGTCGCCCGCACTGCCTATGACGCAGCGCTGAAGGTGGCGCTCGACAAGACGTTGGCTGAACTCAAGAGCAGGGCCCACGTTGCGGCAACGCCTTCCGAAATATGGGATGTCGAAGACTTTCTGCGGCAGCAGCGACGGAAGATAGACCAGATGTTCGACTATCGCTATTCACAGCTAATACAGGTCTTCGCCAATCAAGGCTATCTCGAGGAGAGTCTCCTTGTTGGCTTGTCGGAAGACAAGCGGCAAACGATCCGAAAATACGCCAGCTGGAATCGCGAAGGGTAGGGGTCCTCTTCGGGGACCTTGGCGCTGCATTCAAAACTGGACTATTCACCATCTTCGCGCGCGCCGCGCAGCTCGAGTTCAGCCATGGCGTGCCTCCGTGGCATCGGCGGTCGCGCCTCTGTCCTTGTCGTCCTGCGCCATCGCCAGCGGCGCACCCGGTTCGCCTTCCCACAGGATCAGGCTCGCGGCGCCGATCAGCCCGGCGCGGTCGCCGAGTTCAGCCTGCACGACCGGCACGTCGCGATATGCCGGCATCGCTCGCTGCTGGATGACCGCTCTGATCGACGGTGCCAGAAGGTCGAACCCGTTGGAAAGGCCGCCACCCATGACAATCAGATCGGGCGAATAGAGATGCAAGAGATTGGTGAAGCCGATGCCCAGCCATTTTGCTTCCGCCTCGATCAGGTCGAGAGCGTTGGCGTCGCCGGCCTTGGCAGCCTCTACGACATGCCTGGCCGAGACGTCACCGTCATTTGACAGCCGTCGTAAGAGCGAGCCGTCGCCGGGCGCGGTCAATCGCGTCGCGCGGCGGCCAAGCGCGGTTCCCGATGCGACAGCCTCGAAGCAGCCGATGGCGCCGCAGAAGCAGCGGTCGCCTTCGCCGGTGATGGTCATGTGGCCGATCTCAGCCGCCAGTCCGCGCCTGCCGTGATAGATGTGGCCATCGGCGACGACGCCGCCGCCAATGCCGGTCGATACGGTCACGAACACCAGCGATCCGCTGCCGCGTCCGGCGCCAAAACGCCATTCGCCGAGCGCCGCCGCATTGGCGTCGTTTTCCAGCCGCACCGGCAGGCCGAAATGCTGCCCCAGAATGTCGATCAGCGGCACGTCGTGCCAGCCGGCCAGCGTCGGCGGCGCGATCACGATGCCCGCCTTGGGGTCGAGCGGTCCCGGCGCGCCGACGCCGATGCCGGCGACGTTTGCCTGCGGGTGTTCCCTAAGCAGCGTGCCTGCCAGAGCGACGATCTGGCCGATCACCGCCTCGGATCCCGCACCGGCAAGCGTCGGCGCTGAAGCATGAGCGACGATGCGGCCATCGCTTTCGACCAGCGCACCGCGCAGCGCCGTGCCGCCGAGATCGAAGGCCAGCGCAAGCTTGGTCATCAGGCGGCGACCTCCAGCCCGTGCAGCCAGGCCATGCGCCGGGCAAGGTCGGGATCGCCGAAGGCCAGCGAGCCCAGCACCACGGTCTCCGCACCTGCGGCGCGCAGTAAGGGCACGGTCTCGTGGCGGATGCCGCCATCGGCGGCGAGCACGATGTCGGCCTCGCGGCCGGCTTTGCGCATCAGCACGCGCGCCTCGATCAGGCGCGGACACGCCTGCTCCGACAGGCTTTGGCCCTTGACGCCGATGGAAGTGCCGAGCAGCGTCACGAACGCCACTTCCGGCAGGAAGGGCGTGACGGCCGCGACCGGTGTTTCCAGCCGCAGCACCACGCCGGCCTCGGCCCCGAGTTCACGCGCCAGTCTCACGGCGCGCAGACCGGTCTCGCCGTTTTCGGCGTGCACACTGATCAGGTCGGCGCCGGCCTCGATGAACTGGCGCGTCTGTTCCTCGACGATCTCGGCTTCGACCATCAAATGGACATGGATAGGCTTTGCGGTGAGCTTGGCGATGTGCGCCACCAGGTCCGGGAAGAACAGGAAGCCAGGGGTGAAGCGGGCATCGGCGACGTCGATATGATGGACATCGGCATGGGTCTCGATGCGCTTCAAATCGCGCTCCATATTGGCGAGGTCGGCCGACCACAGCGAAAACTCGCCGATAAGCCGGTTGCGCGGCAGGGCGGCAATTGCTGCGGGGCCGGACAGGGGCTTGTTCGTCGTCATCGTCTCAGGCTCCGTAGCCGCGCATTGTCTGGCGGTTGGTTTTGACGGCGCCGGCAGGGTCGGCGGCGGCCGTTTCGGACTCTTCCTCCAGCACCAGCCAGCCGTTGAAATTGGGTGCAGCACCAGCGATCTCGATCACCTTCGCCGTGTCACAGACGCCCTTGCCGAGCATCGCCCAGGTTCCATTCGCGTCGACATCCTTCAGATGCACATAGCGGATGCGGTCGCGATAAGTGGTGAGCGTATCCGCCATGTCCTGGCCACCGCGCAAGATGTGGCCGGTGTCGGGCACCCAGCCCACCAGCGAGGCGTCGAGCAGCCCGAAGATGCGGTCGTAGTCGGCGCGGTCGAACAGCAGCGTGTTGTGATGCGAGCTTGGATGCACCGCGACCTGGACGCCGGCCTCGCGCCCGAGCTCGCCGGCTTTGTTGTAGACCTCGGCGGCGATGGCAAACTTGTCGTCGCGCGGCCCGTCGGAAACGATCGTGGCCGAGCCCATCGACACCAGCGCGCCGGGAAAGGCGGCGGCGAAGTCGATCCAGCGTTTGGCGGTCTCCAGGTCGGCGCCGATCTCATCCCTGAGCGTGAAACCGCTCTTGGAGCCGAAGGCGAAGGAGACGAGCGTCAGCCCGGATGACTTCAGCGCGGCGGCGAACTCCGCTGGCTTGGCGGCATAGCGGCCGATCATCGTGTCGGTGATCTCGATGCCGGCATAGCCGCCATCGGCGATCGCCTTGAGCAGATCGTCCGGGCCGCCGCCAAAACGGTCGCCGAGCATTTCCCAGGTAAAGGTCTGGCAACCGACTTCCAGGTCTTTCACGGTCATCCTTTCATTCCTTGATTCCACCTCCGTTGGAGGGACATCCTACTTGACCGACCCTGCGGTCATGCCGGCGAGGAAGAACCTCTGGGCAACCAGGTAGATGACCAGGAGCGGCAGCGAGCCGAGCACGCTCATCGCCATCATCTGGTTCCATTCGAATGCGTGTTGCCCCATCAACAACTGGATGCCGATCGGGACGGTGCGCATGGACGTCGACTTCGTCAGTGTCAGCGCAAAGAGAAATTCGTTCCAGCACAACAGGAAGGTGTAGACCGACGTCGCCACGATACCAGGCAGTGAAATCGGCACGATCACCCGCCACAGTGCGGTCCAACTGGTGCCGCCGTCGACAGCCACCGCTTCATCGAGGTCGCGGGGCAAGGTGTTCAGATATCCCGTCATCAGCAGGATCGCATAGGGCAGCGTAAACACCAGATAGGTCAGGATCAGCGCGACATAGGTGTCGAAGATGCCATACGAGACGACAAGCCCGAAGAAGGGGATTAAAAGCGTGATCGGCGGGATCGTCTGCGTGCTGATGATGAGAGTGTTGAGGCTGCCCTTGCCGCGGAAATTGAAACGGCTGAACCCATAGGCCGCCAGCAAGGCGATCAGCACCGTCAGCACGGTCACCGCTCCGGCCACGAAGTAGCTGTTGAAGAAGAAGCGCAGCTTTACCGGGTCGCCCAGGATGGCCGCATACGCTTCCAGCGTGAAGGCCTTCGGCAGGACGGTTGGTGGCAGGGCAAAGATTTCGGTGTTCGACTTGAACGAGCTGCTCAGCATCCAGTAGATCGGGAAGGCCGCGAAAAAGAGCCCTGCGGCAAGCGCGACATGGAGCGCGGCGGTGATCAGCCTGTCTTTGGGCGTGTGCATTTTCCTCATGTGACTACCGAGCCTTTTGATAGCGGATGTAGAACAGCGTCAGGCCGAGAGAGATCAGCAGGATGACCACGGCGCTCGCCGAGGCCTGCGACAGGTTGTAGCTCGAAAACGCCAGCTTGTACGTGTAGGTGCTGAGGACCTCGGTCGAGTAGATCGGACCGCCACCCGTCGTTATCCAGATCAATGGAAAGACCTGCATGGTCCAGATGAAGTCGAGCAGCGAGATGCTGATGATGATCGGCATCAGCTGCGGAATGGTGATGAAGATCAGCTTCTGGTAGGCCTTCGCGCCGTCGATATCGGCGGCCTCGTAGAAATCCTTGGGAATGCCCTGCAAGCCTGCGAGCAGGCTGACCATGAAAAGCGGGTAGCCCGCCCAGATATTGGCGAAGGTGACGGCGTGCAGCGCGGTCGCGGGCGAGGAAAACCACTCGACCTTGGAGCCGATGATGCCGATCTGCATGAGAACACTGTTCACGACACCATTCGGCTCAAGCAGCAGGCGCCAGATCACCGCGATAATCACCGCGGTGAACAGCCAGGGCAGTATGTACAGCACGCGCAGGATGTTGCGCAGCGTCGGATTGATGCGGTCGCTGTTCAGCATGAGTGCGAAGAGCATGCCGATGGTCATATGGAAGACGACACTCATGCAGGTGAAATAGAGCGTGTGCCACAGCGAGGCCCAGAACACCGGATCGGCAAAGATCGCCTGGTAGTGTTTCAGTCCGGCAAAGGACGGATCGCGACGCAGCACCGCGCTGTTCTGGAACGAATAGCCAATCACCGTCACCATCGGCAGCAGCATCAGAAGGCCGATTATGAGGAGCGATGGTGACAGATAGAGATAGGGTGCGACCGCTCGTTTCAGTCGATGGTGGGAGCGCTTCTGCCCGGTCATGTGCGACCCCTGGGATGTGCCTTCAGGAGGAAGGTGCGCTTCAAAAACAGGTCCATCTCAAATTGCCGATCCGTTGTTGACGGGTGGCCTGGCCGAGGCCGGGACACCCGGTGGAAGATAGCAAACGGGCAATGGGCCGCTCAGAATTTCGCCATCCAGCCCTTTTGAGCGTTGGTTGCGGCTTGTTCCGGAGACTGCTCGCCGGCAAGCATCTTCTGAGCCTCCACGTCGAACTGGGTCATCAGGTCTTCAGCCACCGGCAGGCCCGTGAACTCGTTGGCGAGATAGCCGGTCTTGAAGATTTCGAAAGCCTTGGCGAAAGCCTTGTCCGAGGTCACGAAATCGGGCTTGGCGTTGACGTTGCCCGGGAAGGCGTTTGCAAGCGACACGAGCTTGGCATTCACCTTTTCGCTCATCAGATATTGGACGAGCTTCCAGGCTTCATCCTGATGTTTCGAGGCGGCGGAGATGCCGATGCCCCAGGAGGCGTAGGGAAGGCCGCGCTTGCCGCTGTAGTCCGCCACGACCGGGACCGGGATCAGGTCGAAGTTCAGCTTGGGATTGCGTTTGCGGATGAGGTTCACATGCGCAAGCGAGTCGATCATCATTCCGACCCGATCGTTGACGAATTCCTCGACCTTCTCCTGCTCGGTCTTGGTGGCAATGCCGGGCGAGATGACGCCGGCGTCGTTCAGTGATTTGACGAAGGTGAGCATATCGACGACCGGCTTGCCCTCGAGAGCCGGCTTGCCCTCAACCATCATCGATTGGCCCGAGGCCCAGACCCACGACATCAGGTCGTTCTGGACACCGGACGGCGTTTGCAGCGACAAGGGCAGCACCCAGCCATACTGGTTCTTGTCGGCGTGGGTCATCTTCTTGGCGGCTTCGAGAAACTCCGCGCGGGTCGACGGCAGCTTGGTCACGCCTGCCTGGGCGGCGAGGTCCAGATTGACGAAGACCGGATAGACGAACGAAGCCACGGGAAACATCACCGCCTTGCCGTCCACCTTGATGATATCAGCGACCTGGGTCTTGTCGAACCCGCTCGCATCCATCATCGGGTTCATGTCGGCCAGCGCACCCTGCGCGTTCAGATTGTTCACCCAGGCGCCGTCGAGACCGACGACGTCGCTAAGCGTTCCGGTTGCGGCGCCGACCGAGATCTGGTCTCGCGTGGTCGCATAGGGACCGCTGACCAGCGTCACCTTGATGCCGGGGTTTGCAGCCTCGAAGTCGTTCATGATTGCCCTGAGCGATCCCGCCGGCAATTCGGGCTCCCACCATTGGGTGAATTCCAGCGTCGTGTCCGCCATGGCGCCGGTTGCACCAAGCAACCATGCGACCGCGGCTATTTTCAGCATCGCGGGTCGTATCCGAAACATCATTTTCTCCTCCTTCTTCAAGATCGGCCGCACAATGCGGACGATCGTCTGTTCATTCAGAAGCCTTCTTGTATCTTCCGCAGGCACCTCGCTCCCGCCCGCGGTCTTCCGCAGATCTTCAGATCGCCAGATGCGTTTCGGGATCGAAGAAATGGAACTTGGCATCATCCACGGCCAACCGGATTTCCGAGCCGGAGCGGACGGCGCTGATCGGCTCGAACCTCGCCACCGCGTTCGACGCCAGGCCGAAATCGTCCACCGCATCCGGATCGCCGGAGTCCACCCGGACCGCGTCGATGTTCATGTGGACGATCTGTTCGGAGCCGAGTTCCTCGATCGAGGTCACCCTGGCCGGTATCGTCTGATACTTGCGACCGGATTCAAGGCTGCTGTCATAAAGATCCTCCGGTCTGATCCCGAACACGACCTTGCGCCCCGCATACGACCTCAAGGCCGGCCTGCGCACGAAGGCTGCATCCTGCAGCCGGACGGCGAAGTCGCGAAAAGCGAGCTCGCCGCCCTTCAGGGTCGCCTCGAAAAGGTTCATCGAAGGAGAGCCGATGAAGCCGGCAACGAAGGCGTTAACCGGCGATTCATAGAGCCTCTTGGGTGTGTCGACCTGCTGCAGCACACCGCCTTTCAACACCGCGACTCTGTCGCCCATCGTCATCGCTTCGATCTGATCGTGGGTCACGTAAATGGTCGTGACGCCGAGCTGCTTTTGCAGGCTGGTGATTTCGGCGCGCATTTGCACGCGCAGTTTCGCATCCAGATTGGAAAGGGGCTCGTCCATGAGAAAGGCGGCCGGCTCGCGCACCATGGCGCGGCCCATGGCAACCCGTTGACGCTGCCCGCCTGACAGGTTCGCGGGTTTGCTGTCCAGCAAAGACGTCAGCTGAAGAGTTTTGGCGATCTCGTCCACGCGCTTCTTGCGCTCGGCCTTCGGCTTGCCTGCCAGCCGCATCGAAAAGGCGATGTTTTCGGATACCGTCATATGCGGGTAGAGCGCGTAGCTCTGGAACACCATCGCGATGTCGCGGTCCTTGGGCGGCATGTCGACGACGTCGACCCCGCCGATCCGAAGGCTGCCGCTGGTGATGTCTTCCAACCCCGCGATCATTCGCAACGCCGTGGATTTGCCGCAGCCGGAAGGCCCGACGAGGATCAAGAACTCGCCGTCCTTGACCGACAGGTTCAACTGGTCGATTGCGCGAAAACTGTTCCCGTAGGTTTTGCAGATCTTCTCAAGAATGACTTCTGCCATATTCCTCCCTCCACAAGTATAAGCCCTGATTTTTATGATTCTCCTGGGCTTGTGTTCGCCTGCGAAATGTTTCGTCGGATCGTTTCAGGTCATGCTCCAGCATCCACATGCGCATTTTTCAGGTCGACTGCTGACGGCGCGTTCGCCGATGCCAGGAGTTGCGTGACCTGGTCCTCGGTCGGAAGCGCCTCGCGCCCGCCACGCCCCGTTATCGAAACGGCCGCCGCCGCGGCCGCGAATGCGATCCGGCCCGCGGTGTCGGCTCCGCGCGTCAACGCATGGGCATAGGCGCCATGAAAGCAGTCACCCGCGCCTGTGGAGTCGACGACCGCAACCCGGTGCGGGGGCAGGTGCCAGAGACCTGTCTCTTCACGGCCGCGATAGTACACACCCCTGCCTCCATCGGTCAGAACCACGGCGGATCGCGATGGCAACCACAAGACATCGAGCATCTCGGCAGGCGATCGGCGCCCCGTGGCAGTCCGTGCAAAGCTAAGTGGAAGAATGAGATGGTCGCAGAGCGCGATCAGCCGCTCCGTGGCGGGGCCGCTGCTCCATTCGATATCGCCGAGGATCGCAAGGCCGAGATCGCGAGCCCGAGCCACGACATCCAGCGACCCGGTCGCATAGCTATCTACGATCAGGACGGTTGCGCGGCTGAGGATATCGTCCGGAAAGTCCGGAGCGGTGCCCAGCATCGCATCGTCGTCATACGCGATGAACCTTTCCCCGTCCGAGCCGACGGTGATCCGCGAGTGCACCGGGCGCGCGTCGGGATGGCGCGGCGCGAATGCGGTTTCGATACCGCTCGCCACGAGATCGAGCAGAACGGCGTCGTCCGCGGCACTGGCCAGCCATCCGACGAACCCGGCGGTTCCGCCGAGCCGCGCGACGGCGGCAAGCGCCGTCGCGACATTTCCCCCGAAAGCGCGGGTACTTTGCAGAACCTTACCCTTGCCCGCCGACAATGGCTGATCGACGTAGACGATGTCGTCTATCGCAATAGCGCCGAAGCCGAGGGTGGCGGGGACGGTGGGCATCGTTCAGGCACCCGCCTTCGCCAGGGCGTCTTGCGCCGAAAGGCCGTCATGGATGACGCCGCGAAAGGCAAGCGCTGCCTTCTCCGGATCGCCGTGCCCCCAGAGATTGCGGCCGACCACGGCGCCGCGCGCGCCGGCACGGATGGCATCCGCCGTCTGCTGAAGCGCGCCGAGCAGCGTATCGGTCTTTGGACCGCCCGCGATGACAACCGGCACCGGGCAGGTCCGGACGGTCTCCCGGAACGACTCGAAATCGCCGGTGTAGCCGATTTTGATCACGTCGACGCCGGACTCGTAACCGATGCGCGCCGCATAGGCGATCTCGTCGGGGGTGAAGACGATCTTTGCCCCGTCGGTGAAATCGCGAGGGTAGATATGCGCCACCACAGGCATGCCGTAGCGGGCCGCTGCATTCACCGAATCGGTCAGCCAGCGTATGTATTTGCCCTCCGTCGCGCCGCGCACCGGAATGGCCACGGCCAACGCATCGGCCCCCGCGCGCACCGCGTCCTCGGGTGTTGCGATCAACTCGCTGATGCGATCGTCCGCAGTGAAGCAGCCCGCCTGAATCACCAGGGAAGCTTTGCCCGCATATTGCGGCCACAGATGGCGCGCGCTGCCAGGCTGAATGCTGACATAGTCGGGTTTGCCCGCCATGACGCGTGCGAGCGCACCCGGCAGGTCGGCAAGGCCGCCTTTGCGCACGTCGCCATAGCCGACGAAGTGGTCGACCGCGCCGCCAAAGAGGTTCCCCGATGGATGCGAGAAGAGGCGCGCGAGACGCACCTTGGTTCCTAGGCTCATGTGTGCAAAATTCCCTGATCGGTTGATTTAAAAATGCTCAATCCAGTGTTTCCGAAAGAAAAAAGAAAAACAATCTTTTGAAAGCTTTCGAATCTGCATATTTCCGGTAAGGTGAGCCGAGGCCGGCGCGATTGCTCGGCGCAGGCAGGCAAGGGCCGGGCAATGTTGTCGGAGCAGAGACGCCAATCGATCCTGGGCGAGGTGCAACGCAGCGGACAGGTTCGCATCAAGGACCTGTCGGACGGGTTTGGCGTGTCGGAGGTCACCGTGCGCTCCGACCTCGAAATACTGGACCGCAAGGGACTGCTGACCAAGACCCGTGGAGGGGCGGTGACCCGGACCACCGATTCGACGACGGCCGCGTTCGCCCGCCGGATGCAAACGAACCTCGACGCAAAGAAGCGCATCGCCCGGGCGGCGCTGGACCTGTTCGAGGACAACCAATCGGTCATCTTCGACGGTGGCTCGACCTTGATGCAGCTTGCCATGCAGTTACCGCCGCTCAGCAATGTCGTGGTCGCGGCCACGGCCATGAACATCGTGCAGCATCTTATGCATCGTCCCGGGCTCGACGTTCATATGATCGGCGGCCGGGTCTATCCCGACACGGTGAGCACGCTGATCACCGATGCCGATACGGCTCTCGGCGGCCTGGTAGCGCATCAGGTCTTTGTTGGAGCGCATGCGATAGACTCGTCACTGGATGTGGTCGACGTGAACGAAGACATGGCGCGAACGAAGCGAAACCTCGTTCGCATGGCCCGGCGCGTTGTCCTGCTCGCCGATTCGAGCAAATGGGGCGTCAGCGGGACGTCCAAGGCATTTTCGCTGTCGGCCGTCGATGTGGTGATCACCGACGATGGCCTGCCCGGTCCAATACGCAGCGAGCTTGATAGGATCGGGGCCAAGGTGATCTATGCCTGAACCCATCCCGGTCTCTGATGCGCGACGGAAAGCGCGCATGACCCACGGGCTTCGCAGCGGCCGTCGGCCGTTTTTCATGCCGGTCATGTTCTCCTCCTCACGCTGGCGGCCTCCCAATCCTGCGCCAGAACTCTCACATGCTCTATAAAAATTTTACGCGCGTCAACATTTAAAGTCCTGTATAGCGGATTGCGGGGGGTCGTGGGAACTGCAACGGTTGCGCAGCATGCCCTTGGCTTGGGAGGAAAGCTGGAAATGCACGGAAAATCAGAGACAAAGCTCGGCATCGGTGTCATCGGCTGCGGCAACATCTCGATGACCTATCTGCGCAATGCAGCGCTCTTCGGTGGTGTCGAGCTACGCGCCTGCGCCGACATTTCCGCTGACATGGCTGAGCTGCGCGCCAGGGAATACGGCATCCGCGCCCTGGGCGTTGACGCGCTGCTGGCCGACCCCGATATCGACCTCGTGCTGAACCTGACAATCCCCGCGGCGCATTTCGATATTTCGTTGTCAGCGCTCTCGGCGGGCAAGCATGTCTTCACCGAAAAGCCGCTGGCAACCTCTGCCGCCGACGGCCGCCGCCTTGTCGCCGAGGCCGCGAAGCGCGGCCTGCTGATCGGCTCGGCGCCGGACACATTCCTGGGTGCAGCCGGCCGCCGCGCGCGCCGGCTGATGGATGACGGCGCGATCGGCAAGCCGGTGACCGGCACCGCTTTCATGATGGGACGGGGCATGGAGCACTGGCATCCCAATCCGCAATTCTATTATCAGCCCGGCGGCGGTCCGGTGTTCGACATGGGTCCCTATTACCTGACCGTGCTGGTCAACCTGCTCGGGCCGGTCGAGCGCGTCATGGCGATGGCGACGCGCGGCCAGGAGGAGAGGCTGATCACGGCCGACGGGCCGTTCAAGAACACGACATTCAAGGTCGGCACGCCGACCAACATAATATCGCTGCTCGAATTCCGCTCGGGCGCCACCGTCACCTTCGGCGCCTCCTGGGACGTGTTCAAACACTCCAACCATCCGATCGAACTGCACGGCACCGAAGGCTCGCTCAGGCTGCCCGACCCCGACACGTTCGGCGGCACCGTTTCGCTGTCGGAGCGTGGCGCCGACTGGGCCGATTTCGCCAGCGAGAGCGAACTCTATGGCGACCGCAACTGGCCCTATTCCGCGCCCGACCGCGCCAATTACCGCATGCTCGGCGTCGCCGATCTGGCGCGCGCGCTGGCCGCGGGCAGAAAGCCGCGCGCCTCCGGTGAGCTGGCGCTGCATGTGCTTGAGATCATGGAGGCGATCCTGGCTTCGGGCGAAAGCCGTGGCTCGGTTGCCGTCAACGGCACGGTCGACCAGCCGCCGCTGCTTGGCGAAGACGAAGCCGCAACCCTGCTTGCCTGACGGGAGATTCGTCCGTGACATCGCCACCGTCCCCGTCGACACTCGATCCGGAGGCCCGGCATGTGCTCGAGCTCGGCAGCCAGGCCGGCGCGCCGCCGTTCGAAACGGGAACGCCTGAGCAGGCGCGCCGTGCCTACAATGAAGGCTTCCCGACCCTGCAAGGCGAGCGCGAGCTGGTCGCGTCGATCAGCGAGCGCATCATTGCAGGACCCGGCGGTCCGCTGAGGCTCAGGATCTATCGCGGGCAGGGCGCGCCTTCGGCAGGCGCTCCGGCGCTGCTCTATCTCCATGGCGGCGGCTGGGTGATCGGCAATCTCGACTCGCATGACGAGATCTGCCGCTGGTTCGCCAACGAGGCAGTCGCTGTCGTCGTTTCCGTCGACTACCGGCTGGCGCCGGAACACAAGTTCCCGGCGGCAATAGAGGATTGCCGAGCGGCACTTGCTTACATGCAAAGCGCCGCGGACGAGCTCGGCATCGAGGCTGCCCGCATTGCGGTTGCCGGCGACAGCGCCGGCGGCAATCTCGCTACGGTGCTCGGCCTGCTCACGCGGGGGGACAAAAATCCGCCGGCAGCGCAGCTGCTGTTTTATCCCAACACCGATGCCGGGCAGACGACGGACAGCTATCGCCGCTTCGCCATAGGCTTTGGCCTGACCGCCTCGACCATGGCCTGGTTCCGCGACCATTATATCCGCAATGCCGCCGACATCGGCGACTGGCGTACCTCACCGCTGAAGGCGGAAAGCCTCGCCGGTGCGCCGCCCACCTTCATCGCCATCGCCGGTCACGACATCCTCGCCGACGAAGGCGAGGCCTATGCCAGGCGTCTGCAGCAGGCCGGCGTGCCGGTCGTGCTGGAACACTGGCCCGGTCAGATCCACGGCTTCGTCTCGATGGGCCGTCACGGCCCGGCAGCGAGACAGGCGGTTGCCGCCGCCATTGCCGCGTGGCGAAGCTTCGATCCTGCCTTTGGAAAGGCTCAAGCGGACTGACGCATCACCAGGGCGGCGTCGAGGCTGACCTTCGGCGCGACGTTTGCCCTATCCTCGTTGAGCAAAGCGAGCAGTGTCTCGACGCTGCGCCCCGCCATGGCGGCAAAATCCTGCGCGATGGTGGTCAGTGCGGGGCAGGTGTAGCGGCTCAGCGGATGGTCGTCATGGGCGGCGATACGCAGGTCGCAATCGGCCTTGCGGCCGATCTTCAGCCCTTTCGCGAAGGCTGCCGCCATCACGCCGAAGGCCAGGCGGTCATTCGCACACAGTATGGTCTTGCCGGGCAGACCCCCGGTCTTGCCGGGCAGACCTCTGGTCTTGCCCGGCAGGCCGCTGGCCCCGAGCATCTGTTCCATCTGCTCGTAGCCGATGCGCTCGAAATCCCATGTGTAGTCTCGGGTGTTGCCGATAACCACCGGCTCCTGGCCAAGCTGACGCATCGCGGCGACGTAACTGTTCAGGCGCTCCGGCGAATTGTGATTGACATGCGGGATGTCGAAATAGACCGGGGCGTCGCCGGAGCGGCAGAGATAGTCGACGATGGTCGAGACGCTCTGGGCATTGTTGTTGCCGACAAAGGGCGTGCCGCCTTCAAGATAGGTGTCGAAATAGACGACCGGCATTGTCTGGGTCAGCTTCTCCAGCGTGCGCCGGTCCGAGCGCAAGCCGAGCGGCGCGATCAGCGCGCCCGAAACTTTCAGCGACAGGATGGTACGTGTCGCCTCCATTTCGAGCTCGGTCGAGCCATGCGAGGAGATGACGATCGGCCAGTAGCCCTCGTCGCGCAGCCGAAGTTCGATGCGGCTGACCATTTCGGAATAGAAGGGGTCGGTGACCGTCGGTACGACAATGCCGATGGCGCGGGTGCGCTTGCGGTTGAGGTTGCGGGCAAACAGATTGGGCTGGTAGTCGGACGACCGCAACGCCTCTTCGATGCGCTTGCGCGTTGCCGGCTTGACGCTGGTCGGATCGTCGAAATATTTCGACAGCGTCGGCCTGGAGACGCCGCAGGAGCGGGCGAAATCCTCCATCGTCTTGTGCGTCATTGGCATTCAATCCTCGTCTGGCACGCGCCAGAACCTCGGTCATCCCTTGACGCTGCCCACGGTCCTGCAGCCGGCGCGTCCGCCACGCAACGGCAGACGAAATTTACAGGAAACGTCAGTGGGTTCAACGCGCAATGACAGATTATACCGTGCGTAAATTTGTTCAATTGACGCGAAAATTGTCGCGCATCAAAGTCTCGGTCACAAAGAGCGCTGAAAAGTCCAGGCACCATGACACAACAGATCGATCGGCTTCTTTCCCAGCTATATCGTCGGCTCGATGCCGCCGCGATTGTGATCGGCGATGCTATCGATCCGCGCTATGGCGACGACCTCTCCGGCAAGGGCGGCGGCCAGCCCGAACTGGTCTTGCGTCCGCGCAACGCCGCCGACGTCGCCGAAATCCTGCGCCTATGCAGTGGTATCGGCCAGAAGCTGGTCGTCCATGGCGGCCGCACCGGGCTGGCCGGCGGCGCGCGCGTGCAGCCGGGCGAAGCGGTGCTGTCGCTGGAGCGCATGACCGCGGTCGAAGCGCCCGACCGCGCCGCGGCAACCATCATCGCGGAAGCCGGCGCGCCGCTGCAAATGGTGCAGGAAGCGGCCGATGCGTCCGGCCTGATGTTCGGCGTCGATATCGGCGCGCGCGGCACGGCGACGGTCGGCGGCAACATCGCCACCAATGCTGGCGGCATTCGCGTGCTGCGCTACGGCATGTACCGCGCCCAGGTGCTGGGGCTGGAGGCCGTGCTTGCCGACGGCTCGATCCTGACTTCGTTGCGTGGCCTGGCCAAGGACAATTCGGGATACGATCTCAACCAGCTTTTCATTGGCAGCGAAGGCACGCTGGGCGTGGTTACTCGCGCCTGCCTGCGGCTGCATCCCAAGCCCGCCACCGAGGTTGCCGCCTTTTGCGCCCTTGGCTCGCTGGAGGCGGCGATTGCGTTGCTGGGGTTGCTCAAGCAGCGGCTCGGGCCCTTGCTTTCGGCCTATGAGGTAAACTTCTCGCCGCTCTACGGCGCCATGATTGCCGGCATGGCCGCGCCGGCGCCGCTGCCTGTCGGCGCGCCCGTCTATGTGCTGGCCGAGATCCAGGGCAGCCAGGCCGAGCTGGACGGCGAGCGTTTCGCTTCGGTGCTGATGCAGGCGGTCGAGGACGACATCGTCGACGACGTGGTCGTCTCGCAGTCGCCACGCGAATTCCGTGCGCTATGGGATGTGCGCGAAGAGGCTAACCGATTCCTGTTTGCGATCGAGGGAATGCTCGGCGTCGACATTAGCATCCCGTTGGCGGCCATGGCGGATTTCCTGCGCAACGCCGAAGCCGCGATCCACGCCGTCGACAGCAGCGCCGAGATCTACGTCTTCGGCCATCTCGGCGACGGCAATCTGCACTATCAGGTCGACACCACGGAACCGGCGGCCGCCTATGAGATTATCTATCGCGGCGTGGCGGCATGCGGTGGCGCCGTCTCGGCCGAGCACGGCATCGGCCTCGACAAGAAGAAATGGCTGAACCTCGTGCGCAGCGACGCCGAGATATCGGCCATGCGCCGGCTGAAGGCGGCGTTCGATCCGCACAACATCCTCAATCCCGGGCGGATTTTCGATATCGTTCGATCGCCAGGAGGGATCTAACTTGCAGCTGGCGAGAGCAGCGCGTGGAAGTCGACCGTTCTCATCTGCTCGATGCCGTCCAGAGTCATATTTCCCGCGACATAGACGATGATCGCCAGACCGAGCCAGCCGATCCAGCGATACCTGGCAAGCAGCGCCGCCACCAGCGTCGAGGCGACCGCCATCAGAACCACCGACAGGATGAGACCGAACACCAGCGCATTCATGTCGTGGGCGGCGGCGCCCGCCACGGCCAGCACATTGTCCAGCGACATCGAGACATCGGCGACGACGATCTGCAGGATCGCGGTGCGCAGCGCCTTGGCCGGCCGCGCCGTCGCAAGTGCTGCGGCTTCAGTGTCGACGTCCTCGCCGTCGCCGGCCGAGCGCAACTCCTGGAACATGTTCCAGCACACCCAGAACAAAAGCATGCCGCCGACCAGCATGATGCCCGGAATTTCAAGCAGCTGCACCGCGATCACCGCAAAGACGATGCGGATCACCGCCGCCGCGGCAATGCCGGCGACGATCGCCTTCTGCCGCAACGCCTTGGCAAGGCCTGCGGCCGCCATGCCGATCACCACGACATTGTCGCCAGACAGCACAAGGTTGATGGTGATGACTTCCAGATAAGCGGCGACAGTCGTCTGGTCGAAACTCATAGAGCGGTCTCCCCGGAAGGCTCCGGCTGGTTGCGGCGGATCGGACCGATGTCTGCGCAAACGCGAAGACAGCTGATTTGAGTGCAGCCCGGCATTGAAACAAGACGCCAGCGCGGCCAATCGGTCCTCATCCACGGAATTCATCGCCGGGTCGTGATTTCCGACCAGAAATGCCCGCCCCAGAATGCCCATCATGGAAGGGAAGACAAAAGCGTTCCGCTTGCCTATCAATATTGCCGACCAAAGGAGAGACGAGCATGAGCAAGACGGCACTGATTTTCTGGGGCGGATGGGAGGGTCACACGCCGGCCCGCAGCGCCGCTGTCGTCAGCGAGATATTGACCGGGCATGGCTTCGAGGTGCGGATAGAAGAGGGCACATCCGCGCTCGCCGATCCGCAGCTCCCGGTCATCGATCTGATCGTGCCGGTGATCACCATGTCGACGATCGAGAAACCGGAGCTGCAAAACCTCACCGCCGCCGTCAGCGGCGGAACCGGCCTTGCCGGCTTCCACGGCACAATGGGCGACAGTTTTCGCAACGAGCCGAACTATCAGTTCATGACCGGCGGCCAATGGGTCGCGCACCCCGGCGACATCATCGACTACCGTGTCGACATCATCAGCGACGATCCGATCGTCAGGGGTATCGAGGGTTTCGCCTACCATTCCGAGCAGTATTACATGCATGTCGACCCGAGCAACGAGGTGCTGGCGACGACGACGTTCAGCGGTGAGCATCTCGACTTCATCGACGGCGTCGTCATGCCCGTGGTCTGGAAGCGCCGCTACGGCAAGGGCCGCGTCTTCTTCAGCGCGCTCGGCCACACCGCGGATGAGTTTTCCGTCCCGCAAATGCGCACCATCTTCGAGCGTGGGGTGCTGTGGGCCAGCCGGTAACCGGGGCCTGTCCGAGCAAGCAACGGCGATATCACGCCTCCGCTACTCGCTAAGCCGCGGCTAACGCTCTATGCTGGCTGAGGTCACGGCGTTCGACCGCCGTCATCGCAACTGAAATGTGTTGTCACGGGGGACATGCATGTTCGGGGTCGTCGGATTAGTAAGGCATGGAAAGCCGTCGCAGCGCTGGCGTCCGCCCNCGCCCGCTCTGGTGGTCGTGGTGTTCGGTCTGTTGCTGCTTGCGCCGCACGCGGCCAACGCGCAGCTGAACTGGACGCTCGATCCGGCGAATTCGACACTTACCTATCAATCGGTGAAGAAGAACACCATTGTCGAAACCAACAAGATCAGGAACCTCTCGGGCACGCTGACATCGGATGGCGCCGCCAAGGTCACGTTCGACCTCAACTCGGTCGACACCGGTATCGACCTTCGCAATGTCCGCATGCGCTTCCTGTTCTTCGAAACCTTCAAATTCCCGACGGCGGAAGTGACGGCGAAAGTCGATCCCGCCGCTTTTGCCGATCTCGCCACCAAACGGCGCATGAGCGCGCATATCCCGTTTCGCCTGAGCCTGCACGGCGTCGACAAGGACCTTGAGGCCAATGTCGTGGTCACCATGATCACCGACAGCATGGTGTCGATCGCCTCGGAGGCGCCGGTCGCCGTGCATGTCGAGGATTTCGGCCTGTTGCCCAACATCGAAAAACTCCAGCAGGCGGCCAATGTCAGCAGCATCGTCCCGACGGCTTCGGTGTCGTTCGACTTCGTCTTCACCGCTGATGGGGCCAAGCCGGCGGCGGCGCCTGCCGTCGCCGCCGCAGCCCCAGCCGATGCCGGGCCGGTCGCCACAGATGCAGGCAAGACGTCCTTCAGCGACGATGAATGCCTGAACAGGTTCGAGGTGCTGTCGCGCACCGGCGCCGTCTATTTTCGCCCAGCCAGCGCTCGGCTCGATGAAAAGAGCCGCCCACTGCTGGCCGAGGTGGTCGGCGTCGTCGGCAAATGTCCGAAACTGAAGGTCGAGGTTTCGGGCCATACCGATTCCGACGGCTCGCCGACGGCCAACAAGAACCTGTCGGAACGGCGCGCCAAGGCGGTCGCCGACGCGATCATCGCTGCGGGCATTCCATCGGCGCAGATCACGGCTTCCGGCTATGGCGAGGAAAAGCCGGTGGCGCCGAACGATACGCCGAAGAACAAGGCGCTGAACCGGCGGATCGAGTTCTCCGCCACGCCGCTCTCCAACTGAGCCGGTCCTTAACTGAGAAGGCCCGTCAACCGAAAAGGAATCCGGTGCGTTTGGACATGATTGCAAGTTGCGGCAACTTCATGCGCGGCATCGGCCTCGCCGTGCTGGCGCTTGCGTTGACCATGACCATTACCATGACCGCGGCCAGTGCCGAACGCCGCATCGCCCTGGTGCTCGGCAATTCCCATTACCGGAACGCGCCGGTGCTGCCCAATCCGGTGAACGATGCGCAGGCAATGTCCGATCGCCTGAAGGGGCTGGGCTTCGAAATCGTCTCCGGCCTCGATCTCACCAAGGCGCAGACGCAGGAAAAGATCGCGCAATTCGCGCGGCAGGTGCGTGGCGCCGATATCGCGCTGTTCTTCTATGCCGGTCATGGCCTGCAGGTCTCGGGCAGGAATTACCTGCTGCCTGTCGATGCGGCGCTGGAGGACGAGACCTCGCTCGACTTCGAAGCCGTGCAGGTGGACTTCATCCTGCGGCAGATGTCGCGCGAGACCAGCATCAGGCTGGTGTTCCTCGACGCCTGCCGCGACAACCCGCTCGCCGATGTGCTTGCCAAGGAGACTGGCGGCGACAGCACGGCAAGCAGCGGCCTTGCCGAAGTACCGATCGAGAATGGCGGCGCCGGCACGCTGGTCGCCTTCGCTGCCAGTCCCAACCAGCTCGCCTATGACGGACCGGGCGAGCACTCGCCATTTTCGGCGGCGCTGCTTGCCCATATCGGCGAGGTCAACGTCTCGATCACCGAAGCGATGAACCGGGTTACGTCGGATGTGTTCAAGGCCACAGCCGGACGCCAGCAGCCCTGGGTCAACGTTTCGCTGACCACCGATGTCGTGCTTCACAAGGTCGATCTCAAGGCGCCGCTGATCGTCGGCGATTCCGGCGCGGCTGCGCCCGAAGGCGATACGCAGGCGCGCACCGGCGCGGCCGCCAATCCGCCGGGTACGGACGCCGGCGAGCAGGCGCTGGAACAGCTGCGTGAGGAAATTCCGAAGCTGGGCTCGGACGCGCCAGTCCTTTTCGACGTTCCGGTCAATTTTGGCGACCCGGCGATCGACGGCAAGAGCATCGCCCAGCTCATTCAGGGAAAGCCGCACTTCAGTCCCGTCGAGGGCCTGGAAAAATCCGTCTGGGACAACCAGTGCAGCAACTGTCATCAATGGACCGAGGAGCGGCTGTGCGACCAGGCCAAGACCTACGTCACCAATGACGTCTCGGTGTTGCGCCTGCAACACCCGCTGGGCACGCGCTTCAAGGTGGCGCTCGGCAAATGGGCGCAAAACGGCTGCAAATGAAACCGCCGCAAGTTAATTTAGAGCATGACCCAAAAAACGGGTACCGATTTTAGATCAAAGATCAGATTTCAACTAAATCTCGTCATGATCTAGGAGCAATCAGGCTCGGCGCAGCGCCTCGGTTTCGGCCAGATGGATGCCCATCTCGACAAAGGCGGTGAGCACGGAGAAACGGTCCGCCACCGCAACCCGCGCCAGTCCGGCCAGTATGCCGGCATTGACGGCATGCGCAGCCGGCAGCGGCCGCAGCCTCGACCCGTTGGTCTGCGGCGTCAGGCCATTGATGTGCCGTTGCGCCGCTAGCGCGATCCAGCCGGCAGGCGTGTGCTGCTGCGTCATCGCCGCCCCGGCGACAGCCTCCCGGCGGGTTGCATTGTTGGGGTCGCCGACCCACTCCTGGATCAGTGCCAGCGTTGCGAGGTCCTGCTCTTCGAGCAGCTCGGTCAGATGCCCCAGGCACTCATGGCCCCACCAGATTGCGGCCCGGTCAGGCAGGAGATAGGCGCAAAAGGTAATCGCTTCCTCCGGGATGCGCCCGGCCATCAGCCGGCGGCAGAACTCGAGCGAGGGTTGGTCGGTCGGAACAGCCGTCATGTCCCGGGCGACAGCCGTGTTCGCGGCGAAGAGATCGCGTGCGGTCTGGAATCGAAGCCCGTTGACCATCGCTGCTGTTATCCTCCCCCAGCCCTCACTCAACCCGCCTGCGAGGCGCGGGTCAAGTCTGTCGACCACCACATGTCCATGACGTTGTTCACAGACAAACGCCTCACGGTTTGGTATATTCCACAGCCGACCGTGATCTCGACAGATCATTGTCGAACAGGAAGAGTTGGCCCGGATCCATGGATCGGGCCTGAGTGAAAATCGGATGCTCGAAACGGGAGTAACCGTTATGCAGCGGCACATTTCAGTCTTGGCATTGGCGACCGTGCTTTTCTCGACGCACGTCTATGCCGACCCACTTCAGAAATCGGAAGACATTGTGAAGTTCTTTGCCGGCGCTATCGATCACGGCGCGGCACGCGGGATTTGTGTCGGCACCGAGGACGAGTGCAAGAGCAAGACCAACCAGAAAGAAAAGCCTCCGGAGAAGACCGGCCTCGATATGCTGATCAATTTCAGCCTGGATTCGTCCGAGCTCGACGCCAAGGCGCGCAGCGAACTCGACGAATTCGCCAAGGCGCTGAAGGACGATCGGCTGAGCAAGCTGTCCTTCGTCGTCGAAGGCTATACCGACGCATCCGGCTCGGCGACCTACAATGAAGGCCTGTCGCAGCGCAGGGCGCAATCGGTCACCGCCTTCCTCGAATCCAACGGCATCGAATCCACCCGCATCAAGGCGGTCGGTCTCGGCGAGGCCAATCCACGCAATCCCGATCCCTACGATCCCGTCAACCGGCGGGTCGAGATGCGGATCAAGGCGCAGTAGCTTCGCCGGCTGCGTCTTCCGGCCGTCGTCAAACACAACGCCGCGCGTCCAACGGACACGCGGCGCTTTTATTGTTTGACATGATCGATCAGTTCTTGAGCACGCCGCCGACCGCTACGCCGGTGCCGAAGATCAGCGCCTTGGTCAGGAAATCATTGTTGTCCCGCGGCGGCGGTTCATCCTCGCGCACGACCTCGCGGTTGCGCCTTTTCTGCACGAACTGCTGTTGCCGGCGCGGCTTCTGGGCGTACTGCTTCTTGCGTGGCTTTTCCGCCACCGGCTTCAGCGTGCGGGCCTTCTGCACCACCTGTTTCTTCTGCTTGTCCACTCCGGCCTGGTCGGCCTCGTGCTTGGCACGAACGGCCTCCATCATCGGGTCCGTCTGGATAACCAGGAACGCCAGTTGCTCGCGCGTCAGGAAGGTGGTCGGAGGCAGCCCGTTCCCCTCTTGCCAGTCGCCGATCGCTTGCCGGGTCTTGGCGCCAATATTGCCGTCAACGCGGCCAAGCTCGTTGCCCAGCGCCTCGACCCGCAATTGCAGGTCGATGCGGCCCTGGCGATCGAGACCGATCGCGTTCTCCGTCGCCTCGGTGCCCAGCACCTTCTTCATGTCGTCCGAAATGCCGACCGAGGTGCGCACGGCAGAACCCGAGTTCGCTTCGTCGGCATCGAGCGCTGCCACCTGCCGTTCCTGGGCTTTCGGATCGTTCAGCGCATCGATGTTGAGCCGCGCCACCGTGGCGAAGCGGCCATTCGGGAACTGTTCGAGATAGGCTTCGTAGAATGGCGCGGTGTTGCGCTTCGAGGCCTCGTCCCAAAGCCGCTGCTCGACTTCCCACGGAGGCGGTTCGCTGGTGACGAGAGCAGGGGCGGGCGCTGCCGCGGCGTTCGCGTCATCGGCGGCCGGTTTTACCATCGGCGCGGCTTGGGCGGCCGGTTTGCCAAGGAAGACCTCGCGGCCCAGCGATGCGTTGTGCCATGGCCGCTGGCGGCCTTGCGTGGTCTCGGCCACTTCGCCGCGCACCCGCGTCAGCGCACTCTGGATCTCGACGCCGGGTTCGGTCAGGTGCCTGGCGAGCGCGGTCGAGTAGGGGCTGTCGACGCCGTTGCCGTCAAAGGCGATGGCGCCCGGGTCGGTGGCATAGGCAATCAGGATGCCGCCGGTGCCGACGCCCTCTGATTTAGGGTCGATCGGCGCCAGGCCGGTGCCCAGCGCGGTGGAGCGGGTCTTCGGCATCGCGGCCGCCAGTGTGCGTGCCAGCGGATTGTCGCGGCAGGCATCGAGGATGATGACGCCGACCGCCGGGTCGGGTGGCAATGCGGCCATGAAGTCGTCGATCTGGACGGTGCGGGTCTTGAGATAGGCAGGTGACGTCAGTTCGGCGTCGACCGGGATCAAAAAGTTCTTGCCGTCGACCTGCATGCCGTGGCCGGCATAGAAAATGACGGCGAGGTCGGCATCGTAGGACTGCTCGGTGAATTTGCTGATCAGGCTGTGCATGCCGGCATTGTCCTGGTCGACGCCCTCGATCACCTCGAAGCCGGCATTGCGCAGCGTCGATGCGATGAGATGCGCGTCATTGGCCGGATTGGGCAATTCGACGGCATGGACGTATTTGCTGTTGCCGATGACCAGCGCGACGCGTTTGACGCCACCGGCATCCGGCGCCGCCGCCTGGACGGTGCCAAGCGCGGTCAGCATTAACAGAAAAAATCCGCTCAAAAGGACGGCAAACGCTTTCATGGGATCGGCCCTCCGCCCCAATGGGGCGCGTTATTGATGGCTGCGCATGCTAAATTTCACCAGCGACTGTATCGCTTCTGCCAAAATGGCTGTTGGGGGTATGTGATCCCAGCCACAGTTTTGGTTCACAAGGACCCAAAAACCTTCCCAAATATCCGCAAACATACCATTCGCCGGCCTCAGAACAATCGGCTTGGCGAAAGCCGGGGCGAACTGCCAGCTCTAGCCCGGCTCAAGAGTATTTTGGATCGAGCCGACCAGTGCCGTTATCGCCTGCTTGTATTTTTCGAACTCCGGCGATGTCTGGCGGACTTCCGTCGTCGTCTGCTGGCCCGCATCGGTGGTGGCGGGCGTCGGCAATTTGCGGCCCATCTTCCGTTCCGCCCAGTCGACGACGTAGCTGGCGGTCTTGCCGGCAAGAAACGGGTTGGCCTGGATAACGGACGAGCCGAGCACGGCGCTCAACTGCGCCGATCCCGGCGACGCCAGCACCTGATGGGCGCCTTCCATACCGAGGAAATGGCAGAGATAGAGCCGGCCGGCGGTGATCTGGTGGCCACGCGCCTTGAGATAGGCTTCGCCCTCGCGCGCCAGATTGCGCACCATCTCACGCGAGATGGTGGCGTCGTAGCGCAAAGCGAGCAGGTCTGCGGTCGACAGCGAGCGCGCCAGTTCGGGACGATAGGTGTTCATCATCCGGATCCAGGTCTTGGATATGAACTGGCCGGCGCCTGTCGCCGAAGACAGCGGGTTCTTGGCCCGCGCGCTACCGCCCGATTCGACGTGGACGATACGGTCGGTCAGCGTTTCGACGGCGGGATCGCTGGAAGTGACGGCGATTGCAGCGGTCACTGTTCCGAGCGGATCGATCGCCTGACCGCTCTGATAGAGTTCGAAATGCAAATGTGGCCCGGTCGACAGGCCGGTGGTGCCGATATAGCCGATAATGTCGCCGGCCTTCACCTTGGTGCCGACACCGCTGGCAATGGCGAATTTCGACATATGCGCGTAGCGCGTCTCGCGGCCGCCGCCATGGGCGATCTTGACCACATTGCCGTAGCCGCCGCCGTCGCCCTGGAAGATGATCTCGCCGTCGAAGGCTGCTGCGATCGGGGTCCCCACGGGTGCTGCCCAGTCGACGCCCTTGTGGATGCGAACAACGCCCAGGATCGGATGCTTGCGCGGCCCGAAGGTCGACGTCATGACACCGTTGACCGGCGTCACCATGCCGTTGGCCACCGTCAGCGAGCGCACCTGGTCATCGCCCGAGACGCAGGAAAACTGGCCGTCGCCCTGCTGGAAAACGAAACAATCCAAGCTCTTTTGCGTGCCTTGGATACCGACATAGAGCACCCGTCCGTCGGTCTCGTTCTTGCCGCGCGGCGTCTGCGAATAGATCAGCACAAGGCGCTGGTCCTCGCTGGCGAAAGCATCCAGATCCTGTCCGCGCGACAGATACATAATGGCTTCGCCGATGATGCCGCTCGGCACATTGTTGCGGGCCGCCGTCGAGTAGATCGCGTCGAGCAGGCGGTATTGCCGTTTCTGCGTGCCTTCGGTCTCGGCGCCCGAATAATTGAACAGGTCCTCGCGCACCCACGGGTCGACGCCCGACACGAAGGCGCCCACCGCGTTGCGTGTCAGCGTGCCGACAAAGACGTTCCTGGCGTAGATCGAAACCTGCATCAGCGACATCGTCGTGGTCTCGCGCGTCGGCCTGAAGCCGCGCATCGCCACGACATAACCAGGCTGCAGGCCGTCCTTGTCGAACAGCGCCTTCAGCGCCTCGCCGGCAAGCTTTGCGTCGTCGGCGGAAAAATGCGCATCGAGCGCCACGCTGTCCAGGCTGCGGTCGTTGAGGATTTTCACGAAAATGTCCTGGGTCGCCTCGAAGCGCTGGTATTCCGAGCTGACGGTGGCAACGCTGGTGTTGTTTTCGACCGCTGTCTTCTGAAAGGCGGGGAGTGCTGCTTCGCCCTCATCGATGGTCTCGCCCCAGCCGGCCTCGGGGTCATCGGCCGCCGCCGATGCACCCGGAGCGACCTGCGGGTCAGGAGCTGGGCCGGAGGCCGCCGGAGCCCCGTCCGTGCCGGGCGATGGTTGAAGATCGTTCTGCAGGTCATTCTGCGGATCGTTGGGCTCGGCGGGTGGCGCGACCGCGGTCTTCCGCTGCGCCTGAAAGAAGGCGAAATCCTCTTGCGTCGAGGGGATCGTCGTCATGAATTTTTCGCTGGCGCTCAGCATCACGTCGGAGAGAACCATGATCTGAGGGGAGATGCCGGCCTGGTCGAGCTCCGTCGGGCGCGGCATCCCGCGGCTCTTGGCAGCGCCCGCCTCCGGCGCCAGTGTGATCCACATCGGGTCGCCGGCAAGGTCGATGATGGCCGGCACATAGACCGATGCGTCGGCCGGCACGTCGTCCGAGCCTTCGACGGCGTGCAGTTCCTCGTCTTCGTCGCCGAACGACCAGTAGTCGGCGGTAAGATAAAAGCCGGTGGCAATCGCGGCGAGGACGATTGTCGCCAGGCCAGCCGCCAGCCCGATCCAGATCCTGCGCCTGCGCAGCGCGGCGCGCGCCTGCTTCTTTGCCTTGAAGCTGGTGTCGATGCTGTGCGTCACGGCGCGCTTCCGGTCAGGAAGAAGGTCCAGCGCACCTGTTCCTGGGTGTCGACTTCGAGAAACTTCGCCGCGATATGGCCGCGCTGCCAGCATTCATCGATGCCGCGGATCGAGAACCGCCGCCGCTCGATGCACATGTCGGTGGAGCCTGCCAGAATGGCGTGGCCGAACACATCCGTCGCGTAGATGTAGATGTAGCGGTTGGTCAGCTCCTCGCGTATGACGTTGACGCATTGATTGGCGCCGATGGTCCACCAGCCATCGGTCTGGTCGGCATCGTCGACCTTCTGGCCGACGGCAAGATTGACGACGTCGAGCGTCTGGTTGCAGACGGTGAATTCGGCGCGCGCTTGCCCGGTGGAAAGAAGCGCCAGCAACAGCGTCGCGACCGCGCTCGCGGCGAGCTTCACCCGCACGTTCCGGGCAAGCAGGACGGGATCTCGGCGACGACGTTGCATCGGCGTCGGTGCTAGCCGCCGAGGCGGAAATATTTGGCGGTCGCCGAAAATGCCGAACTCCTGGCGCCGATCTCGTCGAGTATCCTGGGCAACAGCACCGAGGCCGGCGTCGGCGTTGTGAAGTCCGCCGCCTTAATGTCCTGCGGCCCGGTGATCACCATGATGATCTGCGGCAACGCCTTGCCAGCCGCCTTGTCGGCGGCGCCGAGCCCGATCGGGATCGAGAAGGTCGCCTTGTCGGCTTGTACGACAACATGGTCGTCGAGGTTGAAGGCGATGCCCCTGTGGTCGATCAGGAACACGCTCGACACCAGCCCGCCATGCGTCACCAGCGTGCCGTCGA
Organism: Mesorhizobium sp. L103C119B0; assembly: GCF_000502235.1. Lineage (NCBI taxonomy): Bacteria > Pseudomonadati > Pseudomonadota > Alphaproteobacteria > Hyphomicrobiales > Phyllobacteriaceae > Mesorhizobium > Mesorhizobium sp. L103C119B0. The sequence goes on along the minus strand of NZ_AYXE01000001.1, from coordinate 261,876 downwards.
TCGGCGAGCCGTCCGGCACCGATGTCTGGTCGAGGACAAGCTGCGGCCTGTCGGCCGTGCTCGCGCCCATGAAACGCAGGAAGCCGGTGATCCCGCATTGCGGGGGCTGGATAAGGCGGACGCTGATATCCGGCTCGACATGGAACTTCGCCTGGAATTCCCCAAGCAACTGTTCGAAGGGTGGCACCGACGTGCCGAAGCCCTCGATCGCGACACCCTTGTCGGCGGCCGACGTCACCGTCGCAAAAAAACAGTCACCACCATTGAAGGCGCGTACCCAGGTGACCCGCTCCGCGGCCGCATCGGCCGGTGGCGGCACCTCCGGCTTGGGCACGTTCATGGCAATGTCGGGCTCTGCGGACTTGTCGGCCTGCTCGCCGCTGGCGATATTGGGCCGGCTTGGGTTGGGCTCTGCGGTCGTTTCAGGCGCCTGCGTGTCCGGCTTGGGGGCCTGCGTGTCCGGCTTGGGCGCCTGCGTGTCCGGCTTGGGCGCCTGCGCGGTCGGTTCAGGCGCCTGCGCCTTGGGCTCGGGCGGTTGAGCGGTGGGTTGCGGCGCCGGTGCTGTGGGCGTGGGTGCCTGGGTCGTTGGTTCAGGTGTTTGCGTGGCCGGCGCTGTCGCCTTGGGCTCTACCGGCGGACTGACAGGCTCGGGGTTCTTCGCGGCATCGGACTGTGACGGGCCGGATGGCGGTTGCAGCGCGACGGTCTTGTCGATTGGTGCGGCCGGCAGCGGGGCCGTAGCGCTCGACGCGACTGGTGGCGTCGGCTGCGGCTCGACCGGCGCTTTGGCCTGATCTTCAGCCGCAGTCTCCGCTGGTTGCGTCTTTGGCACCGTCTTCTCGACCGGCGCAGTGTCCGGAACGGGCTTGTCAGCGACGATCGGCTTTGTCAGTTCGGGTTGGAGCGGCTTGCCGGGGTCGGTGAGGCGAGGCCGGTCTCCGAATCCCACGATACCCGATGCATAGAGCCCTCCAAGCGATACCATGACCACCGCCGCCAGCACCGCGATCGTCAGATTTCTGCCTGTAGTAGCACGCTTCGGCGGTGTGCTTGCTCGCTTGGGAGTTTCAGCAGCCGGTTTCGGCTGCGACAGGTGCGCCGGGCGCACGTGCGGCACGAAAGACGGCTCCGCCGTGCCGCTTGGCGGGGCCGAACCGAAGCCTTGGGCCGGCGAGTCCCCGATCTTGGAGACAGGCCCTGCGGTCTGCCCGGTTCGCGGCAGACCGGGCCGGGGCGCGAGCGATGCCGGCGGCAAGGTCGCGTCGCTGTCGTCGCGCGTCAACCGGGCGATTTCGGCCATGCTGGCCGGTCGATCATCCGGGTCAGGCTGCAGCATCGCTTCGACGATGTCCCTGAAATCGGCATCGATGCCGGAGAGATCAGGGACGGTCCGCCGTTTTTCGACGATCTCGTATTGCGAGCCGCCCATATCGATCGGCTTGCCGCGCAGCGCCGCCGCCAGCACCAGCCCCAGGCTGTAGATGTCGGACTGTTCGCTGACCTCGCCGCCATAGAGCCCGAGCTGCTCGGGGGAGACGTAATTGTATTTTCCGGCAAACTTGCCGCCGATCAGCGTCTCGCCACCGACCGCGGCCGATCGCGCAATGCCGAAATCGATGATCTTTGCCCGCTCGACCCGGCCGCCCGGCAGGATGATGTTGTCGGGCGACAGATCGCGGTGGATGGCGCCGGCCTGGTGCACGGCGCTCAGGCCCGAGGCCAGCCGGTGGCACAGTTTGCGCACATCCGGAGTCGCCATCGCCCCGCCGCGCATGACGTCGTACAGCGACTGGCCGTCGACGAATTCCATCGCCAGATAGGGCCGCCCGATGCCGGGATCTATGGTGAAGACGTGGTAGCGCACGACCGCGTCATGCGACAGATGGTTGAGGATCGAGGCTTCCTTGCGAAACAGCGACAGGATCGTCTGATCGCGGGCGAATTCCGGCAGCACGATCTTGATCGCGACATGATCGCCGGTCTGGATGTTGTGGCCGCGATAGACTTCGCCCATGCCGCCCGACGCGATGCGTTCGTCGAGCTCGTAGATGCCGCTGAGCTGCGTGCCGACGCTGGTATCCGCCATGTTGGGCAATAGCCGGGTCTTGTCGTCGGAGCTCATCGGTCGTGGCCTCCTGCTCGGGACAGGCCATTGCCTTTGTCTCTGATCTTGACCAGAACGATGGTGACGTTGTCGGTGCCGCCGCGCTCAAGCACCATGGAAAGCAGCTTTTCGCAGGCAGCCTGCGGCGCTGCCGAGAGCACTGCTGCCGCAATTTCCGCGTCACTGACATGCGCCGTCAGCCCGTCCGTGCTGAGGATGAAGATGTCGCCGGCAAGGGTCTCTCCCTGCTGGAAGTCGATGGCGATTTCGTCGTTGACGCCGATGGCGCGGGTGATGACGTTGCGGCGCGGCCAGTTCTCCGCTTCGGCTGCGCTGATCGCGCCGCTGTCGAGCAGTTCCTGCACCTCGGTGTGGTCGCGCGAAATCTGCGAGATCGCGGCGTTGCGCACGAGATAGACGCGGCTGTCGCCCGACCACAGGCAGGCGAACCTGCCGTCCATGGCCAGCAGTGCGGCAACGGTGGAGCCGATGGTCACGCCGCGTGAGCGCGAAATCCGGCGAATCTCGGCATGCGCCCGGTTCAGCCGATCCTCAAAGCGGGCGCGCAGATCCGGCGCCGAACTGGCGATGCCGATCGTCGCCAGATGCTCGACAATGCTTGCCGAAGCGACTTCTCCGGCCTCGTGCCCGCCCATGCCGTCGGCCACCACCCAGAGGCCGATCTGCGGCTCGACCAGAAAGCTGTCCTCATTGTGGTCGCGCACGCAGCCCTTGTGGCTCACGCCGTAGCTCTCAAAGGCGGCATCGTTCACTTGCCTACGCTCCGCAACGCCTTGGCTGACGTGCCTGGCCAGTCTGCCACAGCCCCATTCATTAGAGTATCGAAATCTAAGCCGCTGATGACGGACCGTGTGGTGCCGCCGCTGTCTCTGCGTCCTGCAATCGCTGGTCCTGCCATGCAATTCCCCATCAGAAAGCCTTCGGACAGCTGAACGCGGAGAGCGCCGGCAGCGTGAACGGATTACCGTCCTCCCCGGTCTTGATCGTGTAGGCGACATCGCGCCCGCCGATGAGGAAATGCGCTTCGAGACTGTCGCCATTGGCGGTGACCTGCCCCTTGTCCAGCAATCGTTTCAACGCCCAGGGACCGTCGAACTTGATTGCGGACTCGCGGCCGGGCAGCTCCGGCGTCAGGCTGAGACTGGCCGAACCGGTCTTGCCCGGCCACGGAATCAGGCCCGGCGTGTTGCCGGCCTGGGTGGCCTGCAGCACCTGGCCGTCGATATTGAGCAGCGCCATGTCGGCATCGCCATGCAGCGACAGCGGCGTGAAGGTGATGTTGATCGACGGCACCGGCCCGCCGAGCGGAAAGAAAGCCGCGCGGATTTGTGCCGCGAGCTGAAAGTTCTTCAGCGTCGATTTCGCCAGATTGCGGCCGAACCTGGTGTCCTGCTTCCAGTCCCAGTCCTGGCCGCTCATGTCGACCAGCGACGCCAGGTTCTGCGCGAAGAACCGGTCGAGAACCCCGCCTGGAGAAAACAATCTGGCAAAATCCGCCATGGCGACATCGTCGGTACCGGCGGGGGCGAATGGAAAGCGCCCGGCAATCATCTCTTCGCACGGACGGCCGACGGTCTCCTCCAGCATCTCGTTGAGATGCGTGGTCGATGTTTCGGCGACGGTGCCCTCGAAATCGTCCGCCGCCGCGCTCACCATCCTGGCCAGCGCCTTCGGCAGCCGCGAAGCATTGGCGCGCAACGTCGAGATCTGCAGCTGCAGATTGGCGTTGGCCTGGTCCGTCTGGGCGGGGACATCGGCGGCCAGCCGCACGCTCTGATAGATTTCGCGGAAATTCTGGGTGAGGGCGTCGAGCGGCCGCTGCCCCGGCGCCCCGGCCACCAAAGCCTGGAAAGACCGGAACTGGGCTTCGATGTTGGCGCCGGGATCCTGGTTCTGCGTACTGACAAAGGCGGTCCCGGCCCTGCTCTGCGATTTGCGCGCCGCAAGCTCGATGCCGATGCGGGCGAGGCCCTTGGCGCGTGCCGCGATTTCCTGGCCGCTGTCTTGAGACGGCGCAACCGGATTGCGCTCTTGCGTCAAAGCTGTTTCGCGCGCGATCGCCTCGAACAGCTGCATCAGCGGCGAACTCGGTGATCCCGCTGCGGACAGCGCCAGATATTGCGGTTTGTCGGCGGCCATTGCCTTGAACTTCAACCTGTCGAGCACCTCGTTCCACGCCGCCGCAAAGCCCTTGCCATAGCGATCGAGCAGCTCCGGGCCGAGCTTGAGCAATTCCTGGTCGAAACCGCCTTGCTCGCCGCTCGAGCCGATCACCCATTGATCGTCGACCAGCGCCTGCGCGCTCCTGGCAAGTTGCGCCAGATAGAAGTCGAAGCCGGCATGGGTGTAGAGACCGGGGACGCGAAGGCCGGCGAGATCGTTTCCGTCATTGCGCTCGAACAGCATCGGCGCCTCCGCGCCGGCTTGCGATGACACCGAAAAATCGTCCAGCGCCGCCGCATAGGTGGCCGACTGGATGAGCGCGGTGGCGCGATCGGCAAGGCTCATGCGGCCGAGCGAGCGCTGGGCGGATTCGACCAGCCCGCGGTTGAGTTCGAACGAGGGATCCTGGTCATCGTCGAGCGCCAGCATGGCGCGCAAATGCTTCTCCAGTTGCGCCCGGCCGTCGCGATTGTGGGCGCCGGGATAGCGGTTCTGTTCCCAGTCCCGCTTCAGCCAGGTGACGACCAGCTCGTCATCTACTTTCGGCGCCTTGCCGCCTAGCATCAGGTAAATCTTCAGCGGCTCGTACAGCGCCATCGGATCGGCCATCCTGGCCTCGATCGTGCGTTCGAGCTGGAACAGCAGGCGCGAGCGGAACATGCGCTCCAGCCCTTGCCGGTAGGCAGTCTCGGAAGCCGAAAGGATACGCTCACGCTGGCTGAGGCCGAACGTCGCCGTGGCCGGGGTGGGCTGGTCTCTCGTATCGTAGCCGGCCGGCAGGCCGCGCAGCGCATCGAGCGCGCCGATGACGGTTTCGAGGTCGGCATCCAACACCGTCGTGCTGGCCAGCAGCGGCGCGGCTGTCGCGCGGTATTGGCCTGCCGCCTGGCCGGTCGCGGCGACCAGCGATTTGTTGGTCGTAAAGCTCAGGCCGAGAACGCCAAGCGCGGCGATCGCTATGGCCGCGATCGCTGTCAGGCCGGCGTAGCGGGCGATCGCAACGCGCCTGTCGGCCGCCCTGTCATAGGACACCCAGCCGGACTCGGCGAAAATGACGCGGCTCAACAGATCGTGCAGGAAGAAGCTTTTGCCGGTGCCGGAAAGATGCGCCTGGGCATTCCTGCCGAAACTGCGGCCTATGCTGCCCAGCAACTGGTCGATCGGCGTGCCTTCCTGCGTGCCGGAAGAAAAATACAGGCCGCGCAGGGGGGCGTTCAGCTGCTTGCGCGTCGGCTCGAAAACGCCCTCGAGGAAATGCACGATCCGGCCTTTCAGCGCGCCGAGCTGCGCGGCGAAGCCGAAAATGGCGATGCGCGCGACCGGATCGGTCTCCGCCTGCAGCCGCTCGCTCATCTCTTCGGTCAGGCGCTTCACCAGCGCGTCGAATTCGGCTGGCGCTTCCGCGACCATGTTCAGGCCGCGCTCGGCGGTCTGGAAGGTCGCGCCCCACACCTTGCGCCGGCGTGCTTCGTCGAAACCGCCGAAATATTCCATGAATCCGGAGACCAGGTCGGCCTTGGTGAACAGCACATAGACGGGAAAGCGGACCTTCAGGACTTCGTGGATTTCCTGCAGGCGGCTGCGGATCTCGGCGACACGGGCCGCCTGCTCGCCGTCCGCCATCAGATCGGCAAGGCTGATCGCCAGGATGACGCCATTGATCGGCTGACGCGTCCGGTGCCGCTTGAGCAGCGACAGGAACGCCAGCCAGCTTTTGCTGTCGGTCCGTGCATGGGAATCCTGCGTCGTGTAGCGCCCGGCCGTGTCGATCAGCACCGCCTCGTCGGTGAACCACCAGTCGCAATTGCGCGTACCGCCAACACCCGCCACCGGCTGCGCCTGGCCCGACCCGGCAAGCGGAAAGTTCAGGCCGGAATTGACCAGCGCGGTGGTCTTGCCGGCGCCCGGCGGGCCGATGACGATGTACCAGGGCACGTCGTAGAGGAAGTTGCGCTTGCCGCTCGATTGCCTGAGCGTCGCGACCGCTTCATTCATGCGAGCTTCCAGCACCTTTGCATCGCTGCCGTCATCCTCGGCGCTGGCCATGGCAGCCTCCAGCGCCTTCTGCGCCTTGCGCCTGCGCCAGAACCGGATTGCATAGATGATCGCCACCGTTCCGACGACGATGCCGATGATCGCTGCCCGCAGCCAGATGGGATCCAACGGCCGGGCGCCGGCAAAGCGGATTAACGGGCCGGCGTACCAGACCGCGGCGGCAAAGCCGGCGAGCGCGAGCGCGCTGAAGATGCGCAGCAGCCAGCCGGTCACAGCATCTCCTCCCGCGGGATCATTACATCGACACGGCGGTTTTTGGCGCGGCCCTCCGGCGTTGCATTGTCGGCGATGGGCTCGTCCTCGCCCTTGCCCTCGACCTTTGTCCGCGACGGATCGCTGAAATGCGCTGCGATCATCTTTTCCACCGACTGGGCACGTGCGACGGAGAGGTCGAAATTCGATTTGAAGGCGCTGGTCTTCTTCGGTTTGACGTTGTCGGTGTGGCCGACGATCCGGATCGGCCCGCGCTCCGCGTCGAGAGCCGCCGCGATGCTGGCGGCCACCGGCTCGAACTCCGGCTTGACCTCGGCTCGTCCCGACTGGAACAGCAGGGCGTTGCTGATTTCCACGATGATGAAATCACCCTTAGTGCCGACGCTGACGCCGCCGCCTTCGATCTCCTTGGCCAAGGCAGTGCGGATGCGATCGACCTGCGCAATCGTCGTTGGCGCTGCGACGACTTTCACCTCCTCGGTCAGCGGCACGAAACCGGTGCGCTCGATGGTGACCGGCGTCGCCGGATTGAGCGCCAGCAACTCGCCGGCAACAGCCTCGCCATTATGGGTGATGAGCACGCGCAGCGTGAAAAAGGCTGCGGTCAAAACTGCCGCGGTTGCAGCGGCTATGGCCCAGAGCGGAACCCGCCTGGAGCCTTGCGCCGATGTGACCGACAAGCCTTGCCAGCGCGGCGAGATGTCGTCGTCACCGAGGACGCGGAAATAGGCTGATGTCTCGTAGACGTCGCGGCGGACCCGTTCGAGGCTCTCGCGCGGCTGGCCGCGATACTGGCCTTCGAAGCCAAGCGACAGGCAGACATGCATCAGCTCGATGAGATTGCGATGAGGTTCCGGCGTCGCCAGCACCGTGTTCAGCGCCTGGAAAAAACCGGCGCCGGTGGGTTTGACCTGGAAGAAGCGCTGCAGCATGGCGTGCTGCGCCCACGCATCCCGGCTGGAACCGGGCAGATTGGCGACGATATCGTCGGCGGTTTCGCAAAGCACATAGCTGGCGATGCGCGCATCCTCTTCCGAGGTATCGGTCCTGGCGATCTTGCGGTCGAAATCCTCGATCAGGCCGGCGACATGCTGCGCCAGCGGCTCGGCCGGTCTTTCGACAGCCATCAGCCGCAGATGCCCAAGCAGTATCAGCAAGGGCGCCGCGGCAGCGACGATCGGGTTGGCCGCGCCATAATCGACGGCATCGCTGGCGCCGAGCAGCGCATCCCATGGCGTTTTCCCCGCCGTCCCGGCTGAGCCGTGAACGGGCGGATCGGCCGGCGCGTTGGCGAAGGGCGTTCCCTGATAGATCACCGTCCCCGTGACGTCGGACGGCGGCTGGCGGCCGGCGTTGGGATCGAAAACCGTGGGTTCCGGGACGCTGGCAGGGGCGATCACCGTACTGCCGGGGGCCGGCGCATCGCGGGCGAGAACCGTCTTTTGCTTGCGGCCGGGATTGGGGCGGCTGGGGCGGATGACGGTTTTGCCGGTCGGATCGAAAGGATCATCCTTCGAGCTCATCGCCGATCCCTGCCTCTACGCCCGCGCGCCGCGACGCACAGCGCCATGTCCGCGCAAACGCGGACCGCAGGACGCTATCTCGCCGTGACATGACATGTGCCGCAGACCCCCGAGGTCGACCAACCGTACCCGCGTGCTCAATCGTCGTATGTGATCGTAGTCTCAGAAGGTTGCGATGGAAACCCGGCGCAATTTTGGTGGCCGGCCCGTGCTCGGGTCGCCTTCACGGTGTCTTCAGCGGTGCGCGGGCTTAGCCCTTGCCGGTCTTCTGTTTGGCGGCCTTGGCATAGGCTTCACTGAAATAGGTGAGGAATATGTCCAGCATGCCGTTCTCGTGCGCTTCCTCCTTGGCCCGCCAGGTCGCGACCAGCGCGTCCCAGGCGCGCGTCTTCTTCGAGGCAAAGGAGGATGGCGGCAGTTTTTTCGCAATCGCCTCGGGCGACAGATCGTCAAGCAACCGCGACAGCGCTGCCTGCATGGCGGCGAAGGTGGCGAATTCATGTGTTTTGAGGTCGTGGAAAGCGTCTTCGATGCTGTGCCTGGCATCGAGATAGCCGGCCCTGCGCCGCGCGAACATGATGTCGAGGATTTCGTCTGTCCCGGGCACGAACTTCAGCGGATTGTTGTCGGCGGAATTGATCATGGTCCGGTCGCTGGTCTTGGCCAGGACTTTTGCAGCGGCGCGCGCCTTCAACAGCAACACCAGCTCGTCGACGACGATGCGCAGCACCGCGCCGATCTCGCCGGCTACCTCCTGCGGTTGGCGCAGCAAAAGCACCTCTGGCGGAATGCCGGCGCCGGCGGCAATCGCGCGCAGGATCTCGTCGGCTTGCTGCGGCCGGCTGGAGACCGAAGCGGGTGGCGCGGTCGGTGACCGTGGCGATGCGACATGGTCTGGAAAGGATCCGGCAACGGGCATCTGCCGTTGCGTCGAACCATGGCCACCGAAGGCTGGGTTCCCGTCATCGATCGACACCGAGACGATATAGCGGCCGATCCGGAGCCGGTCACCTTGCGCCAACCGATGCGGGCCGGTCAGGCGCTGGCTCGACCCGTTGACGAATGTGCCGTTGCGCGAGACGTCGTGGAGAAAAAAGGCGCCGCCTTCGTAGCGGATTTCGCAATGTCGGCCGGAGATGAACTTGTCCGGATCGGGCAAGGTCCAGGCGCAGTTCTCCCGCCCGATCTCGAAGCCGCGGTCGCGCGATGCGTAGCCGGGCGGCAGCCCGGCAGGCAGGACATCGACATTGCTGATCTGCAGACTGATGAACATGCGCTATGGACCGTCGACCGCTGCCGTTTCCATTGATCCGATGTGCCACAGTCTAGCAGCTTGCGGGCACAGCGGGAGAGCGGCGTTTCACACTGGCGAAAGCGGCGCAAACAGCAACGGCCTGCCGCTTGTCCTCTTTGGTCTGCCATAGAACATGTGGTAGGCTCAACATGGCTTGGGTGGCAAGTTGCGAAATATCCCTGAACGTGAGGTCGTTAACACAAGAAGGGCTTCGAACCTGCCACACTAGCGCTCAGGAGGGGCACGACCCATGCCGAGTGAACAACGCGCCGCGCTTGTGCAGACGCCGGTCGGCGCCGAACTGTTGACTTTCACGCATCTCGTCGGCCGCGACGAGATCAGCCGCTGCCTTGCCTACACCGTTGGATTTGTTTCGACCAATGCCGATATCGACCCGCTGAAGATGCTGGGCGGCGCCGTTTCGATCGAAGGCGAGGCCGACCCCAAGCGCTGGTTCAGCGGCCTCATCGCCGAGTTTCGCCTTACCCGCATCGAAGATCGGCTGGCTCACTATGAGGCGGTCGTCAGGCCGTGGCTGTGGTTCCTCGGCAATACCACCGACTGCCGCATTTTCCAGGACAAGACCGCCGTCGAGATCGTGGAGGAGATTTTCTCCAAATATGGCGGCATCGCCAAGTTCGAGAAGCGCTTGCAAGGCTCCTATCCGCCGCGCGAATATTGCGTGCAGTACGACGAGAGCGACCTCGATTTCGTGCAGCGGTTGCTCGAGCATGAAGGCATAATGTACTTCTTCGAGCATGCCGAGGGTGAGCACACACTGATCCTGGCCGACGCCATGAGCAAGCTCAAGCCGGCGCCGGGCTATGAGACGGTGCTATATCAGTTCGAAGGGCAGGGCTCGCGCCGCGACGTCGAATACATCACCGACTGGATTCCAGGCAGCGCGGTGCGCCCCGGCGCCTATGCCCACACCGATTATGACTTCGAAAAACCCGCCGCCGATTTGATGGCGAAGTCGGCGCAGCCCTTCGGCCACAAGCAGGCCGCGGGCGAGAACTATCGCCACCCCGGCGCGCATCTGGAAGTCGGGCGCGGCGACAGCCTGGCGGCGATCAGGCGCGAAGAAATCCAGGCGCCACACCTGCGCATTGCCGCCGTCGGCACGGTGCGCGGCCTGTTCTCCGGCTGCACCTTCAAGCTCGACGGCTTTCCGCGCGACGACCAGAACAAGGAGTATCTGGTGATCAGCGCCGAGTACCGGCTGTTCGATCCGGGCTATCGCGCCGGCGTCGACACCGATGGCGAGAATTTCAAGGTGGTGCTCGGTGTGGCGCCGACCTCAGTTGCTTATCGGCCGCCGCGCATCACGCCAAGGCCGATCATGCGCGGCCCGCAGACGGCGACCGTGGTCGGTCCGTCCGGCGAGGAGATATTCACCGACAAATATGCCAGGGTGAAGGTGCAGTTCCACTGGGACCGCCTCGGCAAGAAGGACCAGAAGAGCTCCTGCTTCGTGCGGGTGTCGCAGACCTGGGCCGGCAGCGGCTGGGGCTTCATCCAGATCCCGCGCATCGGCCAGGAAGTGATCGTCGATTTCATCGAAGGCAATCCGGACCTGCCGATCATCACCGGCCGGGTCTACAACGCCTCGCAGATGCCGCCCTACGGACTGCCTGGCAACGCCACGCAGTCCGGCTGGAAGTCCAACTCGTCGAAGGGCGGTGGCGGCTACAACGAACTGATGTTCGAGGACAAGGCCGGCTCGGAGCTGGTCAACTTCCAGGCGCAGAAGGACCACCACCTTCTGATCAAGAATGATCGCCAGAAGCTGGTCCAGCACGACCAGTCCGACCGCATCGACCACGACGCCAAGCACTCCGTCGGCCACAACCTCGACGAGGACGTCGGCAACAACAAGACGGTCAAGGTCGGCGTCGACCAGACCACCAATATCGGGTCGAACGACACCGAGACGGTGGGCAAGAACCGCTCACTGACGGTGGGGGTCGATGAGACGATCAACATCGGCTCGAACTCGACCGAGACGATCGGCGCCAACCACACCCAGACCGTCGCGATCGTGCAGACGGTGACTGTTGGCGCGGCGCGGGTCGATACCGTTGGGGCCTCCGAGACCCGAACCGTGGGTGCGGTGCAGACCAATACCATCGGCGCGACACGCTCAATGACCGTGGGCATCAGCCAGACGCACAACATAGGCACGAGCGATACCTGGACCATCGGCGCCGATCAGAGCATCAGCATCGGTGCTGGCCAGACCGTCGCGATCGCCGCGTCACAGGCCACCGATGTAGGCGCTTCGCGCATAGCCAAAATCACGTCGAATGACTCCACTGAAGTTGGTGGCGGGTTCATGCTCAAGATTGCAAAGGGTAGCCTTACCGACATCAAGGAAGACTCGGTTACAAAGTCTGGCAAAAGCCTGTCGATCGAAGCGGCGGACGACATCACCCTAACATGCGGAAGTTCGAAGGTTGTCATGAAAAAGGATGGCACGATCGTTGTGGAGGGAAAGGACATTTTCTTGAAGGCATCTGGTAAGATCAACGCCAAGGCCTCGGGTGACATCATCCTGAAGGGCTCGAAGATCAACGAGAATTGAGGTCGCGATGAGCAAAGTTGTCGAGCGTATCTATGGGGTGGTCATCGGGCTGTTCCTTGGTTTCGACGATCAGGGTCCGCTGGTTGTATTTCCCGGCAATCCCGAGGATGTGGCGCTGAGGGCCAGAAGCCTGGTTGAGCTCAATCAGGCTATGATAGGATCAGAAGTGGCGTTGCTGTTTCAGGACGGCGACCCGAGACGTCCGCTCATCATGGGACCGATCATCGAACCAGCCCGCAAGCGCGCGGCCCAGCGCGTTATCAGCGATGGTGAATATGTCCGACTGAAGGCCTCGAAGAGGATCGAACTTCGCTGCGGAAAGTCCAGTCTCATACTTGACAGTGATGGACATATCTCGCTTCGCGGAAAATACATCGTGAGCCATGCTAGCGGTGCGAACAATATCCGCGGTGGCTCCGTGAATCTGAACTGATGACTGGGCCACAGGTCACAACGCAGGCGCGGCCCAACAGGGTGGCTGATGACGTGCTCCGTCAGCATGTCGAATTGGTGGCATTCCTTTGGGCGCAAAGAGATACGCTGCTGAATGCAGACCCGCCGGACGTTCAGGTGGCAAAGAGCTTTGGCGACCGGCTTGAGGTGCATCTAGACGCGCTGCGGATCGCCGGCGCGGCGGCTTGGCCATTTGCCATCGAACAATGGGCCGATTTTCCCGACAAAGGCGAACTTTTCACGTGTGCATGGCTGGCAATTGAGCTGGAAGACGAAAAAAGCCTGAACGAGTCGATTGAATTCTTCCGCGCTGAAAGGAACGCAGCCTACGGCTTTGTTGGCGCGTTGGAAATCCATCGAGCGGACAAGATCGCGAGGTGGGTCAGACAGTGGGTGTCGCACGAGGATCCCGTTAAGCGGCAACTTGCCGCTCACGCGATCGACGTGCACAAGATGGACCCCGGCAGAACGCTTTTGCGTTTGCTAAAGGACTCTGGCGCAGAGACGCGGTGTATCGGTCTTAGGCTCACGGCGAGACTTCGACATATCGAGCTTGTCCAGGTTGTCGCGGCGCTGCTCGATGATCGCGATGCCCAGGTACGCTTCTGGGCCGGTGTCGCACTCGCAGAGCTTGGATTTGGGGAGCGGGTTAGGCCCGATCTTGAGGCCGTAGCCGCATCAGACGACGCTAACGCACTCACCGCGCTGCGTACTTTGATCAAGACAACGCAGTCGAGGGAAGTCCGATCCTGGCTGGGAGGTCTGATGCGCGCCGCGAACCCGGCGGCTGTCCGCGCAGTTGGGATGCTCAACGACAAGACCCAACTCAACTGGCTCGTCGATCGCATGCGCGAACCCGCGATGGCCGCCGCAGCGGGTGCGGCTTTTCTGGAGCTCTTCCCCGACGCTGCGCAAGAAGATGATTTGTTCACCATTGACCCAGCCGAAGCCGGTTTGGAATTTGTCCACCGCTTCGAATATGGCGAGCAAAAAATCCCGCTGGCTGACAAAGTCATGGAGTGGGCCAAGGCGAGTGGATTTTTCGGATAGGGCCAACCTTGCAGCAGCGATCTCTCCGCACACGCGTGGAACTGCTCAGATCCCAATCGGGTGACCGAAAAAATATCTCTGCCCCGCCTTGAAGCCCCCGATCTCATCGCTGTCGAAAAATGTCTCGAGGATTCCGGCAGCCTGCAACGATTTCAAGTTGCCGTTTCTATCGAACATTTTCGAGCAATTGATGCCTGTGGTAGCCTCGAACAGCGTCGCTTCCCGTGCCAGCCTTTGCTCCCGCTCCTCGTCCTGTTTCAAGTTGCGATACATGCGCTTCGCAATCTTGGCGATGTCGATCGCCTCGCCTCCATAGATCGGAATATCCTTGGAGCCTACGCGCTCTAGCACCGCATCGCGCGCCTGCTTCACTTGGTCGAAATATCTCTCGCGGTTAGCTCTCTCGACCCAGCCCTCATCCGTCAAGACTTCCTCCATGGAACCCGCCATCAATGGGCCATCCTCGGCTTCAAGAAGGAAGGATATTTCCTGCTCGATCTGTCTTAGCGGCTCGATGTCCCCAGCTCGTTTGTGCGCTTCCATAAGGTAGTCGACCGCAGAGAGGTTGGATGTAGCTCCCAGTGCAATTGCCAGGAAATAGAGGAAATTGTCTCCGCTTTTGTCCTCGATATGATCGAAAGTCTGCCGCACCGACTGAAGTGTGCCGGCATAACCGGAAATGTTGGCGATCGCATGCCAAAGTAGGTAAAGCGGATTGTCTCGCATCAACGGGCCGAGTTCCGGAAGCCTTGAAAAGTTTCCGCGCGTGCATCCTAGCAGAACCGCTGCTATCCGCTCCCATGCGCGTGTGCTCGTTTCGAGGCGGGCTAGGTCCAACGCATAGAGGTCGAACGATTTGGGATGAAACCCATAGCTGAGTTCCTCGAATGCGGTGTTGGCAATCTTTGGATAGTGTTCCATGTCTACTCAATAAATTAGGCTCGCGACCTTTTCCAGTTGGCTCTGGTCATCTTCGATATCGTTGCACGCCTTGGTGTTCATGTAGTGCTGGGGAACGACGTTTCCTTGATCGTTGCAACCACCTGCCATGCGCGGCGTCTTGTGGTTTAGTTTGCTAGGTGGTGGCTTGTTTGGAGGGGGATAAGCAGCGGGAATCGGATTCGTCGGGTTCATCTTGCTCCAGATACTCAGAACCGCGCTCTTCTTCTTCGAGCTGAAGGCGTCGCCCGCTGCCTGGGCCGCTGTTGGACCAAGTGGTCGCTTCACGGTCGGACGATGTCGCGTAATCTTATCGCGATGCTGAGGTATGTCGAAATGGAGTGCGCAGCCCTGGTTCTCCTTCGTCTGGACATTTGGGCAACTCGGCTGGCCGTCCTTTCTTTTCTTGCGCTGCCTGGTCTTTCTTCTGTTCATCCGCTCGAGGGTCTCAGTTAGTGTATCTTTCTCGGCCTGCTTGTCCGGCACTTTGATCAAGCTGATCTGCTTTCGCCAGAAGGCGCCCGCCGTCATCACCCGATACGGTCTCTTGGTCTTGGGGTCCATCTGCCACTTATGCAAAGGGTTGCCGCAACAGGGACATTTGCCGGCTTGGATGGCCGCCTTGGCCTGTTTCATGTCCTGGGTTTCATTCGTAGGCGCCGGTGGCGTTGCGCCGATCTGCGAGGCGTGATTGCTTGTTGTTATGTCGATATGCCGGCAAACGTTCTTGCCCTCGAACTTCACCGTCATCGCCCAGGCTTGGAAGTAGGTCTTGCCGGTGATTTGGTGGGTGACGACAGACGCGCCAAAGCTCCGGGTGGCCGCCTCGTTGCCCAAAGGCGACGATTTGTAATAGGACTTTTGGGCGAGCGCGGCGGGTTTGCCGCCGATATTGACCGTCTCGGACCCTTCTTGGAGGTCTTTCGAAAACGACGTGTCAGGATAAGGAACCGGGATAGGCCCGGCTGGCGGCGAAGGCGGTGACAGACACACGTCGGGAAAGCGCGCCAATGACTTGTTCATGCCGTTCTTGCCGGCGATTTCCCACTTCTCGGCGAAGACGTCCTTTGTCATCGGTCAACTAGGCCTTCTGGGTGCCACAATTGCTGCGGCCTTTGGGCCGAAGCAAGAGCTTGCGTGAAGCGCGGCGAGCTTTCCCGGCGCATAGTTGCGCGCATAGGCTTGCTCGGCCCAGGCGAACTGGATGATGCCGGCGGCGGCGCCGCTGTCGCCAATGCAATCCGCTGCGTGCCAAACGTCTTGGCAGGGCCGGACTTCACGCATATTGCGCATCTGTGCCAGCACCAACTCTTCGAAAGCGTAGCTTTCACCCGCAACGTCGGACAGGCGAAACGAGACTTTGTGCATAGGCACGCCGGCATCGGCAAGCGCGGCCTTCAGGGCGGCGCTCAAGCCGTCGGCTCGGAACGGCGTCTCGTTGAACAAGGTCGACCCCTCGACGCCAAAACCGATGCCGAGAATGCTGATCGCGGTCAAAGAAGCGGCATCGCGCGTCACCACCAGGATCCCGGCAGCTTCACCAGGAACCAGTCCGTCGGTGACTGCACTGGTTTTCAATCGCTGATGTAGATCAAGCCACGACAATGTGCGCGCATCCACCAGGCTATCGACGGCGACGATGATGCATGCGGGATATCCTTCGCTCTTCAAAAGCGTCTCGGCATGGGACAATGCGGTGAAAACCGCGACAGGGCCGCCCGCGATATGCAGCAGCTTCGGTCCCGTCAGCCCGCGTCCGTCCGGTAGTGTTATTCCCGCCAGAATTCCTTTGAGCCTGCCACCAGGCATTTCGTTCTCACGCGTGCACAACAGAAGGGGCATCTGCCCCCAAGGCAGACCGGTCACGGTGTCGGCATCGAGTTGCTCGAATGCGAGTTTGACCAGCGCCGAGATGCGCTCGCGACCTCGCAGCTTGAGCGGCAAGGCGTCGACTGTTGCGCCGATGATCGGCTCGCCTTCCGCATCATGATAGCTCAGCTCGTTGAATGCGGCTATTTTTCCCCGCATGGCCGCGATCGAACTGGCGGCGCTGTAGCCAACCGGTGTCACTAGGCTGATGCAGGAGACCCAACTCATGACAGGCGCCGTTGGTTTTTCAGGGCTTCAATTGCCACGCCCAGTCCAGCGTAGTGTGGCTTGTCATCATCATCCGGGATGAGATTAACGCCAATCTCCACCTGCTGCAGTTTCACGAATTTGCGCGGAACCTTCGTGCTCACCCGGCCCACTAACACGATTTTGCCTTCGTGCGGCACGATGTTCAACGTGTCGGGAACGAGGGTCTTGCGCTCAATGCGGTCTTCGTAGACAAACCGGACGGGCACGGAGAGCCTTGGCAACCTAGCCGCGAAGCGCCCTCTTTCAGTCATCCCCAGGCAGCCGAAAACCATCCCTTCACTGAGCAGATCAAGCCACTGATCTTGTGGCGCCGCCTGGAAATAGCGATCATCAAAATCCGTCGGCAAGTAGGGAAAAATATTGTCGAGCCAGTTCTTGTCATAGGTGCCCGCATATTGCGCGCGCTGTTTGGCGAAGCGCGGCACCGGGCCGAAGCCGATCGGCTTCACGCGGTCGTTCCAGATGCGGACACGTGATTGCGGGTGCTCCACGCACGGCAAAAGGACACCGTCGGGATTGGCTTGGCTCACCAGGAAGCCGGTGCCGATAGGGTTCATGCCATCGCCGTGCGGCTTCTCGGGATCCGTCCTGTCAGTTCCCCCGAAAGTGAGATGCCACGCGAGAGGCATGCTGACAAAGGGCGTAGTCCGTGAGGCCTGCACACCCAGACCTGTCTTGAACCAGCGTCTTTGCCCGGTGAGGATGGCGCGTTTGTCGATGCCGGGCCCGATCAGCGCAACTTCCATCGATTCCATTGGACGGCCGATTGGTGCGACCGCCTGGGCGTCGAGCAGCACTTCGCATTTTGGCTTGACCGGAACGAAATCACTTTCGACGCGTACCGACGTTGTCTCGGGATCGCCGTAGTGGGTATCGGCGTAGACGAAGGGTGACTGCGTCGTGCTGGGCGTGCAGTTGCCTTGCTCATCGACATCGTATGTCGCGCGAACGACCGCGACGCAGAACTTCACGCAATGCTTGTCCTGATAGGGAAAAGTCTCGGCGAGAAACGGGGTGGTGTTCTGGCTGACGAACATCAGAGTTGCGCTCCCATCAGCTGGTCTCCCAGCTGCCGGCGAGGATTGTCTCCAGCGTCGGTTGCGGCGCGTGCGGATCGATGTCGAAAATGTCGGAGTGCGCCGTCCACATCACCATGTCGGCGATCAGCTCTTCGCCCGGCTCGGCCTGTGGCATCGGCAGTGCCGTCAAAGCTGCATCCAGTTCTTCGGGCGTCAGCTCGCCCTGCTGGGCGGCGGTGGCGGCCTCCTCGATTCCGGCAAACCATGCCTCGGCATGCGTCAGCGCGACAGGCGCTTCGGGTAGCAGGGCAACGACGCTCAAGGGGAATTTCCGGCCCACCTTGTCGGCGCTCTGCAGGATGATGCCCGCCGACGCGCCGAAGGAGTTCGGGCCGGCCAGAAACCGCAGCGCCGTGGCCGGGGGCCAGATGTCCTGGCCAAACAGCGGCACCAGATGCTGCGCCAGCCAGCGGTCCCAAAGCCGCACGAACTCGCCCGTCAGCCGCCGGCTGACGAAGTCGCCGGTGGCGGGCATTTTGCCGTAGAAGCCAGGCAGGATCAGATCTGCGGCGGACATGAGAATTTCTTGAACATCTGGAGGTTGTAGGGATTTTCGACACTCGCCGCCTTGAGCTTGAAATCGGCGTACATGCCTTTCGTCCCCAGCCGCAGGCTGTAGACATCGGACAGCGACGTCCCGGTGAAGCGGCCGCCGCGCAGCATCCTCAGCCACGCCCAGCTTCCCGTCTCGTTGAGCATGATTTCGGGCGAGCCGTCGATCGGCTGGAAGGCGAGCGAGATAACGCCGGTGCCGTCCTTGCCGGGCCAGGTCATCGGCTGCGGCCGCGTCGCATTGTTGAAGTAGACCAGGTTCTGGCCGTCGAGGTTGAGGGTGACGCGGGTGATGTTGGGCGACAGGTCGGTCGGCTCGAGTGTGAAGGCCATCACCGGGCCCTGGCCGCCGGGAAAGAGATCGTCGCGAATGCGCCGCGCCTGCTCGAAGGCGGCAAGTGCGGACGGGTCGAGGCCGAAATCGGCACGCCATTTCCATGGCTGCGCAGAGGTGTCGACATAGCTGATGAGATGGTCGTTGATGAAGCCGTCGATCATCCCTGCCGGCCCAAACAAGCGGGCGAAGTCGCGGACGTTGACGTCGACCGCGCTGTCGGGGCTGAACGGATAGCGGTCGTTGAGCGCGGCCTGGCAGAAGGGCAGGATGTCGGCGCGCCAGATGGCGTTGAGCTCGGAGGCCACGGCCTTCTGCGTCAACCCGCTGGTGTCGCCGGCAATGCCGCTAAGCCAGGTGTTGACCGGGTCGGGCAGGATTTGCGCCTGGCGGGCGACGGCGCCGGTCAGTTCGGCAAGCCCGCCCTGTTTCTTGATCGCGTCCTGCGGGTCGGGATTGGCGGTCACCGTCTGCAGCACGTTGGACAGCGCCGTCAGCGCGACGACCGCGGCATCGAGCGCCGGCGGCTGGCCGTCGACCTCGGCAATCGTGCTCTTGAGCGGCTTGAAGTGCTCGGCCACCAGCGTGCCGGTCAGGTCGACTTCGCTCGCCGAGCCTGCGCGCGGCAACAGCTTGGCGCCGGTCTTGACGATCTTGCCCAGCTTGCCGAGTTTGCCCAGTAGTTTCGAGCCGCCCTTCGCCGCCGCCTTGTCGTCGGTCGGCGCCTCGTCCGAGCGGGTGAGGTCGACCTCCTGGACCACCGCCGTCAACAGCCGCTTCAGCGCGGAATCGGCGCTGGAAAGGTCCTTCAGATTCTCGCTGGCAATGTTGAGGTCGCTGAGCGGCGCCAGCCGCATGTCGCGCAAAAAACTGTCCCACTGCGCGATGTAATCGTCATAGTAGAGCTTCAGGATATCTTCCGATAGCGCCGACACCGACGTCTCGGAATTTTCCGAGCAGCCGCCGGCAAACACGGCGCGGTCGAGTGCCGCCTGGGCGGCGACATCCTCGACCCGGTCGAGGATCGCATCGTGGAAGCCGTCATAGGTGAAGGCGCCTGATATGCCGACGCGCAGCGTCTTGTCGGAGCGTCGCGAAAACACCTTGGCGCCGTTCGGCCCGGCGAAATTGGCGGGGATCCATTCCTTCAATCCGGCCACCGCCGGATCGGCCAGCAATTGCTTGTAGGCCCGCGCCGGCAGCGAGATCGTGCAGACCGTTTTCAGCGCTTCGGCGACCAGCGCCTGGTCGGGCGCGATGTAGCTGTCGTCGACCGCCATGCGGCGGATCGCTGCCAGCTGGTGTTCTTCCGCATCGGCTGTCGGGAAGGGCGCGGCCGGCGCGAATTCGGGCAGGTCGTTCACCCACCAATTCTCGACGAAGTCGGAGTCCATCTGAGACAGGCCGGTCATCATGCGGTAGGTCTTGAGCGCCCCCAGCATGAAGTCCGGATCGCGGATCTGCCGCCACATGGTCGCTTCGAGCAACGCCACCATCCGCGGCTCCAGCACGTTGCGCAGAGCGTGGTCATAGGTGTCGGTCTGCGCCCGCATCATCTCGGCCGAAGCCGATGGTCCGAGCAGGTCCTGTGCCTTGTTCGGAGGCGCAGTCCTGGCATTGGCGACTTCGTCCATGGCGGTCAGGGCAACGTCCATAGCCGGCTGCAGCACCGAGGCGGGCGTCGCGGCGGTCGACGTCAGCGGCGCCTGCAGCGCTTCGAACTGGCCGGCTTGCGCGGCGATGGCGTTGCGATTGTCGTAGTAGGACCAGGTGAACAGGCCGCCGGCGAGTATGGCCGCAGCCGCGCTGGCAGCGGCGGCACCGCGCCAGACCCAGCTGCGGCGGCGCTGCGCCAGCGGATCGAAGGTGCCGAGCCCGGCCTCCTTGAAGATCACCTCGGTCAAAAGGTTCTTGAGGAAGAAGCTGCGCTTCTCGAAGCGCTGCGCCGGCATCGTGCGTCGTGCCGGCAGGCCGAAGGAGGAGGCGAGCGCCGCGGTCAGCCGGTCGATCGGCGCGCCTTCCTGGGTCGCCGAGGTCAGATAGAGGCCGCGCAGCCAGGCTGCCTCCTCGTAGCGGCTCTCGCCGAACATCGCCTCGACCAGCACCTGGATGGGCTCGGACAGGCTTTGCAGCTGTGCGGGAAAGCGGAAGATCTCGGCCCGTTCGGCCAGCTTATCCTCGTCTTCCAGCCGCGGCACCAGTCGCTTTTCCAGCTCCCTCGACAGCGTCGTGATTTCGCCCGCGATCGTCTTGGCGTCGACGCGTGCATCGAGCGGGAAGGTCGTCCCCCATACCTGTTCGCGCGCCGCCGTCGACAGGCCGCCGAAGAAGGCCTCGAAGCCTCTGATCAGATCGGCCTTGGTCAGCATCAGATAGACTGGCAGGCGGATTTCCAGCCGCTCTTCGAGCTCGGCCAGGCGCCTGCGGATCTTGCGGCCATGCGCCTTGACGGCTTCGTCGCCCTCGGACAGCGCGTCGATCCCAAGCGCAACGATGACGCCGTTCAGCGCACGACGGCCACGATGCTTCTTCAACAGATCGAGGAAACCCAGCCATTCCACGGCGTCGACATCGGGCTGGCTTTCCTGCTGGACATAGCGCCCGGCGGTGTCGATCATCACTGCGTTTTCGGAGAAGAACCAGTCGCAGTTGCGGGTACCGCCGATGCCCTGCAGATCGTCGGTGAGGTCGATCGGAAAGTTGAGGCCGGATTGGCGCAATGCCGTCGTCTTGCCGGTCGCCGGGGGGCCGACGATCACATACCACGGCATCTCGCGCAGGAACTTGCGGCCGCCGAGCTTGCGGCGCTTCAACTCGACCATGACGTCCTGGAACTTGGCGCCGACCGCGGCGACGTTTTCCTCGCCCGGGCTGAGCCGCTTTTCCTCGACCGGGGCGGAAATCTCGGCGACGAACATGCGGTTGGCGCGGATCGCGCGGCGCTGCGCGACGATCAGCCAGATCAGCCAGAAGATCACCAGAAGAGCGATGATGACGATGCGCACCGTCTCCGACGCCATCGGCACATAGTCGCCGACCCGTACGATCGGGCCGAATACCCAGATGATCAGCGACAGCAGCGCCAGGCCGATCAGCGTCCACAGGAAACGCGAAGTCAGGACCGCCCAGAGGAAGCGCAGGATGAACATGTCACAGCCTCTTTTCGACCAGCACTTCGACGCGGCGGTTCAAGGCCCGGCCTTCGCGTGTGCCGTCGTCGGCCACCGGATCGGTGGCGGCCCGGCCTTCGGAGCGCACGCGCTCCTTCGGCACGCCGTTCTGAATCAGGATATCGGCAATTTCCGCGGCGCGGGCTTCCGACAGCCGCTGGTTGGTGGACAGTGGGTTGGTCTTTTGCAAGGGAACGCCGTCGGTGTGGCCGACCACGGTGATATCGCCGATCAGCTCCTGGTTCTCGAGGATCACCTTGGCGACCGAGGCGATGAGCGGATCGAAGCCGTCTGTCAGCTGCGCGCGCGACGACTGGAAGAGTTCGGGATTGGAGGCCTGGATGACCAGCCGCGCCAGCGACACGCTCTCCGTGCCGCTCAGCGCTCTCTTGAGCTCGTCGGGTGCTGCCGCCTGGAATTCCGGCAGCAGCGCGAAATCCACCGCCACCGGCGGCGGCGCGTCGACCTTCGGCGAAGCGCGGGTGACATCCGTACGCGTCGGCGGCGGCAAGGCGCGAACCAGCGCCGAAAGCTCGACCGCCTGGCTGCTCAGGCTCATCGACAGCCCGATATGAATGGCGGTGGCGATCACCGCCGCTGCCGCAACCATCACCCAGATCGGCACGATGAAGCGCTGCGGCTCGTCGGAGGCGATCACGCCCTTCCAGTTGGGCGAAAGCTGTGCGCCTTCGGCGTCGCTGTCGCGCAGGAAGCGCGCCGCGGCCACACGCACGGCATTGAGCGAACGGTCGCCGGAGCGGCCCGGCACGCGATATTTGCCGCGGAAGCCGAGCGCCATGCAATGATATTGCAACTCCAGCATTTCGCGGTCGCGATTGGGATGGCGCTCCAGCTCTTCAAGACGGGCGAAGAACTGCGCGCCGGCATCGACGTCGCCGCGCAGCATCACCACCAGCGGCTGGCGTGGCCATGCGCTGGCGCCGCCCCACGGCGTGTTCAGCGCCAGATCATCGAGCAACGCGGCCACCAGCCACGCGGCCTGGTCGGCGCACTCAAGTGACGATCCCTGTGCCATGGTGGCGTCGCGGCAGCGCACGAGTTCGTCGAGCAGCCTGGTGCGCAGGGCTTCCGGGTTCTCAGGCGGCTGCGCGTTTTCGAGTTCGGGTGCAAATTCCAGCAGCGGCGAGAACGCGTTGACGAGCACGTTCGGATGCGCGCGCGCGGAGCGTTTCGCGGTCACCCCTGACGCCGGCAGCGGCATGGCGCGCGGCGTTGGCGCTCCGCTCAGCCGAATGCGCGTCCGCTCCCGATCCTCGGACAGTCCGAATGGATCGTCCCTGCTCATCATCTCACCTGTTGACCGAGTAGCAGTCGACCTGCGGTTCGCTGGGCAGCACGCCCGAAACGCCGATCACAAACCCGGGCGCTTCGAGCAGCGAGGCCCAGTGCTCGCTTTTCTGGTCCAGTTCGAGGCACAGCCGGTCGCCGTCATAGGGAATTTCGCGCGGCTGCGAATGCAGGGGCTTCAGCGGAATGCCGGGCAGGCGTGATTTCCACAGCCCTTCGAATTCGCTGGCCGAGCCGACGGTCGCCTGGTTGACGAAAATCTTGCGCAAGGCATCCTCCGAGAGTTCGGAGCCGATCCGCACCACGATGCGGCTCGCCACCAGAAGTTTCGGGTTGTCGATGCGGATCTTCCACACATTGGTCGCATGGCGCATGACCGGCAGGGCGCGGGATTTCGGCTCGATGTAGCGCAGGCTGAGGATGAGGGAGCGTAGCGCGTCGGCCAGCGCGGAATAGGCCGGGCCTGGCGCCATGTGGTCGTAGACAGGCAGTTCGCCGAGCCGCCTTGCACTCGAGCCATAGGTCGCCATCGAGCCGGCGAGACCGGCCAGCTCCATATAGACCTCGGCCGGATGGAACACGTCCTGCGCCAGCATGTGCGCCAGCCGCGGCCGCGCGGCGTTGACCAAATTGAGGATCAGAAGATCCTCGACGCTGCGGCCGGGGCCGCCCAGCACCATCTTGCCATGCGCCTCGGCGATCTGGTCGAGGCCGGTGACCACTTCCTGCAGCAGGCGGCTGTACCAGGACGCCGCGCCGATGACCAAGGTCGGCGGCAGGAAGGTGTCGTCCAAGGCCACGCCGCCATCGGCGCGCACGCCCTTGAGTTCGGCCACCGGCAGCGCGGTGTAGCCGCCGACGGCCGTGCCCGGCGCCAGCAACAGCGCCTGCGGCCGTGCGATCTCGATTTCCTCGGGATCGGAGCCGCCATGCACGGCGTCGCGCACCGACACGATCCGGCCGCGATAGCGCGCGCCGGACGGCTCGGCGTGAGCAGGGTCGAAGCCGACGCCGCCTGGCGGCTCGAGCGGCAGCGCTATCAGCACCGGTCCAGCGCCCATCTCCGGCGTCACCGCCAGCGGCCGCGGCGCATCCATCGTCTCGGGGATCGCGAACGGCGTCCCGTCTGGAAAGATGCCGCGTGCCGAGAGCACCGAAATCTGGCCGGCATCGAGCTGTGCCTGATCGAGCGTCAGCGTTCGAAAGCCGAACGTATGCAGATGCCCGGCCTGCAAGGCGCCGCGCACCGTCGCTTCGAAGAAGCGGTCCTGTTGCTGGAAATGCTGGGTGCGAAGGAAAAGCCCCTCCGACCACAGCACCCTGTTTGCATCGCTCATGCCGGCACTCTCTGCTTCCTGCTCGTCACCTTGGCGCGGCTTTGCGGACCCGCCGCCGCTAGGCGGAAATGCCGCCGCTGCCGAGCTTCACATTGACGGTGAACTTCGATCCCGGCGACACCGACTTGGTCGTGCGCCAGTTGCGTCCGGTGGGTTCCCTGATCAGCGCGACGAAGCCGAGTGCGGCCACTTCCGGTTCGACCGTGATGGTCTTCGATGCGGTCTTGCCGGGTCCGACGGAAATCGTGTCGGAGCCGATGAGATCGCCGCCAAGTGCGGAGCCGGCACCGCCCTGCAGGGCGAAATAATCGGCCGAATTGAAGGCGCCGGTGCTTTTCAGCCGCAAGATCATCACCGTCACCGGCCTGTCGCCGCCGCCCGGTCCCGGGTTCATGCCGGCGCCGCCGGCAAGATTCACTGTGATGACGGATGGTTTGGGCGGGCCGCTCTGGCAAGCCGTCAGCAGTCCCGTCGCCCCGATGGCAAGGATAAATTCGCGTCTGTCGATCATGTCTCAGTCCTCCTCATATGCATCACGAAAATCAGCGCCGATCTCGCCCAGAAAGCGCGTCTCGGCGCTGTGAGCGATTTCACGGTGGCGTTTCTGGTACAATTCCCAGAGCTTGGCGCCGCGCCCGCCGGTCAGCAGATTGCCGATCGCCGAGCTCGACTTCAGTTCCTGCTCGATCGCCGCCGGATCAAAGCGGTCGATCATGCGCTTGAGCGCGCCTTGCACGCCGCGCCAGGCGCGAACGTGATGCTGCGCCAGATCGCGCACCGCGTCCTTGATCGCCGCTTCGGCGCCGAGGAAACCGGGGCTGCGCTCGGCCAGAATGGTTACCAGCGCATCGTCGACCGAGGGCAGGAATTTGAGCGGGTTGACCTCGGACGCGCCAACCACGGTCTGCGCGACGCGAGCGTTGCCCTTCTCTTCGGCGCGCTTGCGCAAAAGCTGCATCAGCCCATCCATCATCAGCCGGTACTCGCGGCCGAATTTCTCCATGTCGGCAACCGGATTGCGGCCGGGAAAGCCGGCCTCGTCCATACCCATGCCGCGCAGGAAAGCAGCGCGAAAGTCCGCGTCCGGCTGTCCGGTCGATGGCCGTGCTGCAGCTTGCCGGACAGGAGGGCGGGGCGGTGGTTGCGGGGTTGGCTTTGGCGATGGCTCGGCCGCGCGAGCCGGCAGCTCCCACGGCGCCGCGGAGGGAGCAGGCGAGGCCGCATCGATTGCGCCGCCATCCGTCGCGCCAACGTCGAGGCTGGTGGACTCGGCCGGGCCAAAACCAAACCCGTCATCGTAGGCCGGCGGCTGCTCGGAATTGGATCTGCTAGGCTCTCTCGACAGCGGCGCGGAGTCGAGGCCGAAGGGGTCGTCGAACAGCGGCTTGCCGCCGCTTTTGTCGGTGACGGCCTCTGGCGCCGGCGTCGCCACCGGGTCGAGGCTGAATGGATCGTCGAACGCCTGCGAGCTGCGTTCATCCGCACGCGCGAACGCGCCGGGCACCGGCTTTTCGAACGGATCGGGCAGGTCGGCAGGGCGTGGCCGTCCCGGCTCTTCTTGGGTCGTGGACGAAAAGAAATCGTCGCCACCGAGACTGACCGGCGCCCGCGACGCCACCGGCTTGCTGGCGGGCATCGAAGGCCTCAAGGCCGGCGCCTCGGTCTTCGCCGTCTGCAAATCGACGCACACCACATAGTCGCCCAACCGCAGCCGCATGCCGCTTTGCAGGCGCTCGGTATTTCCCGCGCCGAGTGGGCTGCTGGCATCGTCGATGAACAGCCCGCTGCTGGAAGTATCGGTGACGAAATAGCCGCCCTGCTTGCTGGTGATCTTGCAGTGGGCGCGCGAGACGAACATGTCGGGATCGTTGATCTGCCAGTCGGCGTCGGCGCTGCGGCCGATCACCAGCTCACCCTCGTCCAGCCGCGCCTGCCGCGTGACTTGCGCGCGGGGTCCCTGTTCGAGCGTCAGCAGCAGGCTCATGCCGCCACCTCTTCGCGCCAGCCGACGATGGTGCGCAGCCGCATGTCTTCGGCATCGCCTCGCGCAGGGTTGCGCGCCAGCCAGGTGGTGCGGGCAAGCTGGACGGTGCCGAGCTTTGCCGGCGGCACTGCCTTTGCCGCAAGCACGATCCTGAGATCGACATCGATGGTCTCGCCGATCAGGTCGCGCACCGCCTGCTTCAACAACTTCAGCCGCTCGCCGCCGGGCAGGAACGCCTTGTAGTCGATATAGCTGAGCGCACCGATGCGCAGTTCGATTCGGCTTTGCCGGCTGAAGCTGCGCGGGCCGATGGTGGCGCTGCGGCCGAGTGTGGCATAGCTGCCGGCCAGCCGGCTCTGCAGCGCCTTGGGAATGGTCATCCAGGCGCCGACGAATTCCTTCAGCACCACCGGAACCTTGAAGGCTTCGGCAATGAACAGCGTCAGCCGTTCGGGACCCTCGACCTGGCTGGCGAGCGAGGCGGCCTGGCGAAGCTTTACCGCATCGAGTTCGGCGTCCTGGGTGCCCGGCAGCCCGATGCCGGCCATCGCTTCCAGCATCGAACGGACGCGGCCGCCGACACCGCGTTCGACCTGCACGGCCGGATGCGCATCCGCCCAGGCGCGATAATAAAGCGCGATCATCCGGTGCTGCAGGATGTTGACGAAATCGACGAAGGTCGTGTCGCTCGTTTGCCGCGCCTCGGCGCCTGCATACCAGCGCTGCGAAAGCCGATCGAGCACCCAGCGCGTCAGATGCAGCGGCATCGGCCCTTCAGGCCCGAGCAGGCCGAGATTGTTGACCGTCACCCGCGCCGGCGACTTGTCCGTCGGTTCGTGGAAATCCACCACGTCCTGCACTGCGAAGGACAGCCGCACATTCTGGCCGAGCCTTGCCGGCTCGCGGTCCGGCCGGCCGGAATGGCCGAACAGGCCGCCTTGCCGCTCCAGCCGGCGCAGCAGTTCGAAAAAGTCGAAACTCTCGGACAGGGTTGCGGCTCGCTCTAGATCAGGTAGCGATTGCCGGGCGTCATCGGCCATGGCACATCCTCCTGTTTCTGGAGCAACCGCGTGCGCGTGCGCACGAACCCGTTAATGCCGGCATGGCGGGCAAACAGCCGCGACAGCAGGCCCGACAGCAGCAGAGTGCTCTGTCCCGCCAGCACCGACTGGTCGACATGCAGCGTCACCTCCGTGCCGCGCCCAAAACACATTGGTCCTTCGATCGCCAGCCTTTCGATCACCGCGCGCGAATCGATGCGCACGATCGAGCGTACATTGCGGGCAAGCCCGGGATCGCCGCGTTCGGCATAGAGATCGAGCAGCGCATGCAGCGGATCGACGCCGCGGCCTTCCTTGGCCAGGCTGAGGAAGTTCAGCGCCAGCTGCGAGACCAGCCGCCAGGCCAGGTCGTCGGCGCGCGACTCGCTGTCGGCGCCGGTCGGCAGCGCTGCCGGGATGGCCGGCTGCGGCGAACGCAGCGCGCCGAGCAGCCTGACCGATTCCACCGGGTCGCCCGCTTCCAGCGTCAGCGTTGGCGTGTCGTCGAGGATGGCAAGATCGCGGTTTGTGCACAGTGCCACGACGTCGACGCGCTTGAGCGGCCGGTTGGCCTGACTGTTGACTGGGCGCGAAACCGCCAGGAAGACGTCGTCCCCGGCATAGGAGGTCCGCGTCACGCCCTGGCGCCGCTCGTCCTCGGTCGGCCGGCGCGGCCGCCGCTCCGTCGAATAGACCCAGCCGCTGCCGCGATTTTGCCCAAGGCTGAAGAGTTCCGGTATCTCCGCGTCGGGTCCCTCGGCATCGGCGTCTTCGACGCGGATGACGCGGTAGATTTCAAAGTCGCGCGCCCGCGTGCGGTCGGCATGCAGCACCTGGCGCGTCTTGCGCTGGTCGAGCTCGACGATGTTGCACTCGCGCTCGAAGAGATTGATGATCGGGGTGGCGAAGAGATCGAAATCCGCCGGCGTCAGATCGGCGAGTTCGGGCACCGGACGCCGGAACAGGAAGATGATTTCGAGCCCGGCCTGGCATTTGCGCACGACCGGCAGCAAGCCGGTGACGCGCCCATAATGGAAGCGCTCGGGCATCATGAAATATTCGCGCAGCAGGCGGTAGCCTTCGAAGGTCGGCCGCGTGCGCGGCATCAGCGCCTCGGCATCGGCAATGCCGACCATCTCCGGCGGCGGTAGCGGCGACAATGGATTGGTCTTGCCTTCCGGTCGAGCGCCGACACCAGAGCGGACTCCGAAGATGGCGTCGAAGATCAGCGGCGCCTTGGTGCGGTTGGCGAAATAGAAGTCGAGCCGGTCGAGCGCCAGTTCGTCGAGCTTGCCTTTGCCGGTCCGCGCCAGCGTGATGCGAAGTGCCGCTTCGCCGGCCTTGCCGGCGATCGGGCCGATGCCGGCGGCGGCAAGCGCGCTGCGGTCCTGGAAATAGCCGACCGAACTGATCGCGATCGGAAACAGCGTCATGTCCTGCGCGGTGGTGAAGGTGCAGCGTGTCGACAGGCCGGCCTGCAGGCTGGAGACCAGCCGCGTGCCGCGCTTGACGACGTGGCCGGCAAGCATTGTCTGCACCTGCTGGCCGGGCTTCAGCACCACCATGGCGGTTGCCGGCGCCGGCGTGACGAGATCGGGATAAAGCACGTCGAGGATGCTGCGCGAAAACCGCGAGCGCTCGGCATCCACCTTCAGGCGCGTGCGCGCGGCGAGGAAGGCGACGCCGTCGAGCAGCCGCTCCACATAGGGGTCGGGACACGGCACCGTATCCAGCGACAAATTGCGGGCAACCGCCGGATGCATGTCGGCGAACTCCGCCGCCAGCCCGCGTATGTGGGACAGTTCCTCCTCGTAATATTCTACGAAGACCCGGTCCATCTCTCAGGCTTCCCTGAACTCGGTGCGCGCCAGTCCGTTGTCGAGATTGATCGTCGTGCGCAGGCGCATGCGCTCGGGCGTCGGCGTCATGATCAGCACGGCGTCGATCTCGATCTTCAGGCCGGTCTTGTCGCCGAGGTTGACCGTGACTTTCGTCGCGCTCTCCTTCAGCCGCGGCTCGAATGCGGCGAGCACGGCGCGGATCTCGCGTGCCAGAACATCGCGATCGAAGTCGCGCGACGACCGGCCGGAGAAGGACGGCACGCCATAATTGACAACGCTGCGGCGCACCTCCGGAAAGTCGGCCAGCGATGTCGGACGGTCGGTCATCTGCTCGGCCTCGAGATCGGATAGCAGCGGCGCGGATTCGAAACGCTCGGTGTTGAACAGCGCCTCGATGTCGCGCCGCACGGCCTCGCGCAGCACATCGGGCGACACCACGATGCCTCGGCTTTCAAGCTCGCCACGGTGCCGGTTCTGAAACGCCAGCCGGTGCAGCCGGCGCTTCTGATCGGGGTTCAATGCGTCATCGGCGTCGATGCGCCTCGGTCCGTCTGCCAGCAGCTCGTCCAGGCGCTCTGCGCCAAGCTCCTCCTGCAGAGCCTGCCTGAGCCCGTCTATCTCCGAGCTCAGGCCCGGCAGATCGTTGACGAGGCGGTCCCACAGCGAAGGCTGTACCGCCTCGCGCTTGGCCCGTGAACCGCCCGCCTGTACCTTGTCGGCGGCAGGGCGCTTTGCTCGCCCGTCACTTGCCGACATAGACATCCATTTCGGCTTCGTCATTGTCGTCATAGACGAACTTGATCTTCTTGTAGGCGAAGGAGACTTCCTCCTGGATCAGGTCGGCTTCATCATCGGCCTGCGACATGTCGTATTCCATGATCGAGGCGTCGGTCAGGGTAACGACCAGATAGTCCTTGCTCTCGCCGTCGATGGTCCGCCGCGCGGAGAATTTGACCTCGTCCAGCGCCTTGTTTTCGAACAGGGCCTTGGCCAGGTAGGGTGAGGCCTTGTCATAGTGCTTGGTGAACTTGATCATGCCCATCGACACGCGGCCTCGGCGCGAGAGGGAATTGGGGTCGTAGGGCGCGACCATCTTGTAATCGACGCCATGGATTTCGATCTCGTCGTCATGGCCGTCGCGCGTGCTGGGCCCCTTGATATCCGGAACTTTCAGAAAACCGTCGATCTTCATTGTGGGCATTTTCGTTCTCCACCGCTTTCAAACAAAGGTTGGTTGCTGCAATCAGGTCTTCACGGACGGCAATTCCGACACCAGCCTGAGTGAGGCGTTGATGCCCTCCAGCTGGTAGTGCGGGCGCAGATAGAAGCGGGCGTTGTAGTAGCCCGGCCGGCCCTCCACGCTGTCGACCTGCACCTCGGCGGCGGCAAGCGGACGCTTGGCGCGCGCCTTGTCGTCGGCGAAGGCCGGGTTGGCCAGCACGTACCGGTTGATCCATTCGGTCAACCAGATCTGCATGTCGGTGCGTTCCTTGAACGAGCCGACCTTGTCGCGCGCAATCGCCTTGAGGTAGTGGGCGAAGCGCGAGACCGGGAACAGATAGGGCAGGTTGGCGGAGAGCCGCTCGTTGGACTGGGCGTCGGGGTCGACCAGGCGGCCCGCCCGCGTCTCATCGTCCTGCAGCGAATGGGCGCCGATGAAGGCCGCGAGATCGGTGTTCTTGCGGTGCAGGATCGGCATCAGCCCGAGCTTGGCCAGTTCCGCTTCGCGCCGGTCGTCGATGGCGACTTCCGTCGGGCACTTCATCGCAATCGAGCCGTCATCGGTCGGGAATGAGTGCACCGGCAGGTTGAGCACCGTGCCGCCATTCTCGACGCCGCGGATCTGCGTGCCCCAGCCATAGAGCTTGTGGCTGCGGTTGATGTTGACGCCCATCGGGAAGGCGGCGTTCATCCAGACATATTTGTTGTGATCGCCCTGCACTTCCTCCTCGAAGGAGAAGCCCTTGACCGGCACGGTCTCCGAGCCGTAGGGCAGCCGCGCCAGCACGCGCGGCATGGTCAGCCCGATATAGCGCGCATCCTCGCTCTCGCGCAGCGATTGCCACGAGGCGTAGGCCGGGTTGGAGACGATCTGCTGCAGGTCCTGCGGGTTGGGCAGTTCCTGCCAGCTGTCCATGCGGAACAGCCGTGGCGAGGCGGCGGCGATGAACGGCGTGTGCGCCGAGGCGCAGATGCCGGAGATGTTGCGCAACAGGCCGACGTCGCGCGGGTGGTTGGAGAACTCGTAGGCGCCGATGACGCAGCCGATCGGTTCGCCGCCGAGCATCGAATACTCGTCGGTGTAGACCTTCTTGAAGATCGGGCTCTGGTCCCACATCTGGCCTTCATAGTCTTCGAGCGTATCGGCCAGCTGCTCCTTGGAAATGTTCATCACCCGGATCTTCAGCTTCTGATCCGTCTCGGTGTTATTGATGAGATACCAGAGGCCGCGCCAGGTGCCTTCCATCTGCCGCACTTCCGGCGCGTGCAGGATTTCGTTGACCTGGGTCGTCAGCATCTTGTCGATGCCGGCGATCAACGACTTGATCGACTTGATCGAGTTGGACGAAATCGTCGTCGTCTCGGAGCGCGACTGCGCCGCCAGCGCCAGGTTGCGAACCAGCTGCTGCAGCTTCTCGCTGTCGTCCTTCTTGACCTTGAAGTCCTTCTCCAGCAGCTGGCTGAATTCACCGAGATCGACGGCCTCGGCCTCGGCGACGGATGCTGCGGTCTTTTGCTGTTCGGCCATGATCTATTCCTCACCCTTGTCGTCGGACAGCGCCTGGGCGGCGATCTGGCCAAGCAACGGCTGGTTGTTCAGCAATTGGGCTATGCGCTTTTCGGCATCGACGCGGCCGTCCATGAAGCCGAGCAGCTCCTCGAGCTGGCGCCGCATCTTGAGGATTTCGGCCAGTTGCGGGACCTGTTCGGCGATCTTGTCGGGGGCGAAATCGCCCATCTTGGTGAAGGTCAGGTCGAGCGCCAGTTCTTCGTCGCGCTCCTGTCCCTCGGCCTGCGGCAGCGTGTTCTTCACCCGCGCCTTGACCCTGGGTCCCAGCGCTTCCATGAATTTGGGGAAGCGGTTGGCATCGGTCTCGACAAAGGAACGGTCGAGCACCGTCTTGGACGCTTCCCTGGTCTGCGATGCGCCCGACAGGTCGGCCATCACGCCCATGACGAACGGCAGTTCGATCGTCGTCGGGCTGCCGTAGGTTTCGACATCGTAGGCGATCTGCACGCGCGGGGCGCGATTTCGCTCGATGACCTTCGCTTTGCTTTCGGCTGGCATGTGTTGCTACCTTTCATCCTTCTGGGCAGTCTTCTTGGCGTCGGGAACGCCGGCGAGCAGCCGGAATTCCTTGAGCCCCGACGGGGCGAGGTCTTCCATCAGTTCAACGAAATCCATGTGCACCATCCTGCGCACCCGGCGGGCGAGATGCGGGATCGGACTCGAGGGCTCGGTGCGGTCGTAGAACGCGACCACAAGGTCGAGGCACTTCACCACATCGTCGCGCGAGGAAATCCTGTCCGGGAGCCCCGCACCGGTCTCCGCGTAGCTTGCCATCGTCTCGGCTCCATGACCGTTTCTGACCGGCGCGGCCGGGCTTGCCGGGGGAGCAGCCGGGCTGGCAGCCCCCTTCGTCGCTGCCTCTTCCGTGGTCTCGACCGCCGTGTTGCGTTCCAGCGTCGTCAGCACGCGCTGCAAAAATCGTTTCAGGTCCGGGACGGCAGCCCCGTTGCCGTCAAGACGGGCATTCAGGGCCGTATCGACCGCGTCGAGCGCCTCGATCGCTGCGTGCGCCCCGGCGATGAGCGCTGTCATCTGTTCACCGGCCTGGTCCTGATGGGCGGCACAACCGCTGCCCACCCGGTTCAGGAGCTGTCCGTGCGCGCTGACCAGCGCTGCCTTCTCCGTGGCATTCAATCCCGACGCCGCTTCCTGAAGCATGACGCGATCGTCGAGCGCACCCTGTTCGAGATCGCGTCCGCTGATCGGCCCGATGGGACGCGGCGCGAAGAAGACCATCTGCCTGAGGTTCGCCAGCAGGCCTTCCTGGCCGTTCTGCAGGTCGGCCAGCGCGTTGAGGCGGCGCAAGGCGGCGTCGCGCGGCTGGCCGCCGGGACGCAGCGCCGGGTGCATCGTCTCCCAATGCGTCTCGAAGGTCCTTGCAATCAGGGTCAGGCCCTGTGCCAGTCCGGCCAATCCCTCTTCATTGGCCAGCGCCCGGGCGACAATGACAAGCAGGCGCAGGTCGCGGCCATGCGAACGCAACTCCTCGGCCTTGCCGAGCACGGCAGGCCAGTCGACCGGAATGGTCGATTGCGCGGCTGGCTTGTTGCGCCCGTCATGGACGACCTTGACCTGCGGCTCCGTGAGCCGCTCCAGCTCATGAAAAGCCGGATCGTTGCGCAAGTCTTCGCCTGACGGATTTTCACCGTCCAGCGGAGCAAGCCAGAGTGCGAGATCGATCACAGATACCCCCGGCGACCGGCTCTAAAACCGTACGTGACCCAACGTTAGCACACGGTTGCATATTCCCACAATTCGCCATCCGCTCAAAAGTTAATGAGCGCTAATGAATGTCGGTGCAACTGCGCCTCGAATGGCGCAATTCATGGCGCGCCTGCCCAACCTCGTATGTGAAGCGCATCGCATAGGATTAGAAAAAATCGTGGTTGTCTGCATTTGGCGGTGCGGGACTCTCCACAAAGAGAAAGGCCGGCTGCATCAAGCGCTTTGTCAAGCGGCTGCTTATGTGGCAGGCTGTCGACGGGCAGATTGCAGGAGCACGTTCGATGGAACAGCGCCGGTCGTCGCAGGGGTTCAAACGCAAGGAACTGGTTGGCAAGCTCAATCCGGTCTGCCTGCGCGCCTTCAAGGCCGCCGCCGACAGCGCCAAGCTGCGCGGCAATCCTTACGTCGAACTCGTCCATTTCATAGAACAACTGGTGCTGTCCGAGCGTTCGGATGTGCAGATGATCATTGCCGATGCCGGCGTCGATGCCAGCCGGCTTACCAGCGAAATGACCCGCGCCGTCGACAAGCTGCCCTACGGCGCCACCTCGATCGAGGAATTTTCCGACCACATTTTCCACGCCATCCAGGAAGCCTGGAACCTGGCGACGCTGGAATTTGGCATGGAGGAGGTCCGCAGCGCCTATATCGTGCTCGCCTGCCTGAAGACGCCGGTGCTGGAAGGCCTGATGGCGAAGATCAGCGGCGAATTCGACAAGATCGACGCCGACGGGGTCATCGCCCGCTTTGCCGAGGTGGTGGACGGTTCGCTCGAAGCCGGCGCCACGGCAGCAGTGGCTCCCACCGCGGAGGCGCCGCGGCGAGCTCCGGGCGGGGATTCCGCGCTGGCCAAATACGCCACAGACCTCACCCAGCGCGCCCATGAAGGCAAGATCGACCCGGTCGTCGGCCGAGACCCGGAGATCCGGCAGATCATTGATATCCTGATGCGGCGCCGGCAGAACAACCCGATCCTGACCGGCGAGGCCGGTGTCGGCAAGACCGCGGTGGTCGAGGGCTTTGCCCTGCGCATCGCCCAGGGCGACGTGCCGCCGCCGCTGCAAGGCATCAGCGTGCGCATGCTCGACATCGGCCTGATGCAGGCCGGGGCCAGCGTCAAGGGCGAGTTCGAGAAGCGCCTGAAGGCGGTCATCGACGAGGTCCAATCCTCCGAGACGCCGGTCATCCTGTTCATCGACGAGGCGCACACGCTGATCGGCGCCGGTGGTGCCGCCGGAACCGGCGACGCCGCCAATCTCTTGAAGCCGGCGCTGGCGCGCGGCGAATTGCGCACCATCGCCGCAACCACCTGGGCCGAATACAAGCAGCACATCGAAAAGGACCCGGCGCTGACCCGCCGTTTCCAGGTGGTCAAGATCGACGAGCCGTCGGAAGCGGTCGCCGTGCTCATGCTGCGCGGTGTAGCCGGCGTGCTCGAACAGCATCACGAAGTGCAGATCCTGGACGAGGCGATCGAGGCGGCGGTCGGCCTGTC
The DNA here is from genome assembly GCF_000502235.1 of Mesorhizobium sp. L103C119B0. Lineage (NCBI taxonomy): Bacteria > Pseudomonadati > Pseudomonadota > Alphaproteobacteria > Hyphomicrobiales > Phyllobacteriaceae > Mesorhizobium > Mesorhizobium sp. L103C119B0. The sequence continues at coordinate 226,682 of NZ_AYXE01000001.1, read as the reverse complement.
GCATCGCTACATCCCGGCGCGGCAATTGCCCGACAAGGCGGTCAGCCTGCTCGACACCGCTTGCGCCAGGGTGGCGATCTCGCAGCATGCGACGCCGGCCGAGGTCGAGGACATTTTGCGGCGCCGCCAGGCGCTCGAGGTCGAAAGCGGCATCATCGGCCGCGAGGCCGCGATCGGCATCGAAGTAACTGACCGGCAGGCGCGGGTCGAGGCCGGGCTCGCTGAGACCGGGACCATGCTCGCCGCCGCCGAGGAGCGCTGGGAGCGCGAAAAGGCGCTGGTTGCCGAGATCCTCGAACTGCGCGCGCGGCTGCGCGGCGACGGCGTGCCGCTCGATGCGGTGGCGACAGCCGAGACCGATGCCGAACCAGCAGCGCCGGACGAAGAAAAGACCAAGGTACCGAAGGCCGAGACGCCCAAGGCCGAGACGCCCAAGGCCGGAACGTTCAAGCCTGAAAAGCCGAAGGCCAAAGCGTCCGAGACCGAAGCGCCGGCTGCCGAAGCTGCGCCGTCAGATCCTGTCGCCGATCTGGCGCGGCTGCGTGAACTCATGGCCGAGCTTGCCACCGCGCAAGGCGAGACGCCGCTGATCCTGCCATCGGTCGACCGCAATGCGGTAGCTGCCGTGGTTCAGGACTGGACCGGCATCCCGACGGGACGGATGCTGTCCAGCCAGACCGAAAAGGCGCTCAAGCTCGCCGACACTTTGTCCGAACGAGTCGTCGGCCAGGATCACGCCATGGAGATGATCGCCAAGCGCGTGCAGACCAGCCGCGCCGGGCTCGGAGCGCCGGAAAAGCCGGTCGGCGTGTTCCTGCTCTGCGGCCCCTCCGGTGTGGGCAAGACCGAGACGGCCCTGGCGCTGGCCGAGACGCTCTATGGCGGCGAGCAGAACCTGATCTCGATCAACATGTCCGAATTCCAGGAGGCGCACACCGTCTCGACGCTCAAGGGCGCACCGCCCGGCTATGTCGGCTACGGCAAGGGTGGCATTCTCACCGAGGCCGTGCGCCGAAAACCCTATTCGGTGATCCTGCTCGACGAGGTCGAGAAGGCGCATCCCGACGTCCACGAGATCTTTTTCCAGGTCTTCGACAAGGGCATGATGGATGACAGCGAGGGAAGGCGCATCGACTTCAAGAACACGCTGATCCTGCTGACGTCCAATGTCGGCTCCGAAGTCATCATGGAGCGGACCGGCAACGGCACGGTGAGGACAGGGCTCGACGGCCTCGATGCTGCCCTGCGCGCTCCACTGCTGAAGGTGTTTCCAGCGGCCTTCCTCGGCCGCGTCGTGACCATCCCTTACTATCCGCTCTCGGATTCGATGATCGAGGCCATCACCCGCCATCAGTTCGGCAAGATCGCGCGGCGGCTGCGCGCCAGCCACGACGCCGAACTGGTGATCGGCGACGGCGTCATGGCGCTGGTCAAGGCGCGCTGCACCGAAATCGAGTCCGGTGGCCGCATGATCGACGCCATCCTCACCAACACGCTGCTGCCGGAACTCAGCCGCGGCGTGCTGAACCGGTCGCTCGACGGCGAGAAGATGACCAAGGTGACCGTCAGCGCTTCCACCGACGGGTTTGCCTATTCGTTCGAATAGTCAGGCCTGACTGCTCGGCTCCGTCTCGGCGCGGATCAGCTTGATGTCGGCGCCGGCTGCCCAGGCGCCGATATCCTCGCGCCGCAACGCCGCCGCCGTCATGTCGGGAAACAGGTCCGGCGTGCAGGCGAAGACCGGTATGCCAAGTGCCGCGACCGAAGCCGACATCGCCGGATCATAGCCCGGCCGGCCCTGATCGGTCAGCGCCAGCAGCACGATGACATTGACGCCGGACCGGACCAGCGCCGCAAGCCGCCGCAGCAAGTCCTGGCCGTTGCCGCCCTCATAGAGGTCGGTGATCAGCACGAAGTGGGATTTGGTCGGCCGCTCGATGCGGTCGGCGCAATAGGCGACCGCCTGGTTGATGTCGGTGCCGCCGCCGAGCTGCACGCCAAACAGCACCTCGACCGGGTCGCTGAGCTCTTCGGTCAGGTCGACGATGGCCGTGTCGAAACAGACCAGCTTGGTGCGCACGACCGGCAGCGACGCTATCACCGCGGCGAAAATCGAGGCGTAGATCACCGAGCTCGCCATCGAGCCGGACTGGTCGACGCACAGCACCACTTCGTCGAGATCGACCAGCCGGCGTTGCTTGCGCATGAAGCCGACCAGTTTTTCCGGCACGACGGTTTTGTGCTCAGGCTGGTAGTGGCGAAGATTGGCCGAGATGGTGCGCGGCCAGTCGATGTCGCGTTGGCGCGGCCGGTTGGTGCGTCGCGACTTGTCGAGCGCGCCACGGATCGCCTCGGCGGTCTTCTGCTCCAGCCGCTGCATCAGCTTGGCAACGATGTCGGCGATGATGGTGCGGGCGATATCCTTGGTCTTGGCCGGCATCACCGAACGCAGCGAGATCAGGTCGGCGACGAGATTGACGTCGGCCTCGATCGCCTTGAGGAATTCCGGCTCCATCAGCATCTGCTTCAGGTTCAGCCGCTCAAAGGCATCCTTCTGGACGATCTGGACCACCTGGGCGGGAAAGAAGGAGCGGATATCGCCCATCCATTGCGCCACGCGTGGCGCCGAGCGGCCGAGCCCGCCGCGCCGCTTGCGCGGGTCGGCATCGGCATTGGCGCCGTCGCCGTAAAGCGCATCGAGCGCCGAAGACAGTTTTTTGTCATCACTGGATAGGGCGGAGGAAGCCTCGTCATCGGCGCCGATCGCCAGCCGCCAGCGGCGCTCGCGCCCGCTATCGGAGGATGCTGGGCCGGGTTCGGGCACTTCGGCTTCGTCATCCATTGTCACACTCCGCCCGCCAGCAATGGCCCAAGCCGCTCCAGGTGACGGCGCCAGCCCTCGCCGCCATCCCGCGCCGGCGTCAGGCCGGCCGGCAACCTTGCGGTGCGGCCGAGCACGGCCTCGATCAACCGCCGCCGCTCCATCGAGTCCAGATTGGAGAAGACGCGGCGCAGCAATGGCAGATGCGCGATGAAAGCGTCCTCGTCGAGCGATTTAAGCCACCCATCGACGGCGCCGCGCAGGCCCTCGTCGTAGATCAGCCGCTGGCCGGCAGTGCTGAAGAAACCTTCGAAGAACCCCGCTGCCTGGGCGACCGGCGTCCCCGGCGACAGCCTGCGTCCGAGTAGCCCGGCGGCGTCCTCTGCCGACAGTTGGCCGGCTTCATAGAGCAGATGCGCGGCGCAGCCGGCGAGCAGCGCCGTCGAGCGCGGACCTTCCAGCACGCCGGTCAGGCCGTTGCGCCATGCATCGAGCACGCCTTCGCCGGGCTCGACCAGCCGGATCGCCGCGTCGGCCTTGCGCACAGCACCGACCAGCGTGGTGGCGGCCTGCTCGTCCAGGTCGCGCACCGCATAGGGCAGCGCGATCGCGCCTTCGACGATCAGCCGTTCCAACAAACCGGACAGCCGGTTGGTTTCGGTCTTGCGCGCCTCGCCGTAACGGATGATGTCGGCAAGCGGCGGCACCGAGGCCAGCATCTCCAGGCATTCGCTGCTGTGCGCTGCGCGCGCCTCCAACGCTACAAGGCCGGCGCTCGCGGCCTCCGACAGATCCGCCGTAATGGCGCTCTGGACAAGGGCGGCAAGCGTGTCGAGGCTCGCGGCCGCACCGAGCATCTGGATCAGGCGGCCATTGGCGGCCTTTTCGATAGTCGGGCCGTAGATCAGGTTCTCGACCAGGCGCACGGCATATTCCGGCTCCCAGGCCAGCGTCCATTTTTCGCGAAAGGTGCCGCGGCTGCGGCCGGCGTCGGCCAGCCTGCCCCATTGCACGCCAAGCACGTTCAGCCGGTGCAGCAATGTCGAACGAAACAGTCCGCTTTCGCTGCGCAGATCGACCGACAGCTCGCGTTCCAGCGCCTCCGGCTTCAGCCGCGCCGCCTTCTGGTTCCGCTGCAGGTCCTCGATCAGCGGCGCCAGCGGCGTGTCGGGCGGAATCTCGCCGACATCCGCGCCCAAAAGCAGCTCGGCCTCGACCAGCGCCCACAGCACCGCTTCGCCGTTGAACAGCGCCGCGATCGCGGCATCGCGCAATTCCTCGAAGCCGGGCTTCGGCCGCTCGCGAATGGCAGCCAGTGTGCGCGCAAGCCGCTCGGCCTCGATCAGCGACGCGGTCGACACCAGATGGCCCTTCGCCCGCAGCACCGCCGCGATCGTCGCCAGCCACAGCGTCGCGGCGTCGCGCCGCCCTCGTGTGCGCCACAGATGCTTGCACCAGCCGGGCGCGACGACGCCAGCGCCATAACCATAGCCCAGCGCAAGACGCGGCCCGGTCCATGGCGCCCATGTCATGATGCCTTTGCGCCGGGCAATTCCCTTGATCAGCACCTGGTCGTTCTTCTGCGTGTGCGCGGCCTGCAGGGCCGGCACATGCCATGCGCCGCAGACGACGGCGATCGGTCCGGCGAATTCCTTGCGCGCGGCAGCGATTTCCAATCGCATATGCGCTTCACGCTTGGCCTCGAACGGCGCGATCGCACCTTCGCCGTCGCGCAGCGTCGTCATCGCATCGGTGATGGCAGCGAAGATTGGACCCGGCTGCGGATTCTGCTCGATAATGTCGGCCCACCAGCTTTCGCCATCTTCATAGCCGGCGGCCGCAGCCAGCGTGCCGATCGGGTCGCGATGCGATGCGGGCTCGCCATCCTCACCGGTTTCGTCCTTGGGTTCGGGCTTGTCGGCGTCAGCCGTTTTGTCGGTGTCGTCGGTTGCCGGTGCCGCGAACCGTGCCGATGACGGCAGGTCGATGAACCGCAATGCCGCCTTGTTCTCCACCGCCCACACCGCCGCCTGGTATTCCGGCGAGAACTCGGCGAACGGCCAGAAACTTGTCGCGGCCGGGTCGTCCTCGGGGTAGCAGAGCAGCGCCACCGGCGGCTGCATCTGCGGGCGCGCCAGCAATGGCAGCAGGGCGGACGCGTCGCTCGGCCCTTCGATCAGCACCGCGACCGGCTGCAAGTCCCGCAGCGCCTGCACCAGGCTGTCGGCGGAGCCCGGCCCGTGATGGCGGATGCCGAAATAGGCGACGTCGCTCATGACCTCAGATCGCTGCGTTCAGTGCCGCGTAATAGCCGGCATAGTCCGGCCGCTTCTTGAGCACCGTTTCGAGATATTCCTCCAGCACCACCTTGTCCTGCACCGGGTCCTTGACGATCGCTCCGACAAGGCTGGCGGCGAGGCCTTCGGCGCCGAGTTTGCCGCTGTCGAACCACGCCGCCTGGCTGAGGCCGCCGACCATGGTGGCGATCGCCTCGGCGGTCGACAATGAACCCGAAGGCGTCTTCAGCGTCACCTTGCCGTCAGCGGTTGCGCCCGAGCGCAGCTCGCGGAAAATGGTCAGCACGCGCGCAATCTCCTCGCCGACATTCTTCGGCACCGGCAGGTCGAGGCCGCCGGCCATCTCGTCGACCCGCTTGGAGACGATCGCCACCTCTTCGGCCATGTCTTCGGGCAGCGGCAGAACCACCACATTGAAGCGGCGCTTGAGCGCCGAGGACAGTTCGTTGACGCCCTTGTCGCGATTGTTGGCGGTGGCGATGATGTTGAAGCCGCGCTGGGCATAGAGCGAGGTGTTGAGCTCCGGGATCGGCATCATCTTTTCCGACAGCACGGTGATCAGCGTGTCCTGCACGTCCGAGCCCATGCGCGTCAGTTCCTCTAGCCGGCATAGCTTGCCGCTCTCCATGGCGCGGTAGAGCGGCGTCGGCACCAGCGCCTCCTGGCTCGGCCCTTTGGCCAAAAGCTGCGCATAGTTCCAGCCGTAGCGGACCTGGTTCTCGTCGGTGCCGGCCGTGCACTGCACGATCAGCGTCGAGTTGCCCATGATGGCGGCGGCGAGATGTTCCGACACCCAGGACTTGGCGGTGCCGGGAACGCCGAGCAACAGCAGCGCGCGGTCGGTAGCGAGTGTCGCCACCGCGGTTTCCATCAGCCGGCGGCGACCAACATATTTCGGCGATATCACGGTGCCGTCGCTTGCCTTGCCGCCGAGCAGATAGGTCAGCACGGCCTTCGGCGACAAGCTCCATCCGGCCGGCTTCTGGCGTTCGTCGTTGCGCGCCAGCGCCTGCAGTTCAGCGGCATAGGCCTGCTCGACAGGGAGGCGGATGGCTGCGTTCATGGTGCTGTTCTCCGGATTGTCATGGGTTGGTTCCCGTCAGGGCCGCGTTGAGGCGCAGGAAAGCGAGCGAGGCTGCCGCCGGCGGCATGCCGGCCGCAACGACATGCTCGATCAATTTTTCCGCTGTCGCCGCAGTGGCCAGAAAGCCCAAAGTTTCCAACAGGTCGTCGACGGTTCGCTTCATCGCGTCATCATTGCCGGCGACAGCCGAACGCAATGCCGCCAAGCTCTGGCCGTTCGTCAGGTCGGGCCAATCCAGCCAGTTGGCTTCGAAGCCCTCGGCAAGGGTGAGCGTGCTAACATACTGCGGCGTATCTTTCAGGATCAATCTGACCAGGACACGCTTCCTGCGGCTATCCAGGCGCGGTGTCAGGTGCAGCACGAACAGTGCCGGCTTGCCACCCTCGGCGATCAGCGTGTCGGCCATCTGCGTTACGGCAGCGTCGCTGCCCGACGCTGCCACCATTCGTGAGATCTGGATGTCCGCATTTTTGTCGGCACCGAATTGCCAGGTTGCAATGAAATCGGATTCGCTGACCCCAAATCGGGAAGCGAGGTCGACCAGGTTGCAGGTCTCGAACAATTCGGCGCGGCGCTTTTCTTGCGCAGCCGATTTGAGTTTTGCCGGCGTGTAGGTGGTGCGGCGGCGGATGAAGCCGGATTTGCCTTCTGTGATGAAGGCGGCGAGTTCGGCAACGGGGTCGTCGGCTCCGTCGTTGCCCGGCCGGCCATGCTCGCCCAGCCTTGCCAGCAGCCGGCCTGCCAGCTCCTGCACCTTGCCGGAGCGGTCGGTTGCCAGGCTTTTCAGGAATGGCGCGTCCGTGGGCGTCAGGTTGCAATGCATGAGTTCGATGAGCGCCAGCCGGACTTCAGCCGGCTCGCCCGTCGCCTTGGCTTCCATCAGGCTGCGGGCCGTGGCCGGATCGCGACGGCGCATCTCGGCCAACGCGATACGGCGCGCGGCGGGGTAAAAGTCATCCCAGTTCTGCGCCGTCAGCTGCTCCTGCGGGGCAATCTTCAGCCCTTCGACGCTGGCCTGCCAGTCGATCCACGGCGCATAGATGTCAGGGCTGTTCTGGTCTGATGCCGACGGCATCCAGTCCATCGGATGCAGCACGTAGCCGCGGCTGGCGACGAGCGTCGCGACACGCGACTTGCGCTGCGCATCGGCGGCGTTCTTCAGGGCCGCCCGCAACAGCGGCCGCAACCGCTCCGGCAGCAGCGGCAGGCCAAGCCTCGGCAGCGGCGGGCGCCGCTTCAGCGTCTTCGGCGCCGACGGCCGCAGGCCGACATCGAGCGCCTGCGCCGCGATCGCCAGCAGACGTCGCTCCCGTTCGTCTGGGCTTGCGCCACCCGCGATCTCCTTCCATGCGGTTGGCGCCAGATCGAACGCGGTTCCGCCGGTGATCCAGCAGTCGCGCATCGTCGCCAGGCCGGTTAGTTCGAGCTCGTTCATGACAGATCGAGCCTCCCGAAGCCGCTTTGCGCGGCCAGCAGATCGAGCCGCGCGCCGTTCCAAAGCGCTGCCGTGGCCGCGAGGTCGAGGCCAAGCACGGTCTGATCGACGGTCCCGCTAACAGGCAGGGCGGTCCCTTGCGGGTCGTGCGCCGCTTGCCACCAGGCGGTGCCGCGCTCATCGAGCAGGATCGCGCCGGCAGGCAGCATCAGCGGGCTATCGGTCGACCAGGGCGCTGCGTCCTGGTGCGCCGCATGCGCCGCGAGCGGGTCCTTGACAGCGTCGAGGCCGAAATCCGGCCAGGCGCCCGACACGACGTCGCCCTTGCGCTCCGCCACCAAGGCCCGCAGTGGCTGGCGCGACGGGTAGAATACCAGGCGGGCGTGGAACCGGTCACCGGGCGTGAACGCCGCCGAGCGGCGGCCGGCCGAAGCCGGAAAGAAATCGAGCAGCAGCCCAAACTGCGGCGTCGGGCTTTTCAGATCGAGCAGCCAGGTCGAATGGCTGACGAGACCGTCGCGGCGGGTCTCGATCTTCTCGCCGACGACCTCCCAATGGCTGTCGACCTGCTTCGCGTCGGGACTGGACAGAACCTGGTCGCGGGTTTCGGACGCCGACACCAGTCGCTTCAGCTCGGGATCGTCGGGCGCCGAGCGCCAGGCTTTGGCCAGCAGCACCAGCTTGCCGAGTTCGCGGATCGCCGCGTCCGGCCGTTCCTCGCTGCGCAGCGCCATTAGCCGGGCCGGGATTTCGTCGATGCGTCCGGCAAGCGCCGTCGCCTTCATGTCGACAAGCCGCGCCGCAATGCGGCGGCAGCGCTCGCTGCTGGCGTCGGCAAAGGCGGAAAGGCCGAGCCGCAGCTGGTCGGCAATCCACTGGTCGAGTTCGTCCAGCGCGCCTGCCACCGCGGTGCGCGTATCTTCCGCCCGCTTGCGCTGCGCCGTCTCGCGGCGCTCCGCCGCGGCGGCGTCATCGACGGTGCTTTCCTCCGCCTGCGAGGCCTCGCCAATGCTCTTGCCAGACGCGCCCCTGCCAGGCTTTGCGTCGACCGGCGGGGGCGCAGTCTTCCTGCGCCGGCCAAGCCAGTCATTGACCCATTCCGGCGTTGTTTCGGCTGATGTGAAGCTGGCCGGCGCCGTGGCGGCGATCCACATCAGCGCCAGCGTGTGCTTGCAGGGAAATTTTCGCGACGGGCAGGTGCATTTGTAGCCGTGGTCGCCGGTGTCGACGACGGTGCGATAGGGGTTGGATCCCGAGCCCTGGCATTCGCCCCAGATCAGCGCCTGCTGCTCGTTCTTCTCCAGCCGCGGCCAGTTCGAGCGCTTGGTGAGCTTCGAGGCGGCGCTTAGCGACGCCTGATCGGGGGCCAGCGCCTCGATGGTTTTCAGTTCGAATTCCAAGCCGCGCCTCTTGTCACCCCAAATCAATGCCTGGCATCAATATAGGGTGCCGTTTGTGAAGGATTGTTGTGGCCCCGGCAAGACGAAGATAGCGCAGATCAGTACAACGGCGTGGCCATATGCCGGGGCGTCGGCCATTGCGCCGTGATCTCGGGCTGCACCGGGCGCTCGAGATAGGTCGACAGCACGACATAGCTTCGCGTCGAGGTGACGCCGGGCGTTTCGTAGAGACGCGCCAGCAGGCCTTCGAGCGCCCTGGTGTCCTCGGTGCGGACCTTCAGAAGCATGCAGGTGTCGCCGGCCACCGAATGGATTTCCTCGACCTCAGGATATTGGGAGACGGCCATCAGCTCCGGTGTCTTGCCCCAGCCCTTGGTATCGATATGCACGAAGGTGAGCAGCGGCTTCTTCACCGCCTTCGGGTCGATGATCACAGCGGTGCCGCGGATGGCGCCGCTGCGCCGCAGGCGCTTGACCCGCTCATGCGCCGCCGGCGGCGACAGGCAGACGCGTTCGCCAAGTTCGGCGTAGCTGATCGTCGCATCCTCGACCAGCACGCCTAATATTTTTCGGTCGATTGCGTCGAGCTCTCGGGGAGCTACCTTGTTCTGCAGAACCCCATCTGTTTCTTCGTCCATATCGAAATTCCTTGTTGTCGCGGAATTCAGTTCGGCCATTATGACCCGATGACGAACGCGCATCAAGCTGCAACGCTCCATCAGCCGATCCCGGCGCTGGCCTATCTCCTGACCGGCTGCATCGCCGTCATCGGCTCGAACTCGCTGGTCCTGGGTCCAATTGCTCCGGCAGTCGCCGCATCCTTCGGCACCAGCGTGCCGGCGGTGATGGCCGCGTCGGCCGCCTTCGGCCTCGGCACTTCCGCCAGCGCGTTGTTCCTCGCCCGCTATATCGACGGCGTCGGCGCCCGCCGCATGCTGCAGGGCGCTCTGCTGTTGCTGGCGGTCGGCCTTCTCGCCAGCGCGCTGGCGCCGACGGTGATCATGCTGGTCGCGGCCCAGGCCGTCGCCGGCATCGCCGCGGGCGTCGCCATGCCGGCCATCTATACCAGTGCAGCGGCAATTGCGCCGCCCGGCCGTGAAAGCGGCACGATCGGCGTCGTGCTGACCGGCTGGACGGTCTCCATGGTGGCCGGCGTGTCGCTGTCGGCCGTGCTTGCCGATCTCGTGCACTGGCGCGCCGTCTTCGCCGCCGTCGCGGTGCTTTCCGCCATTGCGCTTGCTGCCTTGTCGATGACCTCGCTCAGCGACGTCAGGAAGGGCGGCCCGGCGCCGTCGCCGTTCGTTGCGCTGGCCATTCCGGGGATCGTGCCGCTGCTCATCGCCTGCACCGCCTTCATGACCGCTTTTTACGGCGTCTACGGCTATCTCGGCGATCATCTGCACCAGGATCTGGGCGAGCCCGTCAGCGCCAATGCGCTGGCCGCGCTCGCCTATGGCGCCGGCTTCGGCGCCGCGGCCTTCCTCGACGGCGTCATCGACCGCATCGGCGCACGGCGCGTCATGCCTTTCGCCTATCTGCTGGTCGCCGTCGTCTATGTCGCGATCGCGCTCGCAAGCAGCAATTTCGTGCTGATCCTGGCTATGATCGCCATCTGGGGCCTTGCCAATCATTTCGGCCTGAACGTGCTGGTGATGCGCCTTACCGCGCTCGATCCGTCGCGCCGCGGCACCATCATGGGCCTGAACAGCTCGGTCACCTACCTCGCCGTCTTCATCGGCACCACCAGCTTCGGGCCGCTTTATTCGACATTCGGCTTTGCCATCTGCGCGATCGTTGCCGCCGTGCTGATGCTGGTTGCGGCAGCAGCGGGGTCATGGCGGTCGCCGCCGCCCATCAAGCCGTAAAGCTTGCGTCCTCATCCCGTCCTTCGCTAGAGCTTGGCTTGCCATGCGAGCCCCGCCCGGATGAAGACGACGCTTGAAACCACTGCCGACCCCTCGTCAGACGACCTCGCCTTCCTGGCCGAGCGGCTGACGGCGTTCAATGACGGCGATGTCGGCCCCTCCGGCCGCAAGCCGATCGCGGTCTTCGTTCGTGACGAGCACGGCGCTGTCGTCGCCGGCATTTCGGGATACACCGCCTGGGGCTGGCTCTATGTGCAATGGCTGTGGGTCGACGAACGCCTGCGCGGCCAGCATATGGCCGGCGACATGTTGGACGCTGCCGAGCGCGAAGCAGTCGCCCGGGGCTGCCAGACCGCCTGGATCGACACGTTCAATCCGACAGCGGCCAAAGTCTATGAGCGGCAAGGCTACCGGCGTTTCGGCGAGCTGCCTGACTTTCCCATCGGCCGCAGCCGCATCTTCCTGCAGAAGAAGCTCTAACCTGCCAGCCGCCCGCCTTGCATCGGCCGCGGCACGCCGGTGGTGCTGGGAAAGCTGATCGGCAGGCCGCGCAGCACGCGCACGGCAAGGAAGGCAAAGCATTCGGCCTCCACCGCATCGCCTTTCCAGCCCAGTGTCTCGGCCTGCACCACCTCGACGTTGGCGCGCCTCGCCAGCATCGCCATCATCGTCGGGTTGCGGCGGCCGCCGCCACTGACCGCTAGGCGCTTCGGCCGGCGCGGCAACAAATCGAGCGCCTTGCCGACGGCCGAGACGGTGAAGGCCGTCAGCGTCGCCGCCCCATCCTCTGCGCTGAGGCCGTCGGCCATGGCGGCGCCGAAGTCGAAACGGTCGAGCGATTTCGGATAGGGCTTGGTCAGATACGGATGCTGGAGCAATTTGGCCAGCCGCACTTCATCGACGGTGCCGGCCGCGCCCAGTGCGCCGTCGCGGTCCATCTCGCCGAGGCCGTTTGCCTTGATGAAATCGTTGAGCGGCGCGTTGGCCGGGCCAGTGTCGAAGGCGACGATGTTGTCCTTGCCGTCCCACCAAGTGACGTTGCCGACACCGCCGAGATTGAGCACAGCGGTGTCCCCGCTGGCGTCGGCTTCCCTCAAAAGCGCCGCGTGGTAGGCAGCCGCCAGTGGTGCGCCCTGGCCGCCAGCGCGCACATCGTCCGAGCGGAAATCATAGGCGACCTTGGCGCCCAAAATGGAATGCATCAGCGCGCCATCGCCCAACTGGCGCGTATCGCCGCGCCGCCCGGGTTGCGGGGCACGATGCAGCACGGTTTGGCCGTGAAAACCGACCACGCCGATATCGCCTATGGTTAGGCCGTAGCTTTCGACAAGGTCCTTCACCGCCGCCGACTGCGCCCGCGTCAGCGCCTCCTCGGCTTCGGCAAAGATCGCCGGCTCGGGCCCGTCGAAATTCCACACCCGGGCCTGACGCAGCGTCTCCTCCAGCAAGGCACGGATCGCTGCGGGGTAGGGGGCCAGCGTATAGGTGCCGAAATCGGCGATCCGCTCGCCATCGGTCTTGATCAGCGCCACGTCGATATTGCCGTCAAGCACGGTGCCGGTCATCAGGCCGACGGCCCAGATTGGTTCCACGGTCGACTCCCTTGCGACACCGTTTGCGATTCCAACGCAATCACCTGTCGGACGGATTGTCTCGCCAGGCAAGACCCTGGCCGCGGTCGATTGCTCCGAACCTGCCGGCAGAGTTTTTCACCGAACAGCGAAAATCGAGCAACGCCGTTCTTGCGTCTCGCCGCTCAAGACGCCAGCTATGAGACGAACACGTCATCGCCAAGGAGAAACGACATGGCATCCGAAGTCGCAGTGATCGCCGGCGCGGGTGCGGGCCTGAGCGCCTCTTTGGCACGCCTTCTCACCACGGAAGGCTATCGTGTGGTGCTGGCCGCCCGCAACACGGCCAAACTCGCGGCGCTGGTCGGGGAAACCGGCGCGCTGGCCGTCGAAACCGACGTCGCCGATCCGGCCTCCGTCGCCGGCCTGTTTGACGCCGCCGACAAGCAAGGCCCGCTGGCCCTTGCCGTCTTCAATGCCAGCGGCCGCACGCGCGGCCCGATCGCCGAGGTCGATCCCGATGCGGTCAAACAAGCCTTGCTTGTCGGCGCCTATGGCGGCTTCCTGGTCGGCCAGCAAGCGGCGCGGCGGCTGCTTGCGCGCGGCTCCGGTTCGATTCTTTTCACCGGCGCCTCCGCCAGCATCAAGGGCTTTCCCAACTCCGCCGGCTTTGCCATGCCGAAATTCGGCCTGCGCGGTCTGGCTCAGTCGATGGCGCGCGAACTCTTCCCGAAGAACATCCATGTCGCCCATTTCATTATCGACGGCCAGATCGAGCCGGTCGGGACGAAGCCCGAGCGACCGGACAGCCAGCTGTCGCCCGATGCGATCGCGCAGACCTATCTCGCGACCCATCGCCAGCATCGCAGCGCCTGGAGCTTCGAGGTCGAGCTGCGGCCCTTTGTCGAGACATTCTGACCGGTCCGGCGTGACCGTTCTCGCAATTGCGAAATCTTTGAGAGAATATTCCCGGCTTCGTGTTTGAGAAGAAATGCGGTTCTTTGATCCGGCAAGCAGCATTGCCGATGATGTCGTCAAGGCTTGGTATTCCACCTCGCCGCAATGACTTCAGGATTACGAGGGATCGACAATGTCCGAACGCGGAAACGCTTCCAGCTCTCTTCTTTTTTCAGCCATCAGCCGGCGAGCTGCCCTTGCGGCACTTTTTGCCTCGGCCGTCACGCTTGCCGGTCTGGCTCAGCCGACGCCGTCCTTCGCCGAGGACAAGAAGTCTATCAAGGTCGGCATCATCAGCGGCGAGGATGAGGATGTCTGGCGCGTCGTCGTCGCCCAGGCCGCCGAAAAAGGCCTGACCGTCGAGACCGTGGTGTTCAACGACTACACCCAGCCCAACGAGGCGCTCGAGCGCGGCGAGATCGACGCCAACGCCTTCCAGCACCAGCCCTATCTCGACAACCAGATCAAGACCCAAGGGTACCACATCGTGCGCGTCGGCTACACCGGCGTCTGGCCGATCGGCCTCTACTCCAAGAAATACACCAAGGTTGCCGACCTGCCCGAAGGCGCCGTCATCGGCTTGCCCAACGACCCCTCGAATGAGGGCCGCGCGTTGCGCGTTCTGCAGAACGAAGGCGTGATCAAGCTGAAGGACGGCACCGGCATCCTGGCGACCACCGCCGACATTGCCGAGAACCCTAAGAAGGTCGTCATCAAGGAACTGGACGCCGGCATTGTCGGCCGCTCGGTCGAGGATCTCGACGCGGCTGTCGTCAACACCGACTGGGCGCTGAAGAGCGGTCTCGGCCCGGACAACCGCATCGCCCAGGAGCCAGTGGCCGACAACCCCTACCGCAACTTCATCGCCGTGAAATCCGGCAACGAGAACGAGGCGTGGGTGAAGACGCTGGTCGCGTCCTACCAGAACGAGGCGGTCAAGGCCGAGTTCGACAAGGTCTACAAGGGCACCGGGATCAGCGCCTATTGATTGGCGCCTGGTTGTCAGGAGCAGGCGGCCCGCTGTTGAGCGGGCCGCTGTCGCATTTGTCGAGCGTTGAAACGGACAGTGAGATGAACCAGCACGTCACGGCCGAGGCATCCGGTCCGGTCAATATATCGGCCGGGCAAGAAGATGTCGTACGCCTCGTCGACCTCAAGCGCCGCTTTGGCGCGACGCCTGCGCTCGACGGCGTCTCGCTGACGGTGAAGAAGGGCGAGATCCTCGGCATCATCGGCCGCAGCGGAGCCGGCAAGTCGACGCTGATCCGCTGCCTCAACGGGCTGGAGCGGCCGGACTCCGGCGACGTCTTCATCGAGGGCCGCGAGATCGGCCGGCTCGGCGAGCGTGAATTGCAGCCGCTGCGGCGTCGCATCGGCATGATCTTCCAGCACTTCAATCTGCTGTCGGCCAAGACCGTGGAGGACAATGTCGCGCTGCCGCTGAAGATCGAGGGCCGCCCAAAGGCCGAACGGCTGGCGCGCGCCGCCGAATTGCTCCACCTCGTCGGCCTGTCGGAGAAGGCGAAGGCCTATCCGTCCTCGCTGTCGGGCGGCCAGAAGCAGCGCGTCGGCATCGCCAGGGCGCTGGCCGCGCGGCCAGCGCTGCTGCTGTCCGACGAGGCGACCTCAGCGCTCGATCCGGAGACGACGCGCTCCATCCTGGCCTTGCTGAAAGACATCAACCGGCAGCTCGGCCTGACCATCCTGCTCATCACCCACGAGATGGAGGTGATCCGCTCGATCGCCGACCGCGTCGCGGTGATCGATGCCGGGCGCATCGTCGAGCAAGGCCCGGTGTGGTCGGTCTTTGCCGAGCCGCGTTCCGAAATCACCAGGAGCCTGCTCGGCGGCATCCGCCCGCAACTGCCGGCCGAGATTGCCGGCCGGCTTGCTCCCGGAGGCGGCGCCGAGCTCATCCTCA
Organism: Mesorhizobium sp. L103C119B0; assembly: GCF_000502235.1. NCBI lineage: Bacteria > Pseudomonadati > Pseudomonadota > Alphaproteobacteria > Hyphomicrobiales > Phyllobacteriaceae > Mesorhizobium > Mesorhizobium sp. L103C119B0. The sequence continues at coordinate 211,331 of NZ_AYXE01000001.1, read as the reverse complement.
GGGTCGACGTCGCAGGTGAGGCCGCGCGCGGTCCGCTGCTGTCCGATCTTGCGGTGGCGGTGCCGGGGCCGTTCCGCCTCGTCCATGGTGGCATCGACCATGTCCAGCAGCAGCCGGTCGGCACGCTGTTCCTTGCGGTCGCGGGCAACGATCCGAAACATCTGTCGAAAGTAATCGCATTCCTGAAGGCCCGCGACGCACGGGTGGAGGTGCTTGGCCATGTCGCCGGTTCTGTTTGAACTTCTGCTGCGCTCGATCTGGGAGACGGTCCTCATGACGGCGGCATCGGGCCTCATCTCGCTCGTCTTCGGGCTGCCGCTCGGCCTGGCATTGATTGCCACCGAGCGCGGCGGCATTGCCGAAAGCCTGTGGGTGAACCGCGCGCTCGGCGCCGTCATCAACGGCTTCCGCTCGGTGCCTTTCATCATCCTTCTGGTGGCGCTGATCCCGGTGACGCGGCTGATCGTCGGCACCTCGATCGGCACCTGGGCGGCGATCGTGCCGTTGTCGATTGCGGCGACGCCTTACTATGCCCGCATCGCCGAAGTGTCGCTGCGCGAGGTCGATCGCGGCCTGATCGAGGCGGCGCGCGCCATGGGCGGCAACCGCTGGACGATCATCCGCGAGGTGCTGGTGCCCGAAGCATTGCCCGGCATCGTCGCCGGTTTCACGGTGACGCTGGTAACGCTGATCGGTGCCTCGGCCATGGCCGGCGCCATCGGTGCCGGCGGGCTTGGCGACCTCGCCATCCGCTATGGCTACCAGCGTTTTGAGACCAGCGTCATGGTCGCCGTGGTCATTGTGCTGATCATCCTCGTTTGCGGCATCCAGTGGGTCGGTGACCGGCTGGTCGCCAGGCTGGACCGGCGCGGATGAGCGCCACGAACGTTATTTGCCGGCAGGCTGCCAAACGCAGCGCCGGCTTTCTCTATCGGCGCCGAGATTGGATTGCGCGTTGCTTTGATCGGACCGGCCTGCGTGCCACCGTGACAGCGGAACAAGGAGCTTGACCATGCCCAGGATCGTACCCGTGCTTGATCTCGGCCGTCTCGAACAGGGCGCTTCCGAGCGGCGAACGTTTCTCTTCGACCTGCGCACGGCCGCGCGCGATGTCGGCTTCTTCTATTTGACCGGCCACGGCATATCGGCTGCGGATACCGCAGAAGTGCTCGACGCCTCGCGCCGGTTCTTTGCCTTGCCGGAAGCCGACAAACTGGCGATCGAAATGGTGAAGTCCTCGCAGTTCCGCGGCTATACGCGCGCCGGCGGCGAGCTGACCAAAGGCAAGGCCGACTGGCGCGAACAGCTCGACATCGGCGTCGAACGCCCGGCCATCGAACAAGGCCCCGGCGTGCCCGCCTGGACGCGGCTGCAAGGGCCCAACCAGTGGCCGGCCACGCTGCCCGAGCTGAAGCCGGCGCTACTCGCATGGCAGGCCAAGGCGACGGCGGTGGCGATCCGGCTGCTCCGGGCCTTCGCTTTGTCGCTCGATCAGGCCGAGGACGCCTTCGATCCCGTCTACCGGGCCGAGCCCAACCATCGCATGAAGATCGTGCGCTACCCCGGCCGCGACGCCACCGGCGACAACCAGGGCGTCGGCGCGCACAAGGATGGCGGTTTCCTGACGCTTCTGTTGCAGGACGAGAGCAAGGGGCTGCAGGTCGAATATGACGGTGCCTGGGTCGACGTCGATCCGCTGCCCGACACGCTGGTGGTCAACATCGGCGAACTGCTCGAACTGGCGTCGAACGGCTATCTCCGGGCGACAGTCCACCGTGTGGTGACACCGCCGGCCGGCGTCGAGCGCGTCTCGGTCCCGTTCTTCTTCAGCGCCCGGCTCGACGCCACGATTCCGCTGCTCGACCTGCCCGAGGAACTGGCGGCCGAGGCGCGGGGCCCGGCCAGCGATCCCGACAATCCGCTGTTTCGCAATGTCGGCACCAATGTGCTGAAGAGCCGCCTGCGCTCGCATCCCGACGTGGCGCGCCGGCACTACGCCGATCTCCTGGAAACCGGCGCCTCACCGGCTGAAATCTTTCAAAACGAGATCGAAATTTCCGAATCTCGCGTTGTTTTAGAAAGCCGTTCGTCGCCATCTGCCGCGAATACGCGCATATAGGAATTATCGTTCGGCGGTTTCCTCCCATTCCACCGAGCGGTGTTCCCCTCTGAAGGTTCTTGACCTTCTATTGGCCGGGCCGCTTTCGCGCCCGGCCTTTTTTATGTCAATAGCTCTTCTTTCTTCCCCACAAGGGGAGAAGGAAGAGGCGCCAGGGACTTCACCCAAACTTCGGATCAAGGCTGCCCGACTTGTACCGCTTGGCCATCTCAGCTACCGGCAGCGGCTTGATCTTCTGGGCATTGCCGGCGGTGCCGAACTGCTCGAAGCGCTGCTTGCACAGCTTGCGCATCGCCGCCATCGCCGGCGTCAGATATTTGCGCGGATCGAACTCGCTCGGGTTTTCGGTCAGCACCTTGCGGATGGCGCCGGTCAGCGCCATGCGGTTGTCGGTGTCGATGTTGATCTTGCGCACGCCGTGCTTGATGCCGCGCTGGATCTCTTCCACCGGCACGCCCCAGGTCGGCTTCATCTGGCCGCCATATCTATTGATGATCTCCTGCAGGTCCTCGGGCACCGAGGACGAGCCGTGCATGACCAGATGCATGTTGGGCAGGCGGCGGTGGATTTCCTCGATGACATTCATCGCCAGCACCGCGCCGTCCGGCTTGCGCGAGAATTTGTAGGCGCCGTGGCTGGTGCCCATGGCGACAGCCAGCGCATCGACATGGGTGTCCTTGACGAATTCGACCGCCTGCACTGGGTCGGTCAAGAGCTGGTCGTGGCTGATGGCGCCTTCGACGCCGTGGCCGTCTTCCTGCTCGCCGCCGCCGCTCTCAAGCGAACCGAGCACACCGATCTCGCCTTCCACCGACACGCCGCCCCAATGCGCCATGTCGACGACGCGCCGGGTGATTCCGGAATTGTAGGCATAGTCGGCCGGCGTCTTGCCGTCCTCTTTCAGCGAGCCGTCCATCATCACCGAGGTGAAGCCGTACTGGATGGCGGTGACGCAGGTGGCTTCGTTGTTGCCATGGTCGAGATGCATGCAGACCGGGATGTCGGGGTGGATTTCGACCAGCGCGTCGATCAGCTTGGCCAGCACCACATCATTGGCGTAGGCGCGGGCGCCGCGGCTTGCCTGCAGGATGACCGGCGACTTGGTCTCCTCGGCCGCCTCCATGATGGCGAGGCCCTGTTCCATATTGTTCATGTTGAAAGCGGGTACGCCGTAGCCGTACTCGGCGGCGTGGTCGAGCAATTGTCTCAGTGTTATGCGAGCCACCCAATAGTCTCCCGTATCTGGTTTCAAGCGCAACGTCGCGGGCCGGCCGATTGCCGGCCTAGATGCTTCTGGCCGGATTTCGCCAGAACCGCAACCGTCAGCGGCCATCGAGGCCGCAATTCTTGTTGCAGGGCTGAAATCCGGTAGCCAGCCGGTGAGGCGCTAATCTCCCCCATTGAGGGGGAGATGGCCGGCAGGTCAGAGGGGGTCGGTTCGACTGGAGCGCTAGCATCATCTGTCGGTGCTGGGAGGTCGCGTCAGGACGCGCCGACCCCCTCTGTCGCCTTTGGCGACATCTCCCCCTCAAGGGGGGAGATTATCCGCGTTCGGGGAACATCGTCTTCAAGCCTTCGCGCGAAGCCTTGGCCACACCGCGCTCGGTGATCAGCCCCGTCACCAGCCGTGCCGGCGTCACATCGAACGCCGGATTGGCCGCCGGCGTCGCTTCGGGCGAAACCCGAACCTGCGCGATCTTGCCGTCCGCCGTCTTGCCCCAGACCAGCGACACCTCGTCACCGGAGCGTTCCTCGATCGGGATTTCGGTGAGGCCATCACCCACCGTCCAGTCGATGGTCGGCGAGGGCAGAGCGACGTAGAAGGGCACCTCATTATCGGAGGCGGCGAGCGCCTTGAGATAGGTGCCGATCTTGTTGCAGACGTCGCCATTGGCCGTGGTGCGGTCGGTGCCCACGATCACCATGTCGACCGCGCCACGCTGCATCAGATGGCCGCCGGCATTGTCGACGATCAGCGTGTGCGGCACGCCGTGGCCGGCCATCTCCCAGGCGGTCAGCTGGGCGCCCTGGTTGCGCGGGCGCGTCTCGTCGACATAGACATGGACCGGAATGCCGGCCTCGACGGCGAGATAGATCGGCGACGTGGCGGTGCCGTAATCGACCGTCGCCAGCCAACCGGCGTTGCAGTGGGTGAGGATGTTGACCGGCTCGCCCGGCTTCTTGCGTGCCGCGATCTCCTTGATGATGGCAAGCCCGTTCTCGCCGATGGCGCGATTGAGATCGACATCCTCGTCGGCGATTTCGGCAGCGCGCTTATAGGCCGCCTCCGCGCGCTGTCCCAATACGATCGGCCTTAGGAACCGCCGCATTTCGTCCAGCGCCCAGCGTAGATTGATCGCAGTCGGCCGCGTCTTGTGCAGTGTCTCCCAGACCGCGTCGAGCGCTTCGTCAGACGGATCGTCCGCCATCTGGATGGCGACGCCGTAGGCCGCGGTGACGCCGATCAGCGGCGCGCCACGAACCCACATGTCACGGATCGCGGTGGCGATGCCGGCAACGCTCCCGATCGTCTCGACCCGGAACTCGTGCGGCAGCCAGCGCTGGTCGATGATCTCGACCGAACGCTGGTCGTCGCTCAGCCAGATGGTGCGGTAGTGGCGCTCGCCGACGTTCAAATCCTGCTCTCCCGTTCGATCAAAGCGGCCAGATTATTAACCTCGTCCATGCCGTGAATCTGGCGCCGGTTGACGGCGATGTGACGGCCGAATTTCAGCGCCTTGGCCTCGCAGGAGGCCCGCAGATCCTCGTCCTCGATGGTCTCGAAATCGGCATTGTGGGCGAGGCCGAGGATGCGCCGGTGCACCTCGATGCCGGCAAAGCCCAAGAGGTCGGTCCAGATCTGGTGCAGCACATGGTCGAGCGCCTGCTCCGAGGCGAGAATGTCGCCCTGATCCTCGAACAGGCTCTTCTGGTAAAGCATGCCGGTGCGCTCGGTGCGCCATAGATGCGAGAACTCGGCGCGGAACACCGTCCAGGTGTCGTTGGTCACCCCGAGCAGATAGGCACGCATGGCGTCACGCTTGCCCTTCTGTTCATGGCCGCGCTGCGAGAAGTAGGACATCCAGAAATTGGCGAGCAGCATGCCGACGTCGAAGGCCATCGGACCGTAGAAGGCGAATTCCGGATCGATCATCCGCGTCTCGGTGTCGGTGACCATGATCGAGCCCGAATGCAGGTCGCCATGCAGCAGCGTCTCGGCCTTGGCGGCGAAGATATGCTTCAGCCGCTGCGCTTCGACCTTGAGGTCGCGGTCGGCACGCAGTTCGGCAACCAGGCCGTCCAGTTGCGGCGACGTATGCCGGTTCAGCTTGGCATCGAAATATGGGTCGGAAAACACCAGGTCTTCGGTGATGCCGCAGAGCTCGACATTGTCGGCAAACAGCGCCAGGTCGGCCTTGCGGTCCTTGGTGGGCATGGAGAGATCAGAGCCGCGGAACAAAGTGCGGGCCATGAACAGGCCGATGTCGCGGGCGATATTTGGCAACTCGCGGCCGTCGATCAGGGCACGGCGCAGGATGATGTGCGGCGGCGCCAGATATTCCATGATGATCAGCGCCTGGGCTTCGTCGAAATGGAGGATCGCCGGCACCGAGCCCGGCGCGCGCGCCTCTTGCCGCGTCAGCGCGTGATACTCGAAGAAGGAGCGTTTGAGCGGCAACGGCCAGCTGTCGCCGACGAGGCGAACATAGGGCAGGGCCTGCTTGACCACGGCCGCACCCGAGCCGCCTTCGACGATGAAGACGAGGTTCAGATTGCCGTCGCCGACCTCGCGCACCTTCCAAGGGCCCTTGCCGATTTTGGCGCACAGCGCTTCGTTCGTACCGAGGCGCGTTGCAAGCGTCTCCACCGACAGTGCTTCAAACGGCAATTTCGCAGTCATTCCTCACCCTCCCGCTTGCTCGCTCCAATCATAGTGGAGCGATGGCGGTGAGGCCAAGCTAGGAAGCTGACTGGCAATTGTCAATCGAGTTGACAATTGATCACGTAGCCCATAGCGTCAACGTTAGGGAGGAACGAATGGGCAATGATGCCGTGTTCCGCGTGGACGGGCTGAGGAAATCCTTCGGCCATATCGAGGTGCTTGGCGGCGTCTCGCTCGAATTGCATGCCGGTGAGATCACTGTGCTGATGGGCGCCAACGGCGCCGGCAAGTCCACCCTCGTCAAAATCATCAGCGGCGTCTACGACCATGACGGCGGCATCATGCACCTCGCTGGCGGCAACTTTGCGCCGAACACGCCGGCAGAGGCGATCCGCGCCGGTGTCGTTACCGTGCACCAAAACATCAATGACGGCGTCGTCGCCGATCTCGATGTCGCCACCAATCTGACGCTCGACCGGCTGAGCGGCAAGGGCGCGCCGCTGCTGTTCAACCCCGGCCGGGTGCGCCGCGAAGCCAAAGCGGTGGCCGACCGCATGGGGCTCGCCATCGACCTCAAGGCCCGCATCAGCGACCTGTCGCTGGCCGATCGCCAGATGGTGGCCATCGCGCGCGCCATGGCGCACCAGCCGAAAGTGCTGATCCTCGACGAGCCGACCTCGTCGCTGTCCAGCGCCGAGGCCGACCGGCTGTTTGCGCTGCTCGACCGCTTGCGCGAGCAGGGCGTCGCCATCCTCTACATCTCGCATCGCATGTCGGATATCAGGCGGCTGGCCGACCGCATCGTCTCGATGCGCGATGGCGTCATCTCAGGCGTCTTCGACAGCAAGCCTCTCGACTATGAGGGTGCCGTTAACGCCATGCTCGGCCGCAAGATCCATCTTGACCGCATCGAAGCCAGGAGTTCTGCCAAGCCGATCCTGACCGTCGATTCCTTGCGCATCGCCCCTGGTGCCCGGCCATTCTCGCTGACGCTCGGCGACGGCGAGGTCGTTGCCATCACCGGCCTCGTCGGCGTCGGCAAGACAGCGCTCGCCGAGACGCTGTTCGGCCTGCGCAAGCCGCTGTCCGGCACGATGACTTTATATGGCAAGCCCTATGCGCCTGGGTCGACGGGCGAAGCCATCGCCGCCGGCGTGTTTCTGGTCGCCAAGGACCGTGCCGAAAACGGCATCGTCGGCGGCTTCAACATCCAGGAAAACATCAGTCTGCCCTTCCACAAGCGCATGTCGCGCTTTTCAGTTCTCAAACGCGGCCTTGAACGCACTATTGCCCGCCGGCAGATCGAGGATCTCGGCATCGTCTGCCGCTCGGAGAAGGACGAGATGACCACTCTCTCGGGCGGCAACCAGCAGAAGGTGATGGTGGCCCGCTGGATGGCGCAGGACGCCCGATTGTTCATTCTCGACGAACCGTTCCAGGGCGTCGATATCTCCGCCAGGCGCGACATCGCCGCCAAGCTGAGGGCCAGCGCCAATGGCCGCGCCACGCTGCTGTTCGTCACCGAACTCGACGAGGCACTGGAGACGGCCGATCGCATATTGGTGATGTCCGAGCAGACCATCGTCGGCGAACACCGCAACGCCGATGTCGATCTCGACCGTCTGCTGGCCGAAGTCGCGGGCGGGCCGTTGCACAGTGCGGCCTGAGCCACGATGATTGAAGAACTGAGGGTTGGAATGGAGTGCACGGGTTTGAGTTGGGTATTGACGGCGGGCGCTGAATGACGCTGCGCGATTACGCCATCCGCTATGGGTTCATCGTGCTTCTGTTCGGGCTGATCGCGTATTTCGCCATCGCCGCCGACGGGTTCGTCTCGCCGCAAAGTGCCGTCTTCATTTTCCAGTCGGTCGCCATCACCGGCGTGCTGGCGCTGGGCGTCACCGCCACACTGGTTGTCGGCGGCTTCGATCTCTCGATCGGCTCGGTTGCCACATCGGCCATGATGGCGGCTGCCTATGTCATGGTGGTGCTGGAGCAGAACGTTGTCGTCGCTGTCCTCATCTGCCTGCTCATCGGCGCCCTTGTCGGCCTCATCAATGGCTGGCTGATCGTCTATATGCGCGTGCCCGATCTGCTGGCGACGCTCGGCATGATGTTCCTGCTCGTCGGCCTCCAGCGCATCCCGACTGAAGGACGCTCCATCGCCACCGGTATGACAATGCCGGACGGCTCGGTCGCCAACGGCAAATTCTCCGACGCCTTCCTGGCGCTCGGCCGCCACCGCTTCGACTTCTTCATCCCGAACCTCATTCCGGTCTCGGTGGTCGTGCTGATCGTGCTCGCCGTGCTGATCTGGTTCTTCCTCGAATACACACGCTTCGGCCGCATGATGTATGCGGTGGGCAGCAATGAACGGGCCGCCGAACTCGCCGGCGCGCCTGTCAAGGCATACAAAATCTGGGCCTACGTCATTTCAGGAGTTTTTGCCTCGATCGGCGGGATTTTGCTGGCCGCACGGCTTGGACGCGGTGACATCGCGTCGGGTAATAATCTGCTGCTCGATGCGGTTGCCGCGGCGCTGATCGGCTACGCGGTGCTCGGCGCCGCCAAGCCGAACGCCTTCGGCACCGCCATCGGCGCGCTGTTCGTCGGCATCCTGCTGCAAGGCCTGACGATGATGAACGCGCCTTACTACACGCAGGATTTCGTCAAGGGCGTGGTTCTCGTCGTCGCCCTTGTCTTTACCTTCGCCCTTTCCGGCCGGGGCAGGAGATAGAATGGCTGCCGGGACAGTTTTGGGTTCAACAAACGGAGGAAAGAACGTGAACATCACAAGACGACTTTTGGGGAAGGTCGCGCTCGGATTGGCCGGCGCAACAATGCTGATGCAGGTCCCGGCCTTTGCCGCCGACAAGCCGGCGCCGTTCGACAAGCCCGGCGTCAAGATCGCGCTGGTGCGCTATCTCTCGACCGGCGATTTCTTCCAGGCCTATCTCTCGGGCGTCGAGTCCCAGTCCAAGGCGCTCGGCATCGATCTGCGCGTGCTCGACAGCCGCCAGGACGCCGCCCTTCAATCCGACATGGTCGACCAGGCCATCGCACTCGGCGTGCAGGGCATCATCATCCAGCACGGGCTGACGGAAGCGATGAAGGACGCCGCCCAGCGCGCGGTCGATGCCGGCATCAAGGTCGTCGCCTTCGACGTCAATGTCGAAAACCCCAAGATCCCGCAGATCGAACAGTCCGACAAGGACCTTGCGCGCCTGGCGCTCGAGCAGGCGGTCAAGGACAATGGCGAGAGCTGGAACGCCGGCTATGTCTATGTCGCCGGCATCGCGCCGCTCGACCGCCGCAACGAGACCTGGGTCGACGTGAAGAAGAAACATGCCGGCATCAAGGAAGTCGCGATGTTCGGCACGCTCGACAACCCGATCGCCAACTCGGTCGCCAACCAGGCGCGCTCGGTGCTGCAGGCGCATCCCGACATCAATGTGATGTTCGCGCCCTATGACGAGTTCGCCAAGGGTGTGAAGATCGCCGTCGACGAGGCGGGGCTGAACAAGAAGATCAAGATCTACTCCGCCGACATCTCTACCTCGGACATCGCGGCCATGCGCGAGACCGACAGCGCCTGGGCCGCCACCGCCGCCACCAACCCTGCCGTCGTCGGCCAGGTCTCGGTGCGCGCGCTGGCGCAGCTGCTCGCCGGTGAAGATCCCGGCCACAACGTCATCGTGCCGCCGACGCTGATCACCCAGAAGGACCTGATCGACAAGGACATCAAGAACATGGAGGACCTGTCGGCCAAGCTGCCGCAATTCGCCCATGCCGATGTCGCCATGCCGGCCTGGATGCCGAACCCGAACGCGAAGTAGGATCGGACATCTGATAGATGCGAAGGGCGGCATGGGCCGCTCTTTTCATATTGATCGTAAGCCTGCCGGCCTACAACCAATGGTCTGGATCGCGCATCCCGTGGACAATCGCCACAGACACCATCGGGCTGCGGCTCGTAGATGATGATATAACGGCCTTCGACGAGCACGCGGGCCGTTGCGCTTAACTCGGGCCGTGCGCTGCCCATCTTGGGGTGCTGCGCCGCCAGCTCCAGTCTTTCGAAAATGCGCATCACAAGATCTAACAATATCTGTTAGGAATCTGCCCCTGCATCATGACCGCCCGACTCGCACCAGCCACCGCGCCGTCCTCGCCATGCAGGCGTGCGGTACCGGAACACCATATTCGATGGCAGGCAGGTCGTGCGGCGCACCCTTGGCGGGAATCGCCAGCATCCGCCCATGCCCGCCCGGCGCCAGGCAAAGCTGCGTCCCATCAGACGGTGTCGCCAGCGCGCCGTCCTTGAAGTGGCTCAGCTGCCATTGCCCCTCGCGGGTGACGAAGATCAGAACGGCGTCGTATTTTGCCGGATCCAGCGCGGCCATGACATTGGTCGCCGAAAGCAGCGAAACCTCATGCTCCGCGGAGCGCCCGCCGAGGAGCACGCCGATACGAAGTCTTTTCGCTGCCATAGACAACTCCACCAAGGATCAGGGTTGGAGCTCGCATGCGAAACACGAGATGCCCCTTAAACTGTTGAGCAATAAGCAAAGGATTGGAGTGGGATTTTGACCGGCTCAAGCAGTTTTTCAGCACGACGTGCGAAAGCGGCTTTCCGCAAGACCGGGAGGGGGAGCGGTTCGCCGTTTTGGTGAAACGATGAACCGCTCCAGCTCTATCTTCAGCGCAGCGCCGCCGCGATATTGCCGCCATCCACGGTCGTCACATCGGCGGTGGTGCGTTCGGCCAATGCTTGGTGCAGGAAGGCCTGCGCCACGTCTTCTGCCGTCACCTCCTGTCCGAGCAGATTGCCCGACATGTATTCCTTCTCCGACACGCCGCGCGCGCCGGAACGGCTGGCGATCATGGCGTCGGTCAACAGGCCGGAGCGGATGCGGTCGGCGTTGACCGCATTGGAGCGGATGCCGTGCGCGCCGTAGTCGAGCGCATATTGCCGGGACAGGAACAGCGTCGCCGCCTTCGGCACACCATAGGCGCCGAATTTCGGACCCGGGTTGACCGCCTGCTTGGAGGTGTTGAACAACAACACACCGCCGGTGCCCTGTTCCAGCATGATGCGCACCGCGTTCTGCGCCGCCGACTGATGGGCGAAGAAGTTGAGCTCGAAACTCTTGCGCAGCAGGGCATCGTCGAGCTCGCCGATGCGGCCTTCCCAGGCGCCACCGGCGTTGGAGACCAGAATGTCGACGCCGCCATAGACAGCGACAGCTTTGTCGAAGGCGGCGCGCAGCTCGGCCGGGTTGGTGATGTCGGCGCCGACGCTGATCGAATTGTTGCCGGCTGCCTTTGCCGCCTCGGCCGCCCTGGCCGCATCGAGATCGACGACGACGGCATGCGCGCCATTGGCGGCGAACAGTTTTGCCGTCGCAGCACCGATCGCGCCGGCGCCGCCAGTGATCAGCACCACCTGGCCGGTCAGCGGCTTCGGCTTGTTGGAGGCGAGCTTGGCCTGCTCAAGCGACCAGTACTCCAGCGGGAAGAGGTCGGCCTTCGATAGAGGATGGAAGCTGCCGACGGCCTCGGCGCCGCGCACCGCCTCGATCCACATCTCGCCGACATCAGATGCGATCTTCGCATCCTTCAGCGTGCGGCCATGGCCGAACATGCCGAGGCCCGGCACCAGCGTCAGCCGCGGCATCGGGTCGAGCATGGTGCGCTCGACGTCGTCCAGCGCGTCGTTGGTTTCGAAATACGCGCGATAGTCGCTGGCGAAGGCCTCGACATGGCTCTTGATGACGGCCTTGTAGTCGCCGGCCTTGTCGGCGTCTGGCGCCGGAACTGCCATCGGCCCGGTCTTGATGCGGATCGACAGGTCCGGCGTCGACACACCGCGTGCGGCATAGTCGGCGATGCCGGCCGAATTGATGAAATCGACAATGGCATCCGAGGTGCGGAAGTCGCTGATCATGCGATCGAAGCGGCCTTCGCCACGCGATACCGCCACCGCGCCGCGCAGCATGGGCGCGATTGCCGCGGGCGTCGCCAGCTTTGCCGGCAGCGTGACCTTGGCCGGCTGCGGCTTGCCGTGCTTGGCGACATAGTCCTCGGCCACGTTCACATAGTGGATCATCCGGTCGTAAGCCTGCCTGGCATCGTCGCCGAAGGTGAAGATGCCATGCTTGTCGAGGATCAGGCCTTCGACGCTGGGGTCGGCGTCGTAGACATCGGCGGCCACCTTGGCGAGGTCGAAGCCGGGCTTGATATAGGGCACGTATCCCATCTTGTCGCCGAACATGGTCTTGATCAGCGGCTTGCTGTCCGCCTGGTCGACGATGGCGAGGATCGCGGTCGAATGCGTGTGGTCGACGAATTTATGCGGCAGGAAGGCGTGCAGCAGCGTCTCGACCGACGGATTGGGGGAGGCGGGGTCGATGAGGTTCGCCCGCTGCAGCGCCACCATGTCCTCGTCGGCGAGGCTGGCCAGCGCACGCGCCTTCAGCAGCGCGCCGAGCTTGACCGCCGGCAGGCCTTGCGGCTCGATCACACCCATGTCCCAGCCGCTGCCCTTGACGCACAGCACGTCCCATTCGTCGCCGACGAGGTCTATGGCCTTGGTCTTGCAGGAAGTGTTGCCGCCGCCATGCAGCACCAGCCGCGGCTCGCCGCCGAGCAGCCGGGTGGTGTAGACGCGCAACGCGAGGTCGCGGGCCACGCCCTTTTTCGCATAATCGCCCACCAGTCTTTCCGCGTCGTCGTCATTCCAAAGGTTCTTCATGTCGCTATGTCCGCTTTGCTGTCTTTGATGTTGCTGTGAACAGGAGTGCCGCGACGCCTTGATGACAATGCGCCGCTGCAAGGATTTCGTTTTGTCAGGAAGCCTTTTTTGCCCCCGCGCTGGCTCCGGCATATTCGAGCAGCCGCCGCGCCATGCCGGCGCCGACGACCAGATGCGTGCAGAGTCCGCCGGCGAGTGCTGCGAGCAGCGGTTCGAACTTGCTGTCTTCCTGGACCACCATCAGCCGCTTTTCGATCTGGCGCAGTGACGACAGCGAGGCCGAGATGACGCGGCGGTTGTAGCTGCAGTCGAGCGCCTTGCCGGTGGCATCGATGATCTGGCCGGCAACGACTCCGGCGGCGCCCGCTTCTCGCAACAGCCCCATCTCGCCGGGGCTGAGCGCGCCGCATTTGACGACATGGCTGTCGCCATCGACCGTGCCGACCGAATAGAGCGCCAGATCGCAGTTTGCAATATCGGCCAGTTGTTCGCGGATCACCGGTTCGGCGCGCAGCCCATGCGCCAGCAATTCCGTCGTCAGCACCAGCGGCGCGTAGAAATTGAGGCCCTTGGCGTTGAGCCGCCGGGCGATCTCCATCGTGCACTGGTCGGGACGGTAGGAGTAGGGCGCGCCGAGATTGCCGCAGAGCTGCACAACGGTGACGTCCTGCAGGTCGGCATAGGACATGACGTCGGCGATGGTGTAGACGGTGCGGCCCCAGGCGACGCCGATACGGTCGCCCTTCTTGACCAGTTCGAGAAAGACACTCGCCGCCAGCACCGCAACGTCCGTCGAAGGGTCGACGACATAGGCATTCTCCGGCGCGATCCACACCGCATCAAGCTTGAGCGCGTCCTCGAGCTGGCGCGCCAGCATGTCGTCGGTGAACAGTTGCGTCGAGGTCGAGATGTTGACGATGCCGGTCTCGCGCGCCTTGCGCAAATACATGGCGACCGAGGCGCGGGAGATGTTAAGCTGGCTGGCGACCTGGTCCTGGCGCAGGCCATGGGCATAATAGAGCCATGCGGCCTTGTGGATAAGCTGTTCTGCCGGTCGGATCGCCATGCCGTCTCCTCGGCTGACATTATTCACGGCTCTCGACAAAAGTCAAATTGGCGTGGGTACACGATACCTCTTTGGCCATCGAATCTGGACGATCATTGCGCCAAATGTGCCCGGTCGGGAATCGCCGATGGTGACGTGGCGGGAACCTGGGGTTAGAAGTTCTCAACAATGAAAATTCGGGGAGCACGGGATGGGCAGTCACTACGAGCAGGATCTCGGCAAGAACGCCGCCAACCACCAGCCGCTGACGCCGCTCACCTATCTGGAGCGGGCGGCAAGCACCTATCCCGATCATGTCGCCATCATCCATGGCAGCCAGCGCATCACCTATCGCACCTTCTGGCAGCGCTCGCTGAAGCTCGCCTCGGCGTTGTCGAAGCGCGGCATCGGCAAGGGCGATACCGTCACGGTGATGCTGTCGAACACGCCGCCGATGCTGGAGGCGCATTTCGGCGTGCCGATGACCAAAGCGGTGCTGCATTCGCTCAACACAAGGCTCGATGCCGCCGTCATCGCGTTCCAGTTCGACCATGCCGAGACCAAGGTGCTCGTCGTCGACCGCGAATTTTCCGCTGTCGTCAAACAGGCACTGGCACTGGCCAAGGTGAAGCCGCTGGTCATCGACTATGACGATCCCGACTATGCCAGCGATGCACCCTATCTCAAGGGCGAGCGCATCGGCGCGATCGACTATGAGGGGTTCGTCGCCGGCGGTGACGAGGGCTACGCCTGGTCGATGCCCGACGACGAATGGGACGCCATCTCACTCAACTACACCTCAGGCACGACAGGCAACCCGAAGGGCGTCGTCTACCACCATCGCGGCGCTGCCCTGATGGCTTACACCAACACCATCCATGCCGGCATGGCCAAGCACGCCGTCTATCTGTGGACGCTGCCAATGTTCCACTGCAATGGCTGGTGCTTTCCGTGGACGATGGCGGTCCAGGCCGGCACCCATGTCTGCCTGCGCTGGGTGCGGCCGAAGCCGATCTACGATGCCATCGCCGACCACGGCGTGACGCATCTGTGCGGTGCGCCGGTCGTCATGTCGGTGCTGATCAACGCCAGGGACGAGGACAAGCGGACGTTCCCCCAGACGGTGACCTTCAATACGGCGGCAGCACCTCCGCCGGAAGCGGTGCTGTCGGGCATGGCCGATGCCGGCTTTGCCGTCACCCATCTCTACGGGCTGACCGAGACCTATGGCCCGGCGGTCGTCAACGAATGGCACGGCGCCTGGGACGATCTAGACAAGGGATCGAAGGCGCAGAAGAAGGCAAGGCAGGGCGTGCGCTATGCCGCACTCGAAGGCCTGACGGTGATGGACGCGGAGACGATGCAGAAGACGCCGGCCGACGGCGAGACCATCGGCGAGGTCATGTTCCGCGGCAACATCGTCATGAAGGGCTATCTGAAGAACAGGAAGGCGACCGACGAGGCTTTCGCCGGCGGCTGGTTCCACTCCGGCGACCTCGGCGTCATGCATCCCGACGGCTACATCCAGCTCAAGGACCGCTCCAAGGACATCATCATCTCCGGCGGCGAGAACATTTCATCGATCGAGGTCGAGGAAGCCCTCTACAAACACCCGTCCGTGGCGTCCTGCGGCGTCGTCGCCAAGGCAGACGACAAATGGGGCGAGGTGCCGGTCGCCTATGTCGAGCTGAAGCCCGGCAAGGTGGCAAGCGAGGCCGAGATCATCGAACACTGCCGCGCGCTGCTCGCCCGCTTCAAGGTGCCGAAGGCGGTGATTTTTGCCGAGATCCCGAAGACATCGACGGGGAAGATCCAGAAGTTTCAGCTGCGGGAAATGGCGAAGGGATCTTAGTTCCAGAGCGCAACGGCACGCGCAAGGTCGAGTTCGCGCACACCCTCTGTCACCAAATTATACGCGTACGTCGAATTCGCATTGACACTTCCCTCTTTTCGATTTACGACTGACGAAAGTTGAAATTCGTCACTCATAAATCGACAGAGAGCCATGTCCGAAGCCGCCAGCATAATGGCCGACTCCACCCGCCAGGAGAATGTCACCCGCATTCTCGACTGTGCCGAACGCCTGTTCCGGCACTATGGTTACGGCAAGACCAATGTCGCCGACATCGCCCGCGAACTCGGCATGTCGCCGGCCAATATCTACCGTTTCTTCGCCTCCAAGGTCGAAATCCACCAGGCCGTCTGCGGCCGCATGCTCCTCGCCAGCTACAACATGGCCTACGAGATTTCCCGGTTGCCGATCAGCGCCGAGGAGCGGCTGCGCCGCTACGTGCATGCGCAGTACAAGATGACGCTGGAAGTCATGCTCGACGACCAGAAGGTCCACGAAATGGTCATCGTCGCGCTCGAGCGCGACTGGGGCGTCATCGACAAGCATATCGACAGCATTCACGACCTGTTTGCCGAGGTCATCCGCGAGGGCATCGAGGCCGGCGAGTTTGCCGACCAGGATCCGGTCATCGCATCGCGCTGCTTCGGCGCCGCCACCGTCATTCTGTGCCACCCGCAAATGGTGGCGCAGTGCCTTGCCAAGACCAATCGGGCGATGCCCGACGATCTCATCGATTACGCGATCAAGGCTCTGAAGTAATAGCCGCCGCCCGCCGGGCGCCGGTGTCGACCGTTCATCTCCAGTCGGGAGTACGAAAGTGTCTTTGTCCAGTTCCATCATCCGCAAGCTGCCGGTCGCCGGCCTGATCGTCGCCACGCTCGGGCTCGCCGCCTGCAGCCAGGAGAAGACCGAGGTCCAGGACATCATCCGTCCGGTCAAGGTGGTCGAGATCGGCCAGGCCGAAAAGAGTCGCGAACTCACCTATTCCGGCTCGGTGCGAGCCCGTACCGAAATGAACCTCGGCTTTCGCATCTCGGGCAAGGTCACTGAGCGTCTGGTCGACATCGGCCAGCATGTGACGACAGGCGATGTGCTAGCCCGTATCGATCCCACGGACTATGAGTTGTCGGTCAAGAGCGCCAAGGCCAGCCTCGACGCCGCCGAGCGGCAGGTCGAGACGGTCGATCTGTCCCGCAAGCGCGCCGAACAGCTTTTTGCCAAGAACTTCACCTCCAAGTCGCAGCTCGAACAGGCGACGCTGAGCTACAACCAGGCGGTAGCGACGCGCGATGCCGCCCGCTCTACCCTTGCCCAGGCGCAGAACCAGGTCGTCTACACCGATCTCAAGGCGAGCGAGAACGGCATCGTCACGGCGGTCTCGGCCGATGTCGGCCAGGTGGTCGGCGCCGGAACGCCTGTGATGACCGTTGCCGTCGACGGCGAAAAGGAAGTGCTGATCGCGGTTCCCGAAATGGACATCGCCGCCTTCAAGCCGGGAAAGGACGTCAAGGCCAGCTTCTGGTCCGATGACGCGCTGGCGCTCTCCGGCAAAGTGCGTGAAGTCGCCGGCAGCGCCGACCAGCAGTCGCGCACCTTTGCCGTCCGCGTCTCGCTGCCCGACGACCCGCGCGTGCTGCTCGGCATGACCGCCAACATCGAGGCCTCGGTGGCCAAGAAGCAGGAGATGGTGTCGATCCCGCTCAGCGCGCTTGCGGAAAAGGATGGTCGCAAGATTGTCTGGACCGTCGACCGCGCCGGCGAGACGGTGCACGAGCGCCTGGTCAAGGTTGCGGAGTTCACCGCCGACGGCGTCAGCGTCGCCGACGGGCTCAAGCCGGGGGATGTCGTCGTTGCCGCCGGCACCCAGTTCATGACCGAGAATCTCAAGGTCAAGCTGACCGGCGATGCGGTCCAGGCCGCCTCTGCGGAAGGCGATGCCGCAAAGGCCCTGCGCTGACCGCAGGCATGAAGCCGGCTTGATCGTCGCTTCGGCGAAAGGGCTGGGCAAGCGAATTCAGGGTTTCCGGGCGGCGAGCGCCCGATGGTCGAGACGCCAAGATCGAGTTCCCCCGCATCGATCCGCGCGTCCCACCGCGATGAGTGTCTCTCCGCTCGGAAAGCCTCGCCGCCCGGAAGCCAGCATCGGAATATTTTAGCTGCATGCAAAGCGTATGCGCGCACGATCAACGAATTGGACTGACGCCGATGACCACCACCGACAGCACTGAAAAGCAGCCTTTCAATCTTTCGCGCTGGGCCATCGGCCATCCCTCGATCGCGCGCTTCCTGTTCGGTCTGATCATCATTGCCGGCGCGCTCGGCCTGATGCGCATGGGCCAGAAGGAAGACCCCGATTTCACCTTCCGCGTCATGGTCGTCCAGGCGATCTGGCCGGGCTCCTCGATCCAGGAGATGGAAGACCAGGTCGTCAACAAGATCGAGCGCAAGCTGCAAGAAACGCCGCACCTCGACTTCGTCCGTTCCTACACCCGCGCCGGCAGCGCCATCATCACCGTCCAGATCAAGGGCGACACCAATGCAGAGGAGGTGAAGGACGCCTTCTACCAGGTGCGCAAGAAGGTTGGCGACATCTCCGGCGACCTGCCGCAAGGCCTGCTCGGGCCCTATTTCAACGACGAGTTCGGCGACACCTTCATCACCCTGCACTCGATCGGCGGCGACGGCTACAGCTATCCGGAGCTGAAGAAATTCGCCACCCAGGCTCGCGACATGCTGCTGACGACGCCGGGCGTCGAGAAGGCCGTCATCATCGGCGACCAGCCGGAGAAGCTTTATATCGACGTCTCGTCCAAGGCCCTGGCCGAACGCGGCCTGACGCTGACCGACCTGCAGAACGCCATCAAGGGCCAGAACAATGTCGATCCGGCGGGCTCCGTCGACACCGGCCTGCGCTCGGTGCGCATCTCGGTCGAGGGCGATGTCACCAGGGCTGCCGACATCAGGGAATTGCGCCTGCGCGCCGGTGGTCAGGTGACACGTCTTGGCGACATCGCCACCGTGAGTTCCGGTCTCGAAGATCCCTATCAGCGCAAGTACCGCTTCAACGGCCACGAAAGCGTCCAGGTCGGCGTCGTCATGGCCAAGGGTTTTAACGTCAGGGACGTCGGCACGGATGTCGAGGCGACCTACAAGCGCTTTGAGGAAGCGCTGCCCTACGGCGTTGCGGTTGACCAGATCTCCAACCAGCCCGAGGTTGTCAAGGACGCCGTCAACGAGTTCATGGAGGCGCTCGGCGAGGCGCTGCTGATCGTGCTTGCTGTCTCGCTGCTGTCGATCGGCTGGCGTTCCGGCCTGGTCATCGCCATTGCCATTCCGCTGGTGCTGGCCGCCACCTTCGCCATCATGTACGAGCTCGGCATCGATCTGCAGCGCATTTCGCTCGGCGCCCTGATCATCGCGCTCGGGCTGTTGGTCGACGACGCCATGATCGTCGTCGAGATGATGGAGCGCAAGCTGGAGGAGGGGCTGGTCAAGATCGAGGCGGCGAGCTTCGCCTATTCCTCGACCGCCTTCCCGATGCTGAGCGGCACGCTGATCACCATAGCCGGCTTCATCCCGGTCGGCTTCGCCGCCTCGACCGCAGGCGAATATGTGCGCACGCTGTTCTATGTGGTCGGCATCGCGCTGGTCGTGTCGTGGTTCGTCGCCGTCTATTTCACGCCGTGGCTGGGCTACATGATCCTCAAGCAGCGCAAACACGCCGGCAACCATCATGACGCCTTCGACACCGGCTTCTACCGGCGGCTGCGCGCCACGGTCGGCTGGGCGGTGCGCCACCGCATCATCGTTCTGGTGATGACGCTGGTCACCTTCGCCACCAGCCTGTGGGCGTTCCAGTTCATCCCACAAAACTTCTTCCCGCAATCCTCGCGGCCGGAAATCCTCGTCGATCTCTGGTTGCCTGAGGGAACCTCGATCAAGGAGGTCGAGACGCAGGCCAAAGCGCTGGAAGCCCGGATGATGGACGACAAGGACAAGCGCTTCATCGCCACCTATATCGGCGAAGGCGCGCCGCGCTTCTTCCTGCCGCTCGACCAGCAATTGCGCAATCCGAACTATGCGCAGCTTCTGGTGATGGCCAATGACGAGCCGGCACGTGAGCGGCTGATCCTCAAGCTGCGCTCAGTCCTGGCGCAGGATTTCCCTTCGATCCGCTCCAAGGTCGACCGTCTGTTCCTCGGCCCGCCGACCGGCTGGCCGGTGCAGATGCGCATCATGGGTCCGGACCGCCAGGAGGTGCGCCGCATCGCTGACCAGGTGAAGGCGAAATTCGCCGAAAATCCGCTGCTCGGCGCCGTCCATGACGACTGGCTGGAGCCGGTACCGGCGATGAAGCTGGTCATCGACCAGGACCGCGCCCGTGCGCTTGGCGTCACCTCGCAGCGCATCCGCCAGATGCTGCAGGCAGCGATGTCCGGCGCGCCGCTCGATGACTTCCGTGATGGCGAGGAGACGGTTTCCATCGTCGCCCGCGAACCGGACGCCAGCCGCAGCCTGCTGTCCTCGGTCGACTCGGTCTATATCCCGACCGATTTCGGCGGCTTCGTGCCGCTGTCGCAGGTGGCCAAGGTGGTGCCGGTGCTCGAGCAAGGCGTCGAATGGCGGCGCGACCGCCTGCCGACCATCTCGGTGCGCGCCACGCTGCCGGATGGCGTGCAGTCGAAAGACGTCGTCACCAAGCTCTACAATGACATGCAGGGCATGCGCGCCGGCCTGGCGCCCGGCTACAAGATCGAGATCCAGGGCGGTGCGGAAGATTCCGCCGAAAGCCAGGCCTCGATTGCCGCCAAGGCGCCGATCATGCTGGCCGTCATCGTCGTGCTCCTGATGATCCAGCTGCAGCATTTCGGCAAGGCGATGCTCGTGCTGGCCACCGGTCCACTCGGCATCATCGGTGCGGCGGCGGCTCTGTTGATCAGCGGCGCGCCGTTCGGCTTCGTCGCCATCCTCGGTGTCATCGCGCTGCTCGGAATCATCATGCGCAACTCAATCATCCTGGTCGACCAGATCGATCAGGACATCGCCAGGGGAATGGACCGATCGGAGGCCATCATCGGCTCGGCGGTGCGCCGTTTCCGGCCGATCGTGCTGACGGCGATGACGGCGGTGCTGGCGCTGATCCCGATCTCGCGTGCGGTGTTCTGGGGACCGCTCGCCTACGCCATGATGGGCGGCATCCTCGTCGCCACCGTACTCACCATCCTGGTGCTGCCGGCAGGCTACGCGCTGTTCTTCGGCCGCGAGCCGAAGCAAGGCAAGAAGCCAGCTGATGAGGCGGTGCAGGACAATGACAGGCCGCCACTTGCCCTGGCCGCCGAGTAAGCGCTGCCGGCGCACAGGATGCACCTTGGAAAAGGCTGGAACGCCGTACGCTTGACGTGCGGCGTTCTGGCTTTCTCGTTGCCGGTGGCACCGAGCACCTCGGCAAGTATCTCAACACCAGGCGGGTTCATCAAAATAGGTTGAACGGCCACCTGTATGAAAATGCTTCGCGGCGCCGGTTTTGCAAAACAGAATTCCTTTCCAGGACGGCAAAGCCGTCCGATCCTGCTTACATATCGGAGCGGCAACGCTCATTCGCATCAGGTGATCATCCCATGGTAGACAATAAGCAATTGCGGCTCGGCGCCTTCATGCGTCCGGTCAGTCTTCACACCGGGGCCTGGCGCTATCCCGGCTCATATCCCGATGCCAACTTCAACTTCGCCCATCTGAAGCGCTTCGCGCAGACGCTTGAGGCGGCGAAGTTCGACGCCTTCTTCATGGCCGACCATCTGGCCGTTCTCAACATGCCGATCGAGGCGCTACGGCGCAGCCACACGGTGACCTCGTTCGAGCCGTTCACGCTGCTGTCGGCGCTCGCCGCCGTCACTGATCATATCGGCCTTGTCGCCACCGCATCGACAACCTTCGACGCGCCCTATCACATTGCCCGCCGCTTCGCCTCGCTCGACCATATCAGCGGCGGCCGCGCCGGCTGGAACATCGTCACCACATCCAATCCCGACGCCGCGCTGAACTTCGGCCTCGACGAGCATGTCGAGCACGACGAGCGCTATCACAATGCGCGGGAATTCTACGATGTGGTGACCGGCCTCTGGGACAGCTTTGCCGACGACGCCTTCATCCGCGACCCCGAGAGCGGGCTCTATTTCGATCCCGCGAGGCTGCATGTGCTCGACCATAAGGGTGAGCATCTCTCGGTGCGCGGCCCGCTCAACATTGCGCGCCCCGTGCAGGGCTGGCCGGTCATCGTCCAGGCCGGCGCGTCTGAGGCCGGGCGGCAGCTGGCAGCCGAAACGGCGGAGGTGATCTTCGCCGCCCACTCCGATCTCGCAGCCGGACAGCGCTTCTTCGCCGATGTCAAAGGCAGGGCCGAGAAGCTTGGCCGTTCGCGCGACGACATCAAGATCCTGCCCGGCGCCTTCGTCATCGTCGGCGACAGTGTCGAGGAAGCACAGGCCAAACGCGCCAAGCTCGACAGCCTGGTCTATTACGAGAGCGGCATTGCCTCGCTATCGATCGCGCTGGGGCACGACGCATCCGGCTTTGATCCCGACGCGCCCTTGCCCGAAATCCCCGAAACCAATGCCTCGAAGAGCGGCCGCGAGCGCGTCATCGAGCTGGCGCGCCGGGAGAATTTGACCGTCCGCCAGTTGGCGCAGCGGCTCGGCGGCTATTCCGGCCTTGCTTTCGTCGGCACGCCGAAAACCATCGCCGATTCGATGGAGGAATGGCTGTTTGCCGAAGGGTCAGACGGCTTCAACGTCATGTTCCCCTATCTGCCAGCCGGGCTCGACGACTTCGCCGAGAAGGTGGTGCCCGAGCTGCAGCGGCGAAAGCTCTTCCGGCGCGAGTATGAGGGCACCACCTTGCGCGAGAATCTCGGCCTGAAGCGTCCGCCGAACCGGTTCTTCGAAGGCTCCGAAGCGGTCATCCGCAAGGCCGGCTGACGTCTGCCACAAAAAGAAACGGGCGCGCCGAAGCGCGCCCATTCTTTTCAAGCCATCACTTTCAGATGACGAAGTACCAGTTGGCGAGCAGCATCACCACCAGGCCGGCGACCAGCGTCAGGTAGGGCAGCATGCCTGCCTTTTTGACCGAGAGGTCTGCGCCCGCCATGCCGAGGTCGGCCAGCATGTGGTCGGGGAACTTGCCCTTGTCTTGGACGTAGTGCCGGTAGCAGAACACCGGGATGATCAAGGCGGCTGTGATCAGGCCGGCCCAGAGCGCCATCGGGTTCCACACCTTGGCGCCGGCGCCCATGAAGATGGCGTTTACATAGGCGAAGATGGCGCCGAGGCCGAGCAGCCAGCTCGGCGCCTTCCAAGGCCGGTTGATGTGGCCATTGTCGATGCGGTGGATCCAGCCGGCATTGAGGTTGAGGAAGTTGAAGATGATGTAGCCGCAGTTCGACACGGCGAGGATGAAGAAGAAGCTCGTCGCGTCGGCCGAGGCGATGGCCAGCACGATCAGGTTGAAGACGAGATCGGTCCACATGGCGCGCGTCGGCGCGCCATGCTCGTTGACGTGGCTGAGATAGCGCGGCAGCCAGCCATCGACCGAGCCCTGGTAGAGCGTGCGCGACGAGCCGGCCATTGCCGTCATGATGCACAGCACCAGCGCCAGGATCATCAGCATCACCAAGAGGCTGTGGATCAATGCGCCACCCCCGACCATGCCGGCCAGTGCATCGGCAACACCGGAGCCGTCGACGATCGGCGTCGCCAGCATGCCGTTGAGGCCCAACACGCCCTGGAAGGTGAAGGGCACCAGGATGAACAGAAGCATGCAGAGCAGGCCGGAATAGAAGATCGCCTTGAACGTGTCGGTGCCGGGGTTCTTGAACTCCGATGTGTAGCAGACGGCGGTCTCGAAGCCGTAGGTCGACCACGCCGCGATGAACATGCCGCCTAGAACCAGCGTCCAGCCGGCAATGTTCCACGAGCCGGGCTCCGGCGCGTAAGCCGCCGCCAGCGGCACCAGCGGCGAAAAGTTCGCCCAGTTGATCTGGCCGGTGACGATCGGCACGACACCGACGATCAGCATCGGGATGATGACCAGGAGGCCGATATACTTCTGCACATTGGCGGTGCCGAGAATGCCGCGATGCTGGATCGAGAAGATGATCAGCATCAGCACCGCGCCGATGAAGAAAGTGGCATTGAGGGTGAAGGAGACAGGACCTAGCGTGTGGCTGAACAGCGTCCAGTTGCGGATCGCCGGCGTGGCCGCCGCGGTCACCGCGGCGATGGCGTCGGCAGGCACCGTTCCGGCATGCGCCGCGATATAGGCGACGACGTCCGGCGACGCCTCGGTGAACAGCGGCACCGGCGCCAGCGCGTTGAGAATATAGGCGGCGGCGATCGAGCAGCCCAGCGACAGCACCGGCGACCAGGCGAACCAGTTGCACCACACCGACAGCGGCGCGATGAACTTGGAATAACGCAGCCAGGCGGTGGCGCCGTAGATCGAGGCGCCGCCCGACTTGTTCGGGAACAGGCCGGCGATCTCGGCATAGGTGAAGGATTGCAGGAAGCCCATGATCATGGAAGCGATCCAGATCCCGAAGGCCAGCGTTCCCGTCGTTCCGGCAATGCCGCCGATCGAAAACAGGACAAGGGCAGGAACGCCGCTCGCCACCCAGAAGGCGCCGCGCCAGTCGATGTTGCGGAGCAGCTTGCCTTCAGCGGGCTGCTCCAGGGCAGTGGTAATCGTGCTCATCTGTCTGAATTCCCCATTTTGTGTTCCCGGCCGGTGATGCCTCGGCTTCGCGAAGCTTGTTCCCCGGTACATGACCGCACGACTCCAGTGTTTCCACTCAGTCGTATTTTTTTCTTAACAGTGAAGATTGATCCGGCGCGCTTTCACGTCAAGTGATTTGTGGCGTCGTGCACATCACGGTTGCGAAACGCTCGCTTTGTCCTTCTCCCCTTGTGGGGTGAGAAGCGGTCCGCGGTAGCGGACGGAAGCCAATTGCTTTCGAGCTTCGAACGCCCTGAGCCTGCGAAGGGCCGGGGGTGCAACCCTCAGGATCGCGGCCTGGTCTTTTGCGGATCGTAGTGGGCGAAGGCCACGACGCGCGCCGGCAGCCGCTTGGCATGACCGTCGAGCTTGCCGATCTCCACCTCTGTGCCGATTGCCGCGTGGGTGACGTCAAGCCTCGCCAGAGCGATGTTTTTGTTCAGCACCGGCGAGCGCATGCCCGAGGTGACGACACCGATCTGGGCGCGGCCGATATGGACGCAATCCCCATGGCCGACGGCGACATTGCTGTCGATGTCGAGGCCAACGAGCTTGTGCTGCGGATGTTCCTTGCGCCTTATCAGAGCCTCGCGGCCGATGAAATCGTCGGTCTTGGCCTTCAACGGTACGGTGAAGCCAATGCCCGCCTCGAACGGGTCGGTCTGGTCGGAGAATTCGTAACCGGCGAAGATCAGCCCGGCTTCGATGCGCACCATGTCGAGTGCCTGCAGGCCCATCGGCTTCAGCCCGTGCGGCTGGCCGGCCTCCCAGATGGCATCGAACACTTTTTCGGCGTCGCGTGGGTGGCACCAGATTTCGTAGCCGAGCTCGCCGGTATAACCGGTGCGCGACACCACGACCGGAATGCCATTGCCGCCGCCGATGCGCGCGACAGCGAAGCGGAACCATTCGAGTTCGTCGATCGACGGTTGCAGCGGCGAGGTCCAGACCACCTCTCGCAAAATGTCACGGCTCTTCGGCCCTTGGACAGCGACATTGTGCATCTGATCGGTGGAGGAACGCACCAGCACGTTGAGGCCAAGCTTTTTCGCGGTGTCGCGCAGCCATTCGCCGGACAGGTCGTCGCCGCCGACCCAACGGAAATTGTCCTTGCCGAGCCGCAGCAGCGTGCCGTCGTCGATCATGCCGCCATGCTCGTAGCACATGGCGGAATAGACGACCTGGCCGACGCCGAGCTTCTTGACGTCGCGGGTCAGCGTGTATTGCAGCAGCGCCTCGGAATCCGGGCCGGTGACCTCGAACTTGCGCAACGGCGACAGGTCCATGATCACGGCATCCTGCCGGCAGGCCCAGTATTCGGCGATGGCGCCTTCCTTGGCGAAGGAATTGGCCAGCCAATAACCCCGGTATTCCACGAAGTTGCGGGTGTGCTTGGCGAAGCTTGAATGGAAGGCGGTCTCGCGGGTCATTTTCGGTTCCGAATCGGGCGTCATGCGTCTGGCGATCGCTCGCGAGAATTTGTGTTGGCCGGAATAGGTTCGCACATGGATGTCGGTCGGGTTCCAGCCATTGGCCGGTGTCGTGTCGTCGGGACAGGCGGAGGAGACGCAGACGATGTCGGTGAGCGCCCTGAGCAGGACATAGTCGCCGGCGCGCGACCACGGCTCATCCGACACCATGACGCCATGGGCGTCGATCGCCGTGTTGAAGAAGAAGTTGATCGCCATCCAGCCGGCACGTGGGGTGACACCCTTGTCGGCCAGCGCGCGGTTGAAATTCTCCGAGCAGTTGGTGTGGCCGGGATAGCCGATGTCGTCGTAATATTTGGCGGCACACGCCAGCGCGAACGCGTCATGCCGGCCGCATGTGTCCTGGATAACCTCGACCAACGGCTCCATGTCCTGGTCGTAATATTTCGAGTGAAGGCCGGGCATCGGGTAGCTCGACCCCATCAGCGTGCGCGTGGTCGTTACGTCGAGCGGATGGTCCAGCCCCTTGTCCAGCTTGCGCGCCGAGAAGCACTGGAAATCGGTGCACTGGCGGCCGTCGACATCGATGATCTGCAGGTAGTCGCCCGCCTTGACGAAATAGGGTTCGGCTGTCGCCGAATGGACGCGCAGATCGAGCACCGGATCGGCAAGCGGATCGGCCAGCTGCGACTTTGTCTTCAGGCGCACGGTGGCGCGGCGCACCATGACGGTGAGCGGCGTTGCCGTGTCGTGGCCGTCGACCAGCATCGGCCCGCTAGGCGCTGCAATCAGCAAGCCGCCATCGCGCGCGACGGTGAAGGCCTGCTCGGTGCCTGCCGGCGTGGCGCCGCCGAAGACGCGCACCGCCTTGGCCTGGTCAAGCTGCACCTGGCGGCGCTCGAGTCCGCGGCGCACGGAAGCGAGGCTATCGTCGCCCTCGGCCAATAGCGCCTTGATCCCGGCGGCATTGCTATTGGACTTTTCGCCGAAGATGGCGGGGTCGGTGGCGCCTGACTTGTCCCAGGCCAAAAGCTCGCAGGCCTGGCCGCCCTCGACATTGCGGATGGCAAATGTATCGCCGGCCTCGATATCGATCAGCACCGCGCCGTTACCGGGGGCCGCATACCGCTCCATGCCCGGCGGCAGCGCGATCTGGCCGGGCCGCAGGATGAGGCTTGGCCGGGGCGGCCCGGCTGTCACTGAAGGGTAGGGCGACTGGCTCATCTCAGCCTTGCGGTTCGAGAAACAAGTTTGCCTGTGTGTAAAATTACTTTAGCTGCAAGAATAGCAGCGCAGTTGCGTTTGGCAAGGCTGGCTCCCCCTTCTCCCTCTGTGGGAGAAGGTGTCGCCGCAGGCGACGGATGAGGGGTGTTCCAGCGGTGAGACGTTGGCGTACCCTGGAACACCCCTCATCCGTCTCGGCACTAACGCGCCGATCTTCCTTCTCCCACAAGGGGAGAAGGAAGAAGCGCACAAGCGCTACGCCAAATCCTCGGAATGCCCGATCTCGACACCATACTCCGCCGCCGAATCCAGCATCGTGTGCCACAGACTTTCAGCAAATGTCGCAAACATCAGCACGTTGAACACCGCCTGCCCATCCGGCCGGTCATTCCCGCGCCAGAGCGTGACGCTGGTGTGATCCATCGAGGTCGCGGCAGCCGCCCCAACCAGAAATGCATCGGGATGCAGATCGATCGACGACAGCTTGCCCAGCATCGCCCGCGCCTTGGTACCGGAGATACTGATCAGCACTCGCGCATGCGACTGGTCCGATAGCGAAGCGGAAGACGCGAACGTCTGGGCGAGTGCTTCAGTCCCATGCTTGCCGCCCTTCAACAGCACGAAGAACTGGTCCGGTCCCGACCAGATCAGCGTCGCATCCGAAGTCTGCACCGCCTTGGGTGTCTCAGGAGCCGCAACACCGAAGCTTGCCTTCGCAGCGTTGGCCAAATCTCCCGCCTTGCCGCGCCGCGCCATCACCTGGATCAGGTCGAAATTGCGGATTTCGGTCAGCAACACGCCGACATTGCCGTTCGCGCCGTAAGGCCCGACAACAAGTGCCCGCTCGAGCGGGCTACGAACATCCCAGGAAAAATCAGCCACGCTGGCGCCCTCCATCGGGATCGTAGAAGACGGGATTGCAGAGCTCGACATCATAGTCTTCACCG
The DNA here is from genome assembly GCF_000502235.1 of Mesorhizobium sp. L103C119B0. Taxonomy (NCBI): domain Bacteria; kingdom Pseudomonadati; phylum Pseudomonadota; class Alphaproteobacteria; order Hyphomicrobiales; family Phyllobacteriaceae; genus Mesorhizobium; species Mesorhizobium sp. L103C119B0. Next base: position 183,311 of record NZ_AYXE01000001.1, on the reverse strand, counting down.
CGCAGCGGATCATGCGCGTGGACGATCTCGCCGATGCGTTCGCGGCCGCGCTCGACAAGGCCGAGACCGATCCACTGGTCGAGCGTCGGCGAGAAGCAGACCGAGGTGACGTAGCCTTGGTCGTTATCAGGCCCGGGCGTCTGGCCCTTCGGGATGATGTGCGCGCCGGAGCGCAGGCGGCGCGCCTTGTCGATCGGCTTGATGCCGACCACGACCTGCCGGTCCGGCGCCACCAGCGCCTCGCGGCCGGCCATGACGCGACCGATGAAATCCTTCTTGGTCGACATCATCTTGCCGAGGCCGAGATCGGCGGCGGTCGTCATGCCGCTCAGTTCCGGTCCGGCGACATGGCCCTTTTCAACGCGCATGACGCCGAGGGCTTCTGTGCCATACGGCGTCACGCCGAACGGTTTTCCCGCCAGCATCAAATTGCGTGCCATCGCTTCACCGTAACGCGCCGGCACCGAAATCTCGAACGCCATCTCGCCGGAGAAGGAGATGCGGAACAGCCGCGCCTTGATGCCGCCGCGCAAAGCGACTTCGCGCACGCCCATGAAGGGAAAACCTTCGTTCGAAAGGTCCTCGGCAGGGTCGACGATTTCCTTCAACAGGTCTCGCGTCCTTGGCCCGGCAATCGAGAACTGCGCCCACTGGTCGGAGACCGAGGTCAGTTGCACGTCGAGTTCGGGGAATAGCACCTGCCGGCAGAATTCGAGATGCTGCATCACCAGCCCGGCCTTCGCCGTGGTCGTGGTGAGGAAATAATGGTCCTCGGCCAGCCGCGAGGTCGTGCCGTCATCATAGACGAGGCCGTCCTCGCGCAGCATCAGCCCGTAGCGGGCTTTTCCCACGGCAAGGTTTGAGAAGGTGTTGATGTAGACGCGGTCGAGGAAGGCGCCGGCATCGGGGCCGTGCACATCGATCTTGCCCAGCGTCGAGACATCGCAGAAGCCGACGCCCGAGCGCACCGCCTTGACCTCGCGGGTGACCGATTCCAGCCAGTCCTTCTCGCCCGCGCGCGGATACCATTGCGCGCGCTTCCACAGGCCGGTGTCGACAAAGATCGCGCCTTGTTCGGCCGCCCAGTGATGCGACGGCGTCAGCCGCGTCGCATGGAAATTTTCGTCGCGATGGTGGCCGGCAAAGGCGCCGATGGCGACCGGCACGTACGGCGGGCGATAGATGGTCGTGCCGGTCTCGGGAATGGATTTGCCCGACACCGCCGCCATGATGGCGAGGCCGGCGACATTGGACGTCTTGCCCTGGTCGGTCGCCATGCCGAGCGTGGTGTAGCGCTTCAGATGCTCGACCGATTCAAAACCCTCGCGCTGCGCCAGCTCGATGTCGGACGCGGTGACGTCATGCTGCTGGTCTACAAAGGCCTTGCCTTTGCCGGCGACGTGCCAGAGCGGGGTCAGTGAGAAGGACTCGTCGCCGGCAACAGCTGCAGAGCCCGGATTGCCATTGCGTCCCGCCTCCCGCGCCGCTGCGGCGCCGGCCTCGAAACCTGCGCGCAGGCAGGCGCCTAGCCCGAAGTCGCCGTTAGCCGCACCTGCGGCGACCATACCGGGCGGCGCGCCGTCCGGCACGAAGGCGGCGATGTCGTCTCGCCATTTCGGCCGGCCGCGATGGTAAGAGGTGAGCCCGACCGCCGGATTCCAGCCGCCGGAAACGGCAAGCCCGTCGGCCTCGACCTCGGCGCGCGCGCCGCCGGTCAGCGACACCGCTATTTTTCTTACGCCGTCCTTGCCGCCGTCGACGCCGCTGACCGAACCATGCAGCACGGTGAAGCCGTTCATGGAAGCGAGAGAACGATGGGCAGGCGAGACGTCAGGCCGCGCGTCGATCACCGCCGCGATCTGCAGCCCGGCGCCGAGTGCCGTCTCGACCGTGCGCCAGCCATCCTCATTGTTGGTGAACAGCGCGATCCGCTTTGCCGGCGTCGCCGCATAACGTGTGACGTAGGTGCGGATGGCGGACGCCATCATCACGCCGGGCGTGTCATTGCCGGCAAAGACGATGGGACGCTCAATCGCGCCGGCGGCGACGACGCAGCGCTTGGCCACGATGCGCCACAGGCGCTGGCGCACCTGATGCTCGGGCGGCACCGGCAGATGATCGTTGACCCGCTCGATCGCGCCATAGGTACCGCCGTCATAGACGCCGAACAGGGTCGTGCGGGTCATGATGCGGACATCCGGCATCGAGCTGAGCTCGGCCAGTGTGCGCGACAGCCACTCCGCGGCCGGCAGACCGTCGATCGTGCCGCCATCCGACAACAGACGGCCGCCGGGCGCAAAATCTTCTTCGCACAGGATGACGCGCGCACCGCTGCGGCCTGCAGCGAGTGCGGCGGCGAGACCGGCCGGACCAGAGCCGGCGATCACCACATCGCAATGCGCCCAGGCCTTGTCGTAGTGATCCGGATCGGGGGTGACCGCCGCGCGACCCAGACCCGCGGCGCGTCGGATCGCCGGCTCGTAGACCATTTCCCAGAATTTTGCCGGCCACATGAAGGTTTTGTAGTAGAAGCCGGCGACGAAGATCGGTGCGAACAGCTGGTTCACCGACATCACATCGTGGCGCAGCGACGGCCAGCGGTTCTGGCTGGCCGCTTCGAGGCCTTCATAGAGTTCGGCCGTCGTGGCCTTGGTGTTGGCCTCGCGCCGTGCGCCGGTGCGCAGTTCGACCAGCGCGTTGGGTTCTTCCGAGCCCGCAGTCAGAATGCCGCGCGGACGATGGTATTTGAACGAGCGGCCGACCAGCTTGACGCCATTGGCGACCAGCGCCGACGCCAGCGTGTCGCCCTGGAAGCCGGAGAGGCTCTTGCCATCGAAGCGGAAGTTGAGCGGCGCCGAGCGGTCGATGAGACCGCCGGATGTGAGACGATGGGATTGGCTGGAACTCACGATGGCCGGCCTCTCATCGATCCAATGCCAGGCGGGACCGTCGCGCTCTTCACCCTCCCCCTTGTGGGGGGGGTCGCTGCGCAGCAGCGGGGTGGGGGTGCGGNGGGGGGGGGGCCGCTGCGCAGCAGGGGGGTGGGGGTGCGGCACCGACCCCCACCCGGACCTGCGGTCCGACCTCCCCACAAGGGGGAGGTAGGGGGCTGGCGCTTTTCGCGACGGCTGTGGTCTCGACAGAATAGCTCATGTCTCCACCTGGCTCGCACCAGCCCCCGCCGCCGGTTCCACCGCCGAGATCTCGTGCGTCAGCGTGTTGCGGGTGACCTTCAGCCAGGCCCGGCAGCCACCGCCGTGATACCAGTTCTCTGCCATCACGCCGGCGATGTTGTCGCGCAGATAGACATAGTCGTAGACGGCATCTTCGCCGGCATCCGCCGCCGGCCGTACAGGCTTGGCATCGCCGAGATAGCTGAACTCGCCGAGTTCGCGTTCGCCGCAGAAAGGACAGGTGATACGCATCTTGTTCCGGCCGCCTCAATGCAGGTTCGGTTGGGCGCCTTGGCCCTTTTCGTCGATCATGGCGCCGCGCTGGAAGCGGTCGAGCCGAAACAGCGCCGCCTCCTTGTGCGTTTCGTCACGCGCCAGAAGATGGGCAAAGACGAAGCCGGAACCGGGCGTCGCCTTGAAGCCGCCATAACACCAGCCGGCGTTGAGGTAGAGCCCGTCGACCGGTGTCTTGTCGATGATCGGCGAGCCATCCATCGACATGTCCATGATACCGCCCCACTGGCGCAGAAGCCGCACGCGGCCGATCATCGGGATCAGCGCCATGCCGCCTTCGCAGACATCTTCCATGACAGGCAAATTGCCGCGCTGGGCGTAGGAATTGTAGCCATCGATGTCGCCGCCGAAGACCAGCCCGCCCTTGTCCGACTGGCTGACATAGAAATGCCCGGCGCCGAAGGTCATGACGCCGGGGATGAGCGGCTTGATCGCCTCCGAGACGAAAGCTTGCAGCACATGGCTTTCGATCGGCAGGCGCATGCCCGCCATCGCTGCGACACGCGACGATGACCCGGCGACTGCCATGCCGACCTTGCCGGCGCCGATCTTGCCGCGCGACGTCTCGACGCCAGTCACCTTGCCGTTGCCGTCCCGGACAAAGCCGGTGACCTCGCAGTTCTGGATGATGTCGACGCCGAGTTCGCTCGCCGCATGGGCATAGCCCCAGACCACCGCGTCATGCCGCGCGGTGCCGCCGCGGCGCTGCAGGAGGCCGCCCTGCACGGGAAAGCGCGCATGGTCGAAATTCAGGAACGGCAGCATCTTCTTCAGCGCCGCCTGGTCGAGCAGTTCGGCATCGATGCCATTGATGCGCATGGTGTTGCCGCGCCGCGCATAAGCGTCGCGCTGCGCATCGGAATGATAGAGGTTGAGGACGCCGCGCTGGCTGACCATGGCGTTATAGTTGAGGTCCTGCTCCATCCGCTCCCAAAGCTTCATCGAAAGCTCGTAGAAGCCGGTATTGCCGGGCAGGCCGTAATTGGAACGGATGATGGTGGTGTTGCGGCCGGCATTGCCGGAGCCGATCCAGCCCTTTTCCAGCACGGCGACGTTTCTGATGCCGAACTCGCTGGCGAGGAACCAGGCGGTGGCGAGCCCATGGCCGCCGCCGCCGATGATCACAACATCGTAGTGGTCCTTGGGCGCCGCATCGCGCCAGGTGCGCTGCCAGTTCTTGTGGCCGGAAAGGGCAGCACGGGCGAGCGAGAAGATCGAATATTTCATCAGGTCATTCCGAGGTCGCTCGCACCGCTAGGACGATTATATGTCCAGCGTGTGGTCGCGCTCCCATTGCGTGAAGTGCGAAGCATAGGAATTCCATTCCTGTTGCTTCAGCTTTAGATAAGCCGACGAGAATTCCTCACCCAGCGCCGCCTTGAGCGATTTGTCCTTGTCGTATTCGCGAAGCGCGTCGAGCAGGTTGAGCGGCAGCTTCGGCGCGCCCTTCACAGTGTGACCGTTCTGGTACATGTCGATGTCGTAGCGCTTGCCGGGATCGGCCTTGGAGCGGATGCCGTCGAGACCGGCGGCAATGATGACGGCCTGCAGCAGATAAGGGTTTGCGGCGCCGTCCGGCAACCGCAGCTCGAAGCGGCCGGGGCCGGGCACGCGCACCATGTGAGTGCGGTTGTTTCCGGTCCAGGTCACCGTGTTCGGCGCCCAGGTGGCGCCCGAAATGGTGCGCGGCGCGTTGATGCGTTTGTAGGAGTTCACCGTCGGGTTGGTGATGGCGGCCAGCGCCGAGGCATGTTTCATGATGCCGCCGAGGAAATTCTTGCCCTTGGCCGACAGGCCGAGTTCCATCGCGTTATCGGCAAAGACGTTGACCTTGCCGGCCTTGTCCCAGACCGAAATATGGGCGTGGCAGCCATTGCCGGTCAGGCCCTGGAAAGGCTTTGGCATGAAGGTCGCGCGCAGGCCGTGTTTCTCGGCCACCGACTTGACCATGAACTTGAAGAAGGAGTGCTTGTCGGCGGTGGCGAGCACATCGTCGAAAGCCCAGTTCATCTCGAACTGGCCGTTGGCGTCCTCATGGTCGTTCTGGTAGGGGCTCCAGCCCAGCGCCAACATGTGGTCGCAAATCTCGGCGATGACATCGTAGCGGCGCATCACCGCTTGCTGGTCGTAGCAGGGTTTTGAAGCCGTGTCGTATTTGTCGGAGATGACGCTGCCGTCCGGCGAGATCAGGAAGAACTCTGCCTCGACGCCAGTCTTGACATGCATGCCGTCAGTGGCGGCTTCCGCGATCAGCCGGCGCAGCGTGTTGCGCGGCGCCTGCTCGACTTCCTTGTCGTCCATGATGCAGTTGGCGGCGACCCAGGCGACATCGGGCTTCCACGGCAGCTGGATCACCGAATCCGGATCCGGCACCGCCAGCATATCAGGATGCGCCGGCGTGAGGTCGAGCCAGGTGGCGAAACCGGCGAAGCCGGCGCCGTCCTTCTGCATGTCGGCGATCGCCTGCGCCGGCACCAGCTTGGCGCGCTGGCCGCCGAACAGGTCGGTGTAGGAAATCATGAAATATTTGACGCCGTTCTCTTTGGCGAATGCGGCGAGATCGTTCCCCATTATAGTTCCTCGCTTATTTTGATGTGTTTTTTAGAAGCCGTTTTTCCCCGGTATCCAGTTGGTGCCGGCCAGCGGCACGCCAGCCATGGCGGCGGCTTCGATGGTGAGGGCTACGAGATCCTCGGGCTCGAGATTGTGCAGGCTGTTCTTGCCGCAGGCACGCGCAATGGTCTGCGCCTCCAGCGTTATCACCTTGAGGTAGTTCGCCAGCCGCCGTCCGGCGGCGATCGGATCGACCCGCTTCATCAGTTCGGGGTCCTGCGTGGTGATGCCCGCGGGGTCGCGACCCTCGTGCCAGTCGTCATAGGCGCCGGCGGTGGTGCCGAGCGCATTGTATTCGGCCTCCCAGCGCGGGTCGTTGTCGCCGAGCGCGACGAGCGCTGCCGTGCCGATCGACACCGCGTCGACGCCGAGCGCCAGCGCCTTGGCGACGTCGGCGCCATTGCGGATGCCGCCCGACACGATCAGCTGCACCTTGCGGTGCATGCCGAGATCCTGCAGCGCCTGCACCGCCGGCCTGATGCAGGCAAGCGTCGGCTGGCCGACATTTTCGATGAATACTTCCTGGGTGGCCGCCGTGCCGCCCTGCATGCCGTCGACGACGACGACATCGGCGCCGGCCTTCACCGCAAGTGCTGTGTCGTAATAGGGGCGGGCGCCGCCGACCTTGACGTAGATCGGCTTTTCCCAGTCGGTGATCTCGCGCAGCTCGAGGATCTTGATCTCGAGATCGTCCGGCCCGGTCCAGTCGGGATGGCGTGAGGCCGAGCGCTGGTCGATGCCCTTCGGCAGCGTGCGCATTTCGGCGACGCGGTCGGAAATCTTTTGTCCCAACAGCATGCCGCCGCCGCCGGGCTTGGCGCCCTGGCCGACAACGACTTCGATGGCGTCGGCACGGCGCAAATCCCTGGGGTTCATGCCGTAGCGTGACGGCAGGTACTGGTAGACCAGTTGCTTGGAATGGCCGCGCTCTTCCTCGGTCATGCCGCCGTCGCCCGTGGTGGTCGACGTGCCTGAGAGCGTAGCGCCACGGCCGAGCGCTTCCTTGGCCGGGCCGGACAGCGACCCGAAGCTCATGCCGGCAACGGTGATCGGGATTTTCAGCTCGATCGGCTTCTTGGCATAGCGCGAGCCCAGCACGACCGACGTGTCGCACCGCTCGCGATAGCCTTCCAGCGGATAGCGCGAGATCGAGGCGCCGAGGAACAAAAGGTCGTCGAAATGCGGCAGCTTGCGCTTGGCCCCGGCGCCCCTGATGTCATAGATGCCGGTCGCCGCGGCGCGGCGGATTTCGGAAAGCGTGTAGTCGTCGAAGGTCGCGGATTTGCGCGGCGTCGTCGGCGGGTTCTTGTAGGTCATGCTGCCTCAATACGCGTCGGCGTTGTCGATATTGAAATTGTAGAGCGTGCGCGCCGAGCCGTAGCGCTTGAATTCCGACGGCTTGACGCCGGTGACGCCGGCGCGGTCGAGCAGTCCCTGCAGCAGTTCGATGTGCTCGGGCCGCATCTCCTTGGCGATGCAGTCGGCGCCCAGGCTTTCGACCTTGCCGCGCACGAACAGCCTCGCTTCGTAGATGGAATCGCCAAGTGCGTCGCCGGCATCGCCCAGCACCACCAGATTGCCGGACTGCGCCATGAAGGCCGACATGTGGCCGATATTGCCGTGCACGACGATGTCGATGCCCTTCATCGAGATGCCGCAGCGCGACGAGGCGTTGCCCTCGATGACGAGCAGCCCGCCCTTGCCGGTGGCGCCGGCATACTGGCTGGCGTCGCCCTTGATGACGATCGAGCCCGACATCATGTTTTCGCCGACGCCAGGTCCGGCCGAGCCGTGCACGGTGATGGCAGCGCCGTCATTCATCCCGGCGCAGTAGTAGCCGACGCTGCCGCGCACATCGATGCTGACAGGCTGGTCGACGCCGACCGCAACCGAATGGCTGCCCTTCGGGTGCAGCACTTCCCACGCCGTTTCGTTGGAGCCGGGCGTCAGATTGTGAAGCGCCTGGTTGAGCTCGCGCAGCGACGACACATCAAGATCGAAGACCCGGGACGCCTGGTCTTGCGCCGCCTTCGAAAGTTTGGTTGCCGGCATGGGCTCAATGCTCCCAGAAATAGACGGTTGCGGGTTCCGGCTCCCAGACCCTCGCATTGTCTATGCCGGGCAGCTTGGTCAGCGCCCGATATTCCGAGCCAAAGGCGACATACTGGTCGGTCTCGGCCATGACGGCGGGCTTGCAGGCGATCGGATCGCGCACCACGCCGAAACCGTTCTTGGTGCCGACGACGAAGGTGAAGAAGCCGTCGAGGTCGGACAGCGTGCCTTCCAGCGCCTCGCCGAGGTTCTTGCCATGCGCCATCTGCGAGGAGAGATAGGCGGCGGCGACCTCGGTGTCGTTCTCGGTCTCGAATTTCATGCCCTCCCGCACCAGCTCACGCCGCACATTGTTGTGGTTGGACAGCGAGCCATTGTGCACCAGGCACTGGTCGGCGCCGGTCGAGAACGGATGCGCGCCCATAGTGGTGACGGCCGATTCCGTCGCCATGCGGGTATGGCCGATTCCATGCGTGCCGGTCATCGAGCGGACGTCGAAGCGGTCGACGACCGCTTCCGGCAGACCGACTTCCTTGTAGATTTCCACCGCTTCGCCGGCGCCCATGATGCGCACGTCGGGGCGGATTGACTGCAGCGCTTCGCGCGCGGCATCGACCTTGTCGGGCGCGGTTCTCAACACTGCATGGGTGGACTTCACCGCTATGCTCACCGGCGCGCCGATGGCCTTCGCGAGTTCGGCGTCGAGGCCGCGGAAATCGCGCTCGGGCTTCGCGGACTGGATGGTGATCTTGGCTTCATTCCTGGAAGGCGCGCCATAGATGGCAATGCCGGCGCTGTCGGGGCCGCGATCGCTGAGCGATATCAGCATCTGCGACAGCATCGAGCCGAGCTGCGGCTCAAGCGACTTGTCTTTCAGAAAAAGTCCGACGATTCCACACATGTCAGCCTCCCGACGTTACCACTAGACGATGATGTATCGAATGCGTCGTGCGAATTCAATCGTATGAAAAAAATATTCCTGTAGTTACGTATCCGGCTCGATGCGGCCTTGTGAACTATCGCCGCCGTCGCGGGCGCTGTGAATCCATGTGGCGGTGCGGATGCGGGCTATTCTGTAGGCATCGAGGATCGACAGCGCATAGATCAGGAAGCCGCCGGCGTGGCGGCCGACGAAGCTGGCATCGGCCGGCGCGATCTTGGCCGTCACCCAGGCGAGGATCACCATGAAGAACAGGAACTGCAGGCCGCGCACGGGCACGCCCAGAATGACGTGGCCGCTGGCCGGTAAGACGATGGCAGCGCCGAGCACCAGATACGGGTTTGTCGGTGCGGGTGCGCTCATGCGACCTGCCTTTCCTGTCGGTTGATGGCATCGCGCAGCACTGAGGCCGAGGTCAGCAGTCTCTCGACCAGCGTTGGATCCAGCCTTGCGCCGCCGAATGCGGCCTGCCGGAACACGCCGTAGCGCGCCCGCTCGGCCTCGGCCAGCAGCCAGACGATGCGCACGCCGTTCGGGGTGATCAAGAGTTCCTTGGCGCGGCCTTCGGCAAAGATGTCGAGATGGCTGGCGATCAGGTTCTGCGGAAAGCGCGCCGCCCTGAGGTCGGTTCGCAGCACGGCTTCAGCCGGAAATCCCGGAGCCTTCGGCAGCGTATGCTGAAGATGATCGAAATTGGAGAAGGTCGTCGGCGAGCCCGGCCGCATCATCATGTCGAAGGTCGCCGGCACCGCAACCGGCTCTGTGATCGTGACACTCAACCATCGCGCCGGCAGCTTTCGCGTTGCCAGCGTGTCGACGATGGTGCGCAGCTGCACGCGCTGTCCGTTCCATGTGCCGGCCCAGGTGACAACGCCGGCTGTGCCATCGGAGACATCAACGGCATCTGTGATGACGGTCCGGATGCTGGCTGCCTCGGCTGCAAGATCAGCCTTGGCCTTTTTGCGGCTGGCGCGCGTATGCCAGGCGAGGTGCAGGACGAGAGCCACGGCGACCGCCCCGGCCAGCAATGCTGTCGTCACGTCAGACACCTCGTCACGCCATGCCCGCCCAGACCGGCAGGCCCTCTCCTGTCAATAGCCCTGCGGCTTCGGCCACGGCATGGTGAACTGGTCGCCGCGGCGCACATAGCGGTAACGGTAGAAGTGGAACCACAGCGAGATCAGGAAGTAGAAGGCGACCATGGCGATCAGCTGCGTGCCGTAGCCGAGGAAGATCGCAAAGAAGGTCACCACGCAGAGGCAAAACAGCACGATCGCCGGGATCGGGTGGAACGGGTGCGTATAGCCGCGGCGGATCGTGCCCAGCGGCCACTTTTTGCGGAACATCATGATGTTTATGCTCATGAAGGTGTATTGCAGCACGCCCGACAGGATTGAGAAGGTGATCGCCTGGTTGAGGTCGGCGATGAAGGCGAAGGCGAGCGCGATCGGCAACAGGAACAGGATCGAGCGATAGGGCGTGCGGTATTTCGGGTGCACGGCCGAGAACCATGTCGGCAGATAGCGGTCGCGTCCAAGCGAGAACCACGCGCGGGCCGCATCGTTGATACAGCCATTGGCCGACGCCAGTGCCGCGAGCAGCGTGGCGACGAACAACAGGTTTTCCAGCAGCGGGCTGCCGGTCAGCTTGCCGGCGTCCCACAAGGGATAATAGGTGATACCGAGGTACTCCCAGGGCATCAGCGAGGCGCAGACATACCAGGTCATGGCGGCGGCGATCAAAAGCGTGATCATGCCGGCCATGGTGCCGTAAGGCAGCGAACGCGCCGGCGAGCGCACTTCCTCGGCGGCCTGCGTGGTGCCTTCGATGCCGAGATAGTACCAGATGCCGAACTGGAAGGCCGCGATGACGCCGATCCAGCCATAGGGCAGCGCATTGCCGGGGGTGACCAGTTCGTTGAGCTTCAGCACAGCACCCTGCGTCCAGGGGCTGACCGAGAAGAACAGGATAACGATCGAGACATAGGCTATCGCCGTGATGACGAAGTTGACGTTGAGCGTCATCAGCACGCCGCGATAGTTCAGCCATGCCAGCACGACGATGGTGGCGGCAATGAAGGAGTTGTGGGTGAGCCCTTCGACGCCGGCCTTGGCGACGATGGTGTCGCCGAGCAGGATGGCGTCCGAAACCTCCAGCATGGTGTAGGCAAAGACCAGGAACAGCGCGACGTTGAAGGCCATCAGCGGCCCGACAATGTGCTTGGCCTGCGCGTATTGGCCGCCGGCGGCGGCAACCGTCGATGTCACCTCGGAGTCGATCATGGCGACCGAAGTGTACAAGAGCCCGACCACCCAGCAGACGATCAGCGCCGCCAGTGCGCCGCCCTTGTCGGCCGAGAAATTCCAGCCGGTGAATTCGCCGACCAGCACGATGCCGACGCCAAGCGCCCAGACATGGGCCGGGCCGAGCACGCGTAGCAGTGAAACCCTGTCGCCGTGTATTGCCGGTTCAAGCGTGATCGTCATTGTTCAATCCCCACTCAGATCCGGTGTTTTTCGGAAGCGGCTTCAAGCTCGCCTTCGCGCGAGGAAGTCAGCACCTCCTCGGAATAGGTCGTGTCGATCTTGAACCAGTCGTAGAGCATCCACAGCGCAAGCACGACCGAGATGCCCCACGATGCGTAAGAGAGTGCGACCCACATGAGCGTGCTTCCCCAAAATCTCTGGCGTTACTTGTCGTCGAACTTTTCGTTGATGACGTCGCGATATTCGCGGTCGGAGGCGCGGAACAGGAAGACGAAATAGCCGATCAGCACCGCCGCCATGATGATCAGCGTCGGCCAGTCGATGATGTAGTGGAAGCGGTTCTGGATGATGTCGTGCGCGGTCTCCGGCGTATAGCCGAGCTTTTCCCAGATCGAGGCCATGGTCGGGTTCTGTCCCAACGCTTCCCAGGTTTTGGCATCGAGCGCGTCGATGGATTTCGCCGCACCCGCCAGGCCGAGTTTCAATGGCAGCCACAGCGCCACGAAAATGGCGACCACGACGACCACGATATCGAAAATCTGCCCGGCCTTGCCTTGTTCCGGCGGCGTGTAGCGCGACATGACTTCTACCCCTCAGGACGTTCTGTTTTCAGGACTTGCGGTTGCGGGCCGCGTCGGCGTTCTTGATGTCGAGACCGTAGATGAAGTCCTTGTCTTCCTTGTAGTGATTGACCATCGCCAGGATGGCGGCCGTATTGAAGATCAGCACGGCGGCGGCAGCGATAGCGACGACGATCTTGATCCCGGTGTCCGGGATGTAGGGCCATGTCATGACGAGCACGAAGAGGATCGTCGCCCAAAGGCAGATGATCAGGAGCGCGGATCCGCGCAGGTCGGAACGGTACAGCGCTTCGATGCGCTGCTGCAGGTCTGACATCGGTTTTCCCCTTTTCCAGCGCCTGACCCCAAATTGGCCGCCCGCTGCCCTCTTTCAACAGAGTGAAATTTTTTTCATAAATTCGGGCCGAATCCAGCAATTGTCAAGGTGATTTTACGTTGGGTTAACCGTTTGTCCCCAGCGGCAAATTTTGCCTGACAATGAAATTATTTGCTTGCGGGTATTGCGGCATCAGGACGTTTGCGATCAAATTCAACCAAATGCTTCCGCCTCCGCGCAGGGAGCCGGGAACACAATAGCATTTTCGAACGGAGGATTTGCGCATGACGGCATCCTGGAGATTTTCGACCCTGGCGGATCGCCATCGCGCGTTAGGCTCGAAGCTCGAAGACTGGAGCGGCATGGGCACCGCCTGGACCTACGACAAGGACGCCGACGAGGAATACACCGCCATCCGCACCAGGGCCGGGCTGATGGATGTGTCGGGCCTGAAGAAGGTTCACATCACCGGGCCGCACGCCTCACACCTCATAGACCTGGCAACGACGCGCGACGTGGAGAAGATCTATCCCGGCAAGTCGGCCTATGCCTGCATGCTGAACGAGGCCGGCAAATTCACCGACGACTGCATCCTCTACCGCACCGGGCCGAACGCCTGGATAGTGGTGCACGGCTCCGGCACCGGCCATGAGGAATTGCAGCGCGCTTCCGTCGGCCGCGACGTATCGCTGCGCTTCGACGACAATCTGCACGATCTGTCGCTGCAGGGGCCGACCGCGGTCGACTATCTCTCAAAGCATGTGCCGGGCATTCGCGACCTCAACTATTTCCATCATATGCAGGCGCAGCTGTTCGGCTTTCCCGTCATGATCTCGCGCACCGGCTATACCGGCGAGCGCGGCTACGAGATATTCTGCCGCGGTCAGGACGCCGGCACGATCTGGGACAGGATCCTCGACGAGGGCAAGAGCGCCGGCATCATTCCGTGCCGCTTCACCACGCTCGATATGCTGCGCGTCGAAAGTTATTTGCTGTTTTATCCCTATGACAACTCGCAGAAATATCCGTTCGAGAACGAAGGCCCCGGCGACACGCTGTGGGAGCTCGGCCTCGACTTCACCGTCAGCCCCGGCAAGACCGGCTTTCGTGGCGCCGAAGAGCATTACCGCCTCAAGGGCAAGGAGCGCTTCAAGATCTACGGCGTGCTGCTCGACGGCAAGCAACCCGCGGATGAGGGCGCGCCGGTCTATCGCGACGGCAAAAAGGTGGGCGTGGTCACCTGCGCCATGTATTCGCCGCTGGTCGAGAAATCGATGGGCATCGCCCGCCTCGACGTCGACTGCGCGGTCAAGGACACCAGGCTCGAGATCCGCAACAAGAGCGGTTCGATCAGGGCGACGGCGCAGCCTCTGCCCTTCGACGATCCCAAAAAAACCAAGCGCACGGCGAAAGGCTGAGGCACAATCGACAGCGAGGGTTTCGAGGTACGAAGTAGAGAATGGCAGCCAAAACGATCATCAGCCGGCCCATTTACGGAACCCTGTCCCCGCAGCCCGGCAAGCATCATCTTTTCGTGGCGGATGCGGAAGGCGCGCTGGCGATCGTCGATATGGCAAGGACGGCGCCCCCCGGCTTCTTCGACGGCGCCGAAATGGTCTTCATTCCCGGGGCCGACGGCAAGCACGTTGCCGCTCTCGAGGCACTGAAGTCCGCGCAATTTCATGTCGCGCCAACCTTCGCCAGCCTGCTGCCCCGGCTGAAGCAGACGCTTGCCAACGCGCATATGGGCCTGCGCCTCTATCTCGCCGGCACCGAAGGGCTGATCGGCCAGGCCATGCAGGTGGCGCTCGAAGCCGGCATCGATCATACCTCCATGCAGACCGAGCATCGCGGCTCATTGGCGCGGCGCATGCAGTGCGTGCATTGCAAAGGCATCACCGAAAATGTGACGACGCAGCCGGCCACCTGCGCGCATTGCGGCCTGCTGCTTCTGGTGCGCGATCACTATTCGCGACGGCTGGCAGCATTCCAGGGCGTCTGCATAAATGCCGAGGATCGCTCGGAGATCCCTCCCATCGAGGAGGTCTTCCCATGAGCACCGGCACCACCAAGCTCGATGTCGTCGTCAGCGACGTCGTCCCGGTCAACGAACTGGTGACGCGCTTCCATTTCCGCCGCCGTGACGGTGAGCTTTTGCCGACCTTTTCCGGCGGCGCCCATGTCGTGGTCGAGATGCGCGATGGCGACCGCACAAGGCTCAATCCCTATTCGCTGATGGGATCGCCGCTCGACACCCGCGAATACACCATCTCGGTGCGCCGCGACGATGTCGGCCGCGGCGGCTCGTTGTTCATGCACCGGAGCGTCAAGCCTGGCCTGGAGATGGTGGTCAGCTACCCCGTCAATCTGTTCTCGCTCGACCTCAGGGCAAAGAAGCATCTGATGCTGGCCGGCGGCATCGGGATCACGCCGTTCATGGCGCAGACCGCGCAGCTCGCCGGGTCCGGCGGCAATTTCGAGCTGCACTACACCTGCCGCACCGCCTCGCTCGGCACCTATGCCGATGTGCTGCAGGAGCGCTATGGCCGTCGCGTCCGGCTCTATCACGACGACCGCGACGAGCGCATCGAACTCGACCGTCTGTTGTCCTCGCAGCCGCTCGGCACCCATCTCTATGTCTGCGGCCCGGCCGGCATGATCAACTGGGTGCGCGAGCGCGCCGCGGCTCTCGGCTGGCCGGCGGAGACCGTGCACTACGAACATTTCGCGGCACCCCAGCCCGGCCTGCCGTTCGACGTCACACTTGCCGTCAGCGGCAAGACCATCCGCGTCGGCGAGCAGCAGAGCCTGCTCGAAGCGATCGAGGCCGCCGGCGTCGATCCGCCCTATCTCTGCCGCGGCGGTGTCTGCGGCCAGTGCGAGACCAACGTCATCTCGCATGACGGCAAGTTCATCCACAACGACCACTGGCTGAGTGAGGAAGACCACCGTTCCGGCTGCAAGATCATGCCGTGCGTGTCGCGCTTCGAAGGCAAGTCGCTGGTCCTGGAAAGATAGGAGGCGAGCTTGGGCATCACCTTTCGCAAGGAAACGTTTCGCGACGATTTCACCTTCAGGAACAGCCCGGAACACATCAGGCGGTTTCCGTTTCCGTTCCACGAAGACAGCTACATGTATGCGGTCAACATCGAGCCGCATGTCGTCGGTCCCAAGGGCAGCGTGCTGGAAAACCTGATCGACGTCGACGAGCACTATGTCGCCGAGATGCAGGACCGCGCTTTGGTCCTGGCCGAGGATCCGCTGCGTTGCCAGTCGCTGCCGCATATGACGCTGGCCGGCTGGGACCTGCTCGAACTCCTGATGGAGCAACAGGCACTTGGCTATCCCGAGCATTTCACCCTGACCCGCGACGGCGGCCGCTGGCGCTGGATCAACCGGCCGCTCGGTATCGACGACACCTTCACCTTCGGCGACACCTCGACACTGCCTTACGGGCCGATGGAGTACATCACCCGCCAAAGCCAGGGCGATTTCTGCATCCTCGATCAGCGCGACGGCAATCTGTGGATGGACGCCGGCATGGTCACCACCCAGGCCGACTGGTCGCTCGATTTCGACATCGGCATGAATTTCTTCGAATGGCACGCGCCGGTGCCGCTGGCGCATGAGAAGGGGATTTTCGTCAGGGCGCTGAAGTTCCTCACCAACATCCAGCAGGGCAAGCCGGCGCGGCGTCTCAACTGGACGATGACCATCAACCCGCGCCTCGACACCAGCCCGGAGAATTACCACAAATGGGGCCCGGACCGCGCGACGGTGACGCCCGAAAATGTCGGCGACAAGGTGCATCTGCGCGTCGAACTGCAAAGCTTCTGGCGGCTGCCGCGCTCGAACGGCATCGTCTTCCCGATCCGCTGCTATCTCATCAAGATGGACGAACTGGTGACACAGCCGAAATGGGCAAGACGACTGCACCGGGTGATCCGGGATTTGCCGGAAGAGCTGGCCACCTACAAGGGCCTGACGCGGTATCGGCCGACATTGGTGGAATGGCTGTCGAAGCTGGATGATGGCAGTGCGACGCCACCGGGGTTCGGGCCGGACTAAAGGCCCCCTCATCCGGCCGCTGCGCGGCCACCTTCTCCCCGAGCGGAGAAGAGATCGCCAGCGCTGACGCCAGACTCCTCTCCCCTCGGGGAGAGGTCGGATTGCCCCGAATTGCTCTTGCAATTCGGCCTTGGCAATCCGGGTGAGGGGGCTGCGGCGGTCCGATTACCCAGCGCTATTCTGCGGATAGCAAATGATCGACAGATACCGCATCGGAAGTTTCGTCAGTTGCTCCGGCCCGTGCGGCGCGTCGGCGTCGAAGAACAGGCTGTCGCCCGGCTTCATCGGATAGAGGTTGCTGCCGTGCCGGTACACCACCTCGCCCTCCAGCATATAGAGGAATTCCATGCCCTCATGCTGGAAGGTCGGGAACACATCCGAATCCTCGGTCAGCGTAATCAGATAGGGCTCGACGACGACGCCGCTGGTGTTGGAGCCGATATGGCCGAGCAGATTGTATTGATGGCCGGCGCGGGTGCCGCGGCGTTCGACATCTAGCCCTTCGCCGGCCTTGACGAAGACGGCGCTGCGCTCTTCCTCGAATCGGCGGAAGAAGGCGGTGACGGGAACGCCGAGCGCCCTCGACAGCGCCTGCAGTGTGGTCAGCGACGGCGAGGTGATGCCGTTCTCGATCTTCGACAGCATGCCCAGCGAAATATCGGTGGCGACGGCGAGATCGGCGACGGTGATGCCGAGCTTCTTGCGGAAGGCGCGCACCTCGCGCCCGATCGCCACCTCCAGCACTTTTTCGCGGGTGTCGCGAATGGCATGCGGGTTCTGCGTCAGCGGCGCGCGGATGGTCTTCCCGTCCACGGATGCCTTCGCCGGTGGCTTTGCCCTTGTCGAAGCAGTCTTGGAGTCGGAACTCGTCTTCGCCATCTCGCCCCCGAATCCCCATGATTATTTCACTCCAGGTGAACATATTCGGTGCCGATACAGAAACGCAACCGCGCAGCAAGCCCGTTAAGTCGAATGGTGTCCGCACCGGATTTGCGCCGTCATCCGTTTCCGGAAATCCGCTGGGGCGAAACGCGGTTTCTCCACAAGGCCTGTTGACAGCATCCAAGAGGCAATTACTGTCCTGTGAGTGAAATTTGTTTCGTAAGAGCAATTCCAAAAATCGAATGACACCGGGAGGCCTGCCATGAAAACGCGCGTTGCCGTCATTGGAGCGGGGCCATCCGGTCTGGCCCAGCTCAGGGCCTTCAAGTCGGCTGCCGACAAGGGCGCCGAGATACCCGAAATCGTCTGCTTCGAAAAGCAGTCCGACTGGGGCGGCCTGTGGAACTACACCTGGCGCACCGGCCTCGACGAGCACGGCGATCCCGTCCACGGCTCGATGTACCGCTACCTCTGGTCGAACGGACCGAAGGAGTGCCTGGAATTCGCCGACTACACGTTCGAGGAGCATTTCGGCCGCCCAATCGGATCCTACCCGCCGCGCGCGGTGCTGTGGGATTACATCAAGGGTCGCGTCGAGAAATCAGGCCTGCGCGAATGGGTACGCTTCAACAGCCCGGTGCGCATGGTGACTTTCTCCGACGAGACGAGGAAATTCACCGTCACCGCGCATGACCGCACCAACGACGTCACCTACTCCGAGGAGTTCGACAATGTCGTCGTCGCCTCAGGGCATTTTTCCGTTCCCAACGTTCCCTATTTCGAAGGCTTTTCGACATTCAACGGCCGCATCCTGCACAGCCATGATTTTCGCGACGCCATGGAGTTCAAGGGCAAGGACATACTGATCATCGGCCGCTCCTATTCTGCCGAGGACATCGGCTCGCAATGCTACAAATACGGCGCCAGATCTATCACCTCCAGCTACCGCTCCAAGCCGATGGGGTTCAAATGGCCGGAGAACTGGAAGGAAGTGCCGCTGCTGCAGAAGGTCGTCGGCAAGACGGCGCACTTCAAGGATGGCACCACCAAGGACGTCGACGCCATCATCCTGTGCACCGGCTATCTGCATTCCTTCCCGTTCCTCACGGAAGAGCTGAAGCTGAAGACCGCCAACCGCATGTGGCCGGACGGGCTCTATGAGGGCGTCGTGTGGGAGAAGAACCCGAAACTGTCCTATATCGGCATGCAGGACCAGTTCTACACTTTCAACATGTTCGACGCCCAGGCTTGGTTCGCCCGTGACGTCATCATGGGCCGCATCAAGCTGCCGTCGGTACAGGCGATGGCCGAGCACGGCGCCAAGTGGCGGGCACGCGAAGAGACGCTGGAAGACGCCGAGCAGATGATCTGGTTCCAGGGCGACTACACCAAGGAATTGATGGACCAGACCGACTATCCCGGCTTCGACGTCGAGGCGGTCAACCAGACCTTCATGGAGTGGGAGCACCACAAGGCGGAAGACATTATGAGCTTCCGCGACCACGCCTACCGCTCGCTGATGACCGGCACCATGGCGCCATCGCACCATACGCCCTGGCTGCAGGCGCTGGACGACTCGATGGAAAGCTATCTCCAGGTGAAGGGCGTGGCGGCGGAATAGGTCGGCGTGATGCAAAACAATGCGCCGGCACCGGCCCAGTTTCAATTCAGAGGGTAGTCGGGAGCCGCATCGGTCTCCGTCACCTTGACCCACACCAATTCGCTATAATAGGCGCCCTCCGGGCCGGTGCCGTACATGGACAGTCTGTCAGCCATCAGCAGATGTGTCATGTCTTTGAGTGCCCGGCCGGTCGGCTCCTCGGGCCAGGCGAAGACGCCGTCGGTTTTGGCGCCGAACCTCACATCGGTGCATCCGAAATCGATCTCGACCTTCCACGACAGCAACGGCCTGATATCGCTGAGCGGCGGGCGCGGCGGATCGGGCTGCTCGAAGTGATGGTCGACCGAGACTCTCGTCGGCACTGCCGGCGTGATGCCTTTGGCTTTGAAGGAGGCGATGGCGTCGTCGCCAAATCGTGCGAGCAGGCCAGCGTGCCATAACCGGTAGGTCGCGCGGAAAAAGCCGCTGACCCGGATAGATTTGCCATCGTTGTTGAAGACGTTCACAGCGGCGTAGAAACGGCGCAGTCGTGGCGCCAGCGCCCGCCAGTCGCATTCGGCCGGTGTCCCCGGCGTCGCGATGAAATCGTCAAGCAGATCGCTGCCGCGCACATTGGCGTTCAGCACCGTGCAATCCTCACCATGGATATGCCAGTGCCGCCGGAGCTCGGCTGCTGCGATGCCAGGCTTGCGCAGCTCTTCCACCGAGGCGCGAACCCGAGCAATCGCGTAGGACGTAGCCGCATCCAACGTCTCAAACCCCGAAACCACATGCTCGCCGGTCTTGGCCATGTCGAAGACGACGACAGTAAAAGGCGGTTCGCGCTGATCGGGCATTCGGCAGCAAGCTCAGGCTGGTCGAGGATGAAGCAGCTTTCCGCGCGAAAATGCGTCAAAGTCAAGAGCTGGAGCGCGGCCTGCCATTTCCAGAAGAGGCGAACTCCAGAAGAGGCGAAACCGTCTATCCGAGCCGTGCTTGAGCTTTCGCGGTTCAGGGGTCGAAGACCGACCGCGATGATGTCGATGGCAGGTTGTTGCCAGCCCGCGACAATGCCGCGACTTTGGACAGTGCGATGAACACTTTCTGGCCGAGATCGCGTGTGCCGGCCACGGGGCAGGTGATGATCATCACTTCAATCCAGCGGATAGTCGGGAGGCGCCTCCGTCTCGGTCACCTTGGCGGTTAGTATCTCGCAGTCGTTGGCCCAGTCGGGGCAATCGCCGCGCATGGCCATCATGTCGGCCATCAGCAGGAACTGCATGGTTCTGAGCGCCCAGTCGGTCGGCTCTTGCGGCCAGGCGAAGATTCCGGCGGCGTCGCCACCGAACTTCACGTCGTGGCAGACAAAACCGACCTCGACCTTCCAGGATCGCAGCGTCAAGCCTGGCGGCGGGTAGGGCGGGTCGGGAAGCTCGAAGTAATTGGCGACCATGAGCTTCGTCGGCTCCGCCGGCTCGATCCCCTTGGCTTTGAAGGCGGCAATGGCGTCGTCGCCAAAGCGCTCGAGGAGGCCGTCTCGCGTCAGCCTGTAGGTCGAGCGAAAGAAGCCGCCCGCCCAGACGGATTCGTTGTTGCCGTTGGAGATCAGCAGCGAGGCGCGGAAGCGGCGCAGCCTGGGCGCCAGCGCCTGCCAGTTGCACTCGGCTGGCGTCGCCGGCGTCGCAATGAAATCGTCGAGTAGATCGCTGCCGCGCACTCCGGCGTTCAGCACCGAACAGTCTTCGCCATAGAGCTGCCAGAGCTGGCGAAGCTCAGCAGTGGCGATGCCGGGCTTGCGCAACTCCTCCACCGAGGCGCGAACCCGCGCAATGGCGTAGGACGTCGCCGCCTCCAGCGTCTCAAACCCCGAAACTACGTGCTCCCCGTCCGGCTCGCCGGTCTTGGCCATGTCGAAGACGAGTACGGCAAAAGGCGGTTCGCCGGGATTGGACATTCAACAATTATCCTAGTCTTGCCCGCGCCTTCGCCGTCCAGGCATTGAACAGCCGGTCTGCGACGATGCCGATGAAAGCGATGGCGAGACCCGCGACAATGCCGCGTCCGGAATCGGCCTTGGACAGCGCGATGAAGACTTCCTGGCCGAGGTCGCGTGTGCCGACCATGGCGCAGATGATGATCATCGCCAGCGCCATCAGGATCGTCTGGTTGACGCCCAGCATGATTTCGGGAAGCGCCAGTGGCAATTGTACCCGAAAGAAGGTCTGGCGCGGCGTGCAGCCGGAAACCTTCGCCGCCTCGATCAGCGCCGGTGGCACTTGCCGGATGCCGTGATTGGTGTAGCGGATCGCCGGCACCACGGCGAAGGCGACCGTGGCGATCATGGCGGTGACGTCGCCGACCCGGAACAGCATCACCACAGGAATGATGAAGCAGAAGGACGGCAGCACCTGCAGCGTGTCGATGATGGGCGTGACGATCTTTTCGAAGCGGTCGCTGCGCGCGGCCGCGAGACCAATCGGGATGCCGATCAGGCAAGCGATGAAGGCCGAGATGCCGCAGAGATAAACCGTCGCCATGGTCTTTTCCCACAGGCCGGTGACGGCGCAGAAGGCGGTCAGCGCGGCGACGAAGGCGGCGAGACGCAGGCCACCGAACTGGTAGCCGGCGAGGCCGAGCAGGGCCACCGCGCCGAGCCACGGAAAGCCTTCGCAGAAGGCGCGCAGCGGGTTCAGTACATTGAGGATGAGCGCCACGCGAAACGCTTCGATCACGTCGAAGAAGTTGATCGTCACCCAGCTCACCGCCGCCTTCCACAGTGGCGCAGTGGTGAAGGTGATCGCCTTCGGCACCGCCGCGAAGGCCGGTACGAACAGGCCGAGCAGCGTCGTCACGACCAGGATGGCGATGGCCCGCGACAGATTGGGATAGCGCCGCCAAACGCTCTGGTTCGCCTGCCGTTGAACGTGGCCTTTTGCCTGCTTATGCGCGATCGCCTGGCTCAGCCGGTCGAGCGCGATGGCGAGCGCCACAATGGCGAGCCCGGCTTCCATCGCTTCGCCGACCTTCAGCGCACGCAGCGCCAGCAGCACGTCGTAGCCGAGGCCGCCGGCGCCGATCATCGAGGCGATGATCACCATGTTCAGCGCCAGCATGATCACCTGGTTGACGCCGATCATCAGTGTCGGCCGCGCCGACGGCAGCAGCACGCGCCACAATTTCTGCCGCGCCGTGCAGCCGGCCATCTCTGAGAAATCGTCGATCTCTGACGGCACCCGCGACAGGCCGAGCATCGTCGCCCGCACCATCGGCGGCGTGGCGAAGATGGCGGTGGCGATCATCGCCGAGACCGGGCTGTTGCCGAACAGGAGCAGCATCGGGATGAGATAGGCGAAGGTCGGGATGGTCTGCATCAAATCGAGGGCAGGTGAGATGATCAGCCGCTCGGCCCATGGCTTGCGCCACGCCCAGATGCCGGCGAACAGGCCGGTGACGATGCAGAACGGCACCGCGATGGAAATCAGTGCCAGTGTCAGCATGGCGCTGGTCCATTGGCCGAACAGCGCGGTGTAGAGGAAGCAGCCGCCGACCAGCATGCCGAGTCTTCTACCGCCCACGGCATGCCCGGCGATGAAGGCGGCGGCGCAGACGCCGATCCAGGACAGGCGCGGCAGGACATAGGCATCGGCACCGTGACCAATCTTGAAATTCTTGGCCAGCAGGTCGAGCGCGAAATCGAGGGGAACGCCGAGCACCGCGGTGATCGAGCGGGTCAGCCAGGACAAGTTCGACTTGATCCAGCGCATCAGCGCACTGACCCAGTCGGCGACCGGGATAACCGCCTCGGCCGGATAGTTGACGGCCCAGGGCAGTCTGTCCTGCAGCAGAAACACCACCAGCACGGCGGCCAGCGCGAGCGCCCAGACCAGCAGCCAGCGCTGAACCGGTGGCCTCGTTTGGCTGGCGCTTGCCGTCACCGTCATGCGCCGGCTCTCGTATGCTCGATACCGGCCAGCAACTCGATCACCGATTGCGGCGTCACCTCGCCGATCGGCCTGCCGGTGCCGTTGACCACGGCGAAGGGCTTACCCGACGCGACAATGCTGGCCGAGAAGCTGGCGATCTTGGCGTCGGGCAAAACCGTGCCGCCGTGCTCGGCGCCATCGCAGGCACGCATCAGGCTGCGCGCCGAAATCACCTTGGCGCGGTCGACATCGCGGGTGAATTCGGCGACATAGTCGGTCGCCGGGTTGACAACCAGCTGTTCCGGCGTGCCGGTCTGGATGACCTCTCCATCCTTCATGATGGCGATGCGGTCGGCAAGCCTTATCGCCTCGTCGAAATCATGGGTGATGAAGACGATGGTCTTGTGCAGCATGGTCTGCAGCCGCATCAGTTCGTCCTGCATCTCGCGGCGGATCAGCGGGTCGAGCGCCGAGAACGGCTCGTCGAGGAACCAGATCTCCGGCTTGGTCGCGAGGCTGCGGGCAATGCCGACGCGCTGCTGCTGGCCGCCGGAGAGTTCGCGCGGATAGAAATGCTCGCGGCCGCGTAAGCCCACGAGATCGATCACCTCCCGCGCTCTCGTTTCGCGCGTCGGTCGGTCCTGGCCCTGGATGCTCAGGGGAAAGGCAATGTTGTCGAGCACGTTAAGATGCGGCAGCAGCGCAAAATTCTGGAACACCATACCCATGCGATGACGCCGCAGTTCGATCAGCGCCGCATCGGAAATCTTGAGCAGGTCGTTGCCTTCGAATTCGACCTTGCCGTGGGTCGGCTCGACCAGCCGCGACATGCAGCGCACCAGCGTCGACTTGCCGGAGCCGGACAGCCCCATGATGATGAAGATCTCGCCCTGGCGTATTTCGAGATCGACGGCGCGCACCGCACCCACCAGTCCTGCGGCAGCGACATCGGCCATGCTGGCCTTGCCGTCACGCTCGCGGATGAAGCTGGCCGCGTTCGATCCGAACAGTTTCCAGACATTGCGGCAAGCAAGCTTTATCGGCCGCGCATCCTTTGGCGTGCCAACTGCCTGCGGTTCAGTCGCTTCCGTCATCCAATGGTCCTTCTGGAAAATGGAGATAAGACCCGGCCGCTAGGGCCGGGTCTGGCTTCCAGTCAGGCGATCACTGCGCCCAGGCTTTCCAGTCGGCTTCGTGGGCAGCGATCCAGGCGGCGGCGACGTCTTCCGGCGTCTTGCCGCCAAGATCGATCTCGCCGCTCATCTTGTTGAGCTCATCGGTGTCNGATCGTGTAGGCCTTGGCCACCTTGTAGGCGATCGGCCATTTGTCCTTCATGCCGGACCAGGAGTATTTCCAGATCTCGCCATGCGGCTTGCCGCAATCATATTTGGCATCCGGGTTGGTGCCCCATTTCGGATCGGTGTAGCATTCGGGCGTATACTCCGGGAATTCAACCCACTCGCCCTGGTACTTGGCCGGCGCCCAGTGCGGCGAATAGATCCACAGCATGATCGGCGCCTTGCGCTGATAGGCCGAGTCCAACTCGGCGAACATCGCCGCGTCGGTGCCGGCATGGATGACGGTGAAGGGCAGCTTCAGCGCCTCGACGCGCTCGTCGTCAAAACCCTCCCAGGTTACCGGGCCGCCGAGATAGCGGCCCTTCGGCGCCGTCTCCGCTGTCGAGAACGCCTCGGCGCATTTCGGGTCCTTCAGCGCTTCCCAATTGGGCAGGCCGGGGCATTTCTCCTTCATATATTCGGGAAACCACCATTCCTCCTTGGCTTTCGGCCCGAGCTTGCCCAGCCGCTCGGTCTGGCCGGTGGCGTCTGAAGCCTTCATCGCCTCGCCGGCCGTCGTGTCCCAGAACTCCAGGCCGACATCGAGGTCGCCATTGGTGAGACCGGTGGTCAGGCTGGAGAGGTAGTCGGCGGTCGGATATTCGACGGTATAGCCGAGCTTTTCGAGGATACCGCCAAGGATCTTGGCGTTGAGGTTGACGCTGGTCCAGTCGAACAGCGCGATCTTGATCGGGTCGTTGGATTCAGGTGCTGCTGCGTGGACCGGTGATGTAAGCGCACTTGCGGTGGCAAGCGCCAAGGCTCCCATTGATAGGTTCGAAATCACACTGCGAAATGACATGCTTGTTCTCCTGTCAAACCATGTGGAAATTTCTTGACCGTTCCCTTCTTGCGTCTTTTCTTGATTGTGTTGGAAAGGCGGGTCGTTGCGCAAGTTCGTTCGCACCATGCCATTGCCGCGGCCGCAACTTGCGCAGGCGAAATGGTTCCTCGACTTGGTGTTTATGTGATGCCGGGCGGGCCCGCGTCATGGCATCGGATGGATTGCTGCGTGAGCAATCGTCAACAGATCGATCGCCGCTCCAGCGGCGCTCTCAGACGTGCGAGCCATCAACGTCCCATGGTCTCGGCCGGCGAGCCCCATCCCCGCCAAGGCCGTTTCATGGGATGAAATTATATATACCAACGTTCATGCCGCGCAACGGCTGATGCCCTGTGCACTGCGGAATTTCAGACTGGTCGATTGCCAACCGCCGGAGCTGACGTTCACGACATGATCAGGCCGCCATCGACATTGATGGTTTGGCCGGTGATGTAGGTGGCGTCGTCGCTGGCGAGAAAGCTGACCAGGCCGGACACGTCCTCGCCGCTGCCGGCGCGCCCCATTGGGATGTTCTTCACCCATTCGGCCATCAGCTCGCCGGGCTTGTAGTCACCCATCAGCTTGCCCCAGGCGGCGTCGTTGTAAGCCCACATGTCAGTGTCGATAATGCCGGGGCAAATCGCGTTGACGGTGATCTTTTCCTTGGCTACTTCCTTGGCCAGGCTCTGGGTGATGCCGACGACGCCGAACTTCGACGCCGCATAATGTGGCGTGTAGACGAAACCCTGCCGCGCCTGGCCCGATGCCGTGTTGATCAGCCGGCCGCCATCGCCATGCTTGCGGATGCGGGCGATCGCTTGCTGGCAGCACAGGAACACGCCCTTGGTGTTGACCGCCAACACCTTGTCCCACTCGGCTTCGGTCATCGCCTCGATCCGGGCGATGGTGATGACGCCGGCATTCTGCACCGAAATGTCGACACGGCCGAATTCCTTCTCGGCGAGATCGTAAAGCGCTGTGACCTCATCCTTCCTGGTAACGTCCATGCGCATCGACGCGACCTTGGCGCCCGCGGCTTTCAGGCTGGCGGCAACCTCTTCGACGCGGGCATCGATGGCGCTGACCACGACCGCGGCACCTTCCGCGGCGAAGCGCTTCGCCATCGCCGCGCCGATGCCGCCGCTGGCTCCGGTGATCACAGCAGTCTTGCCTTCAAAACGCTTCTGCACTTTTCTTCTCCTACCAGCAGACAAAGCCGCCATCGACGATCAGGTCGATGCCGGTGACGTAACTCGCGGCGCGGCTGGCCAGGAACACGGTCGGCCCGACCATCTCTTCCGGCGTCGCCATGCGGCCCATTGGTGTGTCGCGCTCGAATATCTTGATCTGTTCCGCGACCTCAGGCCGTTTGTTCATCGGCGTCAGCGTGTAGCCGGGGCTCACCACATTGACGCGCAGGCCGCGATCGGCCCATTCCATGGCGAGGCTCTTCGACATATGGATGACGGCCGCCTTCGACGAATTGTAATGCGCCTGGGTCAGGCCGCGATTGACGATCGAACCCGACATGGAGGCGATGTTGATGATCGAGCCCTTGCGTCGTGAAAGCATGGCGCGCGCTTCGGCCTGGCAGGACAGGAACACGCCGCTGACATTGACGTCGTAGATTTTCTGCCACGTCTCCAGCGGCAGCGTCTCGGCCGGCTCGGCCCCGGCGATGCCGGCATTGTTGACGGCGATGGTCAACGCGCCGAGTTCGTTCTCGGTGCGCTCGATCGCTGACGCGAGATCGGCCTCCGACGTCACCGTGCCGGTCAGCACCAGCGCCTTGCGGCCAAGTGCCGAAATCTTGTGCGCCGTCTCGTCCAGCCCGCCCTTGGAGGTGTGGCCGAAACAGACGACATCGGCGCCGGCTTCGGCCAATCCAATGGCGATCGCTTGCCCGATGCCGCTGCCGGCGCCTGTTACCAGCGCTACGTCGCCGCTGAGATCGAATAGTTTCATGTTGTTCCCCCTCCTGAAATGAAGGGGCGCCAGTCTTTGCTGGCGCCCCGCGCGGTCCGGTCCTTGGGAGGATACCACCTGCTGCGCTTTGTTCCGACTCCTGTCCTCAGCTCGTGGCGAGTTCCATCACCGCGACATTGCTGGCCTCGCTGCGGCCGAGAATGCCGCGCTGGCGGCCGCGGCTCAGCACCAGCACCCGGTGCGACAGACCCAGCACCTCCTCGAGGTCGGAGCTCACCACCACCACCGCCATGCCGGAACGGGCGAGGTCGGCGATGACGTCGTAGATCGCTGCGCGCGCACCGACATCGATACCGCGCGTCGGCTCATCGAGGATGAACACCTTCGGCGGGCGTGACACCCATTTGGCGATGATCACCTTCTGCTGGTTGCCGCCGGAAAGCTTGCTGACCGCCTGGCCAGGTTTGCCCTTGACCCCGAGCCTTGCGATGCCGGCTTCGGCGAATTTCTGCACCGCTTTCGGAAACACCCAGCCCTTCGGCGCGACATGGTCGAAATTGCCGAACGCCAAATTCTCGCCGATGGTCTGGTCGAGCACGACGCCTTGCGCCTTGCGGTCTTCCGGCACCAGCACGACGCCGGCCTTGATGGCTGCCGCCGGCCCGCTGAGATGCACCGGTTTGCCGGCAACGCGCACCGAGCCCGACGAGATCGGATCGGCGCCGGCGATCGCCCGCACCAGTTCGGTGCGGCCGGCGCCGATCAACCCGGCAATGCCGAGGATCTCGCCTGCTTTGACCGAGAAGGAAAGGTTGTTGAAACTTTTCTCCGGCGAAGACAGGTTGTCGACCTCGAGCAGCGTCTCCTCGCGCGGTGGCGACAGATGCGGGAACATCCGCTCGACCGAGCGGCCGACCATCTGCTCCACCACTGTGCGCACGGGAATATCGGCGCGCTCGTGGCGGGCGACGATGCGTCCGTCGCGCATCACAACCACGCGGTCGGCAATCTGCGCGATCTCGTCGAGACGATGGCTGATGTAGATGAAGGACATGCCCTCCGCCTTGAGCTTGCGGATCTGCTGGAACAAAAGCTCCGTTTCCTCGCCGCCGAGCGCTGCGGTGGGTTCGTCGAAGATCAGCAATTCGGCATTCAGCGTCAACGCCTTGGCGATCTCGACCTGTTGCTGGGCGGCGATGCGCAGTGTGCCCACCTTGCGCTCGGGCGAGACGTCGAGGCCAAGCCGCTTCAACTGCGCCGAGGCCTTGGCGTTCATCGCTGCGCGGTCGATGCGACCGCCGCGCATCGGCAGGCGCCCGACATAGACGTTTTCCGCCACCGACAGATCCGGCAGCAGCTTCAGTTCCTGATGGATCATGCCCACACCGGCATCGATTGCCGCGGCAGGCGAGGCGGGGGAATAGGGCTTCCCCCGCCAGATGATGGTGCCCGCGTCGGGCCGGGTCGAGCCGGCGATGATATTGGACACCGTCGACTTGCCGGCGCCGTTTTCGCCGAGCAGCGCCACAACCTCGCCCGGCCGCACCTCAAAGCTTGCATCGGCCAGGACCTGGACCGGTCCGTAGCTCTTGCAAAGGCCGTTGACGAAGAGCCCGTTGTGCGGGCTTTCGCTGTGGCGAGGATCAGGAGACATCGTGGCGCTCTCTTAAGCGGTGCCGGTCGTTACGGATGCTTGGCGATGAACTGCTCGACATTGTCCTTGGTGGTCAGCGTCGCATCCTGCAGCTGTTCGGCCGGAACGCTTTCGCCGGCCACCAGCTTGATCGCCGCATCGACGGCGAGCCGGCCCATGCCTTGCGTCTGCTGCGTCGCGGTGACGTCGAACACGCCGTCCTTCAGCGCCTTGAGTGCGGCCACGTCGCCATCGAAGCCGGCAACCCAGACCTTGTGGCCGGGATTGGCGACCTTGACCGCCTGTGCCGCACCCAGCGCCAGCGCATCGGCCTGGCCGATGACGATGGAGACATCGGGATGCGACTGCAGCAGGTCCTGCGTCAGCTTGAAGCCTTCGTCCTGGTGCCAGCCTTCGCTCCACAATTCGCCGACCACCTTGATATCGGGATAGGCCTTGAGCGCTTCGCCGCAGCCCTTCGAGCGATCCACTTCCGGCGTCGTGCCCTTCTGGCCGTGGATGATGATCAGTTCGCCTTTGCCGCCGGCCTGCTTGGCGATGTAGTCGCACACCGCCTGCGCCGAGGCGACGCTGTTGGTGGCGATGAAGGTGTCGCCGGGCGCGCCGTCTGCGTTGCGGTCGACATTGACCACCGGAATGCCGGCGGCCTTGGCGGTCTTGGTCGGCACGGTGGCGGCTGTGGCGCCGGCCGGAATGTAGATCAGCGCGTCGATGTTCTGCGTGATCAGATCCTGCACCTGGCTGACCTGGGTCGCTGAATCGCCCTTGGCGTCGACGGTGACGATCTCGATGCCCTTCTCCTTGCCGTAGGCTTCGACCGACTGCTTGATCTGGTTGAAGAAGTCGGCCTGCAAATTGGCCACCGCGAGGCCGAGTTTCTTGGCCTCCTTGGCCGAGGCCATGTCGGTCAGCCCGAGCATAGGAATGATGGCGGCAGCGGCAAGCAGCAATGAACGTTTGGTCAGCATGTGTTTCCTCCGTTGATAGTCAAACTGTCCCGCCAGCGCATCGCGCCCCTTGGAACATCCCAGTTTCGGATCGACCGATCCGTCTATCGCCCGGACGCTCCGGGCGAATTCTCAATTGTGCCCCGTTCTCTATCGCGCCCTGCGCCGCCAGGTATCGCTGGCGACCGCCAGCGCGATCACCACGCCGATCACCACCTGCTGGATGAAGGGCGAGACGCCGAGCAGATTGAGCCCGTTGCGCAGCACGCCGATGATGAGCACGCCGACCGCGGTGCCGCCGATCGAGCCGATGCCGCCCGACAGGCTGGCGCCGCCGATCACCACCGCCGCGATGGTGTCGAGCTCATAGCCCAGGCCGGAACTCGGCTGCACCGAATCCAGCCGCGCGGCGAGCACGATGCCGGCAAGACCCGCAAGCACGGCGCAGATGGCATAGACCCAGTTGGTCAGCGACTTCACCGGAATGCCGGAGAGCCGCGCCACCTCGGCGCTGCCGCCGATGGCGTAAAGGCTGCGGCCGGTGGCGCGGTAGTTGAGGAAGATGGCGAAGACGATCGCCAGCACCATCATCACCCCGACTGTGACCGACAGGAAGCCGAAATGGCGGATGATCGACAGGCTGGTGAACCAGTCGGGAAAGCCGACGATCTGCGAACCGTCGGTGATCATGTTGGCAAGACCGCGCGCCACCGACATCATCGCCAGCGTCGCAATGAACGGCGGCAGCCGGGTGACGGTCACCAGCAGGCCGGACACCAGTCCGCAAAGGCCGGCGACGACCAGTGCTGCGACGACGCCGGCCGCAAGGCCGAGATTGAGATAGTCGGGGTGGGAGACAAAGCCCATCACCATGGCGGCCAGCGCCAGCACCGAGCCGACCGAGAGATCGATGCCGCCGATCAGGATCACCAGCGTCATCCCGATTGCCATGATGCCGAGCACCGTGATCTGGTCAAGTACGTTGAGGATGTTGCGCACGGTGAGGAACGTGTCGGTGGTCAGCGTCAGCGCCAGGCAAAGCAGCAGCAGCCCGATCAGCGGCCCCATGGTTCCGGCAAACAGCGCCGAAAGCTTCGCGGCCGTCGCACCTTGAGCGCCGGGCGCGGCTTTCAACTCGCCAGCCTTCGACTCGCTTGCATCATTACTCACGGCCACTTCGTCTCCTCCGTCAGCGAAACGACGATGGCCTGCCGTCCGCTCTTGTTCACCAGGCACCTCCCTGTGAACAATTTATCTTTGATATGCAATTTTGTTCAGCTAAACTGTTCATTAGAAAATTGTCAAGAGCCGTTGCGCCATTCGGCGAAGGTTTGCGCCACCGGGCGGTTTGTCCTAGGGAAGGCCAGGGGGCGGCGCTTTGCGGAAAAGATTTCCGAAATCTGCCGCGGGAGAGCACGAGCATGGCGACCGTCGAAAATGAGAAGGCCTCGCGCTTCCCCGATGCCGAGCTGAAGGCCCGCGCCGCCTGGCATTACTATGTCGAAGGGCTGACGCAGGAGCGCATCTCCGAGATTCTTGGCGTCGGCCGCATCAAGGTGCACCGGATCCTGTCGGCTGCCCGCGAGGAAGGCATTGTCCAGTTCCGCATTCGCGACAGTGTCGTCGAATGCGTGCAGCTCGAGGAGAGCCTGAAGCAGCGTTTCGGGCTCAGCCAGGCGGTCGTGGTGCCATCAGCCGCTGATCGCAGCAACGCGCCGCTGATGATCGGCCACGCGGCTGCCGCCTATCTCGCCGACAACGTCAATGCCGGCGACGTCATTGCGCTGGGCTGGGGCCGGACGCTGAAATTCGCCATCAACGAATTGCCGAGGCGGCCGATTGCCAGGACGACGGTCGTCTCGATGCTCGGCGGCCTCACCCACGCGCAGCCGCTCAACCCGACCGAAAGCGCCTGGGAGTTCGCCGAAAAGATCGGCGCTGAATGTTTCTTGCTGCCGGTGCCGGTCTATGCCGACAAGCCGGAACAGCGCGATGCCTTCATGAGCCAGCGCAGCGTTCAGGATGTCGTCTTCCGCGCGCGCCGCGCCAACATCGCCGTGCTCAGCGTCGGCTCGTTTTCCAAGGACAGCCCGATCGCCAATTACGGCTTCATCAAACCGAGCGAACTCGAGGAATTGCAGGCGGCCGGCGCGGTCGGCGACCTCTTGTGCCATTTCATCGACGCCGAGGGCGACTCTGTCGACCATGAGGTCAACCGTCGCGTCTGCGCCTATCCGCTGCAGGATCTGTCCGATATTCCGAGCATCATCCTGGTGTCAGGCGGTCAGGAGAAGGTCGCCGTCATGCGCGCCGCGCTCGCCAATACCAGGATTTCGGTTCTCATTACCGATGAAGATGCGGCCAAAGGCCTGCTCAACCGTTGAGCGCTGTCCGGCGTCGGTCAGAATTCGCAGGGCTCCGGACGACTGTCGTCCGACCAGTCGGCCAGCGCGACCGGCACGAATTTTCCCGCGACCGGTTTGCCGTCGTCCAGGTCCTTTGAGGCAACGCCTCTGCCGGTGAGAAAATTGATGTCGCAACCGCCCAGCGTCGTCTCGACCGAGCCGTCGGCTTTCTGAACATTCCAGTCCCAGTCGCGACTGTAGCCGGCGACAAGGAATTTACCGCCGCGCCAGACGATGGTCAGCGTTGTATCCCATGATTTGTTGGCGCCGCAGCCGAAGCACGAGGTGACGACAAGCGATCCCTTGCCCTTGCTTTCGAGCCCGAGAATACGGTCCTGCGTCAGCGCCTTTTTGACAAAGTCAGGCTTGCGCGAAGGATCGAGCTTTCCTTCGCCGGCAGCCAGATAGATCGAGAGATCCGCCAGCCCGGTGTCGGAATCCGCCGCGATCGCGGCCCGATCCATCCTGCCGTCATTGTCCATGTCGAGCGTGACCTCGAAGGGCGGCTCGTCCTGCGCACGCGCCGTCATCGGAGCTGCCGCAAGCGCGACAATCCAGGGCAGGGCGGCAAGGTGAAATACTGCTTTCATGAGCCCGATGAGTCTAGCATTGGCCGGGCAGGACGCAAAATCGGCAAGCTGGGCAGGTTGGGCATGGGAGCCTCACGCAGGCAAGCTGCGCTTGAACTCAGATCGCACCGAGCCGCGCGTGGATGTCGCGTGTCGCGTGATAGAGGTCGCGGTAGATCGCCTTGCGCGCCCGGTAAGCCGGCACCAGCGTCATATCCGGATCGACACGCCTGGCCGGCGCCGCCGCCATTGCCTTGGCGGCGTCTTCCGCCGAGGCGAACCAGCCGATCGCCGAAGCAGCCAGCATGGCCGCGCCAAGGGCCGCCGCCTCGTTGACCGGCGACACGAACAGCGGCCGCTCCAGCACGCTGGCCATGATCTTCATCAGCAGCGCCGAATTGGTGCCGCCGCCGGCGGAAATCATCTCTCCCGACTTGCCGCCGCTTTCGGCCTCCATCGCCTCGCTGGCGATGGCCTGCTCCAAAGCGATGCCTTCCAGCGTGGCGCGGAAGAGATGCCTGGGCTCATGGTCGAGCGACAGGCCAACAACGGCGCCGCGCGCCGCGCCATCCCAATAGGGGCTCATGACGCCGGCCCAATAGGGCATGACCAAAAGACCGTCGCCGCCGGCCGCAACATCGACCGCACCCTTCTCCAGTTCTGCCGCGGAAGACGCGCCGGTGGTGCGCACGATCCAGTCGACCAGTTGCATGCCCGAGCGCAGCACGGTTTCCAGCATGAAGCCGGAGCCGGTCGGCGAGACCAGCGTGCGAAACGCATCCGATGTGGTGACCGTGCCGGAATAGCAGCCGCTGACGACGCCGGAGCCGAGCGAGAGATAGCTCCTGCCGGCACCATAGACGCCCATGCCGAGACCCATGGCCTGGCCATCGCCGGCGCCGGCGACAATTGGCGTGCCCGCTTTGAGGCCAGTCAGCTGGGCAATGCTTTCGGCAAGGCCGCCGCAGATTTCGCCTGGGCCGATCAGCGCCGGCAACTGCCGTGGCTGCAACCCTGCAGCCCAGACAAGCTCAGGGTGCCATTCGCCTGTCGTGACATCGAGCAAGCCGAGCGGGTCGGCACTTGCCGTGCTGGTTACCAGCCGTGCGGTCAGCCGGTGAACGAAGAAGCCATGAACATCGACCAGGGCGGCGGCGTTGGCCAGCACCTGCGGCTGGTGTTCCGCCAGCCAGGCGATGGCATAGAGCGCCGGCGTCGGATCCGGCGGCTTGCCGCTCCAGTCGCGGATCGTCTCGCGGCCAAGCTCGGCCGACAGCTTGGCGACTTGAGGCCGGGCGCGCTCGTCAAGCCACAGGATCGCCGGGATGAGCGGCGTGCCGGCCTGATCGATCAGGGTGAAGGTCTCGCGCTGATGGGCTATGGCAATTGCCGCCACGCGCGCTGCGCCGACCTTGTCGGCAACCTGCTTCAGCGAACTGATGAGGGCTGCCCACCAATGTTCGGCATCCTGCTCGAAATGGCCGGGCTTCGGATTGGCCAGCGGATAGGCCTCGCGCGCCTGGAACAGCTCCGCGCCGTCGCCGGTGAAGGCGATCGCCTTCACCGCCGTCGTCGAGGCATCGATCCCGATAACGACATCGTCCATCACAGGGAGATCCCGAAGGTTCAGGCGGCGTTGGTCACAAACTGTCCGTCCGACTGGTCGAGACGGCGGCGGATCTGCGTTATCACCATCGAATCGTCGGGTACACAATTTTCATAGGTGAGGAAGTCGCCGGTCTTGACCGGCTTGACCACCTTGGCGCGTTCGGCAATCCCGAGCGGCAGCGCGCCCTTGGCGCGGGCGTCCTCCCAGGTCATGGCGAAGCCGCGATAGTCGTTCTCGCCGATCATGCCGAGCGATTGGCCCGCGCCGAGATCGCTCTTGGCCACCGCCACCGCTTCGGCGACCGGATGGTCGAGGGGCTCCATGTCGGCGCGTTTGTAGACCACGGCGCGCGCCGCCGACAGTGGCACTTCAAGGCTTGTCAGGTGATAGGGACGGTAGATCGTGAAATAGGGGCCCTTGCCGACCTTGAGGTCGACCATGCGCTCCAGCACGCGCGGATGCCTCGTTTCGATGATGCAGAACACGCCGGGCGCCACGCCCTTGCCGATGGAATAGTCGACCACGCCCTTGCGGTGCAGCACGCCGCCATCCTCGCGCGGGCAAAGCACGCTGGCCAGTTCCTCCAGCGTCGCCGTCGGGCCGTGCATGCCCGGCACGTCGGGCACCAGCCCGGTGGCGTTGGCGATAGCCACCATCTCGATCGCCGTCTTGGAACCGTCGACGAACTCGACCAGCATGCGCGCATTCATGTTGCGCTCGGCCGCTTCCTTCTCGTAGTCGGCGGGCATGGCGTCGATCTTGAGCGGGTTGTTTTTGCCCTTGCCGGCGGCGATGATGTTGAAGCCGAGGCTCTTGGCGAAGCCGATGATCTCCAGCGTGCAGGCGGGTTCGTCGCCGGCCGCACCGGTGTAGACCACGCCGGCCTTGCGCGCTTCCTCCTTGAGGAAGCGGCCGATCGTAATGTCCGCCTCGACATTGAGCATAACGATGTGCTTGCCGTTCTTCATCACTTCGAGCGCAAACAGCGTGCCGATGTTGGGATTGCCTGTCGCGTCGATGATGACATCAATGCGGCCGGCCGCGGCCAGCGCATGCAGATCTTCGGTGACAGCGATCTTGCCGGCCTCGATGGCGCGGTCGATGGCAGAGGCGGTCGCAGCCTGGACGATGTCGGAGCGGTCATGGCCGGCGAGCAGTGCGGCATCGATCGCCGCTTGCGGGCGCACCTCGGAAATGGCACCGATCCGCATGCCCGGCATCAGCGCCACCTGGACGACGATGTCGGTGCCCATCTGCCCGGCGCCGGCGAGACCGATGGTGATAGGCCCTTGGGCTTCAGCGCGCTGCAGAAGTTCCGCTGCAAATTGCGGATGGGCCATATCGCTTCCTCCAGTCACGACGCGCCGCAGCGTCAAATCATCATTTTGAACATTCCTATTTCCATTTGAAAAATATTTCAACCCGCAAATCGGAGAATGGCTGCAGGACCATCTCCCACGGAGGATTCGTGGGGTGACAGCTTCATGCTGCGCTTGATCTCAGCCGATCTCTAGGAAAGGCTTGCCGAGCAGGTCGGGCACGACATCGATGCCGAGGCCGGGCCCGTCGGGAATGCCCATGTGGCTGCCGGTGACCGGTGGGGCGTTGGAGGCCGTGCGCACCGTCACCCACTCATGGAAGGCGATGGCGTGCAGCCGGCGTTCTTCCGGCGTCGACAGCGACAGATGCGCCATCGCCGCCGTGTCGATCTCGGCGCCGCCCGTATCCTCGACGGTGATCATGAAACCGAGATCGACGGCGACGTCGCGGATTTGCCTTGTCCTGGTTACGCCGCCAAGCCGCGAGATCTTCAGCGTCAGCCCGTCGGCGGCGCCCAGGCGATGGATTTCCAGCATCGCCTCGAGCGAGATGACGCTCTCGTCCAGCACCATCGGCTTGTCGAGCATGCGGCGCACCGACATGTTCTCCTCGATCGTCGTGCAGGGCTGCTCGAACGTGTAGTCGATGCCGCGCGTTGCATCGGCGAACTGCCGCGCCTGGTAGGGTGTCCAGCCGGCATTGGCGTCGCAGAAAATCACCGTGCCTTTCGGCACGGCCGAAGCGACTGCGCTCACCCGCTCGATGTCTTCATGCACATTGCCGCCGACCTTGACCTGCAGCCGGCGGCAGCCCTGGGCGATGATCTTTTTGGCCAGTGCCGCCATCTGGTCGAGCGTGCCGTGGGTGACGACGCGGTAGGTCTCCGCCATGTCGCTCTCGCGGCCTCCAAGCATGGTCACCAGCGGCACGTCGGCGGCGCGGGCGGCCAGATCCCAGCAGGCCATGTCGAGCGCCGACTTGGTGTAGGGATGGCCCTTGAACACCGTATCCATCAGCCGGCCGATGCCGGCGAGGCCACGCGGGTCCTGGCCGATCAGGTGCGGCGCAATCTCGACCACGCCCGCGCGCGTTCCCGCCGGAAAGGCGGCCGAATAGAAATTGCCGAGCGGCGCCATCTCGCCCCAGCCGGTCACGCCGCTGTCGGAGGTGATGGCGACGATCACCGCATCGAAGCAGTCTGCAACCCGCCCCTTTGACATGCGGTAGGGCCCGTCCACGAAGGGCTGCACGACGCGATAGGCCTTGATGGTTTTGATCTGCACTTGTCTGTCCGTTGTCTCTAGGCGTTGAGGAGGGTCAGCCCTTCGATGTCCGCTGTTCGAGGCCACGCGCATAGGCAAGCAGCTCTTCGAAATCGAGGTCGATATGCTCGCGCGCATGGCGCTGGGCGGCGCGCATGTCGGCGCCCTTCAAGAGCCGCACATAGGTCTCGTGGAGATCTTCGGCCGGCACCGGCTCGTTGCGGGCCCGCTGGTGCAGGGCAAAATACATCTGCAGCCGGCTGGTCAGCCGCTGCCAGGTTTCCAGCAGCACCGAATTGTCGGCCCATTCATAGATCAGCCCGTGCAATTGCAGCGCGGCTTCGATCTGGCGGGTGGTGTCTCGCGCGCGCGTCGCCTGCTTCACTGCCTCGTGCCGGCGGTCGAGTTCGCCGAAGAAGCGCTGGTCGCGCAGCTTCCATGTCCGCTCGATGGCGAATTCATCGAGCACCTTGTTCAGCGAATAGGCGTCGTCGATATCTTTGGCGGTGACATCGATGACGAAGGTGCCGGCATAGGGAATGCTGGTCAGGATGCCTTCCTGCACCAGCTCGCGCATCGCCTCGCGCAACGGCGCACGGCTGACCCGCATCTGCTCGGCGATCCTCAGCTCGTTGAGCTTTTGGCCGGGTTCCAGCTGGCCGGTCAGGATCGCGCGCCGCAACAGCGCGACGATCTCGGCCCGGCGTGTCGTATCCGCGATCGGACTGAAGTCCAGCTTGGCCATTCCGTCATTCCAGTGAGAGCCGGAAACGAGACAAGCAGATTGTCGACAATCCTACAAGATGATTGTTCCGGATTCTTGTGCCTTGCGGTTACTCCAAAAACGGCGTGCGGCGCTCCATAAAAAAACGGCGCCCTCGGCGTGGAAGCCGAAGGCGCCGCAGGACCGGGGCTGATGGGGGTTATCAGCTGGCCGGTTTCTCCTGGGGCAACGGCGAGATCGGCATTCCTGGTCCGATTTTCTGCAGATTGCCCGTTATCACCTGGTCGCCTTCGGCAACGCCGCTGAGGACCGCCACAAGGTCGCCGCTGGTCGCGCCGAGCGAGACGATGCGCTGGTCGACCGTGTTGCCCTTGCCGACGACATAGACATATTTGCCGAGCTGGCTCGAACCCAGCGCCACCTGCGGCACCATCAGCGCGTCGGGCAGCTGCTTGATGTGCAGCCGCACCCGGACATACTGGCCCGGCAGCAGCGAGAACTTCGCATTGCCGATGGTGGCGCGCGCCGTAATCGTGCCGGTCGAGTGGTCGACCGTGTTGTCGATGAAGGTGAGTTCGCCCTTCTGGCTGGCTTCGGTCTCGCCGGGCAGCAGCACCTCGACCTCGATCGGGCCGGCGGCGCGGGCCTGTTCGATTTCGGCCAGGTCCGTCTCGCTCGGATTGAAGGTGACGTAGATCGGGTCGAGCTGCACCAGCGTGTTCAGCACCGTCCCGGCGACGCTGACCAGCGTGCCGACCGAAGCCTGGTTGCGGCCGACGCGGCCGGCAAACGGAGCGTGGATTTCGGCGTAGCTCAAATTGAGCTCGGCCGTGCGCACCGCCGCCTGGTTGACGGCAAGCGACGCTTCGGCCTGGCGCAAGGTGCTCGTACGCTGGTCGAACCCATCCTTGGCCAGATAGCCGCTCTTGGCGAGTTCGGAGCCGCGGCCGAGATTGGAGCGAGCATAGTCGAGGCTCGCCTGGTCGCGCTGCACTTCGGCCTTGGCCTGGTCGAGAGCCGCCTTGAAGTCGTCAGGCGAGATCTTGTAGAGCAGATCACCCTGGCGCACATCCGCGCCGTCCTTAGCCGTCTGCTCCTGCAGATAGCCGGGCACGCGGGCCTGCAAGGTGACGCTGCGGATCGCCTCGATGCGGGCGGCGTAGTCGAGGTAGATCGGGATCGTCTTCTTGACCACGCTCGTCACCGGCACCGGCATAACGAATGCCGCAGGTGCTGCCGTCGCTGCCGCCGTGCCGGCATTGAGGCTGAGATTGCCCATGTCGAGGAAGTGGACGCTTGCCACCGAGATCGCTCCCAGGGCGACGGCCGATCCCAAAGCTATTTTCCATTTACGCATTTTGGTCTCCAATTCTATTCGGCTGCTTCGGCCAGGCGCATCGGCGCTGGTTCGGCAGTCGGTTCATTATTGTCCTGGTCATGAGCAGCGTTCGGTTCGCTGCGCACGCGGCCTTCGCGCAGCTGTTCGATGACCGCGTAGAAGACCGGCACGAACACCAGCGACAGGATGGTCGCCGCGACCATGCCGCCAAACACGGTGGTGCCGATCGACTGCCGGCTTGCCGCACCCGCACCCGTCGCAAACATCAGCGGCAGCACGCCGAGGATGAAGGCGAAGGCCGTCATCAGGATCGGCCGCAGCCTCAGCCGCGCAGCTTCCATCGCCGCGTCGACAATGCTCAGTCCCTCCTCGCGCCGCCGCCTTGCAAACTCGACGATCAGGATCGCGTTCTTGGCGGCGAGGCCAATCAGCATGACGAAGCCGATCTGCGAGTAGACGTCGATCTGCATGCCGCGCAGGAACAGGGCTGCGAAGGCGCCGAACAGGGCCAGTGGCACCGCCAGCAGCACCATGAACGGCATCGCCCAGCTCTCATACTGCATCGCCAGGATCAGGAAGACGAAGACGATGGCGAGGCCGAAGACGACCGACGCGATCGATCCTGCCTTGAGCTCCTGGAAGGTGATCCCGGTCCATTCGAAACCGAAATCCCTGGGCAAAGCGGTGGCGGCGGCCCGTTCCATCGCGGCAACCGCCTGGCCCGACGAGAAGCCGGGGGCTGCGCCGCCATTGATCGTGGCCGAGGCGTTGTTGTTGTAGTGCGGCACGGTTTCCGGGCCGACGAACGGCACCAGTTTGCCCAGTGTGCTCAGCGGCACCATGCCGCCGGAGGCGTTGCGCACATAGAGCCGCGAAAGGTCGCCTGCGTCGGCACGTGCATCCTTGTCGGCCTGGATGGTCACCCGGAAGGTGCGGCCGAACAGGTTGAAGTCGTTGACGTAGAGCGAGCCGAGATAGATCTGCAGCGTGTTGAAGACGTCGGGCAGGTTGAGGCCGAGCAGTTTGGCCTTGCTGCGGTCGAGGTCGTAGTTGAACTGCGGCGTCGAGGTCGAGAACGGCGAGAACAGCTGCTGCGGGTTGATTTCCGGCTGCTTGCGCGCCTCGGCGATCACGGCTTGCGTCGCGTCGTTGAGGGCTGAACTGCCGCGCCCGGTGAGATCCTCGACGACGAATTCGAAGCCGCCCGTGGTGCCGATACCCGGGATCGAAGGCGGATCGAAGGACAGCGCGAAGGCTTCCGGAATCTGCATCAGCTTGCCGCGCACGTCGGCTACGAGCTTCGACGCGCTCTGGTCGGGGCCGCGCTCTTCCCATGGCTTCAGGATGGCGAACTCGACAGCCGAGTTCGACTGCGCCGCACTGGTCAGGAAGTTCAGGCCGCTGATCGAACCGACAATCTCGACCCCGGGCGTAGCCTGCAATATGTCGCGCGCCTTCTGGGCCACCGCGTCGGTGCGCTCCAGCGAGGCGCCGTCAGGCAGCTGGATGACGACGAAGAAGTAACCCTGGTCCTCGACCGGAAGGAAGGTCGAGGGCAGCTTCTGCCAGACGAAGTAGGTGGCCACCAGGCCGGCCGCGAACAGGCCGAGCATGATCCAGCGCAGCCGGATGAGGATACGCACGCCGTGCGCATAGGCATGCGACAGTCTGTCGAAGCCCGTGTTGAACCAGCGGAACGGGGCGAACTGCGTCTCGCCGCGATGGCGCAGGAAGGCGGCACTCAGCGCCGGGCTGAGCGTCAGCGAGTTGAAGGCGGATATGCCGACCGAAATCGCCACCGTCAGCGCGAATTGATTGTAGAGCTTGCCGGAGACGCCGGGAATGAAGGCGACGGGCACGAAGACGGCCATCAGCACTGCGGTGGTGGCGATGATTGGTCCGGTGACCTCGGCCATCGCGGCCTTGGTCGCCGCCAGCGGTTTGAGGCCCGCCTCCAATTGTCGCTCGACATTCTCGACCACCACGATGGCGTCGTCGACGACGAGGCCGATGGCCAGCACCATGCCGAGTAGGGAGAGCATGTTGAGCGAGAAGCCCATCATTTCCATGACCACCATCGTCGCCACCAGCGACACCGGAATGGCGATGGTCGGGATGATCGTCGTGCGCCAGCTCTGCAGGAAGATGAACACCACGGCCACGACCAGCACCAGCGCTTCGCCAAGCGTGATCAGCACGTCATGCATCGATGCCGACACGAAGCGCGTGGTGTCGTAGTGCATGGCGTAGCTGACGCCCTTGGGGAACCGTGCCGACAGTTCCTGCATCTTGTCCTTGACGTGCTGCTGCAGATCGAGCGCGTTGGAACCGGGCATCTGGTAGACGGCCAGCACCACCGTCGGGTCCTTGCCGAAGAAGGCCGACGACGAATATTGCAGCGCGCCGAGCTCGATGCGGGCGACGTCGCGCAGTCGCACCAGCGAGCCGGTGCCGGTGTTGGCGCGCACGACGATGTCGCCGAACTCCTTGGGGTCGCTCAGGCGGCCGACGGCGTTGACCTGCATCTCGAAGGCGGTGCCGGCGGGCGCCGGCGACTGGCCGATCTTGCCGGCCGCCACCTGGACGTTCTGTTCCGAGATGGCGTTCTGGACATCGACAGCGGTGATGCCAAGATTGGCGAGCTTGTCCGGGTCGAGCCAGACGCGCATCGAATAGCGGCGCTCGCCGAATATCTGCACGTCGCCGACGCCAGGCAGCCGCTTCAGCGGATCGACGACCTGCAGATAGGCGAGGTTGCTCAGCGCCACCGGATCGACCGAACTGTCGGGCGAGGTCAGGTTGACGATGAGGACGAAATTCGGGTTCTGCTTCTTGATCGTCACGCCGCCCTGGTTGACGATCGCCGGCAGCGAGGAGGCCGCTTGCGAGACGCGGTTCTGGACGTCGACGGCCGCGGTGCTCAAGGAATAGCCGACATCGAAGGTGATGGTGATGGTCGAGGAGCCGTCATTGGAGCTCGACGACGACATGTAGGTCATGCCTTCGACGCCGTTGATCTGCTGCTCCAGCGGCGTCGTCACCGTATCGGCGACCACTTGCGCGCTGGCGCCCGGATAATGCGCGCTGACCACGACCTGCGGCGGCGTGATGTCGGGAAACTGCGAAACCGGCAAAAGGAAATAACAAATCGTCCCGGCGAGCACCATGATGATGGCGATGGCCGAGGCGAAGATCGGACGATGGATGAAAAAGTTTACCACGACACGCAAACCTCTTTAGAAGAACCGGCCTCTTTAAAAGAATTGGCAGACCGGGACTGCCGCCGGCCGCGCACCGAACCCGGGTCTTGCAAAAAATACGAAGACGGCGCCGCACCGCTGAGGCCCTGCTCATCGGCAACGGTCCTCAGCATCGCTTCGAAGGCGCGCGGATTGACGCGGTCCGCTTTCATCACCAACCGGATCATCGGATCCCGGATGGCTTCATCGATGGTCAAATCCTTGCGCTGCGACATTGGAGCGTCTCCATTCCAGCGATTCGCATCGGACGATCGCGAACCGGTTTTCATCTCTTCACCGGCCGGAGCCGCATGACCTGCAATTTTCACCCTTTGTGATCTGGCAGGACCAGTTCACGGCCTTGTTATTGACGGAAGGCCACATAGGTGTTACCAGTAAGTAACATTCGGATAGTTACAGACCGGTAACACCCTAGTCAAGAGGTGAACCGAATTTTTAGGGAGACAAGGAGACTGCGATGGCAGACGGCATTACCGATCGCGTGCGCCCCCGGGACCGAATCCTGGAGACGGCGCAGGACATGTTTCACAAGCATGGCATCAAGGGCGTCGGTGTCGACGCCATCACGGAAGCCGCCGGCACCAACAAGATGACGCTCTACCGTCATTTTGAGTCCAAGGACGAACTGATCGTCCAGTGCCTGCGCGCGTCGGCGGCTAAAGGCGCCGCGATGTGGGACCAATTCGAGGCTGAGCATCCCGGCGACAAGCTCGCCCAGTTGCATGCCTGGATTCGCATGGCCGCTGCTTGCCTGGCGGCTGACGGTCGCGGCTGCGACATGGCCAATGCCGCCGCCGAATTGACCGAGCCGGACCATCCCGCCAGGAGCGTGATCAAGGAGCTCAAGAGCGCTCAGCGCGATCGCCTTGCTGCGCTATGCCGGGATGCGGGCATCGGTCAGGCCGAGCTTCTGGCCGATACGCTGTCGCTGCTGTTCGAAGGGGCGCGCGTCAGCGTGCAGACCATGGGCTGCCAGGGCCCCAGCACGCAGTTCGTGCGCATGGCTGAAGGCCTGATCAGCTCTTTCAGGGCGCGCTGAATTCCAGCTTTCGGAGTTGAGGAGTCCCCATCATCCGGCGGGGCTTTTGGCTATTCTCCGAACTTGCCCGTCAACTCTAATTTAGATTCATTTGAGAATGAAAAAAGCCCGCTGCCGGGAGGAGGTGGCAGCGGGCTCGATTTCGAACGAGATGCGGGAGGAGGTGCACCGCGCTCAGCGTCGGCATCGCATCTGGGAGGAGTAGATGGCCGACACCCAGATGAGTACGGGTTGCCCAATGATTCGGCAACAATGAAAGTTGCATGGCTGCTGTGCAGATTTGCGGCATCTACCCCGACTTGTCGTACAAATCGGACAAACCGCCACGGCGCGACTTCACTGCACCGGCACGTTTTCCTTGAAGATCAGCCGTGGCTCGATGAACTTCTTCGTCAGGTAGGGCGCGGCGGA
This sequence comes from Mesorhizobium sp. L103C119B0, assembly GCF_000502235.1. Lineage (NCBI taxonomy): Bacteria > Pseudomonadati > Pseudomonadota > Alphaproteobacteria > Hyphomicrobiales > Phyllobacteriaceae > Mesorhizobium > Mesorhizobium sp. L103C119B0. Next base: position 139,757 of record NZ_AYXE01000001.1, on the reverse strand, counting down.
CGCGATCGAGCCGAGCAGGCGGATCACAGATTGCTCCGCGATCAGCCGCGCATTCTGGTCGATGACGACATCGGCGAGGTCGTCGACGAGATAGCCGCGCGTTTCCTTGGTCAGGTCGTGGCAGATGAAGACCGGCTTCTTCTTTGGCTTGGCCTCGAGCAGCGCTCTCGCCACACCTGAGCGCCCGGCCCCGACGCAATAGATGCCGAGCAGTTCCGGCTCGTTGTGCAGCGCCTGCATCGTTGCTGTGTAGCTGCCTTCGGGTTCGTCATTGATCTCGACCGCACTCGAGACGGTGAGATTGGGGAATTCCTCTGTCAGTACCGACCGAAAACCCATTTCGCGCTCCTCGTGCCCGCGATAGGAACGCGAGCCGACGACCATCGCCAGATGACCCTGGCGGCCGTTGAGGAAGCGCCCCATCAACAGCGCCGCCGTGCGTCCGGCAACCCGGTTGTCGATGCCGACATAGGCCGAACGCGGGGCGGCTGGAACGTCGGAGACCAGCGTGACAAGGCGGATGCCTGCCTCGACCACATCGCGCAATATGTTGCGCGTTCGCGGATGATCGACGGCAATGACGCCGACGCCATTGGCCTTCAGCGACAGATTTTCAACCGCCGCCTGCAGCGCTGCCGGCGAGATGCCGCCGAGATTGTGGATCCGGCACGAGGCGACCAGCGGCAGGCGTCCCGCATAGTCCTCGATGTGCCCGGCGAGGTCGATCATGAAACCGTTGGCGCCGATCGGCAGGAAGAATTCAAGATGCGCCGGCCGCGACGGCAGCGTCACCTGATCGACCACCGGCAAATAGCCGAGCTGCTTGGCCGCCTCCATCACCCGTTGGCGGTTGGCGGCGCTCGCGCCGGCCCGGTTGTTCAGAACCCGGTCGACGGTCGCGGTCGACAGGCCGCAGCTCCTGGCTATGTCGGCAACGGTGGCTTTCATGGCTGCAGTCATAGAGCATGATCCCGAAAAGTGGGAAGCCGGTTTTCTCGGACAAACGGGAACCGTTTTGTCAAAAGGTCATGCTCTACAACGAGTTAGAGCGGATGCGTTTCCGTGCCAGACGGCGCGAAGACGGTTCAGCCGTGCGATGGCCCGCCTTCGATGATGGCGTCGCGGATCTCCTTGTCCGACATCCCGGTGATGATGCGTTCGACCTCGGCCACGCTGGTCTTCTTCGGGTCGATGTCGTCGGCCACCACCTTGCCCCGGCGCATGACGACGATGCGGTCAACCACCTGGAAGACATGGTGGATGTTGTGGGCGATGAAGATGCAGGAATGCCCGGAATCGCGCGCGTTGCGCACGAAGCTCAGCACGCCTTGCGTCTCGGCGACGCCGAGATTGTTGGTCGGCTCGTCGAGGATGATCAGGTCGCTGTCGAAGTGCATGGCGCGTGCGATGGCGACGGCCTGCCGCTCGCCGCCGGACAGGGAGCCGATCGGCGTCGTCGGCGGGATGTTCTTGGAGATGCCGACCTGTTTCAGCAGGTCGCGGGCGACATTGTTCATCGCCTCCTGGTCCATGCGGTTCAAAAAGCGCGGCGGTTTGATCGGCTCGCGGCCGAGGAACAGGTTGCGCGCGATCGACAGCTGCGTCACCAGTGCCGAATCCTGGTAGATCGTCTCGATGCCGTGCGCGATGGCGTCGCTGGTGCTGCGCAGATTGACCTTCTTGCCGCGGATGAAAATGTCGCCGCTGGTCAGCGGCACCGCCCCCGACAACACCTTGATCAGCGTCGATTTGCCGGCGCCATTGTCGCCGAGCAGGCCGACGATCTCCCTTTCGTTGACATGAAAATTGGCGTCTTCGAGCGCCTGCACGCGCCCGTAGGACTTTTTGATGTTGGACATGCGGATGAGCGGTTCAGCCATGGTTCTAGGTCCCTGCCTGATGCCGGCGTTCCAGCCATGAGTGCAGCGCCATCATGCCGAGGATGATGGCGCCGATGAAGATGTTGTAGGCCAGCCCGGGCACGCCGATCAGCACGATGCCGTTGCGCATGACGCGCAGGATGAGGATGCCGAGCACGGTGCCGATGATGGTGCCGCGCCCACCGGTCAGCGCCGTGCCGCCGATCACCACCATGGCGATGACTTCGAGCTCGTAGCCGGTGCCGCTGTTGGGGTTGGCGGCCGACGTGCGCAGCGACGAGATGACGCCGGCAAGCGAAGCCATCACCGACGACAGCACGAACAGGCCGATCTTGACGCCGCTGACGTTGACGCCGCGCGCCCTTGCGGCGCCTGGATTGCCGCCGGCTGCCTGGATCCAGTTGCCGGTCCGGCTTTGCGTCAGCACGTAGCCCAGTGCGATGGCCGCCGCGATGAACCAGAAGAGCGACATGTAGATGCGGAACGGGCCGATGAAGAAATCACCGACCAGCGCTTCGGCCAGCCAGCTGCCCTCGGCGCTCCACGTCCGCTGCGGAAAGCCGTCGGTGACGAACAGCGCGGTGCCGCGCACCACCAGCAGCATGCCGAGCGTCACCAGGAAGGATGGGATTTTCAGCTGCGTGACGAACCAGCCATTGACCAGGCCGATGAAGGCCGCGATCAGCAGCGCGGCGAGGAAGCCGACCTCCAGCGAGGTCAGGCCGCTGTTGAACAGCGTCCACATCAGCACCGGCGAAAAGCCGAACAGCGAGCCGACCGACAGATCGAATTCACCCGACGTCATCAACAGCGTCATCGCCAGCGCGATCAGCCCGAGCTCGACGGTGAAGGCCAGCGTGTTGGAGATGTTCTGCGGCGACAGGAAATCGTGGTTGATGCTCCAGAACACCGCGATTTCGACGATGAGCAGAACGAAGGGCCCGAATTCCGGCCTCGCGATCAGGCGTTGGATGAGCGAACGGTTTTCCACTGATAACCTGCGACAGGAAGGGGAAGGCTGAGCCCAGCGCGCAACGCGAAGGGCTCGGCGAAAAGACAGTCGCGACCGCGGCTGCGGCCGCGACTGTTGAAGGTCTGGGTTATTTGCCCGACAGGATGTCGTCGTAGACCTGCGCGGTGTCCTTTTCATAGAGCGCGCCGGTGATGACGTTGAAGCCCGGAGGAATGCCTGACGCCGCCATGTTGGCCAGCGACAGCGCGACGTAGCTGGTCGCCTGCGGGTCCTGCCACTGGCCGGCATTGACGTAGCCGGTCAGCACTTCCTGGGTGGTGTCGAGCGAGTTGCCCCAGCCGACGACCGGGATTTCGCCCGGCTTGATGCCGGCCTGGTCGAACACCCGCTTGATCGAGCCGGTGACCAGATCGCCGAGGCCGATGATTGCCTTGACCTTGGCCTTGTTGGCGGTGAGATAGTCGACCATGCGGTTGATGGCTTCGGCCTGGTCGAGGGTCGCTTCGGTGATCTCATAGGTGATCCCCAGCGGTTCGAAGACGCTCTTGATGCCTTCCTCTTCCTGGACGCCGTAGGTGGCGCCGGGGATTTCGACCGGCATCCAGACGAAGTCGCCCTTCTTCACCAGGCCCTTGTCGACCAGATATTGCGCCCAGTGCTTGCCGAAGGTGACGTTGTCGCCGCCGACATAGGCGTCGAAGCTTGCCTTGGGATCGGGCGTGTTGAAGTTGATGATCGGGATCTTGGCCGTGTTGGCTTCCTTGGCGATTTCGATCAGGCTGCCCGGATCGGGGCTGGTGGTGACGATGCCGTCGGCCTTTGCCGAGATCGCGGCGCGCACGGCCTCCTGCTGCGAGGCAACGTCGCCATTGTGGAACGAGGTGTTGACGGTGTTGCCGGTGTCCTTCGCCCATTGCTTGGCGCCGGCCAGGAAGTAGGTCCAGACCGGGTCGGCCGGGCCGCCATGCGAAATCCAGTAGAACGTCTTGGCCTGTGCCGCCGCCGGAACGGCCAGCGCCACAATCAAGCCAAGCACGAGTAATCGTAGCCTCGTCAGCATTTGCTTTCCTCCCATGTTGAAAAACGACCTCCACGTCCGGCGATGATCCGGGCCATGCCCTTGATCCTCTCCTCCTGCCAGCGCCGACCCGGATGCGCAGAGCATCTTCTTTTGCGGCCGATGGCAAGCCTCCATCCGCCCAATGGATGGTGGCGCGATGCAACGCGCCATCATCGATCCCATCAGATCGCATCAGTTAGAGGGCGATTCCAGGAAAAGTGTGAAACGGTTTTCCGTCCGGAATTGCGTCAACCAAGAGATAGAGATATTTCCCGGCAAGCAGGCGGGGCTTAAACTCAGGCGCGCGGATTTTCCTGAAAGTGCTCGGCCTGGCGGTTGCGCAGCACCTTGGCCAGCCGGTCGAGCGCGAGCGCCAGCACCATCACCGCGCCGATCACGAAGGGGCTCCATGCGGCGTCGATGCCGAACAGGGTCACGCCGCTCAAGATGACCTGGACGATCAGCATGCCGATCACCGCACCGAAGACGGTGCCGCGCCCGCCGGAAAGCGAGGTGCCGCCGATGATCGCCGCGGCAATCGCCATCAGCACGAAACCGCCGCCTTGGTCGACGTCGGTAACGGGAGAGCCAAGCCACAGCGCGCCCGCCAGCCCCGAGACGATGCCCATCAGCACCAGCGTCTGCAGCCGCACAGCACCTGTCGGGATGCCGGCATAGAGCGCCGCCTGCGGATTGCTGCCGACGGCCTGGATCCGGTAGCCGAAGCGGCTGCGGTGAAGCACGAGGTGCATCACCACCGCCATTGTGACGAAGACAAAGACAGCCGTCGGCACAAGGCCGAACAGCTTGCCGTGAACGATCTCAAAGAAGTCGCCGCCTGGGCTGGCCGGAGCTGTCGCTTGCATCTTGACGGCCACCGCCGCCAGGCCCCGGAACATTGCAAAGGTGCCCAGCGTAACGACGATGGCCGGCAGTCGCAGCGCCACCACCAGCAGGCCGTTGACGAGGCCGAGCCCGGCGCCGAGCAGCACGCCGGAAAGGGCGGCAAGCCACGGGTCAATGCCGGCGGCCAGAAGGAATGCGGTGAGAAGGGCCGCGAGATGGAATATCCAGCCGACGGAAAGGTCGATCTCGCGGAGTGCGAGCACGAACACCATGCCGATCGCCAGCATGCCGGGATACGCAGCGGTTTCCAGCAACGACAGCACATTGGCCTCGTCGAGGAAATCCGGCCGGGCAAAGCCTGTAATCGCCACAAGGACAACGAGCCCGATGAGCGGCCTGAGTTCGACGGGCAGGTGAAGGCTGCGCTTCGGGTGGGCAGCCGAACTGGCAAGCTGTAGCATGGGATCCAATCGTGTCATGCCATGGCTCCCACGAGTTTCTTTTTCGGCCGCTCCGCCTCCGGCATCTCGCCGGTGGTGGTCAGTTGCAGCACTGTCCTTCGCTTCATCTCGGCGCCGGACAGCTCGCCGGCGACCCGGCCGCGGTGGAAGACAAGGACGCGGTTGCTGAGGTTGGTCAGTTCGGACGGCTCGACCGAACGCAGCAAAACGATACAGCCATTGGCCGCCATCTGCCGGATCAGCGCATAGATCTTGCGCTTGGCAGCCGCCTCGATACCGCCAGCCGGATTGTCTAGGAGCAGCACTTGCGGCGCCGTCTCCAGCCATTTGGCGATTACGATCTTCTGCTGATCGCCGGCCAGCAGCGAATTCACCGGCGCGTCCGGCAGGCCCTTGATGCGCAGCGCATCGATCTGCCTTGCGGCGGCGGCGATCGCGGCCTTGGGCGAGTAGCGGCGAGACCCCCAGTTGCGGGCGCCGGTAGCGATGTTGCCTATGTTGAAGGCCAGCGACCGGTCGGGCATCAGGCCGTTGCACAGGCGGTTGGCCGGCACCAGGCCGATGCCGCGCCGCGCCGCTTCGGTCGGATTTCCAGGCAAGCCGTAGCCGTCGGGGAGCCGCACCCTGCCGCTTTGCGCCTCGCGCAGGCCAAACAGCATCTCGAACAGGTCTTCAACGCCCGACCCCTCAAGCCCGGCCAAGCCGAGGATCTCGCCGGAGCGGGCGGTGAAGCTGACGCCGGAAATCCGGCCGCCGCTCAGACCCTCCACCGTGATCCGCGGCCTTATCGTGCTGGCATTGGCCGGCAGTGCAGGCGGGAACAGGCTGCCGCGCTGCTGGCCGATCATGGCGTCGATCACATCGGCTTCGCTCAACGCCGAGCGCTCACTTGTCAGCACGTCACGGCCGTTGCGCATCACGGTGACCTGGTCTGCGATCGCAAACACGTCCTCCAGCCGGTGCGAGACATAGAGCACGCTCGTGCCCTTGGCCTTGAGGTCACTTAGTACGGTGAACAGGTGCTCGGTCTGGCGCCGGTCGAGCGCAGAATTCGGTTCATCGAGGATCAGCAGCCTCGGGCCTTCCAGAATTGCGCGGCCGAGTTCGACATATTGCCGTTCGCCCATGCCGAGTTGTCCCACAGGAGCGTGGACATCGACGTCGAGCTTGAGTTGCCGAAGCAAGGTGCGGCTGCGTGCCTCCATCTCGCGCCTGGAGACGAAGCCATTGCGCAACGGCTCGCGATTGACGAACAGATTGGCCAGCACCGAGCGGTCGGCAAACAGGCCGAGCCCCTGGTGGACGACGCCGAAGCTGTGCTTGCGTGCAGCGATCGGGCTGTCGACGGTGACGATCTGGTCGCCGACGCGGATGGTGCCGCTGTTGGGCCGGAGCACGCCGGCAAGCACCTTCACCAGCGTCGACTTTCCGGCGCCGCTTTCACCGACGACAGCATGGATGGTCCCCTGTCCGACAGACAGGTTCATATCCCTGAGCGCGACAACGCCGCCATAACGCATGGCGAGATTGCGCACCGATATCATCGGCAAACCGAGCATGCGATTCGGCCCCCACAGACCGCGCCCCGATCCTGGAGCGAATTTCCGATACAGTCACCCGGATTCCGCTAACAAACGGCTTACAGGGACCGGATACGAACGTTTATCGGCTATCCGTTCGTCCCGCTGCTCCGAAATCAGATCAGGTCGGCCTTGGCGAGGTCCCGCATGAGATGGCTGGCGCCGTAGGTCCAGTGCGGGCAATCGGGCGACAGAAGCACGCGGTTCACCAGCGCGCCGAATTTCTCCGACGAGATGGTGACGATGTCGCCGATCTTGTGGGTGAATCCCTTGCCCTTCTCGCCGCGATCCTTCGACGGCACGAACATGGTGCCGAGATAAAGCGCCAAGCCGTCGGGATACTGGTGGTGCGGCCCCATGGCGGCCGCGACCAGCTCTTCGGGCGAACGGCTGATCTCGGCCATCGAGCTCGCGCCCTCCAGCGAAAACCCGTCCTCGCCCTCGACCTTCAGCCGCACAGTGGCGCGCTTGACATCGTCGATGGAAAAGCTTGCGTCGAACAACCGGATGAAGGGCCCAAGCGAGGCCGAGGCATTGTTGTCCTTGGCCTTGCCGAGCAGCAGCGCCGAGCGTCCCTCGACGTCGCGCAGATTGACGTCGTTGCCGATGGTGGCGCCGACGATCTTGCCGGTGCTGGCGGCGATCATGGCGATCTCCGGCTCGGGGTTGTTCCAGGTCGACACCGGATGCAGCCCGACATCGGCGCCGAAGCCGACGGACGCCATCGGCTGGCATTTGGTAAAGATCTCGGCGTCGGGGCCGATGCCGACTTCCAGATATTGCGACCAGGCGCCGCGCTGGATGAGCTTGGCCTTGATCTCCATCGCCTCAGGCGAGCCGGGCTTCAGCTTGGACAGATCGTGGCCGATCAGCCCGGCAATGTCGGCGCGGATGGCGTCGGCCTTTTCCGCCGAACCGCGCGCCTGCTCCTCGATGACGCGTTCGAGCAGGCTGACCACGAAGGTCACGCCCGACGCCTTCACCGCCTGCAGGTCGACAGGCGAGAGCAGATAGGGTTTTGCCGGATCGCGGGTGGCCTGAAAACTGTTGGCGGCGATCGCGTCGAGCGAGCCGATCGGTTCGCCCTTGGCAGAGCGCACGTGTCCGGCCGGATCGGCCATCTCGCAGATGTCGCGCACTGTGGCTGCGGTGGTCGAGGTGACGTCGAAAACGATGCCGTCGCGCACGGTGACCACCAGCGGATGCGAGGCATCGCTTGCCTTGGCTCGGCCGATGAAGAGCCCGTCGGCGGGAAGCTGCGTTGGGTTCGTCATGGCTTACGGTCCTTTGATGATCGAGATGGCAGCTGGGCCGCTGCACTTTCACCGGATTCACGCCAAAGGTCTATCCCGTGGCGCAGGCAATTGTCGGTTCTGACATGAGGCCCGCTCTTTCAAAAAAATGAAACTGGCACTAGAATTTTCATTTTCCGCATACTCCAGGTGAAGCCTTGCCCGCACCGTTTTCCGTTCCGATCTGGCAGAAGCCGCAGACCGCATCCGCCTTCCAGTTGCTCGTCACTGCGCCGGTCGACGTTGCCATCGTCGGCGGCGGCTTCATGGGCCTGTCGACCGCCTTGCACGCAGCCCGGCTCGGTCTCGGTGTACAGGTGCTGGAGGCTGGCGAGATCGGCCAGGGCGCCTCGGGCCTCAATGGCGGCCAGGTCATTCCCGGCCTGAAATATGATCCCGAATGGCTGCTCGAGCATTTCGGCCCCGAGCGTGGCCAAGCGCTGGTCGATTTCGCCGCCTCGACGGCGGATACGGTGTTCGATCTCATCCAAGACGAAAAGCTGGCGGTGCCGTTCACGCGCAAGGGCTGGATCCAGGCCGCGCATACCGAAACCGCATTGAAAGCGGCGGCGAACAGGGATCGTCAATGGCGGGCGCGTGGCGCCGATGTCCGGCTTCTGAATGAAAGCGAGATCGCCGCTATGACCGGCGCGCAAGGCTATCTCGGCGGCTGGCTCGACCGCCGCGCCGGCATCATCGATCCGCTCGCCTATACAGTGGAACTGGCGCGCATCGCCGCCGCCGCCGGCGCCAGCATTGCCGAGCGGCAGAAGGTGGTGAAACTCCGCAAGGAGGCCGGCCTTTGGCGTGTCTCAACCGAAAGCGGCGCCGAGGTGCGGGCGAAAGCGGTTGTCCTGGCGACGAACGCCTATACCGATGGACTGCTTCCGGGCCTCGCGGAAACGATCGTGCCGCTGCATTCCTTCCAGGTCGCGACCGCGCCGCTGTCATCCAACCTTGCGGCGACGATCCTGCCGGAAGGGCAGGCGGTGTCCGACTCCAGGCGCATTCTCGTCTACTACCGCAAAACAGCCGACGGCCATCTGGTGCTTGGCGGCCGCGGCCGCATGGCGCGGCTGAGGAGCGAGGCCGACTGGGCGCATCTGCAGCGCGCGCTGGTGCGGCTCTATCCGGCGCTCTCCGATGTCGTCATCGAGAAGCGCTGGTTCGGCCGCGTGGCGATGACACCGGATCACCTGCCGCACATCCATGAGCCGGAAAAGGGCCTGCTCGCCGTGGTTGGTTGCCAGGGCAGGGGCGTCGGCCTGATGACCGCGCTGGGAAAACGCATGGCGGGCTACCTCGCGGGCGGCGATGTCAATCAATTGCCGTTCCCGCTGTCGCCGGTCCGGCCGATCCCGTTCCACGCCTTCCGCCAGGTCGGCGTCGCCGCGACCATCGCCTGGTACCGGATGCTCGACGCCTTCGAGCGCTGATTGGGCGCCGGTCGCCTAGGCCTCGTGGATTCAGCTTGACAGTTTCACAAATATGAAAAAAGCTAAGCCGATTTCATATTTCCGTTGAGCAGTCCGATGTCGAGCATCGTTGCAACAGAAGCGCCGGCAGGGTCGTCCCGAGGCTTCCGCTTCGCCATGTTGCTGCCGGGCGGGCTGGTCACCTTGTTCCTGATCCTGTTTGCCCTTGGCCTTGTGCTCTTCCTCTCACTTCGCGGCAATGACGGTTCGCTGCTCGGCGCCGGCTTCAGGGCAGGCAACTTCATCACCGTGGTCTCCGATCCGCTCTACTGGACGGTGACGCTGCGCTCGCTGGTGATCGCCGGCCTGGTGACGCTGGCGACCGTCGTCACCGCCTATCCCGTCGCCTACTATCTCGCCTTCTATGCCGGCCGCCGCCGCAGCCTGCTTTTGTTTCTGGTGACCCTGCCGTTCTGGACCAGCTATCTCCTGCGCGTCTTCGCCTGGAAGATCGTGCTCGCCTACAACGGCGTCTTGAACTCGGCGCTGATCGAAAGCGGCATCTGGTCGGAGCCGACGCTGGCCTTCCTCAACACGCCGGCGGCGGTGGTCGTCACGCTGGCGCATGCCTATGCGCCCTTCGCCATCCTGCCGATCTATGTGGCGCTGGACACCATCCCGAAATCACTGCTCGAAGCCGCCTCCGATCTCGGCGCCAGACCGTTCACGGCGTTTCGCCGCGTCGTCTTGCCCAATTCGATGCCGGGCGTTCTGGCGGCCGCCCTCGTCGTCTTTGTGCCGACGGTCGGCGACTATGTCACCCCGGCCATGGTCGGCGGTCCCGCCAGCACCATGATCGGCACATTGATCCAGTCGCAGTTCGGCAAGGCCAATGACTGGCCGTTCGGGGCGGCACTTTCAGTCTGCGTGATGCTGGTCATCCTCTGCGTGGTGCTGGTCGCACGCGGCGCCGACCGCAAATTCGGCAGCCGCACATGAGCGCGGCGCGGAGAGATGATGGCCGCGGCTGGCTCGGCGTCTATGTGCTTGCCTATCTCGTCTTCCTCTATCTGCCGGTGCTGTTGATCCCGCTGTTTTCCTTCAACAACTCCATCCAGGCCGCGTTTCCGCTGCAGGGCTTCACGCTCGAATGGTATGCCACGCTCTATGGCAATCCGGCGCTGTCCGGCGCGCTTTTGAACAGTCTCGTCATTGGCGTCGTGGCCGCCGCCGGCGCCACGCTCTGCGGCATCACCGTCTCCTATATGGACCTCTACGGTCGTTCGCCGCTCGCCGCCACCATCAGCGCCATCTCCAGGCTGCCGATCCTGATCCCCGGCGTCATCGTCGGCATATCGTTGCTGATCCTCGTCAATCTCATCGGCCTCGGCCCGTCGCGCATCGCCATCGTTCTCGGCCACATACTGGTGGCGCTGCCGACCACCGTGGTGATCATGCGCAGCCGGTTTGCCGCAATTCCGAAAACCATTCGCGAGGCCGCACTCGATCTCGGCGCTTCCGACTGGACGACCTTCCGGCGGGTGATGTTGCCGCTCTCGCTGCCGGCCATCGTCTCGGCCTTCATGCTGGCCTTTCTGATTTCCTTCGACGAGTTCATCGTCGTCTTCTTTCTCGCCGGCACCGAGCCGACGCTGCCGCTCTACATCTGGAGCCAACTGCGTTTTCCTCGCTCGCTGCCGACCGTGATGGCGCTGGGGACAGCTATCCTTGCTGTGTCCGTCATCATCGCCGGCATCGCCGAAATCCTGCGCCATCGCGGGCTGAGCACAGCCCGNGGCGCCCACCAGTCCAGCCTGAACCATAACAAAAGAGGAGAACCGAAATGGCATTCGACCCGAAATCAATTACTGGGCTGAAATCGATCACTGGCCCGAAATCGATCACTGCAAAGACAGCCCGCACCGGGCTTGCCGCGCTTGCAATCGTCCTGTCGTCGACTGTCGCCTTCGCCGCCGACAAGCTGCAATATTTCACCTGGTCCGGCTATGAACTGCCCGACTTCAACAAGAGCTTCCTGACGGCCCATCCCGATGGCGTCGAGGCCTCGATCTTCGGCGACGACGACGATGCCTTCACCAAGGTCAAGGCCGGCTTCCGCCCCGATATCGCCCATCCCTGCTACGACAAGGTGGCGCGCTGGAACAAGGAAGGCCTGCTGCAGCCGATCGATACCAAGCGCATCAAGAACTGGGATTCGATCTTCCCGGTGTTCAAGAACCTGCCCGACATCCAGGCCGGCGACGGCAAGGTCTGGATGGTGCCGTGGGACTGGGGCAACACCTCGATCCTCTACCGCACCGATCTGGTGAAGAACCCGGAAGCGAGCTGGAACCTTCTGTGGGACAAGCAATATGCCGGCCGCATGGCGACCATCGATGCCGTGCATGACACGCCGATCGTTGCAGCACTTCTGGCCGGCGTAAACCCCTTCGATATGACGCCGGAGCAGATGGACAAGGTGGCGGAAAAATTGCGCGAGCAGCGTCCGCTGCTCTCCAACTACACCACCGACATGACCTCGGTCGAACAGGCGCTGGCCAGCGGCCAGCTGGTCGCCGCCATGACCTGGAACGCGTCGGCAACCTCGCTGAAGAAGCAGGGCGTGCCGGTCGAGTTCATGAAGCCGAAGGAGGGCATGCTGACCTGGGCCTGCGGCTTCGTCATGCTCAAGGACGCCAAAAACGTCGACCTCGCCTATGACTTCATCAACAGCCGGCTCGACGCCGACTCGGGTAAGTACCTGATCCAAGCCTACGGCTATGGCAGCTCGCTGAGCACCGCCTTCGCCGGCGTGGCGAAGGACGAACTGGACAAGCTGCAATTGCCGGCCGACCCGGAGGTGATGCTGAAGACCACCATCTTCACCGGCCCGATGAAGCAGAACGACGATGTGGCGAAGATGTTCGAGAAAGTGAAGGCGGGCGGGTGAGGGATCCATCGCCGACGGTTGCGCTGCCCCTCACCTGCCTGCCGGCATCCTCTCCCCGTATAGAGACGGGGAGAGGGGCGCTGTCACCAGCGATTTCGCAAACCGCAAACGTTGCAGAAATGGCGCCGAGTTTGCGACCAGCCGCTTTCTCCCCGTCACTATACGGGGAGAAATGTCCGGCAGGGAGGGGCAGCGCCGACGGCAGGTAATTGTGACTAATCTCCTGAAGCCCGCGGGTCTTGCCGCCGCGCCAAAGACTGCAACAAGGACCAACTGATGGACATGCTCGAAGCGAAACCAAAGGCCGACGCCGACATTCGCGTCGGCCGGCGCGTGCGGGCGCTGCGGCTGGAGCGCAATTTGTCGCTGGCCGAGCTGGCAGCAAAAGCCGGCGTCTCCATCGGTGCGCTGAGCCAGATCGAGCGCGGCCTGTCTTCGCTGCGCGTCAAGGTGATCTGGCCGCTTGCGGCCGCGCTCGACATCGAGCCTTCGGCGCTGATCACCGACGGCAACGAAGCCGCCAACGATCTCTATTGCGTGCGCGCCGACAAAAGGCGGCAGCTCCCGGTCAAGTCGGAAGGCATCGCCAAGGCGCTGCTGTCGCCGCCGGGCGCGGCGCTGACCGGCCTCTTGGTGACCGTGGAAGCCGATGGCGGCACGGCGGAAGCCTACGCGCATATCGGTCACGAGTTCGGCTATGTCCTGTCGGGCGAGGTCGAACTGGTGGTGGACTCGACAAAATACGTGCTGAAGAGCGGCGACTCCTTTGCCTTCAAGAGCACGCTTCTGCACGCCTTCCGCAATCCCGGCACCGAGCCTTGCCAGATCCTCTGGGTCAACACCACCAAGCCGTCCGAGGTTCGCGATGGCGCCTGATGCGCTGGTACGCCTGGACACGGTCTCGAAGGTTTTCCCCGGCGGCATTGTCGGGCTCGACGCCGTCGATCTCGACATTATCAGCGGCGAGTTCATCACCCTGCTCGGGCCCTCGGGCTGCGGCAAGACCACCAGCCTGCGCGTCATTGCCGGTTTCGAGAGCCCGTCGAGCGGCAAGGTGCTGCTCGATGGTCGCGACATCACCGCGCTCAGGCCGTTCGACCGTCCCGTCAACACCGTGTTCCAGGATTATGCGCTGTTCCCGCATATGAACGTCGCCGAGAATGTCGGCTTCGGCCTGTCGCTGCGCAAACTGTCCGGCGCCGAGCAGGCAAAGCGCGTCCGCGAAGCCCTCGACATGGTCGGCCTCGCCGACAAGCTCGGCGCCCGCGTTTCCGAACTGTCGGGTGGCCAGCGCCAGCGCGTCGCGCTCGCCCGAGCCATAGTCTGCGAGCCGCGCGTTCTGTTGCTCGATGAACCGCTGTCGGCGCTCGATGCGCATCTGCGCGAACAGATGCAGGTTGAACTGAAGCGGCTGCAGTCGCGGCTCGGCACCACCTTCGTCATGGTCACCCACGACCAGACCGAAGCGCTGTCGATCTCCGACCGCATCGTCGTCATGAACAAGGGCCGCATCGAGCAGATCGCGCCGCCGGCCACGCTCTACGACCGGCCGGCGACGAAATTCGTCGCGAGCTTCATCGGCACGATGAACCTGCTGCAATCGCGCTTCATCGGCCGCGATGGCGACCGCCTGCGCTTCGCCGCCGGCGGGCTCTCGCTGGAGGCGACATCCGAAACCGGCGACACGCCCGGCGAAGGTGCGACGCACACCATCGGCGTCCGTCCGGAGGATCTGCTGGCCACCACCGACGCCGCCGCCGGCACCACGCCGGCGCGCGTCAACTCCATCGTCTTCCACGGCCGCACGCTGCGCCTGCATGCTGAACTCGGGCAGGGGCTGCCGGTGGTGATCGATGCGCCGCGCCAGGCCGAGGGCTTTCAATTCAGCGTCGGCGACGTGGCGCATATCAGCCTGCGCCGTGGTGCCAACTGCCCTATGCTGCCGAGCTGATCCAACCCAATCCCTTCATCGACGGTTGGATTTAACCTGCTGTGAAGATCGCCAAGGTGGAATTAAGTGTGAATTGACTCGCAAAGGAACATATTCCTACTTTGCGGGATGCCCGAACTAAGCACCCGACCGCGCCGAAATGTGCAAACCCTCTGCTTGGCGCATGAAGTCGGGCAGCTAATTCGTGTTCGATGTCGGAACTGCAACATCACTCGACACTATCTGCCTGGCGATCTCGCAAAGCTGGTTGGTGATATCCCCTTTTGGGATGTGGAGCGGCACATGCGGTGCGAGCGCTGCAAAGGTCGTGAGCTCGATGCAGGCATCATTCTGCCAAGCGCTGCTGAACGCCTTAAAATTCGCGTCAGACGTCTTGTCGAAATCCGCATGGTTCGCCGGGTAATCTGGCGAGACGACGATTGAGGAGAGCCGATTTCGGGCTAAAACAGAGACCCTTGGGCCGGGGCCCGTGGTGGGAACTTGATCTGTGTGGCTGGCTTCTCAACGATCACCAACGCGTCGTTGGGCGCCGTCCGCTGCAAATGCCGTGCTTCCGACCATGGCGCCGTCAGCCAAGCCTCGGTTTCCTCCGGCGTGGTGAGGATCACGGGCATAGCCTTCTCATGGATCGGCGCAATGAGAGCATTAGGCTTGGTGGTCATGAAGGCGTATAGCTCGAAGTCGCCGGGACCGTCCTTGACCTTTCGCACGCCCTGCCAAGACGTCCAGAAACCAGCGAAGAAGAACAACGGCCGGCTCTCGCCACGGGCAAACCAGTAATTTCGCTGGATTCCTGTTTCCGGGTCTTTATCGTTCGCCGCAGGGCTGGGCTCGGCAAAGCTGGTCACCGGCACGACACATCTGTGCTCGACGCCCACATATTGCTGCCAGTGCGAATATTGCGGATTGCGAACGTTGGTGGTGCCGTAGTCGGCCTTACCTTTCATGCGCTCGGGCGGCGTTGGCAAACCCCAAAGCAGTTTCGCCAGTTCACGCTCCCCATCCGCCCTGTTGCGAACGACAAGCCCAGGTTGATTGGGATAGACATCAAGCGAAGGTTCGAGGTTGCCGCTGATATCGCGCAATGTGCGGGTCCATTGGCGGACCGCCTCTTGCGTCGTCGTGATGTTGTAGAGGTTGCACATGCACCCAGCATTGCGGAATTGGCTTTTGTCTGCAACCGAAGTCGCTGTCCGACGCCGCCGCAATCGTCGTCACACAGCCGCGCTGTATCATCGTCCTGACACACCTTGTCAGCTGTCGTGCGGGTAAAGGTGGCGGGCCGGCAAGCGCTTCCCTACTTCAAACCAGTCTGAACAGGAGGAACACACATGACCATCGCGGATGTTGCCAAGGATTTCACCGAAATGCTCCAGCAGGGGGATCACCTGGGTGCTGGTGAAAAGTACAATGCCGATGATATCGTCAGCCTCGAAGCGATGGAGGGCCCGATGGCCATTGCCCGTGGCAAGGAAGCTCTCAGGCAAAAGGGCGAATGGTGGCAAGCGAACCACGAAGTCCATGGCGGCTCTGTCGAAGGCCCCTATGTCAACGGCGACCAGTTCGCGGTGCGCTTCAAGTTCGACATAACGCCCAAGGCCACCGGCGAACGGGTCACCATGGACGAGGTTGGCCTGTACACGGTCAAGAACGGCAAGATCACCGAAGAGCGCTTCTACTACTGAGCCCGGGTGCCGTAGGGTTCCGGCGCACTTCGCTGCACGACCCAAAAACCAGGCGGCCGGGACAAAGTCCTGGCCGCAGTGGGAAAAGCTCAAATGGTCTTCACATACTGCGCCAACTGATCGGCCACCGTGCCCCAGCCGTCGAAGAACCCCATCTCTTCATGATTGTTGCGGGTAGCCTCGTCGCGATGGATGGCCGTTGCCGTGTAGCGCGTGCCCTTGTCATCCGACTGAAGCGAAATGACTGCGGTGATGAAGGGCTCGCCGGAGGGCCGATAGCCCGGCAGCAGCGCATCGGTCCACACCAGCCGCTCGTTCGGCACGATCTCGAGATAGCAGCAATGGCGGTCGTTGACCTCCTTGCCGTCGGGTGATTGCATGCGCGTCCGGAACAGTCCGCCCGGACGAAGGTCGATCTCGCAATCGGTGATCAGCCAGGGCTTGGGCGTGAACCATTGCTTGACATGCTCCGGCACCGTCATCGCGCTCCACAAGAGTTCGCGCGGCGCGTCGAGCTTGCGCTCCAGCACAAGGTCCAGTCTGGGGTCGGGCTTGAAGGGATAGCTCACTTTTCTTGCTCCTTGAGGCTCATCACATAGGCGTCGAATTGATCGAGTCGGCGCTCCCACAGCGTGCGCTGTTCGGCCAGCCAGTTTTCGGCGAGCTGCAGCGGTTCGGGCGCCAGCTGATAGGTCCTGGTGCGGCCGATTTTTTCCGATCGCACCAGACCGCAGCCTTCCAGCACTTTCAGATGCTCGATGAAGGAAGGCAGCGCCATCTCGAAAGGCTGCGCCAACTCGCTGACCGAGGCCGGACTGCGGTTCAACCGCTCGACCACGCGCCGCCGCGTCGGGTCAGCCAGCGCGCGGAAGATGCCGTCGATCGGCGGGAGACTTGTAGTTGGGGCGTGGAGGCTTGGCATGGGCGATCCTGAGGTCCGTCGACGGGTATAGAAATATACTTAGGAAAATTCCTTAGTATTGGCAAGCCCTAAAAATGGGCTGATGTGACCGGGGTGCTGGCAAAGCGGGAAGGACGGTTTTAGGCTGTCCGGCGGATTCGACCATCAGCCCAAGGGAAGTGCGTTTTGACGATCACCATGTACGGCATCACCACCTGCGACACGATCAGGAAGGCGCGCACCTGGCTGGAGGGCCACGATGTGCCTTACCGTTTTCACGACTACCGGGCCGAGGGGATAGAGGTGGGCAGACTGGATGGATGGATCGGCAAGGTTGGCTGGGAAAAGCTGCTCAACAAGGGCAGCACGACCTTCCGCGAACTGCCCGACAAGCACAAGCAAGGGCTCGACGAGAAGAAGGCCAGGAAGCTGATGCTGGCCAACCCGACGATGATCAAGCGCCCGGTGCTCGAGGTCGGGGATGAGATTTTGGTGGGGTTCAAGCCGGAGGCTTATGAAGGGGTGGTGAAGTAGCGTAGCCTCGCTTCGTCATCCTGTGGCGAAGCTAGGTTCGAAGCGACGCAGCGCAGACCATGGGATCCTGTCGGTCTCCTTCCCACCCCAAACATAGCATGGGAACAACACACAGGATCCTCGGGTCAGCCCGAGGATGACGAACGCGTGGAGGGCGATCGCTAATTGTGAAGGCTTTCGCTTGCGGCGTATGCAGCGGTTCGCTGTCTCTCAACCCGTCCCGCGCAAATACCCCGCCAACGCCACCGCATTGTTATGCGCCTCGTCATGCGCGCCATAAAGCAGCGTCACCTTGGCCTTGCCGAGCAAGCCACGCAGTTGCGCCACCGCTTCGCTATTCCCATCCAGTTCGACCGAATACCGCACCTGAAACTCCGCCCACCGCGCCGGCTCATGTCCGAACCACCTCCGCAATTCATCGCTCGGCGCGATGTCCTTCAGCCACAGCGTCAGCGCGGCATCCTCCTTGCTGACGCCGCGCGGCCAGATGCGATCGACCAGCACCCGCTGCCCGTCATCGGGCGCGGGTGCTTCGTAAATTCGCTTGACCGTCAGGTCGAAGGCCATCCGCCCCCTTTACGCCCACTCGCCCTTGCGCATCACCGGCACGCGGCGGCCATCCTTGTGCACGCCGTCTATGTCGATCTTGTCCGAGCCGATCATCCAGTCGATGTGGATAAAACTCTTGTTGCCGCCGCGCTGGGCGATTTCGTCCTGGCTGAGCGAGGCGCCGTCGACGAAGCATTTTGAATAGCACTGCCCGAGCGCGATGTGGCAGGCGGCGTTCTCGTCGAACAGCGTGTTGAAGAACAGCAGGCCGCTGGCCGAGATCGGCGAGGAATGCGGCACCAGCGCCACCTCGCCGAGCCGGCGCGAAGCCTCGTCGGTGTCGAGCACTTTCTTCAGCACGTCCTCGCCCTTCGAAGCCTTGGCCTCGACGATCCTGCCCTCTTCGAAACGCACCGAGATATCGTCGATCAGCGTGCCCTGGTAGGACAGCGGCTTGGTCGAGGAGACATGGCCGGAGACGCGCCGTGCATGCGGCGTGGTGAAGACCTCCTCGGTCGGGATGTTCGGATTGCAGGTGACGCCGTTCTTGGCGGTCGAGGCGCCGCCCATCCATTCATGGCCATCGGCCAGCCCGACGGTGAGGTCGGTGCCCGGGCCGCTGAAATGCAGATCATGGAAATTGTGCTCGTTCAGCCACTTTGTGCGGCCGCGCAGCGCTGCATTGTGCGCCGTCCAGTTTGCGATCGGGTCTTCCACATCGACCCGTGATGCCGAAAAGATCGCATCGGCAAGCTTGACCACGGCGACATCGTCGGCATCGCCGGGGAAGACCTGCTTGGCCCAGGCGAGATCCGGGTAGGCGACGATGTTCCAGTTGATGTCGAAGCCGGTGATCTTTTCCAGCGCCGGCTGGTAGGCCATCGAGTTCGCCTTGTTGGCGCGCGCCACTTTCGCCGGGTCCTGCGCCGACAACAGCGACGGGTCCTCGCCGCGCACGGCAAGCCGCGCCGCATTGTTGGAAAAGGCCTTCGCCATGCCTTCATATATCCAGCCGGCGGCGCGGTCGAAGCCGGCATCCGCGCCGTAGCGGAAGCGCGCCAGCGTGATCTCGTCATCATTGAAGATCGGCGTTACCAGCCCGGCGCCCGCCTTGTAAGCGTGCTCGACGATGCGCCTGGTCAGCGGCAGGGCTGCGATCGACGAGGTCAGCACCAAATCCTGCCCCGGTTGCAATTGCAGCCCCACCTTGATGGCGACTTCCGCCAGCCTGTCGAGCTTCACCGGGTCGATGGTTGCGGAAACGCCGCGCGAATGTGTGGTCATGATCCTGCCTGCCTTGGTCTTGGAGGTGAAGCTTCCAACATAGATCGGCGCGGCTGTGCTTTCCAGCACCGTCGCGACGGACAGCCCTAGGCAGCGCTTTCCAGCGCACTGAACTGCGCCACGGTCGCCGCGATTTCCTCGCGGATCCAGATCTTGAAATCGCGCACCTTGCGGCTTTCGGTCTTGGTCGCCGAGGTCACCAGCCAGTAGCCGAGGCCGCTCTGCGCCCGCACGCCGAAAGGCGCGACGAGGCGGCCGTCGGCCAGCGCATCGGCGGCCAGCAATTGCCAGCCGAGCATGACGCCATGGCCGGCGATCGCCGATTCCAGGCACAGCATCGGGTCGGTGAAACGCGCACCCTTGCGGAAGGTGACTGGTTCGACGTCAGCGGCTTTGAACCAGCTCTCCCAATTGATCATCGCCCGCTCGTCGGTGATGGCGCAGGTCTGCGCGAGGTCTTCGATCGATTTCAGTTTCTCGGCGATCACCGGCGCGCAGACCGGGAAAACTTCCTGCGCCAGAAGCAGCTCCGCCCGCCCGCCCGGCCATTTGCCGTCGCCGAGCCGGATGGCGATGTCGATGTCGGAGCGTTCGAGATCGGCGAGCCGCACCGAGGCGTCGATGCGCAACAGCACATTGGGATGCCGGTCGAAGTGACGTGACAGCCGCGGCAGCAGCCATTTCGAAGCGAAGGCCGGCGCCACCGACACCACCAGCGTGCACTGGCTCGCCTCGTCGGCCAGCGCCACCGCTTGCGCCAGCTCGCGAAAACCGGCGCCCAGTCGGGCGGAAAAAACCGTTCCGAATTCGGTCAGCACCAGCCCGCTTGCGGTGCGTTCGAACAGCGCCTGTCCGAGCTGCTTTTCAGTGCGGTTGATCTGCTGGCTGACGGCGCTGACCGAGACGTTGAGTTCGCCGGCCGCCGCCGCGAGCGAGCCGAGGCGGGCGACGGTTTCGACGGCGCGCAGGCCGTTGAGATGGACGCGGTTCAGCATAGCCATTTCAGTTTTTCTAAACCGGCGCGGCTGAAATCTCAATTGAAAGACAGCCCGACAAGGCAGATTTTAGTGGGACAGTCAGACCGAGGAGGCGAGGATGACGATCGTATCATTGTTCAAGATCTTAGCCGCTGCCGGCCTCCGGCCGGACCGCTATGATGGGATGCACGGCGGCGATGTCATCGACTGGGTTACCGACCCATTGTCGCATCCGGTGCTGGACACCATGTCGGAACGCGAACTCGGAGATATCCCGTTCCGGCTGACGGCGCGCCGCACCGCCTACGAGACCGGGGCGCTCGGCTGCGGCTGAGATGCGGGGGCGTTAGTCGCGCCCGCTGGCCCAACACAAAGCGGATTGTTTCATCGGTCGCCAATTCTATGGTGCGCTGCAATGAACGCCGCTCCATCACCCTTGGGCCTTGCTCTCGCTGGCATGATCGCCATGGCCGTCGCCATGGGCATTGGCCGTTTCGTCTACACGCCGATCCTGCCCGGAATGATGGAAGAACTGCATCTGTCGCCGGCCGATGCCGGCTGGATCGCGTCGGCCAATTATCTCGGCTACCTCGTCGGCGCGCTTGCGGCGGCAGGCGGCTGGGCGCATGGGCGCGAGCGCCTGCTGATGTTTGGCGGCCTTGCCGCCAGTGCTGCGCTCGCCGCCCTGATGGGGCTGAGCGAGACGATGACCGCCTTTGTCGTCCTCCGCTTCCTTGCCGGTCTCGCCAGCGCCTTCGTCATGGTGTTCATGGCCTCGATCGTCTTCGGTCACCTGGCAGCCGCCAACAGAAGCGACCTGCAGGCGCTGCATTTCGGCGGCGTCGGCCTCGGCATCGCGGCATCCTCAGCGCTGATGGCGGTTCTGGTCACCGAACATGCCGGCTGGGCTTCGGGCTGGCTGTGGTCGGCAGCGATTTCCGCCGGCGGCCTTGCGATGGTCGCCTTGCTCGCCGGCGGCACCGCACCTGGCCGCGGCGTGGCCGACCGCGAACCGGCACTGCCGAGGGACCGGTCGTTGGCAAAAGTCATCGTTGCCTACGGCCTGTTCGGCTTCGGCTATGTGGTGACGGCGACCTTCCTGGTCGCCATCGTGCGCCAGGGCGGCGGCGGCCGCGTCTTCGAGGCAAGCGTCTGGATGGTCACCGGCCTTGCCGGCTTTCCCTCGGTCTGGCTGTGGCAGAAGGTAGCGGCACGGATCGGGCTTTATACCGCCTATGCCGTGGGCTGCCTGGTCGAGGTGGTCGGCGTCACCGCCAGCGTCGCCATCGGCGGCACCGCCGGGCCGCTGCTGGCGGGCGTCCTGCTCGGCGGCACCTTCATCGCCATCACCGCGCTCGGCCTGCAGACGGCAAGGCAGCTCGTGCCGGAGGCGCCGCGCCGGATTTTTGCGCTGATGACCGCTTCCTTCGGCATCGGCCAGATCGTCGGCCCGATCGTCGCCGGACTGCTGGCGCAAGCCTCGGGCAACTTCTTCCTGGCCTCGATCGTCGCTGCTGGCGTATTGCTGGTATCTGCTGGGATCACCTGGTCGGCCGCGCCAAAATCGCCATGATTGTGGTCTTGCTCGATGCCGGGCATCGGGTACGGGCATTTGCTTTCCACCTAATGTGTGACTTTATGCCCGCCGAACCCCGCTGATTTGCGCACCGACCGAGGATTTCACCACAGTGTTCGTATCCTTCTTCCCGCAGCCGAAGCTGTTTTTCATCTCGGCCGTCGTCTGGACTGCGGTTCTCGTGGCAGCCTGGTTCCTCGGTGCTGACCAGCTTGGCGCGTTTCTCGGCTTGCCTCCGGCTCTTGCCGACGCGCCGCCCATCATAGGCGTCTCGGTGTTCTGGTCGCCTCCGTTCCTCTGGTTCTACATCTACTATGCGCTTGGCGTTTTGATATTCTATGGCTTCTGGCACTGGTATTCTCCGCACCCGTGGGACCAATGGTCTATCCTCGGCAGTTCGCTGCTCCTGTTCACGACCTACTTTCAGGTGCAGGTAAGCGTGGCGATCAACGCATGGTATGGACCATTCTGGGACCTCATTCAGGGCATCGTTAGCAAAACGGTCAAGGCAACCGAGGCTGATCTTTACGCTCAAATAATCACTTTCCTCGGTATCGCTCTTGTCGCGGTTACCGTGTTCGTTTTGACAAACTTCTTCGTCAGCCACTGGGTGTTTCGCTGGCGCACTGCGATGAACAATTACTACATGTCCTATTGGCCGAAGCTGCGCCATATTGAGGGCGCTGCACAGCGTGTGCAGGAAGACACGATGCGGTTTTCCAAGATAATGGAAGACCTTGGCACTAGCTTCGTCGATTCCATCATGACGCTTATCGCTTTCATGCCGATCCTGCTCAGTTATTCTAAGCATGTCACAGAGTTGCCATTGATCGGTCATGTTCCTCAGCCGCTGGTTTTGGCTGCGATCTTCTGGGCAGTCTTCGGTACAGTCATCATTGCGACCGCAGGCATCAAGCTTCCTGGCTTGCAGTTTCGTAACCAGCGCGTCGAGGCAGCATATCGCAAGGAACTCGTCTACGGTGAGGACGATCCGGCCCGGGCGCAGCCGCCGACCGTCGCGGAGCTGTTTGCGAGTGTGCGGCAAAACTACTTTCGCCTGTATTTCCACTATGTGTATTTCAACGTGGTCCGCTATCTTTATCTTCAGACCAACAACGTCTTCTCCTACTTCCTGATGGTGCCTTCCATGATCGCTGGAACGCTGACGCTGGGTCTCATCAACCAGGTCAGTTCAGCCTTCAGTCAGGTAACCAACTCATTCCAGTATCTCGTCAATTCTTGGTCGACGATTGTCGAGCTTCTGTCAGTTCACAAGCGCCTTCGCGCCTTCGAGGCGACGATTCGCGGCGAGCCGCTGCCCGACATTGACCGCCACTTCATGGAGCGTCAGGAACAGGCAAAGGAACCCGACCCAGCTTGATCCTATCTGCATAGACGGTTGGCGGCTCAGCCGCCCACCGCCGCCTGCCTCTCGCTACCACGTTGCCGCTGCACATAATCGCGAAAACTGATGCACTCGACATCTGATTTGACGCAGTTTTCGCCGGCAAAGCGCTCCAGCGCGTCCCAGTAGGCGCCGTTGTTCATCAAGGTGAAGTGGAAGCTCAGCACCAGTGGGATGCGCTTGCCCTGATATTGCTTGTCGAAGGCAGCACGGAAGGCCTGGTAGGTCCGATCGCTGAACTCGGCTGCCTGGCTCGGCCGCTCGAAGCCGCCGGAATGCCGGACATAGAGATTGTAGTCCATGGCGATCACCGGCCTGCCGCTCCGGCCTTCCGGGATCTGCGGCAGCGAAAAGCGAGTGAGGCCGCCGCTGGTCGGCGGCTCGACCGGGCCGTTCGAAACGCCGCTGGCGTCATAGTCGTAGCCTGCTTCAGCCAGGGCCTCGTAGAGCCCTTTGCCGGTCGAGAGGTAGGGTGCGCGAAAGCCGACAACCGAATGGGCAGTAGCGCGCCAGCGTGCCGGCTCGCGCGCAAGGCCGTTGATCGTATAGGCGTTCTCCAGAATGCGCCCGAACGAGGCGAATTCCTTCAGCCAGTCGGCCTTGCTCCAGTCCTTGCCGTCGAAATGGCCGCAGCCATGGCTGGCGATGTCATGGCCCTCCGCAGCGGCAAGCCCGATCTGGTCGAGTCGGTCCGCGACTTCCTGCTTCGAGACGGCAAAGCCGATGTTGGATTTGCCCGCGGACCTGGCCGGCGCGGTGTATTCGGCGCGCGTCTGCTGCGACAACAGGAACACGCAGGACAAAAAGTAGGTGAAATGCGCGCCGGTGACCTTGGCCAGTGCCCGGCTGCGCTGCCATTGCGAGATCTCCCGGGCGCTGTCGAACGAGATGATGACGATTTGCTTCGGCTTTGCCGGGGCAGGCGGCGCCGGCGGGTCGGCGAAAGCCGCACCAGCCATGGCAAGCACGGCTGAGGAAAACGCAACAACGCGGGACAAACGTGGCATCGGCAATCTGGGCTTGATCTGGAGGCAGTCCAAGCCGGCTATCGGCAAAATGTGGCGTGGGTGCGATCAACGTCGGCAGCTATGCGCCCGGCGATTAGCCGATTTTCCTGCCGAGCCCCTTCCATGCCCGCGAAATTTCGCTAAAACGCGGGCTCAAGAAGCGCCCCTGTTGGGGCAGCAATGGTTTTGATTGATGTCCGACGACAGTTTTATCCGCGAAGTCAACGACGAGATCCGTCGCGAAAAGGCGCAGGTGCTTTGGGATCGTTTCGGCCCGGCGATCCTTGTCCTCGCCGTCCTGGTGGTGCTCGGCACCGCTGCCTTCGTCGGCTACCGCTATTGGGACGAGACCCGCGCCAACCGCTCGGGCGATGCGTTTTCGCAGGCGCTGAAGCTTGCCAATGACGGCAAGAGCGACGAGTCGCTGACCGCCCTCGAACAGCTGGAAAAGGATGGCTACGGCGCCTATCCGCTGCTCGCCCGCATGCGCGCGGCAACCGTCAAGGCCGACAAGGGCGACTTTGCCGCCGCCGCCGCCGATTTCGATGGCGTCGCCGCCGACAACGCCATTCCCCAGGGTATTCGCGACATGGCGCGCCTGCGGGCCGCCCTGCTGCTCGTCGACCACGGCTCCTTCGCCGATGTCTCCAGCCGCGTCGAGGCGCTGACCGCCGACAACAACACGCTGCGCCACACGGCGCGCGAAGCGCTCGGTCTTGCCGCCTGGAAGGAAGGCAAGACCCAGGATGCGCTGAAACTGTTCGACCAGATCGCCGCCGATGACGGCGCGCCGCGCAACGCGCGCCAGCGGGCGACGCTGATGTCGGAATTGATCCGCGGCTCGGGCGCGTCATGATACGCATCGCCCAAAGCCTGCCCTCGGGCCTGACCCAAGGGCGCGCTGCGGTTTGGGCGATGATATGGATAGCCGGATGAGCTTCAAAGTCGCCATTATCGGCCGGCCTAACGTCGGCAAATCGACGCTTTTCAACCGGCTGGTCGGACGGAAGCTGGCCCTTGTCGACGACACGCCGGGCGTCACCCGCGACCGTCGCGTCCACGCGGCAAAACTCTACGATTTGCATTTCGATGTCATCGACACCGCCGGCTTCGAGGACGCCGCCGCTTCGACGCTGCCCGGCCGCATGCGCGCGCAGACCGAGATCGCCATCCGCGAGGCCGACCTGATCTTCTTCACCATCGACGCCAAGTCCGGCCTGCTGCCCGACGACCGCACCTTTGCCGAAATCGTGCGCAAGTCCGGCAAGCCGGTCGTGCTGGTCGCCAACAAGGCCGAGGCCAAGGGCGCCCAGGGCGGCATGCTGGAAGCCTGGGAACTGGGCTTGGGCGAGCCGATCCCAGTCTCGGCCGAGCATGGCCAGGGCATGCCCGATCTGCGCGACGCGGTGATCGAGGCGCTGGGCAAAGACCGCGCCTTCGGCGAGGAAGAAGACGAGGCCGAGGACGTCGCCGCCAGCGAGGTGCTGATCGGCGAGGACATCACCGATCCCGACGCCGAACCCGCCTATGACGACACCAAGCCGATGCGCATTGCCGTCGTCGGCCGGCCCAATGCCGGCAAGTCGACGCTGATCAACGCGCTGATCGGCGAGGAGCGGCTGTTGACCGGCCCGGAAGCCGGCATCACCCGCGATTCCATCTCCGTCGACTGGGACTGGCATGGCCGCCGGCTAAAACTGTTCGACACTGCCGGCATGCGGCGCAAGGCCAGGATCCACGAGAAGCTGGAAGTGATGTCGGTGCAGGACGGCCTGCGCGCCATCCGCTTTGCCGAGATCGTCATCATCGTGCTCGACGCCACCATCCCTTTCGAGAAGCAGGATTTGCAGATCGCCGACCTGATCATCCGGGAGGGCAGGGCGCCGGTCATCGCCTTCAACAAATGGGACCTGATCGACAATCCGCAGGAACTGCTGGCCGAGTTGCGCGAAAAGACCACACGGCTTTTGCCGCAGGTGCGCGGCATCCAGGCGGTGACCGTTTCGGCCGAGACCGGGCGCGGCCTCGACAAGCTGATGGATGCCGTCATCAAGACGCACAAGGTGTGGAACAGCCGCGTTTCCACCGGCAAGCTCAACCGCTGGCTGGAAAGCATTCTGGCGCATCACCCGCCGCCCGCTGTCGCCGGCCGCCGGCTCAAGGTCAAATATGTCACCCAGGCCAAGACCCGGCCGCCGGGTTTCGTCGTCCAGTGCTCGCGGCCCGACGCGATGCCGCAATCCTATGTCCGGTACCTCTCCAACAGCCTGCGCGAAGCCTTCGACATGCCCGGCGTGCCGATCCGGATAGCGCTGCGGACTTCGGACAACCCGTTCGCGGGGAGAGCGAACAAGCGCAAGTGAGCGGTGACGGTTGCGAAATTCTCCGCAACATTGGCGGGACAGCACCCCTCTCTGCCTGCCGGGCATCTCCCCCGCAAGGGGGGAGATCAGTCGTTTCGTCTTTGGAGCCTCTCTTGCAACGTTGAAAATTGGCGAAAGCATTCGCGAGATCCAATCTCCCCCCTTGCGGGGGAGATGTCCGGCAGGACAGAGGGGGGTGTGACGGAACGCTACGCTGGACAGCCGCTTCCGTCTAAGCGACCTCTCTCAACCGCTCGTCCTGCGGCAGCGCCGCCACCGCCGCCTGCCACAAAATATCCGCCAGCCGCGCCGCCACCGGGTCCAGTTCGGCGTCTTTCTGGTGCATCACCAGCGCCATGGTCGGCAGCGCGGGTAAGCCCAACGTTTGCGGTGCCATCGCCCTGACATTGGCCGGCAGGCCGATATCGGTGCGGATCGTCAGGCCGAGGCCGGCGGCGACCGCCGCCCAGATGCCGCCAAGGCTGGGGCTGGAGAAGGCCATCCGCCACGGCAGGCCGGCGCGGTCGAGCGTTTCCGTCGTCACCGTGCGCAGCAGGCATGGCGCTTCCAGCGCCACCAGCGGCAGTGCCTCGCCCTCGCGCAGCCTGGTCTCGATCAGCTTTGCCGGCCCGATCCAGCGCAACTGCGCGTCGCCGACATGCCGGCTGTAAGGCAGCGCCTGGCCGCTGTCCCAGGCCAGCGCAATGTCGAGATTGCCTGATGTGATCCGCTCGGCGAGTTCATAGCTGCGCCCGATCCGCGCCTCGATCTTGACCTTGGGGTGCGCGCGGGCGAAGCGTCCGAGCACCTCCGGCAGCACCGCCTCGCCGAAATCCTCCTGCAGGCCGAGCCTGACCCAGCCTTCCAACTCGACATCGTGGATGGCCGAGGCCGCCTCGTCGTTCAACTCGAGCAGCCGCCTGGCATAGCCGAGCATGGTTTCGCCGGCTTCCGTCAACGCCAGTCCGCGGCCCGACTTGCGGAAGATCGGCGTCGCCGCCTGGTCCTCCAGCTTCTTCAGTTGCGCGCTCACCGCCGAGGTCGAGCGTCCAAGCCGGTCGGCGGCCTTGGCGAAGCTGCCGAGTTCCATGCCGGTGACGAAGCTTCGGAGGACATCGAGGTCGAAGGTTACGCGGCGCATCATAACGATCCTGTTTTTCGGGAGAAATTGTCAAAAACTTCCCGATATTCGGGATGAAGTTATGGCGGTAAAGACGAGGCGTCAAGGTCCCGAAAGGGCATCAACAGGAGTCCCGCCATGTCGATTGCCGACGCAAATTGTGAGCCAGGCCGGGTTGGCCGAGCCGCCGCCGTCACGTCGAAGGCTGAACGATTTCGCGCCAATCATCGCTGGAAGGTGCTTGGCATCGGCGTTGCCGCCAATGCCAGTTTCTCCGCAACCTTCGCCGGCATACCGGCGGCGGCGGTGTTTCTGCGGTCGGGCTATCACTTGAGCAATGGCAATCTCGGTCTGGTCCTCGGCCTTCTCGGACTGGGCGTCGCCTTGAGCGAACTGCCTTGGGGCCTGCTCACCGACCGCTGGGGAGATCGCGGCGTGCTGTTGACCGGCCTTGGTGCGACCGCGGCGTGGCTCGCCCTGATGGGGTTGTTCATCGTGCCCTCAGTGACCTATGTGCCTGGCGTCGCAATGCTGGCCGCGTGCCTTCTGGTCGCCGGCCTGCTCGGCGGCAGCGTCAACGGTTCCAGCGGCCGCGCCATCATGGCCTGGTTCCACGAAGGCGAACGTGGCTTTGCCATGAGCATCAGGCAGACCGCGGTGCCGCTCGGCGGCGGGCTCGGCGCGCTGGTCCTGCCGTCGCTGGCATCGGTGCACGGTTTCGCGGCGGTCTTCGGGCTGCTGGCCGCCATGAACGCCGTCTCTGCGCTGTTTGCCTGGCGGTGGCTGCACCAGCCGCCGGAACTGGACAATGCCGGCAGCATGGCCATGGCAAAGTCGGGCGGTCCGGCGCCGCTGCGCAATGTCGAGGTCTGGCGCATCGCCACCGCCATCGGCCTGCTCTGCTTTCCGCAAGTGGCGGTGCTCACCTTCGCCTCCGTCTTCCTGCACGATTTCGCCGGCATGGCCACGCTCACGATCAGCGCCAGCCTTGCCGCAGTGCAGACCGGCGCGATGGTGATGCGCGTCTGGAGCGGCCGCTACACCGACCGCAACGGCAACCGCCGCTGGTTCCTGCGCCTCTGCAGCATGACGAGCGCGCTTGGCTTCGCGACCGTCGGCCTGCTGGTCCTGGCGGCAGGAGCCACGCCAGACGCCCATGCCGCGTTGATCCCGGCGATCGACGTGCTGCTGGTCGTTGCCGGCATTTCGGTCTCCGCCTGGCATGGCGTCGCCTACACCGAACTCGCCACGCTTGCCGGCGCCAGCCGCGCCGGAACCGCGCTCGGTCTTGCCAACAGCTTCGTCTTCATCGCCTTCTTCGTGGTGCCGACCGCCATTCCGGCTTTGCTGCTCATCTGGTCGTGGCCTGGCGTCTGGCTGGTGGGCGCGCTCTGCGCCATGATTGCATGGCCAATTTTCCTGCGGCCGAACTGACGGGTTGGCCGGCCTGCAAGCGGCGTCCCATTTCGGGCCGCTTCGGAAAAACACGATCAACCGCGTTAACCCCGCATCAAGGTTAATGCTTCACTTTGGCTCTCCAGTGGCTCAGTGGCGTTTCTGGAGAGTTCCCCGTGCATCGACGTGTCCTGAAGCGGCTGGCCGCCGCCGCCGGTGAGAAAAAACGTTCCTTCGTATCGCCATTGGTCATCGGGCTCGGCATCTGGATCGGCTTTCCAACTGTCGTCGCCTACCAGGACATGGGCAGCTTGATTTCCGGCCTCGAAGCCTCGGGCACCCGCTGGAACTCTTATGTCGAGCGCTCCGTCGCCGGCTCGGTTCATGCCGCCGAAATGCCTTTCATCGATTCCGTCACCACCGGTTCGCTCTCGGGTTCGGGCGTGCGCCTGCCCGGCGTCGGCAAGGTCTCGTTTCGCGGCAAGGGCAATGTCGCCGGCATCACGCCCGACGAGGACCGCATCATGCGCGCCGACAAGAAGGGCCGCATCATCCAGGTCTCGCCGGTGGCGCCGCCGAAGAACTTCAATGCCGGCTCAATCTTTCAGCGCACGTCCTCGCTGCTGCGGCCGAGCATGGACAGCGGCCTGAAGCTCGCCTTCGCCAAGCCCGGCATCATGGGCAAGGAAATCCAGATCGCCCAGGCCTTCCACACCAACGTGGACAAGAAGCCCGATCCCGGCGTGCCGGCCATGCTTGCCGCGTTGGTCAACAATGACAGACCGGACGTGCTGGCCACCGCCTATGCCCAGGCCGAACCCGATTACGCCAAGGCCTCACCCTTCGAAGCGCTGCTGCAGGACGAGGAGCCGAGCAGCGGGCGCTTCATTCCGCCGATGGCCAAGGGTGACCACTCGTGGATCCAGAACCCGCTGCCGGCCAGCGTCTTCTCCACGAAGGAGCAGGCCTGCCTCGCCAACGGCATCTATTTCGAGGCGCGCGGCGAATCCGTGCGCGGCCAGGCCGCCGTCGCGCAGGTCATTCTCAACCGCGTCCGC
This sequence comes from Mesorhizobium sp. L103C119B0, assembly GCF_000502235.1. Classification (NCBI taxonomy): domain Bacteria; kingdom Pseudomonadati; phylum Pseudomonadota; class Alphaproteobacteria; order Hyphomicrobiales; family Phyllobacteriaceae; genus Mesorhizobium; species Mesorhizobium sp. L103C119B0. The sequence continues at coordinate 109,495 of NZ_AYXE01000001.1, read as the reverse complement.
AATCCGGCCTATCCGAACTCGATTTGCGGCGTCGTCTACCAGAACGACAACTGGCTGAACCGCTGCCAGTTCTCCTTCGCCTGCGACGGCCGCAAGAAGCGCATCGAGAGCCCCGCCCATTACAAGACCGCGCAGGACGTCGCGATGGCGGTCACCGCCGGCAAGATATTCATTCCCGAAGTCGGCTCATCGACCCACTACTACGCCAACTACGTCCATCCGGGCTGGGCGCGCACGATGCAGAAGATGACCAAGATCGGCCTGCATATCTTCTACCGCACCTATGGCGGCGGCTGGAGCTGAGCCCTTCGGCTTGCCTGTCGCAAACGAACCGCAAAGGCCCTGGAAGCCGAAATCGGACAGCGGTCGCCGGACGGATTCGGGGCATGTGCCGACCCGATAGTGCCGGGCACGATGTCGCACCTCGCCAAGTGATTGATTCCAATAGACAAAATACATGGCTTTGAAGTCCCGCCCGTGGCTTGACGGGCGCAAACCCTCTAACTATGTTGCCGGCGACTTTAGAAGCGGACGGACGGTGACGGTCTGACCGGGCAGGGGGGTTACGATGGCCGACAAGAACGGGCCAGACGGAACCGGAGAAACCGGCCGCGGCAGCAAGCACGAGGCCGACATCCGCGACGAAGATCTCGAACGCCGCCGGCGTGAGCTTGGAGCATCGCTTGCGACAAGACGGCCGGATCAGCTCGAGGGGAATGACGGCGCGAAGGCGACGGCCGGATATGGCCAGGCGCTCAAGCTGTCCAGCGAGTTCATCGCCGGGATAGTAGTGGGTGTGGGCCTTGGCTGGTTTCTGGATCGCGTGGCGGGAACCTCGCCATGGGGTCTGGTCGTCGGCTTGTTGCTGGGCTTTGGCGCCGGCGTGCTCAATGTCCTGCGTTCGTCAGGTGTTGTGGCGGAATTCGGAAAAAGCGAGAAGTCGCACGATCCGAAAGAATGAAATGGCGCGCCGCCAATGGCGCACAAGGACACTTAAGGCCGCTCGCGGTTTTGACGGGGATGTAAATGGCTGCTGACAAGGTCGATCCGATCCACCAGTTCCATATCGTCAAGCTGATTCCGATCAATATCGGCGGCTATGACCTGTCCTTCACCAATTCGGCTCTGTTCATGGTCGCGACCGTGGCCATTGCATCGGCGTTTCTTTACCTCTCGACCGCAAGCCGCAGCCTTGTTCCCGGCCGCCTGCAGTCGGTTTCGGAAATGGGCTATGAGTTCGTCTCCAACATGCTGCGCGACGCCGCCGGAACGCAGGGCATGAAGTTCTTCCCCTTCGTGTTCTCGCTGTTCATGTTCGTGCTGGTCGCCAACCTGCTTGGCCTTTTCCCTTACTTCTTCACCGTCACCAGCCACATCATCGTCACCTTCGGCCTCGCAGCCCTGGTGATCGGAACCGTCGTTGTCTACGGCTTCACGAAGCACGGTCTGGGCTTCCTCAAGCTCTTCGTGCCGCACGGCGTTCCGGTGTTCCTGTTACCGCTGGTGGTGCTGATCGAGGTGATCTCCTTCGTGTCGCGCCCGGTCAGCCTCTCGGTTCGTCTGTTCGCCAACATGCTGGCCGGCCACATCACCCTGAAGGTGTTTTCGGGCTTCGTCGTCAGCCTGAGCGCGCTCGGCGCCGTCGGCGTTGCCGGTTCGGTGTTGCCGCTGGCCATGGCAGTCGCGCTGACCGCGCTGGAATTGCTGGTCGCTTTCCTGCAGGCCTACGTCTTTGCGGTGCTGACCTGCATGTATCTGAACGACGCCCTGCATCCCGGGCACTGACCTTAGAATTTCCGGCATCTTTCGCCGGATGGAATTGCAACGGAATTACAGATCCAAAGGAGTTCAAAATGGACGCAGAAGCAGCAAAGTACATCGGCGCCGGTATCGCTTGCCTGGGCATGGGCGGCGCGGGCATTGGCCTCGGCAACATCTTCGGCAGCTACCTGGCGGGCGCCCTGCGCAATCCGTCGGCCGCCGATGGCCAGTTCGGCCGCCTGATTTTCGGCTTCGCCGTGACCGAAGCTCTGGGCATTTTCTCGCTTCTCATCGCGCTTCTCGCCCTGTTCGGCTGAGCCCCTGTTCGGCCAATTATCGGTCGGACGAGCATTGGGAAGAATTGGCTGGCCGCATTCCTGCGGCCATGCCTGATATGAGGGGATAGTCCATGTTCGTGACATCTGCGTTTGCGCAAGAGTCCGCACCCGCCGCTGAAGGCGCCCACACCGGTACGGAAGGCGACACGCATTCCGGCACCGGCGTGCCTGCCGAGGCGCACGGCACGTTCCCGCCATTCGATCCGGCGACGTTTCCGTCCCAGCTTCTGTGGCTGGCGATCACGTTCGGGCTGTTCTATTTGTTCCTGAAGAAGGTGGTGATGCCGCGCCTTGGCGGCATCATCGACGTCCGCAGCGATCGCATCACGCAGGACCTCGACCAGGCCGCCAAGCTGAAGGGCGAGGCCGACGCCGCCGTTGCCGCTTACGAGCAGGAACTGGCGGAAGCCAAGGCCAAGGCCAACGCGATCGGCCAGCAGGCCAACGACGCTGCCAAGGCTGAAGCCGAGGCTGCCCGCAAGAAGGTCGAGGCCGCCCTCGACAAGAAGCTCGGCGAGGCCGAGGCCAGCATTGCTTCCATCAAGGCCAACGCCATGAAGGAAGTCGGCACGATTGCCGAGGACACCGCTTCAGCCATCGTCGATGCGCTTGTCGGCGGCAAGACGAGCAAGGCCGAGATCTCGGCTGCGGTCAAATCCGTGGCCCGGTGAGGAGCACATCATGGACGCCACATCTCTCGCAACGCTTTGGGCAACAGTTGCCCTCGTCATTTTCCTCGGCGTTGCCGTTTACATCAAGGTGCCAGGCCTGATCGCCAAGTCGCTCGACGCCCGTGCGACCAAGATCAGCGACGAGCTTGCGGAAGCCCGCCGGTTGCGCGAAGAGGCCCAGCAACTGCTCGGCCAATACCAGAAGAAGCGCAAGGAAGCAGAGCAGGAGGCCGCAGCCATCGTCGCTGCCGCCAAGCGCGAGGCCGACATGCTTGCCGCCGAGGCGCACAAGAAGACCGAAGACTATGTCACCCGCCGCACCGCGCTTGCCGAGCAGAAGATCGGCCAGGCCGAGCGCGAAGCCGTCGCCGAAGTGCGCGCCAGCGCCGTCGACATCGCCGTCGAGGCGGCCCGCACGCTGCTTGCCGGCAAGATCGACGCCAAGGCCGGCGCCGACCTGTTCAAGTCCGCGCTGCAGGACGTGAAGGCCAGGCTGAACTGAGCGGCGTTAACTCGCTGACATCAAGCCGCCCGGGCAACCTGGCGGCTTTTTTGTTGAGCGCGGACAATCTGCCCCCTTGAGGGGGAGATGTCGCCAAAAGCGACAGAGGGGTTCGGTGCGACCGGGCGCGACGCTCTTTCTGCGGCCAGTAAGGGCTAGCGCTTCACGCGCGGCGACCCCCTCTGGCCTGCCGGCCATCTCCCCCTCAAGGGGGGAGATTATCATTACTCCAACCCGGCGAAGCTCTCTTGCTCAACCACCTCAACTCCACCCAGCCTGAACGGCGCGAATGACGCCCGGTGCAGCCTTGCCACCGGACCATGCGCTTCGATCGCGGTGCGGTGCCGCACGGTGGCGTAGCCCATATGGACTTCGAACCCGTAGCGTTCGTGGTGGCTGCCGCAGCCGCACATCATGCGGTCGCGCATCACCTTGGCGACGATCGAGGCGGCGGCGATCGATTGCGAGCGCTGGTCGCCCTTGATCAGCGCGCGGCCTTCGCAGAGGAGGCCCGGCGGCACATCGCGGCCATCGGCCAGCGCCAGCTTCGCCTGGATCGGCAGGCCGGCAAGGGCGCGGCGCATGGCTTCCAGGCTGGCCTTGAGGATATTGCTGCCGTCAATGCCTTCGGCGCTGACCGAGGCCATCGACACGCCGAGCGCTGACCCCAGGATTTTCAGGAACAGCGCCTCGCGCTGCAAATGGTTGAGCCGTTTGGAATCGTCTAGCCCGTCGGGAATGTTGGCGGGATCGAGGATCACCGCCGCCGCCACCACCGGCCCGGCCAGCGGACCGCGGCCGGCCTCGTCCATGCCTGCCACCGGCCACAGGCCTTCAGCCATCGCCTTCGTCTCGAAGGAGAAGTCGGGCTTTTCGACGATTTCTAAAAGAAGCGGAGAATCGGAACGCGCGCGAGCCATGTTGCGGCGAGGTTCGCATCGGCTCCGATTCTCCGCAAGTCCCTCCAGGGTCGAGTGGGGCAAGACCGGGAGGGCACCGTCTGCAGGCCGGGGGACAGGCCGGACGGGATTCTTGGGTCGCCTGCCAACCACGAGGGCAGGGCAGGCGCTACTCTCAGAGCAGCATCAGCTGCTCGGTCGCCTTGGCGGCGGCGACAAACTGGTCGGTTCGGAGGGTGCGCCGCTCGGCGTTGAGGCCGAGCCGCTTGGCCGTGATCTCGAAGCGCCGGCCGATCTGCCAGGCATAGGGGCCGGCGCCTTTCATCCGCTTGCCCCATTCCGAATCATAGTCCTTGCCGTCGCGCATCGAACGGATCAGCGACATCACGTGCCGGTAGCGGTCGGGATAGTGGCGCAGCAGCCAGTCCTTGAAGATCGGCGCCACCTCGAGCGGCAGGCGCAGGATGACATAGCCGGCCTCGCGGGCGCCTGCGGCGCGTGCCGAATCGAGGATGCGCTCCATCTCCTGGTCGGTCAGGCCGGGAATGATCGGCGCCACCATGACAGAGGCCGGGATGCCGGCATCGGAAAGCTGCCGGATTGCCTCAAGCCGCTTGGTCGGCGTCGACGCGCGTGGCTCCATGGTGCGCGCCAGCATGCGGTCCATCGTCGTCACCGACAACGCCACCTTGGCCAAGCCCCGTTCGGCCATGCGCGACAATATGTCGATGTCGCGCGTCACCAGATGGGATTTGGTGACGATGCCGACCGGATGGCCGCGCGCCTCCAGCACTTCGAGGATCTCGCGCATGATCCGGTATTGTTTCTCGATCGGCTGGTAGGGATCGGTGTTGGTGCCGATGGCGATGGTGCGCGGCTGATAGCCATCCTTCGACAGTTCCTTGTCGAGCAGCCGCGCCGCATCCGGCTTGGCAAACAGCTTCGCTTCGAAATCCAGCCCAGGCGACAGGCCCATGAAGGAATGCGTCGGCCGGGCGAAACAATAGACGCAGCCATGCTCGCAGCCGCGATAGGGGTTGATCGAGCGGTCGAAGGAAATGTCGGGCGATTCGTTGCGGGTGATGATGGTGCGCGGCTTCTCGACCTGCACTTCGGTCTTGAACGGCGGCAATTCCTCCAGCGAATTCCAGCCGTCGTCGAACACATGCCGGCTGACCGGCTCGAACCGGCCGGACGGGTTGATGCCAGCGGAACGGCCGCGGTTGCGATCCGGACGGACGCGCATGCCGCTCTGTTCGATCATCGCATTGGCCATCTCGGCTCGCCCTGCTCCGAAAGCAGCAATGTCCGCACGCACGATATGTTCCATTTTGGCCCTTTCCCAAGGACTGTCGGCTGGCTGTCGAATCGCTCTGTTCATGAAAATAATCCTATTTCGCTGATGAGAACAAATCAAGAACTTTTTAGTTGGACCATGCAAAACTGGCGCTGCGCCGGGCTTTCCGCTATTCGGCTAAAAATGCTCAGCGTTCTCATCGAAACCCGGGATGACGAAGAAGGCCTTGCCCGCACGCTCGCCTCATTGATCGGCGGCGCGGTCGAGGGCGTGGTACGCGATGTCATCGTCTGCGACACCGGCTCGACCGACCAGACGCATCGGGTTGCCGATCATGCCGGCTGCCACTTCGTGGCCGGCGGCATCGGCGCGGGAATCAGGCAGGCGAAGGGTGACTGGCTGCTGTTTCTCGAGCCGGGCGCAAGGCTGGCCGACGGCTGGATCGACGACGTCGTCGCTCACACGGCGCGGCAAACCATGCCGGCGCGCTTTTCCCGTGCGCGCGGCAGCCGCACGCCGTTCCTGTCACGGGTGTTTTCGGGCAACCGGGCGCTGGCCGAAGGGCTGGTCATCAGCAAGCGCCAGGCCGCTGCCCTGTCGAAGAACGCGCACAGCGCCGAAGCCCTTGCGCGCGGTCTCGCCACCAGGCGGCTCGACGCCGAAATCTGGCTGGCGCCGAAGAAGTGATGTTTCTCCCTTCTCCCCGTTCCCAGGGAGAAGGGTGCCCGAAGGGCGGATGAGGGGCAGCGTCGGCGTCCCCCCGGAATTGACACTGTCCGCTGCGCCGTCCGGCTTTTTCGCCGCAAAAACCTATTGTGCATTGCACAAAAGCTGACGCGGGATTAGCATTCCGTTGATGCGGGATATCGGGGTTTGGGTAGTGCCGGAGCGGTAAGCAAGCGCCGCGTCATCGTTGCTGCCGTTCATATCTGAGGACCCCGATGAACCTTTCGTCCCCTGACAAATCCGGCGCCCCCAGTCTAGAGGCCATTGCCCGCAACGGCAGCCTGCTCCGCCGCATCGCGGTGCGTATCCCGACCTATCTGTCCGACCTGCGCGAAAATCCCGCATGGCTGCCGATGTTCGTGCTTGCCCGCACCATGCCGGCGCGCAAGCTGCACTGGCTTGGCGCCAAAGCCGCGCGCCCCGCGCAGAGTGCCGGAGCTACGATGTTCAGGGGCGTCGACCTCAAGTCGATCCTCGCGGCGCTGCGCACCGATGGCCTGTTCTCCGGACTGGTCCTTCCGCAGGCAATCCACGAAGAGATCGCCAGCTTTGCTCAGAGCACGCCGTGCTTCGGCAATTTCGACCGCCGGCTCGAATTCATGCCCGGAGAACACGCAGAAGCCGAGAAGCGGTTCGGCCGCTCTTTGCTCAGCGGACACTATTTCGAGCGCATCCTCGGCTGCAAGGCGGTACTCGCCATCCAGAACGACCCGCTGCTGCTCGACATCGCCCAGCACTATCTGGGCGGGCAGGCAAAGCTGATCACCACGCGTATCTGGTGGAGCTTTCCGACCGGCGAGGCTTCCGACGCCGACAAGAACCTTGCCTCGCTCGGCAAATATCATTTCGATCTCGACGACTGGCGGATGCTGAAATTCTTCTTCTATCTCAAGCCCTGCGATGCCGGCACCGGCCCGCATGTCTATGTCAAAGGCAGCCACAACAGGCGCAGCCTCAAGCACCAGTTGACGCTGCTGGTCGGCCATCCGGCGCAAGACGTGCTCAAGGTCTATGGCGACGACAGCCCGGTCACGCTGACCGGCGAGGCCGGCCTCGGCTTCGTCGAGGACCCGTTCGGCTTCCACATGGGCACCGTGCCGTCCACCACGCCACGGCTGATGATGGAGGTCGGCTTCGGCGTCTCGCCGCCCTCGCGCCGCCGCTTCCACGGCGAACCGGTCATCCGCTGAGGCCGGAGCGGATCTCGACCGGCATCCAGCGCGCTTGCCGCCGGGCAATGCGACCCTCTTTGTTCTCGGCATCATAGTCCATTGGGACCGGCTCGCGGTTGAACCGCGGCCGGTCATCCAGCGCATTGACGATGACGATCGCTCTCGGTTCGCCGTCGGTGGTCACAGCAGCGACATAGACGCCGCAGTCCCGGCAGATGAGATAATCGGCGGTGCGCAATCCGAACCGGTATCGGTGCAGCCGGGCCTCGTCCTCGACCGCGACGATCAATCGCCCCTGCGGATCGGCGGCGGCGCGTGAGCCATGCCGGACGCAGAAGGCGCATTGGCAGGCGCGGATCTCCATCTCGGACGGCTCAATTCCGGTTTCGAGGGTCAGGTGGATGTTGCCGCAATGGCAGCCGCCGCGGTGCGCGCTCATTGGATCTCTTCCGTCTTGACTTGGCGACAGACTATCCGCCCGACGACCCGGAGGAAATGACCTCTCGAAGGCGCAGCCGCCATTCTGCCTGACAAAGGCAGCACTTGGCCGGCTTTGCCTTGGTTTACGAGGCGGCCTTGCAGCGCCGCAAATGCTCGTCCAGGCGCGGCATGATCTCGACGAAGTTGCAGGGCATGTGGCGGTAGTCGAGCTGCGGTTTCAGGATGCCGTCCCAGGCGTCCTTGCAGGCGCCGGGCGAGCCCGGCAGCACAAAGACGAAGGTGGCGTTGACGACGCCGCCCGTCGCCCGGCTCTGCACTGTCGAGGTGCCGATCTTGTCGTAGGAAATGCGGTGGAACACTTCGGAAAAGCCATCCATGCGCTTCTCGAAGATCGGCTCCAGCGCCTCCGGCGTCACGTCGCGGCCGGTAAAACCGGTGCCGCCGGTGGTGATGACGACATCGATGTCTTCGTCGCGCGACCAGCCCAGCACCTTGTCGCGGATTTTCTCCCGGTCGTCGGTGACGATGTCGCGCGCGGCCAGGACATGGCCGGCCTCGACGATGCGATCGGCCAGCGTCCGCCCTGATTTGTCGTCGGCAAGGCTGCGCGTATCGGACACCGTCAGCACCGCGATGCGCACCGGGATGAACGGGCGGCTTTCGTCAATTTTGGTCATCGGCCCCCTCTGAAGCGATGCTTCGTGTCGCGGCGACAAACCACTCCGGTTCGCGGCTGCGGATCTCGGCGGCGGCGCGCTTGGCGACATTGCCGGTCTCGAACAGCCCGAAGCATGTCGCGCCGGATCCCGACATGCGCGAGAATCCAGATCCGGCCCTGTTCAGCAGGGAAAGCGCTCTGCCGATGGGCGGCTGTATTGCTTGCGCCGGTTCCTCAAGATCGTTGCGGGTGATCTCCAGCCAATTGCGGACGCCGTGGAAATCGAAACCGCGCGGCAGCGGCGGCAGTCCTTCATTGTCGCGTTTTTCAAGTGCATTGAACACATCGGGCGTGGAGACGGCGACGCCGGGATTGACCAGCACCAAGGCCAGCGCAGGAAAATCCGCAATTGGCGACAGCTCATCGCCGACGCCACGCGCAACCAGCGGTTTTGCCGCAAGACACATCGGCACGTCGGCGCCGAGCGTGAGACCGATCCGGCTCAGTTCGGCCTCACCGATGTCGAGACCCCATGTCCTGATAAGACCGTGCAGAACGGCGGCCGCGTCGCTCGATCCGCCGCCGACGCCGGATGCGATCGGCAGGTTCTTTTCCAGCCGGATGGCAACCGGCGGCGTGCTCTGCTGGCCGGCCTGCCTGCGCAGCGCCTCGCGCGCCTTCACCACCAGATTGCTGTCGTCGATCGGCACGGAAGTCGCGTAACGGCCCGATACGGAGAACCGGTCGGCGTCGGCAGGCTCGATCTCGACCCTGTCGCCGAAGCGGGTGAAAACGACCAGGCTCTCGAGCAGATGGTAGCCGTCGGCGCGCTTGCCGGTGACGTGCAGCGCCAGATTTATCTTGGCGGGCGCAAGCCACGTCCGGGCTGCGGCATCCAAACTGTCGGCTGCTGACGGGATGATGCTCAGTCCTTGGCCAGGCGGTATTCGCCGGTCTTGGGATCCTGGACCAGCGTGCCGTTGGTGCCGTTGGCTGCCTGCTTTTCGGTGCGCCGCACCTTGGCGGTCACACGTTCGGCCTCGCGGACGAAGGTGCGGTAGCCGAAATAAGCGGCTGCGCCGACAACTGCGAAGAAAATGATCTGTGGCATTTCAAAGCTCCTCCCTCGCAAGGCGGCAAGGCAGACTGTCAAGCCCTCATGCTAGACTCTTNTAGACTCTTTCCCTGCTTTTTCAAAGCCCGAAGCGAGCCCACAATGCGCGCTCTTCCGCCGCATCGATCACGCCGCTTGCGGCGGCGGCGGCAATATCGGGCGCTGAAAAGTTCGAGCCGAACAGGCCGATGCGGCCAAACAGGCCACGCGGCGCGGTGACCAGCCTGAGCTGGGTTTTCGCGCCGAAGCGGGTTTTCAGTACCGTGCGCATGTCGCTCAACGCATCGACGAGGCCAAGCTCCAGCCCTTTCTTGCCGGTCCAGAACAGGCCGGTGAACAGGTCCGGATCGTCCTTCAGCTTGGTGCCACGGCGTTCCCTGACCAGGTCGATGAAGGTCTCGTGCACTTCCAGCTGCAGCGCCTTCAGGCGCTCGACGTCTTCCCTCTTCTCCGGCTTGAACGGGTCGAGCACCGCCTTGTTCTGGCCGGCGGTGTGGACACGGCGCTCGACACCGATCTTCTTCATCAACTCGGGAAAGCCGAACGAGGCCGAGACGACACCAATCGAACCGACGATGGAGGACGGATCGGCAAAGATCTCGTCGCCGGCGACCGCGATCATGTAGCCGCCCGAGGCCGCCACATCCTCGACGAAGACCAGCACCTTCTTGTTCTTCTCGACCGCGAGGTCGCGGATGCGCTTGAAGATCAGCCGCGACTGCACCGGCGAGCCGCCAGGCGAATTGATCGAAATGGCGACGGCGGGCGCATCGAACAGGAACGCCTTTTCGATGAGGGCGGCGGTGGACGCCAAGGAGAGGCTCGGCCGGAACGGGCCGCCGCCGGCCATGATGGTGCCATGCAGCCTGATGACGGGAATGGTGACGACGCTGGATCGCCAGGATTTCGGCAGCAGGCGGTTGAAAAGGCGGTTCACGAGGTGGCTGTCTCCAAATGGCTTCAACGCATGTAGGGATTTGCCGGTCAACGGCAATGCTGCAATCCATCTCAGCCAACTGTGTGCCGGTTTTGCGGCAACGACACTGACGGGCCCAAATCAATCGCCAAACAGCGACGCCAGTCCGTTGTTGATCATCTCGGTTCGTTCCGACGGGCCGTCGCCCGTTTGCCCATGCAGCATCAAAGGCGGGCGGATAGACAGCTTGCCGCGCGCGCCGAGCGCTGCCCTGACGACAATGCGGATTGCGGCTGCTTCCGGGCGCGGATGCACGGCCAGCATCTCGGCGTCGCCGAAGCGGCCCGACAGCGCATGGAGGAGGTCGCCAAGCTGTTCCGGCCGCGCAATGACGGCCAGGCCCCCGCGCGGCTTGGCGACGGCAGCCGCACTTCGGATCCAGCTCTCGAACAGCCCGTCGTCCATGACATGCGCTTGCCGCCGCAGCGGATCTGGCGTGGCGCGGTCCTGCGCCGCGTTGAAGGGCGGGTTCATGATGACGAAATCGAAGGAATTGTCGGCAAGGCCGGCTTGCGTCCGCGCCCGGCCCGACAGCGTGACGTCGGTGGTCAGCACCGAGGCGCGATTGCCGAGATGCGCATTGCCGGGATGGGCGAGCGTGGTTGTGGCGAAGCCTGCCATCTCGGCCGACCGTTCGACGAGCACGACCTGCGCCTCTGGGCAGCGCGACAGCACGGCAAGACCCGCCGCACCGGCGCCGGCGCCGAAATCGGCGAGGCGTCCAGCAAAGCCGGATGGAACTGCTGCCGCCAGCATCATGGCATCCATCCCGGCGCGATGCCCTGTCCTGGGCTGGACCAGCCAGAAGCGGCCGCGATGAAAGGCATCGACCGTATGGGCCGGCGTATCGCTGGTAAGCGCGCTCGCTTCAGCCATTATGTCTGGCGGATTTCGTTCTCGATGCCGGCGTCTTTCAAGATGCGCCGCGCCTGATCGGCCTGGTCGGCATCGACCATCACGCGCTTCTGCAAAAGACCGATCGACCCTTCGAGAATGCTCATGTTCTGGTCGGCGACGAAGCAGGCGATCCCGGCATCGCGCATCAGCGATTCGACGAAGGAGATGATCACGGCATCGTTGGTGCGCACGAGTTCTATCATCGGACGAAGTTCGCAGGTTGCAGCGTTGATGTAAACGCCGGAGCATGGCGCCGAAAAGTGTGGAGCGGTTTTCGGGCAACGGCATGCGGTCGCTAAGGTTGACACGCCGTCACCGCAGCCGCGCCAATTCGCCTCTTGCCGTGCCCGTATGTGCCGCCCTAGAGTCCCAGGCGGGACCAGGGTGCCGTCGCACGCGTGATCAAAGACGGGAGTGTTTGTTGGTGGGTGTCGTTCTCAACATCGAAAACGGGAAGCGGGAACCCGCCTCCATCAAGGATCTCATCGACCTGACAGCCGCCGATATGGGGCGCGTCAACAAACTGATCCTGTCCAAGGCCGGCTCCGACGTCGAGATGATCCCGGAGGTCGCCAATCATCTGATCTCGTCGGGCGGCAAAAGGCTGCGTCCCATGCTGACGCTCGCGGCGGCCCAGATGTTCGGCTATTCCGGCGAGGGCCACGTCAAGCTCGCCACCGCGGTCGAGTTCATGCACACCGCCACGCTGCTCCATGACGATGTCGTCGACGAGAGCGGCATGCGGCGCGGCAAGAAGACCGCCCGCATGATCTGGGGCAACCAGGCGAGCGTGCTGGTCGGCGATTTCCTGCTCGGCCAGGCTTTTCGCATGATGGTCGATGTCGGTTCGCTGGAAGCGCTCGACATCCTGTCCAGCGCCGCCTCGATCATCGCCGAGGGCGAGGTGATGCAGCTGGCGGCAGCCAAGAACCTGGATACCACCGAGGACGAGCATTTCGCCGTCATCAAGGCCAAGACCGCGGCGCTGTTCTCGGCTGCCGCCGAGGTCGGCCCGGTCATCGCATCGGCGACGCGCAACGATCGCGCCGCCTTGCGCTCCTACGGCATGAATCTCGGCCTTGCCTTCCAGCTCATCGACGATGCGCTGGATTATGGCGGCTCCAGCCAGGAGCTGGGCAAGAATGTCGGCGACGATTTCCGCGAAGGCAAGGTTACACTGCCGGTCATCCTCGCCTACCGGCGCGGCACCAAGGCCGAGCGCACCTTCTGGAAGCGCGCCATCGAGGACAATGTCACCGACGATGCCGGCCTGGAAAAGGCGATCGGCCTGATGACCCGCCATGGCGCCATTGCCGACACCATCGGACGGGCCCGCCATTTCGGCGAGATCGCCCGCGATGCGCTGGCACCGCTGGAGGCGACGCCGCAGAAATCGGCGCTCATCGACGTCATCGACTTCTGCATCAGCCGGGTGAACTGACCCGCGCCTGGCGCCAAAGCAAGTTTGCACGCAAAATCGGGCAATCACCGCTCGACAATCGGCAGCAGTGCAAATTATCTATAAAACATGGCAAAGACCGCAGACGACACCATCGCCGTGCGCATCAGCAAGGTGCTGGCGGATCGCATCATATCGGGCGCGATCGAACCCGGCGCCCGGCTGCGGCAGGATCACATCGCCGAGGAATTCCAGACCAGCCATGTCCCGGTGCGCGAAGCCTTCCGGCGCCTGGAGGCGCAAGGGCTGGCGGTCAGTGAGCCCAGGCGGGGCGTGCGCGTCGCCGCTTTCGATCTCGGCGAGGTAAGGGAAGTCGCCGAAATGCGGGCAGCCCTCGAAGTGCTGGCGCTGCGCCATGCCGCGCCGCATCTGACGGCTTCCATTCTCAACCTTGCCGAAGAAGCCACAAAGGCCGGCGACAAATCCCGCGATGTCCGCTCTTGGGAGGAGGCCAACCGCACCTTCCACCGGCTGATCCTGGCGCCCTGCGGCATGCCGCGGCTCATCGCCACCATCGACGATTTGCACGCCGCAAGCGCCCGCTTCCTGTTCGCCGCCTGGCGCTCGGAATGGGAAATCCGCACCGACCAGGATCATCGCGCGATCCTGAGCGCGCTGCGGCAAGGCAACACCGAATCGGCCGCCGCCACGCTTGGCCGGCACGTTCAGTGGATCGGCCAGAAACCGGTCAAGACCGCGTCGGGCAAGATGCGCGAAGCGTTTGCCATCGTCGGGTAGGGACGAAGGGACAAGTCGTCGGATTCCGCGCGTAGCGATCCTTCACACCCCCCTCTGTCCTGCCGGACATCTCCCCCGCAAGGGGGGAGATCAACAGCTTTGCCGTTGCGTTAGTCCTGCAACGTCGGCCATTGGCGAAAGCAAAGGCGACATCCGATCTCCCCACTTGCGGGGGAGATGGCCGGCAGGCCAGAGGGGGGTGCTGTCCCGCCAGCCTTTCCAAATGTCCTTTATTCGACACGCAAGCCCAAGCCTTTTTAGGGGTGAGGGTTGCCATTCCCGCGCAAATATGGATTCGATAATAGATCGAACAACAAAATTATCTATAATTTCAAACCAGCTAGGAAGCACCATGACCTACATCGCCTTTTCGCCGTCCAAGCCGTCCTTCAGCCCGTTGCGCCTGCAAACCCGCTCGCATAGCTGGCAGGCCGCGGCCGTCGCCCTCGGTACGCTGTTTCTGGCGCTGTTGTCCCAGATCGAGGTGCCGATGGTGCCGGTGCCGGTCACCATGCAGACCTTCGCCGTGACGCTGGTCGGCGCACTTTATGGCTGGCGGCTTGGCGCCATGACCATCATCGCCTGGCTCGCCGAGGGCGCCGTGGGCTTTCCTGTCCTGTCCGGAGGGGCAGCGGGCGCGTCGTATTTCGTCGGGGCAACGGGCGGTTATCTCTTCGCCTTCCCGGTCGTCGGCGCGCTGGTCGGCTGGCTGGCCGAACGCGGCTGGAACGGCAACCGCGTGCTGCTCGCCTTCGCCGGCATGGTCCTCGGCAACCTCGCCTGCCTGGTTCTCGGCACGGCCTGGCTCGCCGTCATGATCGGCCTCGAACAGGCCATCACCTTCGGCTTCTTGCCCTTCCTCGTCGGCGGCCTGCTGAAATCGGCGCTCGGCGCCGCGACGCTCAAGCTGTTTTCCGGTAAGGCGGACCCGGCAGGAGCATGATCCCGAAAAGTGGAGTCCGGCTTTCGGAAGAGATCATGCTCAAACAAAAAAGATGGAGCCCCATCCCGATATCTTCGGGATGGAACAGGCTCCGCAACCGCGTCCTAAGACCGATGACCGTCAGGCTGCGCTCCCACCATCTGCTTTGCCTGCTGACCTATGTCGGCAAGGGCTACAGCGCAGCCTTCGTCGCCAACTATGACGTGATCGCGAAACGTCTGGGCCGGGGCGAGGATATTCTGATCGTCTCCGGCCCCGACGACATCTGTCGGCCGCTGCTCGGCGAGGCCGAGCCCCACTGCTTGCGCGAAAGCGCCGCAGGCCGGGACGAGCTGGCAGCACGCGATGTCGGCAAGCTGCTGGCCCGGCCCATCGAGGCGGGCGTCCGTCTCAGCCTCGACGCGGCAACGCTTGCCGCCTTGCGCGCGGCCTTTTCAGCCGGCGTGACGCGTGAGGCCTGCCAGGGTTGCGAGTGGGCCGGCCTGTGCAGCACGATAGCGGCAGGCGGATATCGCGATGTCAGGCTGTAGCTCCCAACCCCGATCTGCTATTGTCGGAACCGACAGTGTCTGCGTCGCCATGGTTTGTTAATCGGGTGACCCGATTGTGAATTCGGCCCGGATTGAAGCCTGACCCCAAAAAGGCCATGCTTTGTCAGGAAACATCGAGTCTATGGCTTCTCCGCGCCGACGCGGGATGGCGCTTGGCTGAAAGGGATACGATGCGGCAAGGACGTGCGCGCTGGCTCGCGGGGCTGGCAATTGTGGCAGGAATGGCGATTTCTCCGCTGCCTGCCTACGCCAAGGAATCGACCGGCCCGGTCAAGATCACCTCCTTCTCGGGCGCCTATCTCGCCGCCCGCATCGCCGAAGGCGACAACGACCTCGACAATGCCATCGCTTATTACAAGCAGGCGCTCGCCTTCAATCCCGGCGACACCTCGCTGCAGCAAAGCCTGATGCTGTCGCTGATCGCGCAAGGCCGCTTCGAGGAATCGCTGGTCTATGCCGACAAGCTCAAGGCAGTTCCCGACGTCGAGCGCTTCTCGCGTCTGGCTCTGGCGGTCGATTCCTTCCACAAGAAGGATTTCACCAAGGCGCAGTACTGGCTCAAGCTGTCGCTCGAATCCGATCTCGACCGGCTGATTTCCGGCGTCATGTCCGGCTGGGCACAAGAGGGCGCCGGCGACCCCACCGGGGCGATGGCCTCGATCGACAAACTGCAGGGGCCTGACTGGTTCGGCCTGTTCAAGTCCTTCCACCGCGCGCTGATCGCCGATGCCGCAGGCCTGTCGGACAAGGCCGACGCGCTTTATGACGCGACCCTGACCGACGTCACGGCCGGCGGTGCCGCGCCCGAGACATGGATGCGCAACGCCCAGGCCTACGCGTCTTTCCTGGCGCGCAAGGGAAACAAGAACAAGGCGCTCTACGTGCTCGACAAGGCCGAGGCGTTCGCGCCCGGCAAGCTCGACATCCAGGCGCTTCGCGACAGGATCAGCAAGGGCGACAAGATCGAGCCCTTCGTCGCCAGTCCCTCCGAAGGCGCCGCTGAAATCCTGCTCGACCTCGCCATCGCGCTCAATCGCGGCGGCGGCGAGCCGTTCGTGCGCCTCTATCTGCAATATGCGCTCGCGCTCAAGCCCGACAGCGACGCCGCTTTGGTGCAGCTTGCCGCCGTTGCGGAGCAGCTGAAGGACGGCGAAGGCGCCATTGCGCTCTATAGCCGCATTCCAGCCTCCTCGCCGCTGAAGGAGCTTTCCGACCTGCAGCTCGGCCTCAACCTTGCCGATCTCAACCGTCACGACGAGGCTATCGCCCATCTCAAAGCATTCGTCGAAGCTCACCCCGATGACATGCGCGCCTATCTGGCGCTGGGCGGGGTCTATGCCTCGAAGGAGGATTTCCGCTCCGCCGCCACTCTCTACGACAAGGCGGTCGCGGTGCTGAAGACGCCGACCAATGCCAACTGGAACATCTACTATCAGCGCGGCATCGCCTATGAGCGGCTGAAGGAATGGCCCAAGGCCGAACCGAACTTCCTCAAGGCGCTGGAACTGTTCCCCGACCAGCCGCAGGTGCTGAACTATCTCGGCTATTCCTGGGTCGACATGAACATGAACCTCAAGGAAGGCCTGGCGATGATCCAGAAGGCCGTCGACCTCAGGCCGAGCGACGGCTACATCGTCGATTCGCTGGGCTGGGCCTATTTCCGCATGGGCCGGTTCGACGACGCCGTGCGCGAAATGGAGCGCGCCGTGTCGCTCAAGCCGGAAGATCCGGTGCTCAACGACCATCTCGGCGATGCCTATTGGCGCGTCGGCCGCAAGCTCGAAGCCACTTTCCAGTGGAATCAGGCGCGCGACCTGAAGCCGGATCCCGATGTGCTTGCGATTTTGCAGCAGAAGCTGATGAAGGGCCTGCCGCCGATCGAATCCAACACGGCGCAGGAAACCCCGAAGGTCAAGCCGGCCACCCCGCCAGCGCCGAAGGGGTGATCGGGCCATACTTCTGATGAAACGGGGCTCGCTGAGCCCCGTTTTTCGGCTTGGCGTCTTAGAGCAATTCCAGGAAAAGTGTGCGCGGTTTTCCGCTCGGAATTGCGACAGAAACAAAGAGATAGAGACGCCCTATCGCGATCGTCATTCTATGGCGGAGCAAGGAGCGAAGCGACGCGGCGCAGACCATAGAATCCATGCCGTGACCTTAAGGCGTTGCGTAGGTGCAGAATTCTGCTCCGCTGCGTTCTTCGATCAAGCTCACGGAATGGGCTCCAGGGTCTCCGCGACGCCGCTTCGCGGCTGCTTCGCCCTGGAATGACGAAGTCGGGAAGGCTTTCAGCCAATCTCCAGCGTTGGCGCTCATTCTAGAACAGCTTTCGGTAGACGACGAACCCCGAGAGATCGCCGATCTTGTCGTAGAGCTTCATCGCCGTGTGGTTGGTTTCGTGTGTCAGCCAGTAGACGCGGCTGGAGCCTGCGGTTTGCGCCCTGGTATAGACGTCTTCGATCAGTGCCCGGCCGACGCCCTTGCCGCGCGACGCCTCATTGGTGAAGAGGTCCTGCAGATAGCAGTTCGGCGAAATCGCCGTCGTGGTGCGGTGATAGAGATAGTGGACAAGTCCGAGAAGCTTGCCTTCGCTCTCCGCGACCAGCGCATGCATAGGCTCATAGGCATCGAAGAAGCGCGACCATGTCATTGCAGTGATGTCACCGGGCAGGGCGGTCTCGCCCGAGCGGCCGTAAAACGCATTGTAGCCGTCCCACAGCGGCAGCCATTGCTCGTAATCCTCTCGGGTGACGGGGCGCACGGTTAACTGGCCTTGCATGGCTGAACCTCTGTCGTTGAAGCTGGGCGAGCAAACGGCCACCGGCACCGTCCGGCAATGGGCCAGTCCGAAGCAAAGCGTTCAACCTCTCATCAAGGCGGCGATAGGCGCTGCCTTGACGCTAGCCGGCCCGGCAACTAGGGAATGGCATCATTTCAGCGCTTTCCGAGGCCGCCGTGACGTCAGACAGTCCAGCCCATATACATCCCAGCCGCTCGTTCCAGGGGCTGATCCTGACCCTGCACAATTACTGGGCCGCCTATGGCTGCGTCATCCTGCAGCCTTACGACATGGAAGTCGGCGCCGGCACCTTCCATCCGGCCACCACGCTGCGCGCGCTCGGGCCCAAGGGCTGGAACGCCGCCTACGTCCAGCCCTCGCGCCGGCCCAAGGACGGCCGCTACGGCGAAAACCCCAACCGGCTGCAGCATTATTACCAGTACCAGGTGATCCTGAAGCCCAACCCGCCGAACCTGCAGGAACTCTATCTCGGCTCGCTCAAGGCGATCGGCGTCGATCCGTTGCTGCACGACATTCGCTTCGTCGAGGACGACTGGGCAAGCCCGACGCTTGGCGCCTGGGGGCTCGGCTGGGAGTGCTGGTGCGACGGCATGGAAGTGTCGCAGTTCACTTATTTCCAGCAGGTCTGCGGCATCGAATGCGCGCCGGTGGCGGGAGAACTGACCTACGGCCTGGAGCGGCTGGCCATGTATGTGCAGGGCGTCGACAATGTCTACGACCTCAACTTCAATGGCCGAGAAGGCGCCGAAAAAGTCACCTATGGCGATGTCTTCCTGCAGGCCGAGCAGGAATATTCCAGGCACAATTTCGAATATGCCAACACCGCCATGCTGCTCAGGCATTTCGAGGACGCCGAAGCCGAATGCAAGGCGCTGCTCGCGGCCGGCGCCCCGGCTTCGAACGACAATCTGCCGATGCACCGCATGGTCTTCCCGGCCTATGACCAGTGCATCAAGGCCAGCCACGTCTTCAACCTGCTCGACGCGCGCGGCGTGATTTCGGTGACCGAGCGGCAGAGCTACATCCTGCGGGTGCGCAATCTGGCGAAAGCCTGCGGCGAGGCATTTTTGCAGACCCAGGCCGGCGGGCTCGCCGCCTGAGGCTCACTTCATCATTTCGAGGGAAATGTTGATTGGGGCCAACATCGGGCCAGTCGACCCCGCCATGGTCCGCATAGCCTGCCGTACGCCCGGCATCGAGAAGGCGCCATGCACCTGCGCGGCGAAACAGGCACTGAGCGCGATGATCTGGAGAAGTCTCGATGCCGTTTTCATGGTCGTTCAGCCAATAGGTCCCTGCCTGAGCGTTGGTCGCTTCAGCGCTGCGTTTGGTTCATGGAAATCTTTGATCAAAGGACGGGCGGGCTGGTTGCGGCCCGACAGGGGCGGTCAAAATTCCTGGAAACAGCGGTCAGCCGAGTTGCTATGCCCTCTTACCTCCCCCTAGATGGGGGAGGTCGCCGCGAAGCGGCGGGTGGGGGTGACAGCGCGACGTTGCATGCCAAAACTCGATCGATTCAAGCTGCAGTCTGCGCAAAGGCTTCGCGCGGCGATGACCGACGAGGAACGCATCCTGTGGCGGCATCTGTGGCGCATTCCAGTAGAAGGCACTCATTTTCGCAGGCAGGCGTCGGTAGGCGTTTACTTCCCTGATTTCATCTCCCACCGGCTGAAGCTGATCATTGAGGTGGACGGTGCCCATCACAGCTTCGATGACCAACAGCACCATGACGAGCGTCGAACGAAATGGTTCGAGAGCCAAGGCTACCGCATCATTCGCTTCTGGAACCATGAAATCAAAAACGAACTGGATTCCGTGCTCGATACGCTCTATGCGGCGGTGGAAGAACGAAAATCACACCTGCGTTTGCGCGATGGTGCCGAAGGTATCGGCGGCTGAGAGGTAGCCACCCCACCCCGGCGCTACGCGCCGACCCTCGCCATCAAGGGGAGGGTGGGAGCTTAACCATGCCAGACCTGCTCTTAGAACTTCGCTTCGAGGAAATCCCCGCCCAGCCGCGCGTCCGCAGCGCCGGAAGCGCGAGGACGCGCAATCAGGAAGAAGGCATGCGGGTGGAGAAACTCTGATGCCGGATCTTTTGCTAGAACTTCGCTCCGAGGAAATCCCCGCCCGGCCGCGCAACCGCAGCGCCGGAGGCGGGAGGACGCGCAATCAGGGAGAAGGCATGCGGGTGGAGAAACTCTGATGCCGGATTTGTTGCTAGAACTTCGCTCCGAGGAAATCCCCGCCCGCATGCAGCGCAAGGCGGCGGGCGATCTCAGGAAGATGCTGACCGACGGTCTGGTCGAGGCGGGTCTGACCTATGACGCCGCGCGCGAATACTGGACGCCGCGGCGCCTGGCGCTCGATGTCAGGGGCCTGACCGCGCGCTCGAAGGATATCCACGAGGAGATCAAGGGGCCGTCGACGACGGGGCCGGAACAGGCGGTGCAGGGTTTTCTGCGCAAGGCAGGTCTTACCTCGGTTGCCGAGGCGCATGTTCATTCCGATCCGAAGAAGGGCGATTTCTACGTCGCCCATATTTCGAAGCCGGGCAGGGCGGCGGAAGAAATCATCGCCGAGCTGGTGCCGGCCATCATTCGCAGCTTCCCGTGGCCGACATCGATGCGCTGGGGGCCGGCTTCGGCCAAGCCCGGTTCGCTGCGCTGGGTGCGGCCGCTGCAGACGATCCTGTGCACCTTCGGCCCGGAGACCGAGGAGCCGGTGGTGGTCGATTTCGAGATCGATGGCATCCGCTCGGGCAATATCACCTACGGCCATCGTTTCATGGCGCCGGGTGAAATCACCGTGCGTCGCTTCGACGATTACGTGACCAAGCTCGAAGCAGCGAAGGTCGTGCTCGATGGCGACCGGCGCAAGGAGATCATCCTTGCCGACGCCCGCAACCTCGCCTTCGCCAACGGGCTCGATCTGGTCGAGGACGAAGGGCTGCTGGAAGAAGTGTCGGGCCTGGTCGAATGGCCGGTGGTGCTGATGGGCGAATTCGAGCAGGCCTTTCTTGCCATTCCGCCAGAAGTGGTCCGGCTGACCATCCGCGCCAATCAGAAATGCTTTGTCACCCGGCCGCAGGGCGACGGCGAAAACCTTTCCAACCGCTTCATCCTCACCGCCAACATCGAGGCCAAGGACGGCGGCAAGGAGATCGCGCACGGCAACGGCAAGGTGGTGCGCGCGCGCCTGTCGGATGCGCTGTATTTCTGGAAGACCGACCAGGGCGATCTGCCCGATCTGGGAGAACTCGAGGCATCGGCAAAAAAGTTCGGCCTCGATCTGAAGAAACCGCTCGACCAGCGCATGGCCCGCCTCGACCATCTCAATGTCACCTTCCACGCCAAGCTCGGCACGCAAGGCGAGCGGGTGGAGCGGATCAAGCGGCTGGCGGAAGAGCTGGCGCCGACAGTGGCGCACTCCATCTTCCCCCTCGAGGGGGAGATGGCCGGCAGGCCAGAGGGGGTCGCTTCGGCTGCCGCGACGCCGCCCGGTCTCTCGAAGAAAGAGGGAGTTGGCGCTCCACGCGAGACGACCCCCTCTGTCGCCTTCGGCGACATCTCCCCCTCAAGGGGGGAGATTACCGCGCTCGCCGGGCGTGCGTCGGTGCTCGCCAAGGCCGATCTTACGACCGAAGCAGTGGGCGAGTTTCCGGAACTGCAAGGCGCCATGGGGCGCAAATACGCGCTGCTGCAGGGCGAGCATCCGTCCGTGGCTGCGGCGATCGAGGAGCACTACAAACCGCAAGGTCCGTCGGATAGCGTGCCGACCAATCCGGTGTCGATTGCCGTCGCGCTGGCCGACAAAATCGATACGCTGGTCGGTTTCTGGGCCATTGATGAAAAGCCGACGGGGTCTAAGGACCCTTACGCGCTGAGAAGGGCCGCGCTTGGCGTGGTGAGAATCTTGGTCGAGAACGGGATCTCACTGCCGCTGACATCGCTCTTCGATAGTGCCTATCAAACGGCGAGTTATCTCGCGTCTAAGGCTGGACGGGCCTTTGGCCCCGACCTCCTCGCCTTCTTCCACGACCGCCTGAAAGTCTATCTCCGCGACCAGGGCGCTCGGCATGATCTCATTGACGCCGTGCTGGCAGGTGGTGGAAGCGCGCCAATCTCCCCCATTGTGGGGGCGGCGAAGCCGACAAAGGGGGGCGCTGTCCCGCCGACCTCTCATTCTGGCGCGCCGCCCTCTGCCCTGCCGGGCATCTCCCCCACAAGGGGGGAGATCGGCCAATCGCAGTCGGACGACCTCCTGCAGATCGTCCGCCGCGTCGAAGCGTTGGGCTCCTTCCTCGACACCGAGAATGGCAAGAACCTGCTCGCCGGCACCAAGCGCGCGGCCAACATTCTGGCCGCCGAGGAGAAGAAGAAAACGCTCGTCGCCGCGACTGTTGAGCCGGCGCTGTTTCGCGAGGAGGCCGAGAAATCGCTGTTTGCGGCGGTGAATCAGGCGGAGAGAGAAGCCGGCGAAGCGATTCAAAACGAAGACTTTTCCGCCGCCATGCTGGCGCTTAGCGTGTTGCGTGAACCGGTTGATTCATTCTTTGAACGCGTTCTCGTGAATGATGAGGACCAGGCCGTGCGCGCCAACCGCCTGGCGCTGCTGGCTCGCATCCGCACGGCCACCGATCAGGTCGCGGATTTTTCCAGAATAGCTGGCTAAGGGACGGACAAGCCCGAACACGGGCGGCGTTCACACGCCGCCCGTCTTGTTTTCAGTCCTCCCGAGGCTGACTCCGTCAGTCCTCCAAAATGCTGACATGCACGCTGTCTGAATAGACGTCGACCTGGATCAGCGGCTCGCCATTGACGATGGCGTTCCGTGTCGAGGAGCTCATCGCGCCACCGCGCTTCAGCATGCGTTCCAGATACGCGCGATCATCGTTGCTGCGGAACCAGTCATCGCCCTGGTCGTCGGCATCGCGCCGGTGGAACTTGTGCCAGTTGGCGCGGTCCTGCCGCACCATCTGTGCTGCGCTGCTCAGTTCATAGCCGTCGCTGGCATGGTGGTCGCGATCGGAAATGCGCGCGACGTAGGACCCTAGCTCGTCACCGGCCTGCGCGCCGCCGACACCTATAGGTGACGCCAGCAACAGGCCGGCAATAGTCAAAGATTTCGTCATGGTCATGATAACCCCTCGCTCTCCTAGAACCCGGCGCGCCAAACCCGATTGGCGAAATTGGGGCCGCCGCCGCCAAGCCGATCGTGCGCCGGGGCGTCGATCGGCGTCAAGCGGAATGGATCGGCCGACTGTCTTGGCCGACTGTCTTGGCTGAATGGCCTACTCGGCTTTGCCGACGCCCTCGATCGGCTGCTGCGGTGTTGCTGCCGGCTGCGGCGCTGCCGGTTGCGACTCGGGCTTGCCGTTCGATGCCGTTGCAGTTCCTGCTGGTGCGGTCTCTGCCGTCGTCTCCGCTGCCGGCGCTGAAGTGCTCGCACTGGCCGGAGCCGGCGCGGCGAAGGCGCCGCCGACGATGCCGCCGCGAATGATCATCGGGTCCTGCCTGGGCTTTTCGGGGATCGCCGCGACCTTTTCATAAGTCACATCGGGCTGGGCATCGCCGAGCGCGACGATCGATGGCGACGAGGCGATCCTGACCGGTTCGGATCCGCCAACCTTGATGACTGATGGCGTCGAGGTCGAGACGCCGAGAAAGACGATCGACGAGGCGTGCGCCCCACCGGTCATCGCCGCCAGGGTGAAACCAAGCGCTCCAAGCACACGCATCGACATCGAAACCGTCCCCTTGCCCGACAAGCCGCCAGCCCTAACCGCAAATAGCCTTAACCCCAGTGGATTGATGCCGGCTTGCAGGGAAACGTAGCATTTTAGGCATTGATAATTCGCCAACGCCGGCTTGCCCGAAAACCACTGCCGTATTAGAGCAATTCCAGGAAAAGTGAGTAGCGGCTTTCCGTCCGGAATTGCGCAAAAACAAATACTTAGAGCGTTTCAGCGAACCGCTGAACCGCTCTAATGCATGTCGCTCAAAAGTGGCCCCGGTTTTGAGAGAACGACATGCATCAAAACAAAGACCTAAAGCGCGTCGCATGAATCCGGTTCAGCGCGACGCGCTTTAGGTCCGGTGCCTGTGAGGTGAAGCGAGTGGCTGAGATACTATCCGTCGGCGAAGCGATGGAGCAGGCGTTGGCGCTGCTCGAGGGCGGCGACGTCGTCGCCATCCCGACGGAGACCGTCTATGGACTGGCCAGCGACGCGACCAATGGCGTCGGCGTCGCCCGCATCTTCGAAGCCAAGGGCCGGCCGCGCTTCAACCCGCTGATCGCCCATGTCGCCGATCTCGCGATGGCCGAGCGCATTGCGATCTTCGACCCGCTTTCGAAGCGGCTGGCCGAGGCGTTCTGGCCGGGGCCGCTGACGCTGGTGCTGCCGCTCCGACCCGGCAACGGCATCCATCCGCTGGTCACCGCCGGGCTCGATACGATCGCGCTGCGCATGCCGAGGGGCTTCGGCGGCGAGCTGATCGCCAGGCTCGGCCGCCCGCTGGCCGCGCCCAGCGCGAACTCTTCGGGCAAGATAAGCGCGACGACAGCGCAAGCCGTGGCGGCCGATCTCGGCGCCAAAATCCGGCTGGTGGTCGATGGCGGCGCCACCCCGGTCGGGCTGGAATCGACCATCGTCAAGGTCGAAGGCAACAGCGTGCGGCTGCTGAGGCCAGGCGGCATCGCTGCCGCCGATATCGAGGCCGTCACCGGCCTCAAGCTGCAGCGCGGCGCGACGGCCGGCATCGAGGCGCCCGGCATGCTGGCGTCGCATTATGCGCCGGGCGCCGCGGTGCGGCTCGACGCGCAAAACGTGGTTGAAGGCGAGGCCTTGCTGGCCTTTGGCGTCCGCCGCGCCGAAGGCTGGCAAGCGGCGGCCGCCTTGCGCAACCTGTCGGCATCAGGCGATTTGCGCGAAGCCGCAAGCAATCTGTTCGCGTATCTGCAGGAACTCGACCGCAGCGGTGCGGCGACGATCGCCGTCGAGCCGATCCCGTTCGATGGGCTCGGCGAGGCGATCAACGATCGGCTGTTTCGTGCCGCTGCCCCCCGTGACAAGCTCGACTGAGCGCCATAGTTTGCGCCCATGAACGACTCCCCCTTCGATCTCGATCCCGCCCTCATCGACCGCTTCACTGCCATTGTCGGCGAAAAATATGCACTGAGCGACCAAGCCGATATTGCACCGTATCTTACCGAGAGGCGCGGTCTGTGGCATGGCAGGACCGCCTTGGTGCTGCGTCCCGGCAGCGTCGACCAGGTGAGCCGTATCATGCGGCTGGCGAGCGAGACGGGAACGCCGGTCGTGCCGCAAAGCGGCAACACCGGGCTGGTCGGCGCCCAGGTGCCTGACGCATCCGGCCGCGAGATCGTGCTTTCTTTGTCGCGGCTGAACCGCATTCGCGAGATCGACGTCTTCTCCAACACGGTAACCGTCGAGGCCGGCGTTATCCTGCAGACGCTGCAGGAAGCCGCCGACGCCGCCGACCGGCTGTTTCCGCTGTCGCTTGCCGCGCAAGGGTCCTGCCAGATCGGCGGCAATCTCTCGTCCAATGCCGGCGGCACCGGCGTGCTTGCCTATGGCAATGCGCGCGAACTCTGCCTTGGTGTCGAAGTCGTGCTGCCGACCGGCGAGGTGTTCGACGATCTGCGCAAACTGAAGAAGGACAACACCGGTTACGATCTGAAGAACCTGTTCGTCGGCGCCGAAGGCACGCTCGGCATCATCACCGCGGCGGTGCTGAAACTGTTTCCCAAGCCCAAGGGGCGCGAAGTGGCCTTTGCCGGCCTGTCGTCGCCGGAAGCAGCGCTTTCGCTGTTCAGCCTGGCGATGGACCGGGCAGGGGCGGCACTCACCGCCTTCGAGCTGATCGGCCAGCGTCCTTATGATTTCACGCTGCGCCATGCGCAGGGCGTCACGCGGCCGCTGGCGCAGGATTGGCCATGGTATGTGTTGATGCAGGTGTCGTCGGGCCGTTCGGCCGAGGACGCCAGGGGGCTGATCGAAGAAGTGCTGTCGGCAGGCCTCCAGCAAGGCATCGTCGGCGACGCGGTGATCGCGGCCAGCCTGGCGCAGGGCGACGCGTTCTGGAACTTCCGCGAGGTGCTGCCGGATTCGCAAAAGCCCGAAGGCGCTTCGATCAAGCATGATATTTCGGTACCGGTGGCATCCATCCCGGCGTTTATCGAAAAGGCGGCCGGTGCAGTGGCTTCGGTCAGTCCGCAGGCGCGCGTGGTCTGCTTCGGCCATATGGGCGACGGCAATCTCCACTACAACATCTCCCGGCCGGAGGGCGGTGACGACGAAGCGTTTCTCGGCCTCTACCACGCCATGAACCATGCCGTGCACGATGTCGTGCGCTCCTTCCACGGCTCGATCTCGGCCGAGCACGGCATCGGCCAGTTGAAGCGCGACGAGCTGATCGCCACCGCGCCGCCAATGGCGATCGAGCTGATGCGCCGGGTGAAGGCCGTCTTCGATCCGGCCGGCATCATGAATCCCGGTAAGGTTATCTGATCCTTTCAACATTTTGTGGCTGGTCTCATTCCGATAACCAATGCCTGAGATCAGCAAAATTTAACTGACTTTCTTAAGCCGGGCGGCAGAAGCTCGCGCTAATGTTTCACACAACGAGGCCGGGAAAACCGGCCCGGAGAGACCCGCAAAACGGCTCTCAGGAGAAACACAGGAAGGCAGCAGATGAACAGTGTATTGAAGCCCGTCTGGGCCGGGCGCAACATGCGCCTCGACCCATTCCGCCTGCCGCAAGTGGTGAGCTATGCCACGCGCGACGACTATGGCGACGTTACCTTCACCATCGACCAGCGCGGCGCCGTCATCCGCCGCACGCTCGAGATGAGCGGCGTGCCGGCGATCATCGCGCTGCCCGCCAACGCGTTTCGCGGCGTCGCCGCCCGCGCGATGGAGGATGCGCAAGGCAATGTCACGGTAACCCTCGAACTCCTGCACAACGACCCGATGCTGTCGGTGCCGCTGCTGGTGGCCGACGATCTCGACGACGTCGCCGCCGACTGGCGCGCCTGGGCCGATGCTTACCGGCTGCAGATGCTGCTGATCGAATCCGACGGCATTGCCCGCACGCTTGAGGAATCGCTCGGCGCCGCCATCAAGGCGCTGCCGGCCAAGGATCGCCGCAAGGGCCGGGTCTCGACCACGCGCCGCCCGCGCTTCCTCGCCCGCCGCAGGGCCGGCAATCTCGGGCTGAGGCTGGTGATCGACGGCCAGGAGATTATTTCGAGAGAGTAGCTTGACCGGCGATTGGCGAAACCGCCGACGACAGCCTTCTTCTCCCCGTCACTATACGGGGGTTGAGGAGCGGTCCGCGTAGCGGACGAAAAGCCAATTGCTTGGCTTTTCGAGTGACCAACGCCCGGCAGGGCGATGAGGGGCGGCGCTGACCGAGGCATTTCTCGCAATATCGCCGCTGTGCATCTCACCTCAACTGCAAAGATTGGCGCTGCCCCTCATCCGGCTGCCGCCACCTTTTCCCCGTGTAGTGACGGGGAGAAGGAGATTAAACCAGCGGCTTTAGCGCCACCCACAGCGCACCGCCGATCAGGCCGATGAAGATCAACCAGCCGACCTGGTTGTTGGATTTGAACAGCCGCAGGCATTGATCGGGATCGTCGATATCCAGAACCGCTATCTGCCGCGCCATATGGGCGCCGGCGGCGATCAGCCCGGCCAGCGCCACCACCGGCGCCTGCGCCGAGGCGAAGGCGATTGCGAAGCAGACCAGCGTGCCGCCATAAAGCCCGACCAGCCAGGTCTTGGTGTTGTCGCCGAACAGCCGCGCCGTCGAGCGCACGCCGACGATGGCGTCGTCTTCCTTGTCCTGATGTGCATAGATGGTGTCGTAGCCGATCACCCACAGGATCGAGCCGATATAGAGCATGACGGCCGGGCCATCGAGATCGCCGAACTCGACCGCCCAGCCCATCAGCGCACCCCAGGAGAAGGCGAGCCCGAGCACCAATTGCGGCCAGTTGGTGAAGCGCTTCATGAAGGGATAGACGGCAACGATGACCAGCGAGACGATGCCGAGCGGAATGGCGAAGTCGTTGAACTGCAACAGCACGACCAGGCCCAGCAAGGCCTGGATGACCAGGAATATCCAGGCTTGGCGGCGCGTCACCTTGCCGGCCGGCAATGGCCGCGAGCGCGTGCGCTCGACCTTGTTGTCGATGTCCTGGTCGACAATGTCGTTATAGGTGCAGCCGGCGCCACGCATGGCGACGGCGCCGACAAAGAACAGGAACAGGAACCACGGCGACGGCAGTAATGTCAGCACCGGGTCTGCCGGGCGGGGATAGGCGCTGGCCGCAAGCGCTGCCGACCACCAGCAGGGCCACAGCAGCAATTGCCAGCCGATCGGCCGGTCCCAGCGCGCAAGCTGCGCGTAAGGCCACAGCCAGCGCGGCAATATCTTGTAGACCCAATGGCCGCTCGGCGCGTCGGCGACGCGGCCCTGTGCGGCTTTCGACTGGATGGTTTCCATCGTGCTGGAGTGGCAGCAGCGGCGTGCCCCGTCAAGCGGCCGCATTGTCGCTCAGGCGGTGAAAACATCGTGGCTGGCAAACCATGCCTTCGCCACCTCCGTGAAGGCCAGCGCCGCCTTCGACAGCCTTTGCCTTGTGTCATGGGTGAGGATGATGCGCTGCATCGGCAGCGGATCGGACAGCGGCTTGCAGACCAGCGGCAGCCCGTCATAACTCCTGTCGCCATAGGGCCTGGTGTAGCTCACCGCGACGCCGAAGCCGTTGGCGACCATGCTGCGCTGCAGTTCGAACGAACTCGCCGTCGATTGCGAGACCGGCGACAGGCCGCGGCTGAGGAACAGGTCCAGCATATGCTGCCAGCTATGCGGCTGGTCAGTGGTGATCAAGGGATGGGTCGCCAGCTCCGCCAGGCTGACGCTCGCCTGGCTGGCCAGTGCGTGGCCTTGCGGCAGAAGCGCGTGTGGCCGCAGCTCATGCAGCAGGATGCGGGCGAAGTGCGAGGGCAGGCCGAGATCGTAGGTCAGGCCGAGATCGATTGCCGCATCGCCGAGCCGCCGGCCCAGCGTCTCGAAGGTCTCGTCGCGGACCACCACGGTGACCGCCGGGCAGCGTTGCGAAAAAGCGCGGATCAGCGCCGGCGCGAAATAGGGCGCCAGATCCTCGAAACAGCCGAGCACAAGTTCGCCCCCGACATCGGCGTCGCGCGTCCCGAGCCCAACCAGTTCGTCCGCTTCGGCCAGCACCTGCTTTGCCTTCGCCACCGCGCTGCGGCCGAACGGGGTCAGCGCGATGCCGCTGCCGCGCTGGCGCACGAACAGTTTCTGGCCGAGCGTCGCTTCGACATTGTCGATCGCCACCGAGATCGACGGCTGTGAGACGTTCAGCATCCGCGCGGCCGCGGTGACGCTGCCATGCCGTGCGACGGCGACGAGGTAACGCAGCTGGGTGAGGGTCAGATTCATAGTCTAAAACTATAAGAGAGATGAGAAGTTATTATTTTACGCGATGTGCGGCGGCTGCGATAGTCGGTCATCGAAACAGGGAAGACATGAGATGGCCGCCAGACATACTGATGCCGCAGCGATTGCCGACTACCAGCGCGACGGCGCGGTCTGCATACGCGGCGCCTTCAAGGACTGGGTCGGCACCATCGCCGCCGGCATCGAGCGAAACATGCAAAACCGCAGCGCCACGGCTTCGGACATCGCCAACGGCAAGGGCAGCTTCTTCGACGATTACTGCAATTGGGAGCGCATTCCCGAATTCGTCGACGTGGTGCGCAATTCCCCGGCCGCGGAACTCGCGGCAGCGGCGATGCAGTCGCGCAGCGCCCAGTTCTTCCACGACCATGTGCTGGTCAAGGAACCGGGCACGCAAAAGCCGACGCCTTGGCACCAGGACATCCCGTATTACTTCGTCGATGGCACCCAGACCGTCAGCTTCTGGATTCCGATCGATCCGGTCAAGGAAGCGACGCTGCGGCTGATCGCCGGCTCGCACAAATGGGACAAGATGATCCTGCCGTTGCGCTGGCTAGATGACAGCAATTTCTATGCCGGCGAGGGCGACTACCTCCCCGTGCCGGATCCAGACAAGGACCCGTCGCTGAAGGTGCTCGAATGGGAGATGGAACCGGGGGACGCCATCCTGTTCGACTTCCGCACCGCGCATGGTGCGCGCGGCAATCCGACCGCGGCGCGGCGCCGGGCGCTGTCGCTGCGCTGGGTCGGCGACGATGCGCGCTATGTCGAGCGCCCCGGCCGTACCTCGCCGCCCTATGCCGGCCATGACATGAAGCCCGGCCAGAAACTGCGCGAGGACTGGTTTCCAGTGGTCTTCCAGAGCTGATACCGGCCGGGGACGCCGTGCTCTCGGCGCGACGTTCCCGTGCGCAACCGGTATGGCGCAAGGTAAAACTCTTGACCCGCGCCGCCCGGGGCAATAGCGCAGTCCCTGTCGTGAAATGACAAGGGACATCGGCATGCGCGTTTTGCTAATCGGCTCCGGCGGCCGCGAACATGCCCTGGCCTGGAAGATCGCGGCCTCGCCGCTTTTGACCAGGCTCTATGCCGCGCCCGGCAATCCGGGCATCGCCCACGAGGCCGAACTGGTCAAGCTCGACATCGCCGACCGTGCCGCTGTTGCCAGCTTCTGCCAGGACAACGCGATCGATCTCGTCGTCGTCGGGCCGGAAGGGCCGCTGGTCACCGGCATTGCCGACGATCTGCGTGAGCAGGGCATCCGCGTCTTCGGCCCGTCGAAGCGGGCAGCGCGGCTCGAAGGCTCGAAAGGTTTTACCAAGGACCTTTGCGCCAAATACGGCATCCCGACCGCCGCCTATGGCCGCTTCACCGATCTTGCCTCGGCGAAAGCCTATGTCGAAAAGGTCGGCGCGCCGATCGTCATCAAGGCCGACGGGCTTGCCGCCGGCAAGGGCGTCACCATCGCCATGACGCTGGACGAGGCGCGCGCCGCCCTCGATGCTTGTTTCGACGGCGCATTCGGTGACGCCGGCGCTGAGGTAGTAGTCGAGGAATTCATGACCGGCGAGGAGGCGAGTTTCTTCTGCCTGTGCGACGGCACGACCGCACTTCCCTTTGGCACCGCGCAGGACCACAAGCGCGTCGGCGATGGCGATACCGGCCCCAACACCGGCGGCATGGGCGCCTATTCGCCGGCGCCGGTGATGAGCCCCGAAATGGTCGAGCGCACCATGCGCGAGATCGTCGAGCCGACCATGCGCGGCATGGCCGAGCTTGGCGCGCCGTTCGCCGGCATTCTGTTTGCCGGGCTGATGATCACCGACAAGGGGCCGAAGCTGATCGAATACAACACCCGCTTCGGCGATCCCGAGTGTCAGGTGCTGATGATGCGGCTGAAGGACGATCTGCTGGTGCTGCTCAACGCCGCCGTCGACGGCCAGTTGGCGCACAGTTCGATCCGCTGGCGCGACGATGCCGCGCTGACCGTGGTGATGGCGGCACAGGGCTATCCCGGGACGCCGGAAAAAGGCTCGGTCATTCGGGGTCTCGACGAAGCCGCTGGCGAAGGCGTTGAGATTTTCCATGCCGGCACTGCCATCAATGGCGGCGCGCTGGTCGCCAATGGCGGCCGCGTGCTCAACGTCACGGCATCAGGCAAGACGGTGGGCGAAGCGCAAAGCCGCGCTTACGCCGCGCTCGACCGTATCGACTGGCCGCAAGGCTTCTGCCGCCGCGACATAGGCTGGCAGGCGGTGGCGCGGGAAAAGGCCAGCGCCGCCACATAAGCCTCAGCGCTCGCGAACCAGTTCCGTCGAAGCGGTGCTGACCGGGTCGGCGGCCTGCGAGAAGGCGGCCTCGAGCAGAGCCTCCGAACGATACGTGGTCCGCTTCCAGGCGACATACTCGGCAATGCCGAAGCGCGCGCGGCGCGGCACCGTCTTGACCACCGGCATGCGGAAGGCGGCGCGGAATGTCTGCCAGCGCGCGCCGAGCACCGCCACCATTTCCTCGACCGTCGGTGGCGTCGCCACATCGGCGTATGTGATGGTGACTTTGCCGGCGAGCCCGGCCGCGCGCGACACCGGCACCGGTATTGAGGCGAGGTAGTCGGGCGGCACGTCGATCAGGCCGCCGAAGGGCCATTGCTGGCGCAGTGCCGCCGCGTCCATCGGCGCGACGTTGACGTCGATGTCGTTGGGCGTGCCGGCGACGCGGTAGGGGCAGCGCAGGCGCCCGCAATTGGCCTGCGCCGAGAACTGCCACAGCGCATAGCCCTGCCAGTTGCCCATCGGAAAATGCACGTCGATGTCGGGCTTGTAGCGCGCATACCAGAGCGGCAGCCGCGACAGCAGACGGTATTGGTAGCGGTTGTCGGCGATGTACTGGGCGGTCTTGCCGTTGGTGTAGAGGATCGGGAAACGGCCGAGCCGCCGGTGCACCTGGCGCACGAATTCCTCGGCATCCTCGAGCGACATCCATTGCGAGGGGTCGTTGCCTTCGAGATCGAGGGCGAGCAGATCGTCAGGGGCTGGCTCGGCGAAATCGATGAAACTGTTGGCCTGCTCGAGCGGATTGCCGGGGCGGGCAAGATGATACGCGCCCCATCTCAGGCCGAGCGCCTTGGCCACCACCTTGCGCGTCTGAAACAGCTCGCGCGTCACCGCAAAGCGTTTCCACAATGTCTTGCAGAGTTTGACCGTAGGCTCGTCGCCGTAGCAGAAATAGGGCGGCGGCAGCCCGTCGGAGGCCTTGTTGATGAAGCCGACAATGCGCTTGTCGGTGGCAAGCTGCGCCCAGTCGATGGAATTGTATTCATAGGCGTCGACCACCAGCGCGCGGTCGCCATCCCGCCAAGGCTCGGAAAAGTCCGAGGCTGTAGCCGCTGACGTCAGCGCCATCATCGCCGCGAGAGCGATCGCTGAGCGGCGAAGAAGATGCGCCGGCGTTTTCAAACAGGGGATCCCCGCTGACCAAACACCGATGGTGGACCGGTATGGTTAAGGAAGTGCTTTCGGGCAGGAGTCCTGTCGCTCTCGCGATTTCGTCATTCTATGGCGAAGCAAGGAGCGAAGCGACGCGGCGCGGACCATAGTATGCATTCCGCGACTTCGAAGCGCTGCCACGGCGCGGAATTCTGCACCGTTGCGCCCCTAGCGCGAGGTCGCGACATGGTACTCGGCGTCCGCTACGCTCCCGCTCCACCTGTGGACGACGAAGTTCGATGAAAATCCGCGTGACAAAGTTTGACGTTTACGTAAAAAGAAGGTCGGAGGCCGCCCAGAGGCGGATGGTTTTGCATCGGCCCGGGTCCTAGGATCGAGCGGCCGGAGCAGCGGAGGAGAAAGCGGCATGTACAAGGCCCCGGTCGGCGACATTTCGTTCACGCTCAAGCATGTCGCCGGGCTCAAGCCGGCGCTCGACCGCGGCACGTTCGGGGACCTCGGCGAAGACCTTGTCGACGCCATCCTGTCCGAGGCCGGCCGCTTCGCCAGCGAGGAAGTGGCGCCGCTATACAAGATCGGCGACCAGCATGGCGCGGTGCTGAAGGATGCGACCGTGACCACGCCGCCCGGCTGGAAGGCGCTTTACCGCAGCTGGATCGACGGCGGCTGGAACGCGCTGTCGGGACCGGAAGAATTCGGTGGCCAGGGCCTGCCGACCATGGTCGGCGTTGCCGCGCTCGAAATGTGGAACTCCGCCGCCATGGCCTTTGGCATCGGCCCGACGCTGACCATGGGCGCGGTCGAGG
Organism: Mesorhizobium sp. L103C119B0; assembly: GCF_000502235.1. Classification (NCBI taxonomy): domain Bacteria; kingdom Pseudomonadati; phylum Pseudomonadota; class Alphaproteobacteria; order Hyphomicrobiales; family Phyllobacteriaceae; genus Mesorhizobium; species Mesorhizobium sp. L103C119B0. Next base: position 75,787 of record NZ_AYXE01000001.1, on the reverse strand, counting down.
CGCTCGACAAGCATGCTTCCGAAGCGCTGAAGGCAAAGTATCTGGCAAAGCTCGTCTCCGGCGAGTGGATGGGGACGATGAACCTGACCGAGTCGCAGGCCGGTTCCGATCTCGCCGCCTTGCGCAGTCGCGCCGAGCCTGCCGGCGACGGCACCTACCGCATCTTCGGCCAGAAAATCTTCATCACCTATGGCGAGCATGATTTCACCGACAACATCATCCATCTGGTGTTGGCGCGGCTGCCCGACGCACCGGCCGGCACGCGCGGCATCTCGCTGTTTTTGGTGCCGAAATTCCTGGTCAATGATGACGGCTCGCTCGGCGCCCGCAACGACGTCTTCTGTTCCGGCCTCGAGCACAAGCTCGGCATCCATGCCTCGCCGACTTGCACCATGATCTATGGCGACGGGTTCCAGGGTGCTGCGCCCGGCGCCATCGGTTGGCTGATAGGCGAGGAGAACAAGGGGCTCGCCTGCATGTTCACCATGATGAACAACGCGAGGCTTTGCGTCGGCATGCAGGGCGTGGCAGTGGCCGAAGCCGCGACGCAGAAGGCGATCGCCTATGCCAATGAGCGCCGCCAGGGCAAGGCATCGGACTTTTCAGGCGCCGGGATGGCGCCGATCGTCCATCACCCCGACGTGCAGCGCAATCTCTTGACCATGAAGGCTTTGACCCAGATCGCCCGCGCCATCTCGTATTCCTGCGCCTATGCCATCGACTTCGCGCGTGTGTCGACAGGCGAGGAGGCCGCGCATTGGCGCGATCGCGCCAATCTGCTGACGCCGCTGGCCAAGGCCTTTTCCACCGATATCGGCGTCGATGTCGCATCGCTCGGCGTCCAGGTCCACGGCGGCATGGGCTTCATCGAGGAGACGGGCGCGGCCGCGCTCTATCGCGACGCCCGCATTGCGCCGATCTATGAAGGCACCAACGGCATCCAGGCGATCGACCTTGTAGCCCGCAAATTGCCGCTTGGCGGCGGCGAGCATGTGCATGGCTATATCGCCGAACTGAAGGCCATCGCCGACGAGGTGCGGACCTCGAACCTGCAGGGCTTCGGCCGCAACGCCGAAGCGCTTGACCAGGCGTTCGACGATCTCACCGAGGCGACGCGCTTCCTGCAGAAGCTGCTGGCCGACGGCCGTCTGGACGAAGCGCAAGCCGGTGCGACCCCCTATCTCAGGCTGATCTCGCTTGCTGCCGGCGGCGCCTATCTGGCGCGTGGCGGACTTGCCCAGCAGAGCCGCATCGCCCTTTGCCGCTTTTTCGCCGAAAACCTGCTCGGCGAAGTCAGCGCCTTGAAGGAACGCGTCATCGATGGCGCCGAGAGCCTCGCTACCGCCGGCAAGGCGCTGATAACGGCCTGAATACCAGAGCGCTCACCAGGGAAGAATGACCGTGACAGACCATATTCTCGTCGAGCGCCAGGGCGCCATCCAGATCATCCGCATGAACCGTCCCGACAAGAAGAACGCACTGACGCGCGCCATGTACGCGACAATGTCCAAGGCGCTGGCCGATGGCGATGCCGATCCGGCGGTCCGCGTCCATGTCTTCCTCGGTGTTTCAGGCGCCTTCTCTTCCGGCAACGATCTCGCCGATTTCCTGGTCATCGCCACCGGCGGTGAAGGCGGCAACGAGGTCTGGGACTTCCTGATGGCGCTGGCCAAAACGGAGAAGCCGATGGTCTCCGGCGTCGACGGCATTGCCGTCGGCATCGGCACCACGCTCAATTTGCATTGCGACCTGACTTTCGCCACGCCGCGCACGGTGTTCCGCACACCATTCGTCGACCTCGGCCTGGTGCCGGAGGCGGGCTCCAGCCTGCTGGCGCCGCTCATCCTCGGCAGGCAGGGCGCCTTCGCGCTGCTTGGGCTCGGCGAAGGTTTTTCCGCCGAACGCGCCAAGGCCGCCGGCCTGATCTATGAGGTGGTCGAGGAGGGCGGGCTAGAAGCCGCGGTACTCGCCGCGGCCGGCGCGATCGCCGCCAAGCCGCCGCAGGCGCTGAAGATTGCGCGTGACCTGATGCGCGCCCCGCGCGACGAGCTTGTCGCCCGCATCAAGGTGGAGAGCGAGCATTTCTCCGAGCGGCTGAAGTCCGACGAAGCGCGCGCCGCGTTGACGGCCTTCATGACGCGCAAGAAGGCCTGAACCTCTCCTCAGGGATAAAGCCGTGTCTTGTCCCAGCCGCCTTCGGCGTTGCGCGAAAAGACCAGCCGATCGTGCAGCCGGAATGGCCGGTCGTGCCAGAACTCGATCGCCTGCGGCACGATGCGGAAGCCCGACCAGTGCTTTGGCCGCGGGATTTCGCCGATAGCGTAGCGCGCCGTGTATTCGGCCACCGCCTTCTCCAGGGCAAAGCGGCTTTCCAGCGGCCGCGACTGTTTCGAAGCCCATGCGCCGATCCGGCTGCCGCGCGGCCGCGTCGCGTAATAGGCGTCGGCTTCAGCGTCGCTGACGATCTCCACCGGACCGCGTATGCGCACCTGGCGGCGCAGCGATTTCCAGTGGAAGCACATCGCCGCCTTCATGCTGCCAAGAATCTCGCGGCCCTTGGCGCTCTCGAAATTCGTGTAGAAGACAAAGCCGCTTTCATCGAAACCCTTGAGCAGCACCATCCGCACATCCGGCATGCCGTCGGCATCGACGGTTGCAAGTGCTACGCCGTTGGCGTCGTTGATTTCGCTTTTCTTGGCGTCCTCCAGCCACTCAGCAAAGAGCCGGAACGGCTCGGCGGCTTCGGTAAAGTCACTACTTGTTAACTCAGTGTCACTCATAGTTTTTCTCAAATTGTCTCGAGCTTCAGGAGGTTGCCGATTGTCGCGTATCGCGCAAGCTTTTGACAGCGGGCAATGGAGCGTTATCGCTTCGGCCAGTTCGAAAGCCGTGATCGTGATTATCGCACTGCCGCTTGCCGCCTGCGGCGCCGGCGGCTTCAGCCTGGAAAAGGCCGAGGTCGATCGTTCCATCGTCACCTCAAGCGCGCCGGCCAGGGTGACATCGACGGACGCCGACAGCGCTTCCGACCAGACCACGATCGGCAATGCGGTGTCTTCGGCCGACATCGAGGAGCTTCGCGGCCAGGCCGTGCCCTGGGCGAATGCCGACACCGGCTCGCGGGGCTCCATCACCGAACTCGCCGAAGTGCAGGACAACGGCCAGGCCTGCCGCAGCTTTACCGCCTCGCGCGAAAGCTTCGACGGCGTCGCTTTGTTCAAGGGGCAATTGTGCATCGCCGCGGCCGGCGGCTGGCACATGCAGGACTTCAAACCGCTCTGATTTTCGAGGTTTGCGGGCACCGCAATTTCAACCCTCGATAAGCCTGCGCGCCACTGGAATTTCTTCCTATGGGAGCGCATATAAGGGCCAACGTGGATTTAACTCATTTTCCAGGGCAGGACGCATGCGCGACCCCTATGAGGTGCTGGGCGTGGCCAAGAACGCATCGGCCAAGGACATAAAATCGGCCTACCGCAAGCTCGCCAAGAAGTATCATCCGGACCAGAATCCGAATGATCCAAAGGCCAAGGACCGTTTTGCCGCCGCCAATCAGGCCTATGAGGTCGTCGGCGACGAGAAGAACCGTGCGGCCTTCGACCGCGGCGAGATCGACGCCGACGGCAAGCCGAAATTCCAGGGCTTCGAGGGTGCAGCCGGCGGCGGCGATCCGTTCGGTGGCTTCCGCCGCCAGCAGGGCGCCGGCGGCTCGCGCTTCGAATTCCGATCGGGGCGTCCGGGCGGCGATCCGTTCGACGGCAACAGCGACATTTTCAGCCAGATCTTCGGCGACGCCTTTTCCGGCGCGCGCGGCGCCGGAACAGGCGACCGCCGCCAGCAGGCGACAGCCGCCGATCTGAACGTCACGCTCGACGTCACCATCGAGGAGATAGCGACCGCCGAAAAGGTGACGGCGATGTTTCCCGACGGCCGCAAGATCGCGGTCAAGCTGCCGGTCTATGTCGAGGACGGACAGACCATCCGGCTGAAGGGCCAGGGCGAGCAGGGGCCGGGACAGCCGGGCGATGCACTGGTCAAGATCCGTATCCGCAGGCACCCGCGCTACCGCATCGAGGGCCGTGACCTGCATGCCGATCTGGAGGTAGCGTTGGCCGACGCGGTGCTGGGCGCCAAGGTGCCGGTCGACACGCCGACCGGCAGGCTGGCGGTCAACATTCCGGCCTGGTCGAGCTCCGATAAGGTGCTGCGCCTGAAGGGCAGGGGCTTGCCGGAAAAAGCGGGTGGCCATGGCGATCTCTACGCCCATGTCCGCATCATGCTGCCGGAAGGCGGCGACAGCGAACTCGAAGCGCTGATGCGCAGCCGCAAAGGCTGACGCGGCCCGACTTGGCTGGCTAGCTGCCGGGCGCTGCTTCCTCCATCCGCCGGATGGTTTCGCCGAAGCGGCGCAACGCCTGCCGCACCGGGACATGCGGGCTCTCGATCTCAAGCAGGATCATCGTCTCGCTGCCGAGGAATGCGGCGCTGACCAGGCTGGTCACTTCGGCGGCGGAGAATGGCCCGAGGCCGCCGAACCGCCGCTCCGCCTCTTGCGCCAGTCCGTCCAGCAGTTCGAACCAGCCGCGCAGGTCGCGGCGCACCGCCTTGGCGATCTCGGGGCTCGACAGGCTTGCCGCGATCATCTCGTGCAGGATCCGGACATAGCCGGACGCCAGATCATCGTCGAGGAAATCGCAAGCGCGCTCCCAGCGTTGCCACAGCGGCATAGGTGCCGCAAAAGTCTCCGCCTGGCGCTTCAGCAGGCCCTCGTTCAGATGGTCGAGCAGGGCCAGGAACAGCCGTTCCTTGGAGCCGAAATGGTAATGGATCTGGCTGAGCGGAACGCCGGCGATCTCGGCAACGCGGCGCGTCGACAGATCGGCATAACCGCCTCGATGGAGGCATAACTCGGCAGCCGAAATCAGTTCGGCGCGCGTGTCGCGCTTTTGCTTGTTCTGCGGCGGGGTAACGGCTTCGGCAGCGTCCGTCATGCGGCGTGGCTGCCGCTGGTAGCGATGCAATCTGGGCGGATCATAGCTTCTCCTGTCCGGGGCTGGACGTCCCTCCACTCTATCTCGGTCGAGCGACCGATCAAGTTGACTCGCCAGAAAATTTATGGTTTTTGACGCTGAATTCGGTCGACCGACCGAATCCTGATGCTTGCATGGAGGGCACTCATGGCGGGCGTAATCACCCTTATCTACGGCGTTGCCGCATACCTGATTTTTCTCGGTTCGTTTCTCTATGCGGTCGGTTTCGTCGGCAACATGGTCGTGCCGAAATCGATCGATTCCGGAGTCGCTGGAAGTCCGGCCGAAGCCGTCATCGTCAATGCACTGCTGCTCGGTCTTTTCGCCGCCCAGCACAGCATCATGGCGCGGCCGGTTTTCAAGCGCTGGTGGACACGGATTGTCCCGCACGCGGCCGAACGCAGCACCTATGTGCTTCTGGCCAGCCTCATCCTGCTGCTCCTCTACTGGCAATGGCGGCCGATTCCCGGTCTCGTCTGGACGGTCGAGAACCCGGTCTGGGTCGCCGTCATCCATGGCGTGTTCTGGCTCGGCTGGGCGGTATTGTTGACCAGCACCTTTCTGATCAACCATTTCGAACTGTTCGGCCTGCGCCAGGTTCTCGCCGCTTTGCGCAAGAGCGAACCGGCGCCGCCCGTGTTCAGGACGCCGCTGTTCTACAAATGGGTCCGGCACCCGCTCTATGTCGGCTTTCTCCTGGCCTTCTGGGCGACGCCGTCCATGACATGGGGCCATCTTCTGTTCGCGGCGGGCAGCACCGGCTACATCCTGCTCGGCATCTTCCTCGAGGAACGCGATCTCGTCGCGATGTTCGGTGACCAGTACCGCCTCTACCGCAAGCAGGTGGGAATGCTCATTCCCTGGCGCAAAATGGCTGGATAGGGCCGATGCGTTGCCGACCAGCCGATTCGGCTGGTCGGCCGGGCCTGGGCCATCAAGGCGCGCTGGCCGCAGTGAGGCGTTCAAATCTCACAACAACGTTATTATCCCCCATTCGTTGTCACGCCGAGTGTCTGAATTGAACGCGCGCCCCGTCTGCGCTTGATGCGCCTTTCTGCCTGTGCGATAGGCACTCCAAAGCAGAAAATCTTTCGGAGAGCGCTGACATGGCGGGTGGACAGGGCCTTATGGCCGGCAAGCGCGGCCTTATACTGGGCGTCGCCAACAACAGATCGATTGCCTACGGCATCGCCAAGGCCTGCGTCGACCATGGCGCCGAGATCGCGCTGACCTATCAGGGCGAGGCGTTCAAGAAGCGCGTCGAGCCGCTGGCGGCGGAATTGGGCGCCTTTGTCGCCGGTCATTGCGATGTCACCGATCCGGCGAGCCTCGACGAGGTGTTTGCCAATGTCGCCAAGCATTGGGGCGGCAAGCTCGATTTCCTCGTCCATGCCATCGCTTTTTCCGACAAGGACGAGCTGACCGGACGCTATGTCGAGACGACGCGCGACAATTTCCTGCGCACCATGGACATTTCGGTCTATTCCTTCACCACCATCGCCAAGCGCGCCGAAGCGTTGATGACCGATGGCGGCTCGCTGCTGACGCTGACCTATTACGGCGCCGAAAAGGTCATGCCGCATTACAACGTCATGGGTGTCGCCAAGGCCGCGCTCGAAGCCAGCGTGCGCTATCTCGCCGTCGACCTCGGCGGCAAGAAGATCCGCGTCAACGCCATCTCGGCCGGGCCGATCAAGACCTTGGCTGCTTCGGGCATCGGCGACTTCCGCTACATCCTCAAGTGGAACGAATACAATTCGCCGCTGAAGCAGACCGTCACCCAGGAAGAAGTCGGCGATTCCGCCGTGTATTTCCTGTCGGACCTGTCGCGTGGCGTCACCGGCGAGGTGCACCATGTCGATTCCGGCTATCACGTCGTCGGCATGAAGGCGGTCGACGCGCCGGATATTTCGACCGTCAAGGAATAGTTCTGCCGCGGTTTCCGCCTGCCTGTCCTGATTTCCGGAAGACCTGATGGTTCCGCTCGTCTACATCGTGCGCCATGGCCAGACGCAGTGGAATGCCGAGTCGCGGCTGCAGGGCCAGGCCGACACCGATCTCAACGCGCTCGGCCGCGAGCAGGCGACCCGCAATGGACGGCGGCTGGCCGAACTGATCCAGAATCCTGAGGATTTCGACTTTGTCGCCAGCCCGATGAAGCGGACGCGCGAGACGATGCAGCGGCTACGCTTGGCGATGCAACTCGATCCCGATGCCTACCGCACCGACCCGCGTCTGGTCGAGGTGCACTTTGGCGACTGGCAGGGCTTTACCTATGCCGAACTCGATGCGCGAATGCCGGGCTCGGCGAAGGCGCGACGGCGCAACAAATGGAATTTCCAGCCGCCGGGCGAGGGCGCCGAAAGCTACCAGATGCTGCTCGAACGGGTGAAGCCGTGGTTCGACGCGCTCGACCGCCAGACGGTCTGCGTCACGCATGGTGGCGTCGTGCGGACCCTGTTTCGGATGGTCAAGGGTGTTTCCGAACACGAAGCGGCAAACCTGGAAGTGCGGCAGGACCGGGTGCTCAGGCTGCAGGACGGGCGTCTGGATTGGCTTTAGGTTCGAGCAGATAAAAACAGGACGACCGTCCTGTTTATCCGGGCAGGGCTCCGCCGAGCGGCAAGGGCCTGTGCGATGTCGGTGTTACTCGGTGTCGGGCAGTTCCATGTCGGTGACGACGTTCTCGCCATTCGTCACGTCATAGGCAATGACGATATCCATGCCCGGTTTCAGCGAATCGAGATCGGTCTCGGCGTTGAGCTTGAAGGACTTGCCGTCCTCCAGCGTCAGCGTCAGCGCGTCCTTGTCGACCTTCTTGATCAGGCCTTCGGTCTGGCCGGCATAGGCGGCGGTGGAAATCAGCAACATGGCGGCAGCAGCGCCAATCAGGGTACGCATCGTCGTCCTCTTTGTCATTGCGCCTGCACGGATGGCGGCGAGCTTTCAACGGGCGGATGGAAGAGAGCAGAAACCAACCGAATGTGTCAAAACTAAAACCGCCGGATCACAGTTTGACCGCTGTGGAAAACGCCAATAGAACGCACCTTTGATCCGGTCCGCTGCCGGGCAGGGCTAAAATTCATGTCTCACAACACGTTCGGCCATCTCTTCCGCGTCACCACCTGGGGCGAAAGCCATGGCCCGTCGCTCGGCTGTGTCGTCGATGGCTGCCCGCCCGGCATCCGCTTCACACGGGCCGAAATCCAGGCCGAACTCGACAAGCGCCGCCCCGGCCAGTCACGTTTTGTGACGCAGCGCCGCGAACCGGACGAGGTGAAGGTGCTGTCCGGCTTCATCCTCGACGAGGACGGCGAGTCGATGATCACCACCGGCACGCCCGTCTCGATGCTGATCGAGAATATCGACCAGCGCTCCAAGGACTATGGCGAGATCGCCCGCCAGTACCGCCCCGGCCATGCGGACTACACCTATGACGTCAAATACGGCCTGCGCGACCATCGCGGCGGCGGCCGTTCTTCGGCCCGTGAGACCGCCGCTCGCGTGGCGGCCGGCGCCTTGGCGCGCAAGGTGGTGCCCGGCATGGTGGTGCGCGGCGCGCTGGTCTCGATGGGCGAGAAATCCATCGACCGCGCCAACTGGAACTGGAATTTTATCGGTGACGCCGAAAACCCGTTCTTCACCCCCGATCCGGCGTCCGTTCCCGTCTTCATGCAATACCTCGACGGCATCCGCAAATCCGGCTCCTCGGTCGGCGCGGTGATCGAGATCGTCGCCGACGGCGTGCCCGCCGGACTTGGCGCGCCGATCTACGCCAAGCTCGACCAGGACATCGCGTCCGGCCTGATGTCGATCAACGCCGTCAAGGGCGTCGAGATCGGCAACNATCGGCAACGGTTTCGAAGCCGCCCGCATCACCGGCGAACAGAATGCCGACGAGATGCGCATCGGCAATGACGGCAAGCCGGTCTTCCTGTCCAACAATGCCGGCGGCATTCTGGGCGGCATCTCGACCGGCCAGGCGATCGTCGCCCGCTTCGCCGTCAAGCCGACCTCGTCGATCCTGACGCCGCGAAAATCCATCGACAAGGACGGCAACGACGTCGACGTCATGACCAAGGGCCGCCACGACCCCTGCGTCGGCATCCGCGCCGTGCCGATCGGCGAAGCCATGGTTGCCTGCGTCATCGCCGACCATTATCTGCGGCACCGGGGACAGACAGGCCGGGGATTAGGCAGTAGGGATTAGGCAATAGGCCAGCCCATCCTTCCTTCCCTAACTCCTACTGCCCAACCCCTATTCCCTGCGAGCGAAGCGAGCCAATGCCATACGATCAGAAGAAAATCGTCGAAGCCATCCGCGCCTTCGAGCGCGGCGAGATCGTCGTCGTCATGGACGATGACGGGCGTGAGAACGAGGGCGACCTGATCGTTGCCGCCGTGCATTGCAGCCCGGAGAAAATGGCCTTCATCATCCGTCACACCTCCGGCATCGTCTGCACGCCGATGCCGCGCGAGGAGGCCAAGCGGCTCAATCTGCAGCCGATGGTCGCCGACAATGATTCCGCCCACACCACGGCCTTTACCGTCAGCGTCGATTTCAAGCATGGCACCACCACCGGCATTTCGGCCGAGGACCGCACGCTGACCGTGCGCAACCTGGCCAACGGCAATGTCGGCGGTTCGGATTTCGTCCGGCCCGGCCACATCTTCCCGCTGATCGCTAGGGAAGGCGGCGTGCTGATGCGCTCGGGCCATACCGAAGCCGCGGTTGACTTGTGCAAACTTGCCGGCCTGCCGCCGGTTGGCGTGATCTCGGAGTTGGTCAATGACGACGGCACCGTCAAGCGCGGCCCGCAGGTGGCGAACTTTGCCGAGGAACACGGCCTCAAGCAGGTCTCGGTCGCCGACCTCATCGCCTACCGGCAGCGCAAGGAAACGCTGGTCGAACGCGTCGCCTGCTCCGAAATCGACACACTCGGCGGCAAGGCGCAGGTCTTCACCTACACGCTGCCTTGGGATTCCATGCACCATGTCGCGGTCGTTTTCGGCGACATCCGTGACGGCGAGGACGTCCCGGTGCGGCTGCATTCCGAGGATGTGGTGACCGACGTGTTCGGCACCAGCCACCGGCTCGACGCCATTATGAAGGCGATGGGCGAACGCAAGCGCGGCGTCATCGTTTACCTCCGAGAGGGTTCGGTCGGCGTCGCCCATCAGGAGCGCAACCGGCCGATGAGTGCCGACCGTGAGGACCACGAAGAGGCCCGCCGCCGTGAGAACGAGTGGCGAGAAATCGGCCTCGGCGCGCAGATTCTCAAGGATCTCGGCATTTCCTCGATCAACCTGATCGCCTCGCGCGAGCGCCACTATGTCGGGCTTGAAGGCTTTGGGATTCACATCGCGAAAACTGAGATTATCTAGTTTCTCAGGTGGATGGCGCGTCGGAAGGATTGCGCGGGCAGGTCACATGCGTTTGTGATTGGCCGAAGCCTTTCCGCGGTCGTCATCCTATGGCGAAGCAAGGAGCGAAGCGACGCGGCGCAGACACAGGACCCATGCCGCGACTTCGACGCGTTGCAACGGTGCAGAATTCTGCTCCGCTGCACCCTTCGGTCAAGGTAACGGAATGGGTCCTCGGGTCTGCGCTTCGCTTCGCGTCGCTCCGTGATGACGACGCCAGAGGCCTCACCTAATTCCGAACGTTTGCGGTGGTCTCCAAAGCGAACGTCAGGCCGCGTCCTTACGCGGGAACGGCGGCCGCGTCGCATCCGTCCAGCTCGCATGTGTGGGTGGCCAGGCTGCGCTGGCCCAGCAACACCGTGACCAATGCGATGACGCCGGCCGCCACCGAGACCCAGAACCCGTTCCTGGCGCCGAACTCATCCACCACCGCGCCGGCGGCAAACGAACCCAGCGCCATGCCGATGCCGATGCCGGTCATCACCCAGGTGATGCCTTCGGTCAGCATCGCTTCCGGCACGTGGCGTTCGATCAGGCCGAAGGCGGTGATGAAGGTTGGCGAGATCGCCACGCCGCTGATGAAAACGGTCAGCGCCAGCAGCGGCACCGTGTCGGCGGTGAGCGGCAGCAATGTGCCGAGCGCAACGAGGGCGACCGCGAGGGCCAACTGGCGCTGCAGCGGCGCTTTCAGGTTGAGCGCACCGACGACGAGGCCGAGCACGAACGATCCCAGCGCATAGACGCCGATGACGAGGCTGGCGGCGCCCGGCTGGCCGAGTTCCTTGGTGATCGCCACCGTGCTCACTTCCGTCGTCGCGAAGGTGGCGCCGACGAAGATCAGGGCGAAGGTGATGATCTGCACCGGCCTGAGCCGGATTGCCGAGCCGCTCGAGACATGATTCACCGGCCGCACTTGTGGTTCGGTCGAACGCTGCAGGATGAAGGCTGCCGAGCCAAGGGCGAGGAATAGCGTGCTGACCAGGACACCGGCTTCCGGGAACAGAGCGGCACTCAAGCCCACCGACAGCGATGCGCCTGCAATGTAGACGAGTTCGTCCGCCGCCGATTCGAAGGCGAATGCGGTGTTCATCTGCGGCCGGCCGCGAAAAATCTCGGTCCAGCGCGCGCGCACCATCGCCGGCATGCTGGGCATGGCGGCGGCCGCCAGTGCCGACACAAACAGCGTCCACACCGGCCAGTCCTGATTGGCTGCGGCAATCAGCACCGCGAAGGCGAGCACGGTGAGGATGGTGGTCGGAATCACGATCCGCGTCTGGCCGAGGCGATCGACCAGCCGTGATATCTGCGGCGCCACGAAAGCGTTGCTCAGCGCGAACGTCGCCGAGACAGCTCCCGCCAGCCAGTATTCGCCACGCGTCTGCGAGAGCATGGCCACGATGCCGATCGGCGCCATGGCGATCGGCAGCCGCGCGAGGAAGCCCGCGGCGGCAAACCCCTTGGCTCCAGGGGCACGAAAGATTTCCGAGTATGGGTTTTGCATGGCTGGTTCCTCGACAAAGGCCAATTCGACAATTACATACGATGCGTATGAATATAGGTAGTCCATACGCCGCGTATGTCAATTGGCATACGAAGCGTATGTGAATAAGGCCAGAACCATGCACAGACCCCGCAAGGAGATGATTGCCGAAACGCGCGCCAAGCTGATCACGGCGGCCCGCAGTGCCTTCGGGACGATCGGCTATGCCGAGGCGTCCATGGATGATTTCACCGCATCAGCCGGGCTGACGCGCGGAGCGCTTTACCATCATTTCGGTGACAAGAAGGGCCTGCTGCAGGCCGTCATCGCCGAAATCGACGGCGAGATGGCGGTTCGCATCAATGAGATCGCGTCGAAAGCGCCGAACCGTTGGCAGCGTTTCGTCGACGAATGCACGGCCTATATCAAGATGGCGCTGGAGCCGGAAATCCAGCGCATCATGTTTCGCGACGGTCCGGCTGTGCTCGGCGATCCGGCGCAATGGCCGAACGCCAATGCCTGCGTCGGCTCGATGACTGATCATCTGACCGCTTTGCAACAGGAGGGGGTGGTCGTCCCCGGCGTCGACCCCGAAACCGCCGCACGGCTGATCAACGGCGCCAGCAGCCAGGCGGCGCAGCGCATCGCCAATTCGAACGATCCCGAAGCCACGTCGAAGACCGTGGTGGCGGCCTTCCAGCAACTGCTCGAAGGCTTGCTCAAAAAGCAGGGTTCGCATCCGGCCTGAAATCTCACGAGCCGATCCCCGGCGTTTGCCGAGTTTGACAATTTTCGGCCCAGGTTCATCCTCGCCGTCCATCTCTGAGGGGAGATTCGGGCGCATGTGGGATTTCGAAATCGGCAGGTCGGTGTCCATCATGATCAGGACATGGCCTTTCATTGCCCTTCGCATGATCGTCTATTTCGGCATCACGCTCGCCTATATCGTGGCGACCGGCAGCGGCGCCTCCGTCGGCTATGGCGTCGGCCACATCTCCACCGATCCCGACGGGCCGCTGTCCTTTGCGCTCTGGGGCGGCATCGTCGGCATCGGCGTCGTTTCGATCGCGCTGTACTGGATCCGCGAATACATCCTCTATGTCGTCAAGGCCGGCCATATCGCCGTCATGGTCCATCTGATCGATGGCCGGGACGTTCCCAATGGCCAGGACCAGATCGCCTACGCCAAGGGTGTGGTGAAGGAACGTTTCGCCGAGGCCAACATCCTTTTCGTGGTCGACCAGCTGGTCAAGGGCGCCATCCGCGCCATCACCGGCCTGATCGGCGGCATCGCCGCCTTCCTGCCCATTCCGGGCCTCGGCGGCCTGGTCGCTTTCATCAATACGGTCATCCGCCTGTCGCTGACCTATGTTGACGAGATCATCCTCGGCTACAACATCCGTATCAACTCGTCGTCGCCCTTCGAAACCGCCCGGCAAGGCGTCGTGCTCTATGCCCAGAACGGCAAGACCATGGTCAAGAACGCGGTCTGGCTGGCGGTCATCATGTGGGGTGTGTCCTTCGTCATCTTCCTTTTGATGCTGGCGCCGGCCGCCGCCATCATGTGGTTCATTCCGGGGCAGCTCGGCGGCTGGGCCTTCGTGCTCGCCATCCTCCTTGCCTGGGCCTTCAAGGCGGCCTTCATCGAACCCTTCGCCATAGCCTGCCTGATGCAGGTCTATTTCAAGACCATCGAAGGCCAGGTGCCGAACGCCGAATGGGACCAGCGGCTGGCCGAGGGGTCGTCCAAGTTCAGGGAACTCAGGGCCTCCTTCGGCGGCTCGCGCTGGACGCAGCCCGCGGCCGGGGTGTAATCCCTGTTGAACGTCGGGGCGGTGAGGCGTCAAACCATGGTCAAAGCGGCCGGGCGCGCCTATATCGGGTCATGGTCACCAGGCTCTACACCCATCCGATCTTCCTCGAACATCTGACGCCCCCCGGTCATCCGGAGCGGCCGGACCGCTTGCGCGCTATCGAGCGCGTGCTCGACGACGAGGCCTTCACCGCACTCGATCGGGTAACGGCGCCGCAAGGCGACGAGGCCACAATCCTCTACGCCCACCCCGAGGATTTCGTCGCCCGCGTCCGCGCCGCGATCCCTGAAAGCGGCATTGCCTCGATCGACGCCGACACCAGCGCCAGCCCGAAAAGCTGGCAGGCGGTGGTGACCGCCATCGGTGCCGCCAACGCCGCTGTCGACGACGTCTTCGAGGGCCGCGTCGCCAATGCCTTCGTCGCCTCACGTCCGCCCGGCCACCACGCCGAAAAGACCACGGCGATGGGCTTTTGCCTGTTCAACACCGCGGCGATTGCCGCGCGTTATGCGCAAAAGAAACACGGCGCCGAGCGCGTCGCTATCGTCGATTGGGATGTCCATCACGGCAACGGCACGCAGGACATCTTCTGGGACGATCCCTCGGTGCTCTATTGTTCGACGCACCAGATGCCGCTCTATCCCGGCACCGGGGCTAAAAACGAAACCGGCGCCGGCAACATCGTCAACGCGCCGCTGGCGCCGCAGACCGGCTCGGACATGTTTCGCGATGCCTTGCTGTCGCGCGTCCTGCCGGCACTCGACAATTTCGCGCCCGATCTGATCATCATTTCCGCAGGGTTCGACGCTCACCATCGCGATCCGTTGGCCGAGATCAACCTCAGCGAGGACGATTTCGACTGGGCGACCGGCCAGTTGCTGGAACGCGCCGGGCGCCACAGCGGCAACCGGCTCGTCAGCCTGCTCGAGGGCGGCTACGATCTGCAGGGATTGGCATTTTCGGTCGCTGCCCATGTCGGGCGGCTGATGAAGGGATAAAGTATGGCTGGCGAAGCAAACGAAGACGTCAAGGCGATGAGCTTCGAGCAGGCACTCGACGCGCTGGAAAAGATTGTCGATGATCTGGAACGCGGCGACGTGCCGCTCGACCAGTCGATCAAGATTTATGAGCGCGGCGAGGCGCTGAAGGCCCATTGCGACCGGCTGCTGAAGGCCGCCGAAGACAAGGTCGAGAAGATCAGGCTGTCGCGTGATGGCAAACCGGTGGGAACGGAGCCGCTCGACGCGGAGTAGTGGAATGGGGCGGGCATAAAGCAGATAGGAGTTCAAGCATGTGCAGAAACATCAAGACCCTGTTCAATTTCGAGCCGCCGGCGACCCATGACGAGATCCGCGACGCCGCGCTTCAATTCGTGCGCAAACTGAGCGGAACGACGCGGCCCTCGCAGCGCAACCAGGCGGCCTTCGACCGTGCCGTCGAGGCGATCGCCGAATCGGCGCATGAATTGCTGCATTCGCTCGAAACCACACATCATCCGCGCAATCGCGAAGAGGTGGCGGCCAAGGCAAAAGCCAAATCGGCGCTCCGCTTCGCCTGAGGACATCCAGATGAGTTTCTTCCCCGGCAAGGACCCTGAGCCTGGCGATGCCTTCGCCAGCGACCAGATCGAGCTCATGGTCATTCCAAACGCCAAGGATATTGGCGGCTTCCAGGTTCGCCGCGCTCTGCCGACGGCAAAGCGGCGGTTGGTCGGTCCCTTCATCTTCTTCGACCGCATGGGGCCGGCGATCTTGCGTGCCGGCCAGGCGATGGATGTGCGCCCGCACCCGCATATCGGGCTTTCCACCGTCACCTATCTGTTCGACGGCAATATCAGGCACCGCGATTCACTCGGCACCGAGATGGTCATCCAGCCGGGCGACGTGAATTTGATGACCGCCGGCCGCGGTATCGTCCATTCCGAGCGCACGCCCGAAGAACTGCGCGGCGCGCCAATGTCGGTCTCCGGCCTGCAGACATGGCTGGCTTTGCCCGACGGCAAGGAGGAAGTGGCGCCGGTGTTCGAGAACACGGCCGCGCTCCTTCTGCCCGAGATCGACGCCGAAGGTGTTTCCGGCCGCGTGGTGATCGGCGATTTCCAGGGACTGCGCTCGCCGGTAAGAGCCGATACCGAGACGCTCTACGCCGATTTGCGCCTGGCGCCCGGCGCCAGCGTCAAAATTCCCGCCGACGCCGAGGAACGCGCCATCTACACGCTGGATGGCGATGTCTCGATCTCGGGCGACCGCTTTCCGGCCGAACGGCTTTTGGTGTTCCGGCCTGGCGACGAGATCGTCGTGTCGTCGGAGCGTGGCGCCCATTTCATGCTCTTCGGCGGCGCTTCGCTCGGCTCCCCGCGCCACATCTGGTGGAACTTCGTCTCGTCGTCGAAGGAACGCATCGAACAGGCCAAGCAGGAATGGAAGACGGGCCGCTTCGATATCGTTCCCGGAGATGAGGAAGAGTTCATTCCGTTACCGGACAATTAACGTCAGCATCATCTGCGTCACTGACACGCATTTACATTCCGGCGACGCAGGCATATTTCGCCATGATCGACGCGCATTATAGCTGAGCAGGCCCTTTAACAGTGAACGCAACGCTGCATACGCCGCTTCTCGACAAGGTCCGCATTCCAGCCGACCTGAAGAAGCTTGACGAAAGCGAGCTGCCGCAGCTGGCCTCGGAGCTGCGCGCCGAGCTGATCGATGCCGTCTCGCATACGGGCGGGCATCTCGGCGCCGGCCTCGGTGTCGTCGAACTGACGGTGGCGCTGCACTATGTCTTCAACACGCCGGAAGACCGCGTGATCTGGGATGTCGGCCACCAGGCCTATCCACACAAGATCCTGACCGGCCGCCGCGACCGCATCCGAACGCTCAGGCAAGAAGGCGGCCTGTCCGGCTTCACCCGTCGCGCCGAGAGCGAATACGACCCGTTCGGGGCCGCGCACTCTTCGACCTCCATTTCCGCCGGCCTCGGCATGGCCATGGCGCGCGACCTCTCGGGCGGCCACAACAATGTCATTGCCGTCATCGGCGACGGCGCCATGTCCGCCGGCATGGCCTATGAAGCCATGAACAATGCCGGCGCGCTTGATGCCCGGCTGATCGTCATCCTGAACGACAACGACATGTCTATCGCGCCGCCGACCGGCGCCATGAGCGCCTATCTGGCGCGGCTCGCGTCGGGCAAGACCTATCTTGGCCTGCGCGATTTCGGCAAGAAGCTGACCTCCTATCTCGGCAAACGCGCCGATCGCGCCATCAAGCGGGCGGTCGAGCATGCGCGCGGCTACGTCACCGGCGGCACGCTGTTCGAGGAGCTCGGCTTCTACCACATCGGCCCCATCGACGGCCACAATCTCGAGCATCTGATCCCGGTGCTGAAGAACGTCCGCGACCATGCCGACGGCCCGGTGCTGATCCATGTCGTGACCCAGAAGGGTAAGGGCTACGCGCCGGCTGAGGCCGCGGCCGACAAATATCACGGCGTCAACAAGTTCGACGTCATCACCGGCGCGCAGACCAAGGCCCCGGCCAATGCGCCAGCCTACACCAAGGTGTTCGCCGAGAGCCTGGTCCAGGAAGCCCGCCTGGACGACCGTATCGTCGCCGTCACCGCGGCCATGCCGAACGGCACCGGCCTCGATTTGTTCGGCGAGGCGTTTCCGACCCGGACCTTCGATGTCGGCATTGCCGAGCAACATGCCGTGACCTTCGCCGCCGGCCTGGCCAGCGAGGGCTACAAGCCCTTCGCCGCCATCTATTCGACCTTCCTGCAGCGCGCCTACGATCAGGTCGTCCATGACGTGGCGATCCAGAAACTGCCGGTGCGTTTCCCGATCGACCGCGCCGGTTTCGTCGGCGCCGACGGCGCCACTCATTGCGGCGCCTTCGACACCACCTTCCTGGCGACGCTGCCGGGCTTCGTGGTGATGGCGGCTGCCGACGAGGCGGAGCTTCGCAACATGGTGCGCACCGCCGCCTATTATGACGAAGGCCCGATCGCCTTCCGCTATCCGCGCGGCAATGGCGTCGGCGTCGACATGCCGGAGCGCGGCTCGGTGCTCGAAATTGGCAAGGGCCGCATCGTCAGGGAAGGCACCAAGGTGGCGCTTCTGTCCTTTGGCACCCGGCTGCAGGATTGCCTGCTGGCGGCCGAGGAACTCGGCGCGGCCGGATTGTCGACAACGGTTGCGGATGCCCGTTTCGCCAAGCCGCTCGACGAGGATTTGATCCGCCGTCTTGCCCGCTCGCACGAAGTGCTGGTGACGGTGGAAGAGGGCGCTGTCGGCGGTTTCGCCAGCCACGTGCTGCAGTTCCTCGCCCATGAAGGCTTGCTGGAAAGCGGTCTGAAAGTTCGGCCGCTGGTGCTGCCAGACGAGTTCACCGACCACGCCAAGCCGGAAAAAATGTATGCCGATGCCGGGCTCGACGCGGCCGGCATCGTGCGCACCGTGTTCGTCGCGCTCGGCCATTCCGCGCGCGCGCAACGGGCCTAAATCAAACCTCACGCCTCTGAAGCGGTTGTCGGCTGCAACCCTATGCTAACGCTGCCTTTTGGCGTTTTGCTTACCGTGTCTTTTGGCCGTTTTTCAACGCCCCCCTGCTAGAACGAGAGCCAGGCAGGGAGTTAAAAACAATGCGAACGCTTCTGTGCGGCGCGGCCCTTTTGGCCGTCATCGCCGCGCCGGCCATGGCCGAGACGCGCTATGACCGCAAGCTCGAACAGGCGGTGGCAGGCATCGTCGCCCGCAAGATGGGCGATATCAGGGGCGCTTTTTCCTACAAGCAGGTGCCGCAGCTTGTCGTCGTGCCGGACGCACCAGTCGTTGCTGTCGAGCGCCCGCGCAAGCAGGCTTCAGATGACGGAAGCGACGGCCTGATGCCGGCCGTTGAACGGCAGGTCTCACGGACGATCTTCTAAAACCACATATCGCGCACGCAGCGCCCATCGCGCGGCAGGTCGTCATAAGTGTCCAGCCCGTCGAAATGGTCGATCGGCAGGTCGGCGACCGCCTCCGGCGGTGCCAGCCTGACATTGACGGCGATACGCGTGCGGCCGCTGTCGCTGCGACGCAAACCGCGCCAGGCAAGCACGCAGGCGCATGTCGGGCAAAACAGGATTTCCAGCGACGGCGTCTCCTTGCCGGCGCGGGTGTAGGACTGCACAGGCCCCGCAAGCCGGATACGCTCGTCGACAAAGTCATAGGCCCAGAGCGTGCCATAACGGCGGCAAAGCGTGCAATTGCAGGCCGTGATCGGGCCGGGATCGCCTTCCAGGGTCCAGTGGGCGGTGCCGCAATGGCAGGTTCCTGTCAGCATTCGTCTTCCTCCGCATTGCCTGAGCCTCTACATCTTGCCGGACTGGCTGCGATATTCAACCGGGCGGACTGGCTTGCGGCCCGGGTCTCGACGTCCTCCCATGCCAATGTCCTTGCCTTCGCGGCCGGCTTTCGCCATGAAGGCCGATGAACTCCCCTCTGCCAGCCAGCACACGCCAGCGGCTCGACGAATTGCTCGTCCAGCGCGGCCTGTTTGCGAGCCGCTCGCGCGCCCGCGACGCGGTCGAGCGCGGCACCGTGACCGTCGACGGCGTGGTCGCCCGCAAGCCGGGCCAGACGGTTTTGCCGCAATGCCTTATCGTCATCGACGATCCGGCGCAGGGCTATGTCTCACGCGCGGCGCTGAAGCTGATTGCCGGGCTCGACCATTTCGGTCTCGATCCCGCGGGCAGTGAAGCCCTCGATATCGGCGCCTCGACGGGCGGCTTCACCCAGGTGCTGCTCGAACGCGGCGCGGCCCATGTCACGGCCATCGATGTCGGCCACGGCCAGATGCATCCCGACATTGCGGGCGACCCGCGCGTGACGGTTATCGAGGGCCTCAACGCTCGCGAGCTCGCGGCTGCCGATCTCGGCGGCCGCATCCCGGATTTCATCGTCTCCGACGTCAGCTTCATCTCGTTGAAACTGGCGTCGCCACCGGCGTTGGCATTGGCACGGGACGGCGCTCGTGCGGTGTTTCTGGTCAAGCCGCAATTCGAGGCCGGCCGCGAGGCAATCGGCAAGGGCGGTCTGTTGAAAGACCCTTATGACGCCGCCCGTGTGGCCGGCTTGCTGCAGGAATGGCTCGAAGGCGTCCCTGGCTGGCGTACATTGGGTCTGCACATGTCGCCGATCGAAGGCGGCGACGGCAACCGCGAATTCCTGCTTGCCGGGATCAAGGATGCCGGGACCAAGGATGCCGGGATCAAGGACCGATGAGCACGGGCTTCACCATCAAGAGACTGGGTTCGCAGGGCGACGGCGTCGCCGAGACGGAAACCGGCGAGATGTTCATTCCCTTCACCCTGCCCGGCGAGACCGTCACCGCCGCGCGCGAGAGGGATCGCGCCATGCTGATGGCGGTATTGGAGACGTCGCCGCTGCGTATCGATCCGGCCTGCCGGCATTTCACCGAATGTGGCGGCTGCGCCGTCCAGCATCTGCAAGCCGACGCTTACCAGCAATGGAAACGCGACAAGGTCGTGCACGCCTTGAAAGGCATTGCCGGCGACATCGGCGCCCTGGTGCCGTGTGCGCCACACACACGCCGCCGCGTCGTGCTTGCCGCCAGGCGCGCCGACACAGGCATGCTGCTTGGCTTCCATCGCCATCTGTCGCCGGAAATCATCCCCATCGAGGAATGTCCGATCTCACTGCCGGAGATCGTTGCCGCGCTCGATCGCTTGCGATCAGTCGCCGACCTGGTTTGCGCCACCACCAAATCGTTCCGGATGGCGGTCACTGTGACGGGCTCGGGGCTTGACGTCGCCGTCTATGAGTCGGGCAAGCTGGGCGAGAACCAGCGCCGGGTCGCCTCCAACTTCATGATGGCCAATGGCTTTGCCCGGCTTTCGATCGACGACGAGATCGTCATCGAGCCGAAAAAGCCGGTGGTCATGTTCGGCACCGTCGCTGTCGCCATACCGCCTGGCGCCTTCCTGCAGGCAACGCAAGCCGCCGAGCAGACGATGGCCGATCTCGTTGGCGGACATCTGAAGCGGGCCAGGAAAGTCGCGGATCTTTTCGCCGGCTGCGGCAGCTTTGCGCTTCGGCTGGCGGCCAAATCCGAAGTCCACGCGGTCGAAGGCGACGCGGCAGCCCTTTCGGCGCTCGACCGCGGATCGCGCTTCGCCACCGGCCTGAAGCGGGTAACCGGCGAACGCCGCGACCTGTTCCGGCGGCCGCTGACGTTCAAGGAGCTGAATGCTTTCGATGGCGTCGTCTTCGACCCGCCGCGCGCCGGCGCCGAGGACCAGTCGAAGCAGATCGCCCGCTCGGATGTGCCGTTCGTCGCCGCCGTCTCCTGCAATCCGGTGACGCTGGCACGCGACCTGCGCATCCTGATTGACGGCGGCTACATCTTGAAGAGCGTCACGCCCATCGACCAGTTCCTGTGGTCGCCGCATGTCGAGGCCGTGGCGCTGCTGGAGAAGCCGAAACGGCGACGTTAATCCGCCGATTTTCACAAGGCCGTGCTTGAGTTTGCCGCCCCCCGCAAGACGTAGCCGGCTGGCAAACTAGCCTTCGCGAACGCTTTCGTACCCGGCCGCTTGTGCGGCCTTGATGAACTTACGGTCGAAGGACACAAATGCTGAGCAGTGCGAGGACTTGCCCAGATGGAGCGCATCGGCGAAATCCATTCCCGTCTCGGCTAGATCGACCGCGGAAGAGACGATCGCAGCATCCTCTATCTCTACAGTGGGAAGCCCGCCGAACACCCGCAGTGCATTGACGATCGAGGCCTGATCATAACCATAGCCGCTGCGCAGCACCCACTCAGCCTCCAGGATCACCGTGACGGCGACGAAAACGGGCTGACCGTCGATCAGCCGCCGGGCTCGCGGGGACTGCTCGGGATCGTCGTTCGTCAGATACCTGACGACAACGTTGGTATCAATCGCGAGCATGGCGCCGCCGTGCTTCAGCAAGGACGGCCGCGTCCATCTCCTCCAAGGTCTTCGGTCTGCCACTGTGCGGCAGGACACCAAAGACATCTTCTGGTCGTGTCGGGGCAAAGGCAGGCGCCGGTCTCAAAAGTACACCGTCCGGTGTGTCTTCGACCTGCAGGCGCGTGCCCGCGCCCCAGTCCCTCCGTTTGCGGATAGCGCTGGGCAGGATGACTTGTCCCTTGGTCGAGACGGTCGTTATAAGTTTTTCGGTCGCAGCCATCGCGAAGGACCTTTGCGTAAGACGAACGTAAGATAGCCCTATCGCGGAAGGTATTCAAGCCGACCGGATTCGTATCCTCAAACCCTGGTGCCGCCGACCGTCATCTGGTTCATCCTGAGATGCGGCTGGCCGACGCCGACCGGCACGCCTTGTCCGGCCTTGCCGCACATGCCGATGCCGGTGTCGAGTTTCATGTCGTTGCCGATCATCGACACACGGTGCATGGCGTCCGGTCCGTTGCCGATCAGCATGGCGCCCTTTATCGGCTGCGTCACCTTGCCGTTTTCGATCATGTAGGCCTCGGTGCAGCCGAACACGAACTTGCCTGAGGTGATGTCGACCTGGCCGCCGCCGAAGGATACGGCATAGATGCCGTTCTTGACCGAGGCGATGATCTCGTCCGGCTCCATGTCGCCCGCCGTCATATAGGTGTTGGTCATGCGCGGCATCGGCTGGTGCGCATAGCCTTCGCGCCGGCCGTTTCCCGTGGCTTTCATGCCCATCAGCCGGGCGTTCTGGCGGTCCTGCATGTAGCCGACAAGCTTGCCGTCCTCGATCAGCACATTGCGGGCCGAAGGCGTGCCTTCATCGTCGACGGTCAGCGAACCCCGCCGCTCCGGCATGGTGCCGTCATCGACCACGGTAACGCCCTTGGCGGCGACCTGCTGGCCGAGCAGGCCGGCAAAGGCGGAGGTCTTCTTGCGGTTGAAGTCGCCCTCCAGCCCGTGGCCGACGGCTTCGTGCAGCATCACGCCCGGCCAGCCGCTGGACAAAACGATGTCGAACGTTCCGGCCGGCGCGGGAATGGCTTCGAGATTGACCAGCGCCTGCCTGAGCGCCTCCCTGGCCGCATGCTTCCAGGCGTCCTCGACCAGGAACTCGCCGAACGCCTTGCGCCCGCCCATGCCATAGGAGCCGCTTTCCTGGCGGTCGCCGTCGCCGACGACGACCGAAACGTTGATGCGGACCAGCGGGCGGATGTCGCGCACGATCTGGCCGTCGGCGCGCACGATCTCGACATGCTGCCAGGACGCCGCGAGCGAGGCCGTCACCTGGCGCACGCGCGGGTCCTCGGCGCGCAGCCATGCGTCGATTTCCTGCAACAGCTTGGCCTTGACCTCGAAGGAAGGCGAGGGGATCGGGTTCTCCTCGCCATAGAGATGGCGGTTGGTGCGCGCGGGTGCCGCGGCAAGCGTGCCGGAATAGCCGCCCCTGACTGTCGAGACGGCGTCGGCGGCGCGCAGCAGCGACGCCTCGGAAAGATCGCTGGAATGAGCGTAGCCGCTGGCCTCGCCGGCCACGGCGCGCAGGCCAAAACCCTGGTCGGTGTTGAAATTGGCGGTCTTCAGCCTGCCATTGTCGAACATCAGCGCTTCGCTCTCGCTGTATTCGAGGAACAGTTCGCCGTCGTCGGCGCCGTTCAGTGTGTCGGCGACGATCCGCTTGATGCGATCGTCTGAAATGTCGAATTGGCCGGTCAGGCTGTTCATGGCAGGTCCGCTCACAAGAGGAATGGTGTTGCCACGATGTAGGCGCGAAGACGCGCCTGCACAATCCGCAATGACGATCCGCAGCAGGTAGGAGCGGGTAACCCCGCCCCTGAACATGACATCAATCTTGAAGTTCGACCCGTCACCCGAAAAGGCCTTCACCCAGCGATATTTCTTGTTCCATTCATTGGCCTGGTCGGCCGTGAAGGGGTCGGTACAGCCCGAGGAGAACTGGATCGACTTGCACTTCTCATGGTTTTCGCAGCCATAGAAGTAGATGACATATTTCATGCCCTGAAGCCGGCCCGAGACCAACGGATCGCCCCGTCGTCCTTGTCCATCTTGGCCGAGCCATAGCCTTTCGCAAGCTCGAAAATGACGGCCGGATCGGGCGCCGTGATGATTTCGGAATCCTCGGCAAAGGCGACGGAAACGGCGCCGGTCAGGATTAGACCGGTCGACAAAAGCAAAGAACAAGCACGCATGATGACCCCCACAGCCAAAGATCAAACCCGTGGGAATTGTGAGGAAAGACGGTTTCGCAAGCATCAAGCTCAGGGCAGGGCGGCAAAACCGTCGGCGAAGCCCTTGAGGTCGACGGGGATGCCGATGCCTTCTTCCGGCGTCTGGAAGACGATGAAGGTGGCCGACGTCCCGGTCTTCAGCGTATCGAGCAGCGGCTTTTCGAGAATGACCTCGGCATAGCAGCCGTCCTGGAAGCAGCGCACGAAATAGGCGCGGCCGATATCCTTGCCGTCGACATTGAGGCCCAGGCCATTGGGCAGCAGAACGCCGAGCGGCGCCAGCACGCGCAGGATCTCGGCCTTGTTGTCGGCGGTGCGCAGGACGACGACGGACAGTCCCATTTCCGGGCGATCCTCGGCAACGACGTTCTGCATCATCACGCATTGTTCCGAGGTGGCGCCGGCCGGCGTGTCGCAGATGATCGACCACGCGCCATGCGTTGACTTGACCGTGCCGCTGGGCTGCGCTGCATTGGCGACGCCGGTTGCGGACGAGCCGATACCGATCAGGGCGGCGAGAAAAACGACCTTCGCCCCGCTTCTCGAAAGCCAAGCGCTTTTCGAATGCCAGGCGCTCTTCGAATGCCAGGCGTTTCTCGAAAGCCAAGAGGTCATGACGGCTCCATTGCGAATCACGGCACTTTAAGCCGCGCCAAGGCCAAGTAAAGGATAGGGCGACCGCCGGTCAGCCCCGGCAGGCGCAATAATGCGCTTTTCCCTAGCAAATTCGCCCGAATTGCGACCGTCGGGCGCATTCCGGACACAAGCCCGCATAGCCTGTCTGTCGACGACCCGCGCGGGCCACGAGGCCGTCGAAACAGCGCGGCAGCACTTGCGCGCAAAAATGCCGCACGGTTTCGCCCGCTCCTTTCTTGCGGAGGGAAATAGAGTATGGTTTGAACCACCCTTGGGACTGTCCGGGATTCCCATCCCGGCATTGTTCGATATTCTTGCGTCGCGATCGCGAGGAACCGGGAGATGAAGAGGGCGATGAGAAAATTCCCAGCAAGCGCCAAATTGATGGCAACGGCAGGCGCCGCCGCCGCATTTTTCGCCGGTGCCTCCGCCCATGCGGCCCAGCCGCAGCCGTGGGAGATGACTTTTCAGCCGCCGGCGACAGACATGATGCGGCAGATCGAGTGGTTCGGGAACTACACGATGTGGTTCGTCGTCCCGATCACTGCTTTGGTTCTGGCGCTTCTCGCCTGGTGCATCTTCAGGTTCCGCGCCAGCAAAAACCCGGTTCCGTCCAAGACCAGCCACAACACGCTGATCGAGATCATCTGGACAGTCGGGCCGGTCGTCGTCCTGCTGTTCATCGCCATTCCCTCGTTCCAGCTGCTGACGGCGCAGTACACGCCGCCGGAAGAGGCCAAGCTGACCGTCAAGGTAACGGGCAATCAGTGGAACTGGGACTATGAGTACCAGACCGAGAACACGCTCTCCTTCAACTCCGCCATCCTGCAGGACGCCGACCGCGCCGCGATCGGCAAGGAAGACCGCAAGGTCTATCCGCGCCTGCTGGCGGTCGACAACGAGCTGGTCGTGCCGGTCAACACCATGACGCGCGTCCTGGTTACCGCAGCCGACGTGATCCATTCCTTTGCCGTGCCGGCCTTCGGCATCAAGATGGACGCGGTTCCCGGCCGCACCAACGAGACGTGGTTCAAGGCGGAAAAGGAAGGCATCTATTACGGCCAGTGCTCGCAGCTCTGCGGCAAGGACCATGCCTTCATGCCGATCGCCGTCCGCGTCGTATCCGATGCGCAGTACAAGACCTGGCTGGCAGCAGCCAAGACCGACCTCCCCGGCGCCAACAAGGCGCTGATGGCCGAGGTCGACGGTACCAACAAGGTAGCGGCCGCCGGCAATTGATGCCGCGGGTTAGCAAGAATTAGGGAACGGAGCCGACCATGGCAGAAGCTGCAGCTCACGACGACCACGACCACAAGCCCTATCATGGCTGGGTCCGGTGGGTGTACTCCACCAACCACAAGGACATCGGCACGCTCTACCTGATCTTCGCGATTTTCGCGGGCATCGTCGGCGGCGCGCTTTCGGTCGTCATCCGCATGGAGCTGCAGGAGCCGGGCATCCAGATCTTCACCGGTCTGGCGCAGATGGTCTATGGCATGAACGGCGATGCCGCCATCGACGGCGGCAAGAGCATGTACAACGCCTTCGGCACCGCGCACGCGCTGATCATGATCTTCTTCATGGTCATGCCGGCGCTGATCGGCGGCTTCGCCAACTGGATGGTGCCGATCATGATCGGCGCGCCTGACATGGCCTTCCCGCGCATGAACAACATCTCGTTCTGGCTGCTGCCGCCGGCCTTCCTGCTGCTCATCGCTTCGGCTTTCATGCCGAGCGCGCCCGGCGCCTATGGCGTTGGCGGCGGCTGGACGCTCTATCCGCCGCTGTCGACCTCCGGCCAGCCCGGGCCGGCCATGGATCTGGCGATCCTGTCGATCCACATTGCCGGCGCGTCCTCGATCCTCGGCGCCATCAACTTCATCACCACCATTTTCAACATGCGCGCGCCGGGCATGACGCTGCACAAAATGCCGCTATTTGCCTGGTCGGTTCTGATCACCGCCTTCCTGCTGCTCTTGTCGCTTCCGGTTCTGGCCGGTGGCATCACCATGCTGCTTACCGACCGCAATTTCGGCACCACCTTCTTCGCCCCGGATGGCGGCGGCGATCCGATCCTGTTCCAGCATCTGTTCTGGTTCTTTGGTCACCCCGAAGTGTACATCCTGATCCTGCCGGGCTTCGGCATCATCAGCCACATCGTCTCGACCTTCTCGAAGAAGCCGGTGTTCGGCTATCTCGGCATGGCCTACGCCATGGTCGCGATCGGCGCCGTCGGCTTCATCGTCTGGGCGCACCACATGTACACGACCGGCCTGTCGCTCGACACGCAGCGCTACTTCGTCTTCGCCACCATGGTCATCGCCGTACCGACAGGCGTGAAGATCTTCTCCTGGATCGCGACGATGTGGGGCGGCTCGATCTCGTTCAAGACGCCGATGCTGTGGGCGCTGGGCTTCATCTTCCTGTTCACGGTCGGCGGCGTCACCGGCGTCCAGCTCGCCAACGCCGGCCTCGACCGCTCGCTGCATGACACCTATTTCGTCATTGCCCACTTCCACTATGTGCTGTCGCTGGGTGCGGTCTTCGCCATCTTCGCCGGCTGGTACTACTGGTTCCCCAAGATGACCGGCTACATGTACTCGCCGGTGATCGCCAACACCCACTTCTGGGTCACCTTCGTCGGCGTCAATTTGATCTTCTTCCCGCAGCATTTCCTCGGCCTGGCCGGCATGCCGCGCCGCACCATCGACTATCCCGACGCGTTCGCCGGCTGGAACATGGTGTCGTCCTACGGCTCCTATATATCGGCCGTCGGCGTGGTGATCTTCCTCTATGGCGTGTTCGAGGCCTTCCAGAAGAAGCGCGTCGCCGGCGCCAATCCGTGGGGCGAGGGTGCAACGACGCTCGAATGGCAGCTGCCTTCGCCGCCGCCCTTCCACCAGTGGGAACAGCTGCCGAAGATCAAGTAAGGCAGCCCGAATACGAAACCGCCGGCCCGCCGGCGGTTTCGGCCAACGGAATGATTGGACTTATGTACGCATGGCCCTTTTCGACGACCCAATGATTGACGAAGCGGGCTTTCGCATGTCGGAAGCCACGTCGGGCGATTTCTTCGCCCTGCTGAAGCCGCGCGTCATGTCGCTGGTGGTGTTCACGGCCTTTGTCGGCATGGTCGCTGCGCCCGTGGCCATCAACCCGCTGCTGGCGGTGATCGCCATCCTGGCCATTGCCATCGGCGCCGGCGCCTCGGGTGCGCTCAACATGTGGTACGACGCCGACATCGATGCGGTGATGAGCCGGACCGCCGGCCGCCCGGTACCCTCCGGCCGCATCCTGCCCGGCGAAGCCCTGAGCTTCGGCCTTGTGCTTTCGGTGCTGTCCGTGATGACGCTGGGCGTGCTGGTCAACTGGCTGTCGGCGGCGCTGCTTGCCTTCACCATCTTCTTCTACGCCGTCGTCTACACGATGTGGCTGAAGCGCTCGACGCCGCAGAACATCGTCATCGGCGGCGCCGCCGGCGCCATCCCGCCGGTCATCGGCTGGGCCGCGGTGACCGGAACGGTGAGCCTGGAAAGCCTCGTCCTGTTCCTGATCATCTTCCTGTGGACGCCGCCGCACTTCTGGGCGCTGGCGCTGTTCAAGTCCGACGACTACGCCAAGGCTGGCATCCCGATGATGCCGAACGTTGCCGGCCAGGCCTCGACCCGCCGCCAGATCTTTGCCTACGCCCTGATCCTGGCGCCGATCGGTGTGCTGCCCTGGGTGCTCGGTTTCACCACCGCCTTCTATGGCGTCGCATCAGTGGCTCTCGGCGCCGGCTTCGTCTGGTATGCATGGAAAGTGCTGTGCATGACCGATAGCGACCGCGTCATGAAGCCGGCCAAGGCTCTGTTCGCCTATTCGCTGCTCTACCTCTTCGCCATCTTCGCCATCTATCTTGCCGACTGTGTCGTCGGTCGCGCTTTGGCCATCGGTGGAGCATGACCATGATCGACAAGAAGCTTGAACTGGTCACGCTGACCGAAAGCCAGAAGAAGGCGCGGCGCAACCGTTCGGCGGCGATCGGCGTCGCGCTGGCGATTCTGGTCGTCATCTTCTACGTCGCGACCATCGTGAAATTCGGCCATACCGGATGAGGCCGATGATGACCCGCCAGACCGTGACCGATCCCAGGAAGAAGAACACCAACCGCGTCGTCGCCGCCGTCTGCGTCGCCTTTTTCGGCGGCATGATCGGGATGGCCTACGCCGCGGTGCCGCTCTACAAGATGTTCTGCCAGGCCACCGGCTATGGCGGCACGACGCAGCGCGCCGAAAAGCAATATGCCGGCCGCATCCTCGACCGCGACATCACCGTGCGCTTCGACGCCAACACCAACGGCATTCCCTGGCAGTTCCAGCCGGTCGCCCGCTCGGTCACCATCAAGATCGGCGAGACCACGCAGGCGCATTACAGCGCCACCAACAAGTTCGACCGCGCCGTTACCGGCCGCGCCACCTTCAACGTGCAGCCGGAACTGGCGGGCCCCTACTTCAACAAGGTCGAATGTTTCTGCTTCACCGACACGACGCTGAAGCCCGGCGAGACGCTGGACATGCCGGTCGTGTTCTATGTGGATCCCGATATCGTCAACGTGCCGGAACTGAAGGACTTGAAGACGATCACCCTGTCCTACACCATGTTCCCGGTCCAAAAGAACAAGCCGGTGGCGTCATCGACGCCGGACAGCAGCAGCAAAGTTTCAGATACCGAAGCAAATCTCGGGGGTTGATATGGCAGACGCGCACGCAAAACCACAACACGACTACCATCTCGTCAACCCGAGCCCGTGGCCCTTCCTGGGGTCGATCGGCGCGCTGGTGACTGCAGTCGGCGGCGTCGCCCTGATGCAGTATCTCAAGAACGGCGATTTTCCGATTTTCGGCCACAACATCGCCAATCCGTGGCTGTTCTTCATCGGCCTGGTCATCGTCCTCTACACGATGTTTGCCTGGTGGTCGGACACCATCAAGGAAGCGCATGAGGGCCACCACACGCGCGTCGTGTCGCTGCATCTGCGCTACGGCATGATCATGTTCATCGCTTCGGAAGTGATGTTCTTCGTTGCCTGGTTCTGGGCCTATTTCGATGCCAGCCTGTTTCCGAGCGAAGTGCAGAATTACGCCCGCACCGCTTTCACTGGCGGCGTCTGGCCGCCGAAGGGTCTCGAAGTCCTCGATCCCTTCCATCTGCCGCTCTACAACACCATCATCCTGCTTCTGTCGGGCACCACGGTGACATGGGCGCACCATTCGCTCATCCATGGCGACCGCAAGGGCCTGATCAACGGCCTGGTGCTGACCGTCGGCCTCGGCATGCTGTTCACCATGGTGCAGGCCTACGAGTACATGCACGCTCCGTTCGGCTTCAAGGATTCCATCTACGGCGCCACCTTCTTCATGGCGACCGGCTTCCATGGCTTCCACGTCATCATCGGCACCATCTTCCTGCTGGTCTGCCTGATCCGCGCCTGGAAAGGCGACTTCACGCCCAAGCAGCATTTCGGCTTCGAGGCGGCTGCCTGGTACTGGCACTTCGTCGACGTGGTCTGGCTGTTCCTGTTCGCATCGATCTACGTCTGGGGATCGGTCGGCGCGGTGATCGAAGGCCACTGACGGCTTTCACCGAACCGACAAATCAGAAGGGCGGTCGCGGCAACGCGGTCGCCTTTCTTCTTTTCGGCGCCCCATCAATGGCCAACGGATTCGGCTGGTCGGGCTGGCTGCTTCAATTGGTCGACTGGACCGATGGCTGCATTGGGGTTACCGACTGCGACATGGACGAAATCTGGACTATGGTGCCGGATGGAACGCTGATCGAAATCGAGCCGTAAAGCATGACTATCCATGAGTGAAGACAGGGCGATCTGGCCACCCATCGAGCCGATCTCGGCCGGCCTGCACGGACGCTGCCCGCGCTGCGGCGAAGGACGGCTGTTTTCCGGCTTCCTCACCGTCGGCAAGCGCTGCAACAATTGCGGCCTCGACTATTCCTACGCCGATGCCGGCGACGGCCCGGCGGTGTTCGTCATCCTGATCATCGGCTTCATCGTCGTGGGGCTGGCGCTGTGGGTGGAGGTCACGCTGAGCCCGCCGCTCTGGCTGCATTTCATCATCTGGATACCGCTGGCCGTGGGACTGTGCCTGACGGCGCTGAGGTTGATCAAGGGGGTGCTGCTGACGCTTCAATACGCCAACAAGGCGGCCGAAGGCCGCCTGGACCAAGGGCAATGAGCGAGGCGCTGACCAAGCCCGCCGGCCGCTCGCGGCCGAAGACGGCATTGCTGCTCGGCCTCGGCCTGGTGGTGTTCGTCATCCTGCTCGGGCTTGGCACATGGCAGGTGCAGCGCCTGTACTGGAAGGAAGCCCTTCTGCAGACCATCGACCAGCGCACCCATTCAGCGCCGCAGCCGCTGGCGGACGTCGAGAAGGAATTCGCCGCCACCGGTGATGTCGACTACACGCCGGTCACCGTCAGCGGGACGTTCCTGCACTCCGGCGAGCGGCATTTCTACGCCACATGGGACGGCGACGCCGGCTTCAACGTCTATACCCCGCTGGCCCTCGACGATGGCCGCTATGTCCTGATCAACCGCGGCTTCGTTCCCTATGATGTCAAGGATGCCGCCAAGCGCCCGCAAGGGCAGGTGACCGGCAAGGTCACGGTCACCGGCCTGGCGCGCAACCCGCTGCCGGCCAAGCCGTCGATGATGCTGCCCGACAATGACGTGGCCAAGAACATCTTCTATTGGAAGGATCGTGATGTCATGGCGGCGAGTGCCGGCCTGCCGGCCGGTGCCGTGCTGGTGCCGATCTTCATCGACGCCGACAAGACGCCGAACCCGGGCGGGCTGCCGGTCGGCGGCGTCACCATCATCGACCTGCCGAATTCTCATCTGCAATATGCCTTCACCTGGTATGGCCTGGCGGCGGCTCTTGCCGCGGTTCTGATCGTCAGGCTGCGCGGTCCGGCAAAGACTGAATGATCCAGAGCATCACCCCGAAAAGTGGGAACCGGTTTCGGACAAGATCATGCTCCAACAAAGAGTTAGATCAGGTTGACCATTCAACCTGATCTCAACTGCCCTTGACAGGGCAGGGGTGCACACCTCATTTCGCGTCACGATACGATCAACCGATCTGGAATCATGCTGCAGACCGCCACAAAACCACCGCTGACGATCCGGCTCTGCCAGCCGCGCGGCTTTTGCGCCGGTGTCGACCGCGCCATCCAGATCGTCGTGCTGGCGTTGAAGAAATACGGCGCGCCGGTCTATGTCCGCCACGAGATCGTGCACAACCGCTATGTCGTCGAGGGCCTGCAAAGCCTTGGCGCGGTTTTCATCGAGGAACTCTCGGAAATCCCGGCCGAGCACCGCAAGTCGCCGGTTGTCTTCTCGGCCCACGGCGTGCCGAAATCGGTGCCGGCCGACGCCAAGGCACGCGAGCTCTTCTATCTCGACGCCACCTGCCCGCTGGTGTCCAAGGTGCACAAGCAGGCGATGCGCCATCAGCGGCTCGGCCGCCATGTGCTTCTGATCGGCCATGCCGGCCATCCCGAAGTGATCGGCACCATGGGCCAACTGGCTGAAGGCGCCGTCACGCTGATCGAGACCGAAGCCGACGCTGGGACCTTTGCCCCCGCCGACCCGGAAGCGCTCGGCTTCGTAAGCCAGACAACGTTGTCGGTCGAAGACACTGCCGGCATATTGCGGGTGCTGCAGGAGCGCTTCCCGCAACTGCATGCACCGGCCGCCGAATCGATCTGCTACGCCACCACCAACCGCCAGGAAGCGGTCAAGGAAACCGCCGCCGGCGCCGATCTCTATCTGATCGTCGGTGCGCCCAATTCCTCCAATTCGCGCCGTCTTGTCGAAGTGGCGGAGCGCGCCGGCGCCACCATGTCGCTTCTCGTACAGCGCGCCGCCGAAATTCCGTGGAATGACATCACAAATATCTCGACGCTCGGCCTGTCTGCCGGCGCGTCGGCGCCGGAGATCATCGTCGACGAGATCATCGACGCCTTCCGCCAGCGCTTCGAGGTGACCATCGACCTGGCGATCACGGCCACCGAAACGGAGGATTTTCCAGTCATGCGGGTTCTGCGCGATGTCGAACTGACACGGGCCGACATGGCCTTCGTCAACGGAGCCGCGTGAACAGCCCATGGCGGTCTACACCGACGTCAATGAAGGCGAACTCGGCGCGTTCCTGAGGGCATATCCGGTCGGCGAACTCTTGTCCTACAAGGGTATCGCCGAAGGCACGGAGAATTCGAATTTCCTGCTGCACACCTCAAGCGGCTCTTACATACTGACGCTCTACGAGAAGCGCGTCGACAAGGCCGACCTGCCGTTCTTCCTCGGCCTGATGGGCCATCTCGCCCGCAAAGGCATTTCCTGTCCGCTGCCGGTGACCGCGCATGACGGCACCGTCATCGGCACGCTGGCCGGCCGTCCCGCGGTCATCATCACCTTCCTCGAAGGCCTGTCGCTGCGGCGGCCGACAGCGGCGCATTGCGCGGAGGTCGGCAAGTCCCTCGCCGCACTGCATTTGGCCGGGCAGGATTTTGCGATGACGCGTAACAACGCACTGGCCATCGAGGGCTGGCGCAAACTCTGGAATGCCTCGCGCGACCGAGCCGACGAGGTCGAGCCGGGACTGGCGGCCGAGGTCGACGCGGATTTCGCGGATTTCGAACGCCATTGGCCGCAGGGCCTGCCGGCAGGCATCATCCATGCCGATCTGTTTCCCGACAATGTCTTCTTCCTCGGCGAGAAACTGTCCGGCCTCATCGACTTCTATTTCGCCTGCCACGACCTCTACGCCTATGACGTCGCCACCTGTCTCAACGCCTGGTGTTTCGAGAAGGATTTCTCCTTCAACCTGACCAAAGGCACGGCGCTGCTGGCCGGCTATCAGAGCGTGCGGCCTTTGAGCGAGGGCGAGAAAGCAGCGCTGCCGATGCTTTCGCGTGGCTCGGCGCTGCGCTTTATGCTGACCCGGCTCTATGACTGGCTGACCGTTCCCGACGGCGGGCTGGTCATGAAGCGCGATCCGACCGAATATATCCGCCGCATGCGCTTCCACCGCGCGATCAAGTCGCCTTCGGAATACGGACTGACATGACCAAGCAGGTCGAAATCTTCACCGACGGTGCCTGCTCGGGCAATCCCGGTCCCGGCGGCTGGGGCGCCATCCTGCGCTTCAACGGCAAGACCAAGGAATTGTCGGGCGGCGAGGCCGAGACGACCAATAACCGTATGGAACTGCTGGCCGCCATCTCGGCGCTGAATGCGCTGAAGGAGCCGTGCGCCGTCGAGCTTCACACCGACAGCAAATATGTCATGGACGGTATCTCCAAATGGATCCACGGCTGGAAGAAAAACGGCTGGAAGACCGCCGACAAGAAGCCGGTCAAGAACGGTGAACTGTGGCAGGCGCTGGATGAGGCCAATCGGCGCCACAACGTGACCTGGAACTGGGTCAAGGGCCATGCCGGCCACACCGAGAACGAACGCGCCGACGAACTCGCAAGGGAAGGCATGGCGCCGTTCAAGAGGGGCTCAGCCAAACCTGCGGCGCCGAAAGTGGCGCTGAAGCCGGCGGCATCCGAGAAGCAGCCGGCGCCGCGGGCACGGCGCTCGACCCAGAGCTATTGAGCTCAAGCTATCGGCAGGAGACCTCACTCATGCCGATCGTATACTACATCACCCATCCCCAGGTTCAGATCGATGCCAACGTTCCCGTGCCGCACTGGGGGCTGTCCGAGATCGGACGAGCGACAGCATCAGCCATGCTCGATCAGCCATGGGTCGGGTCGATTCGCCGTGTCGTCTCGTCGGCCGAGCGCAAGGCGATCGAAACCGCCGAGATCCTTGGCAAACACCTCGGCCTCGCGGTCGAGGTGAGGGAGCGCATGCATGAGAACGATCGGTCGGCAACCGGCTTCCTGCCGCCGCCGGAGTTCGAGGTGGTCGCCGACCAGTTCTTCGCCGACCCGCACAAAAGCATCCGCGGCTGGGAACGGGCCATCGACGCCCAGCAACGCATTGTCAGCGAGGTCGAAACGGTGCTGGGTGCTGCCGACGGCGGCGACATTGCCTTCGTCGGCCATGGCGGCGTCGGAACGCTCTTGCTGCTCTCGCTCAGCGGCCGCGCAATCAGCCGCGCGGCGGATCAGCCGGCCGGCGGCGGCAATTACTTCGCCTATGATGTCGGCACGCGCCGCGTCGTCCACGGATGGCGGCCGATAGACAGTCTGGCGCCGCGCTAAAGCGGATGTCAGGAGATCATCGATACCGTAGCCGCGATGAAGCCGCTGGCGACCAGCGGATAGAACCTGTCCTCAGCGGATCAGCAGGGCCGTGCCGTAGAGGCCGAGCGCGAACACCGTGTGCGAGATCACGTTGAAGGCGCGGATCTGCATCGCGTTGGGGCGCTTTGACGCAGCCCAGCCGGCGCCCATGCCGGGCGCCAGCAGGAACCAGCCGGCGCCGATGGTGACCATGCCGAGGATGAAGGCCGGCAGGAAGGTCGGCGCGTCCAGCCATGCCGTGCCCGCCAGCGCCACCAGGATGAAGCCGTAGACGATGCCGGTGACATAATGGAAGGCCCAGCCCAGCGCCTGCTCATGCGCATAGGGTGCGGCATGGGCGATATCGTCGTGGAAAACCTTGCCTTCCCTAAGGTGCCAGACCCAGCGGCCGGGCGGCCCCCAGTTCGGCCGCGGCTGGCTGAGCGCCAGATGCAGGAACAGCGCCCAAAGATCCATCAGCACCGTGGCGCCGATGCCGATCGCAACGCTGCGCCAGATGATGTCAAACATCGTCGATNCGTCGATGTCCCCCAAAGCAGGCAATCCGGCTGGAAGCGCGTCGTCGTCAGGCCATGGCGCTCATGAGCCGACGCGGCCGCCGCGGTTTAGAGCTGGCTCAGAATGTGAGCGGCACCCGATGTGTCGACTCCTGGCTTGGTCTCGACATTGAGCGCCGTGACCTTGCCGTTGTCGACGATCATCGAGAAGCGCTTCGAGCGCAATCCCATGCCGCCGCTGGAATAGTCGGAGTCGAGGCCGATCGACCTGGCGAAGTCGCCATTGCCGTCGGCGAGATAGAGGATCTTGCCTTGACCGCCGGTGAAATTGGCCCAGGCGCCCATGACATGGACATCGTTGACGGAGACGACGGCGATGGTGTCGACGCCGCGGGCCAGGATGGCATCGTGGTTCTCGAGATAGCCCGGCAGATGATTGTTGCTGCAGGTCGGCGTGAAGGCGCCTGGAACGCCGAACAGCACGACCTTCTTGCCCGCGAAAATCTCGGCCGAGGTGATCACCTTGGCGCCGTCGGCGGTCATTTCCTTGAAGGTCGCATCGGGCAGTTTGTCGCCAACGGCAATCGTCATGATGGTCCTCGTGTGAAAAGCAGGGAAGGTTTCTTGCGATAGCGAAATCGGGCATCTCCCGCAACCGCCGACAAGGCCTGGATCAAGGGAAAGCCCTGATCGGGTTCGGTATCAGGGGAACGGCAGAACGCCCTCGACCGCGCCTTCGGCACTTGTCAGGGTGTAATACAACCCGCCATCGGTCGGTGTCGTCGACGGCCGGTCGAGGATCGGAATGGTAAATACCAGCCGGCCGTCCTTTTCGCTGCGTGCAGGCGCCCCGAACATATAATCGCGTCCCCCGGCGACGAATAAATCCGCCGCCTCCGGATCTCCGGGAAAAGTCGCCTCGACCATCAGCGTCTCATGGTCGCCCGGCAGCACCTTGATCCCGAAATCGGGCTTGGCAGGCGCGGGCAAGGTGGCGAGTGCAGCCTTCACCAGCGCCGCATCCTCGGCATTGTCGGGATCGGCGGCGGGATCGACGCTCAGCCGCGTCTGCACCGGAATACAGATCGTCTCGCAGATGCCGAGAAAGATGTCGGCATCGATGACGGCCGCATCCCCAGGCGACGACAAAGTGAATGTCACCGGCAGCGAGACCGGATGGTTGTAGCCGGCCCATTTGCCGTAGCCGTCGTCATGGCGCTGCGGCGGCGGGAAGGAAAACGCCGCATCGGTGATGTTGGTGCTGGCCGAAACGTCGATCTGCGGCGGCACGCCGGCGTCGCCCGGATCGCGCCAATAAGTTTTCCAGCCGGGCTTGAGCGCGATGTCGAGCACGCCCTGTATGCGACCGGCCTCGTCGGCCTTGCCTGTTGTCACCAGCCGCACCTTGCCGCCTTCGCTGTTGTACCATTCCGACGAGGAGGCGGCGGCGGGCAGGACTGCTCCGCATCCGATAGCAATACCGAGCAGCAGGATTTTCAAGCTTTGCATGGCGTTGATTTGATCGTCAGTTCATGGCCGCGCAATGTTTTCATGGCGCTCTGCGTATCATATTTGCGTGACCTTCGGGCAAGGAACAGTTGGCTTCAAGCAATCGGCCGAGTGAAGTTCGCAGTCAAGATTCCGTTGTTCCAACCGTTGGGCTTTGGCCGAATCGCACGCGGCGCATCTTTTCGGCGTCCCGGAAACGCGTTACGCTCCAGTCCATGGACTTGTTGCGCCACAAAAAGACAGCCGGTGGACGCGGCTTTCTTGACGACCAGTTTCTGATTGCCATGCCCGGCATGAAGGACGATCGCTTCACGCGCTCGGTCATCTACATCTGTGCGCACAGCGATGAAGGCGCCATGGGCCTGATCATCAACCAGACGCAACAGATGCTGTTTCCCGATCTTCTGGTGCAGCTCGGCATCATGAACGAACAGGAGGCGATCAGGCTGCCGGCGCAGGCTCGCGACTTCGTCGTGCGCAATGGCGGCCCCGTCGACCGTAGCCGCGGCTTCGTCCTGCACTCGGGCGACTACCGGGTGGAATCCTCGCTCACCGTGTCCGACGATATCTGCCTGACCGCGACGGTCGACATATTGCGCGCCATCTCGTCCGGCCGCGGCCCGCGGCGCGCATTGATGGCGCTCGGCTATTCCGGCTGGGGCGCCGGCCAGCTGGAAACCGAGATCGCCGAGAATGGCTGGCTGACCTGTCCGGCCACGCCGGAGCTGCTGTTCGACGCCGACATCGAGCGGAAGTACGACCGCATCCTGGCATCGATCGGGATTGATCTGGCGCATTTGAGCCTGGCCGCGGGGCACGCCTGAAGCCTCGCCTTCGCCGACGTTCCGCCGAACCTTCGCGACTAGCCGAAGCCGCCCGCCACTTTCGTCATCCTAGGGTCTGCGCCGCGTCGCTGCGCTCCTTGCTTCGCCCTAGGATGACGAAGGCGCGGTCGCTTCAGCTAATTTTCGGGGTTCATTCCAATGTAACCACGCGCCTGCACGACGCATGCCTCACCCATCACGCCTGCGTCATCGGGTACTGCTCTTTCAACGCCTTCAGCACCTGGTCGCCTGGCATCGGCGCGCCGAACATGAAGCTTTGCACATATTCGCAGCCCATCTGGCGCAATTCCAGCGCATCGCTTTCGTCGGAAATGCCCTCGGCCACCACCGACAGGCCGAGTTCATGCGCCATGTTGACCATGGATTTGAGCAGCACCGCCCGCTTCGGCGTCGCGTCGTCGACGAAGCTCTTGTCGATCTTGATGGTGTCGAAGGGGAAGCGGGTCAGGTAGGCGAGCGAGGAATAGCCGGTGCCGAAATCGTCCAGCGACAGGCCGATGCCGAGCTGCTTGAGCTTGGTCAGCACATGCGAGGTTTGCTCTGGATTGTCCATGACCAGCGATTCGGTAAGTTCGAGCCGGAAGCAGCGCGGCTTCAGATTGGCGCGGGCGATGACCGAGCGGACATCGCTGACCAGGTCGCGGCGGATCAGCTGGCGACTGGACAGATTGACCGACACCGACAGCGGCGTGTCGCCGATCTGCTTTTGCCAACCGGCGAGGTCTTCGGCCGCCTGCTGCATGGCAAACAGCCCAAGCTGCACGATCAGGCCGCAGCTTTCGGCGACCGGGATGAAATCGCCCGGCGGGATCATGCCGCGGCGCGGATGGTCCCACCTCAGCAGCGCCTCGAAGCCGGCAATGCTGCCGTCCTCCAGCCGCACGATCGGCTGGTAGGCAAGGGTGAATTCGCGCCGCTCGATGGCGCGGCGCAGATCGGATTCGAATTGCAGCCGGTCGGTGCCGACGGTGCGGAAGGCCGGCCGGAACGGCTCGATCCTGTCACCGCCGAAGCGCTTGGCCTGGTGCATGGCAAGCTCGGCGTCCTTGACCATGTCTTCTGCCGAAGTCTGCGCCGAGGTCCAGGTGATCAGGCCGATCGAGGCAGTCAGCACGATCTCGCGCTTGGCGAAGGTGATCGGGTTGTTGATGGCGTGCTTGATGGCGTCTGCCACCGCCGCGATGCGGGAGGGTTCCTGTTCGGAGAGCAGCATCAGGGCGAACTGGTCACCGGCAAAGCGCGACAGCGAATCCTTCGGTTTCAACAGCCGGTGCAAGCGGCGCGCAATGGTGAGCAGGATGGTGTCGCCGGCCGAGATGCCAAGCCCGTCATTGACCTGCTTGAAACGGTCGATGTCGATGACGAAGACGGTCGGGCGCACCTTCTCTTCGGTGCGCGCGATCGAGATGATGGCTTCCAGCCGGTTCATCAGAAGTTCGCGGTTGGGCAGGCCGGTCAGATTGTCGTGAACGGCATCGTGCAGCAGCCTTTCCTCGGACTTTTTCTGCTCGGTGA
The DNA here is from genome assembly GCF_000502235.1 of Mesorhizobium sp. L103C119B0. NCBI lineage: Bacteria > Pseudomonadati > Pseudomonadota > Alphaproteobacteria > Hyphomicrobiales > Phyllobacteriaceae > Mesorhizobium > Mesorhizobium sp. L103C119B0. Next base: position 36,488 of record NZ_AYXE01000001.1, on the reverse strand, counting down.
CGTCGACCATGGTGCCGACGCAGCGAATCACTTCGCCATCCGAGCCGATCACCGGCCGCGCCCGAAGCAAGAACCAGTGGTAGTGCCCGTCGGCGCCGCGCAGGCGGAAATTCTGCGAGACCCGGCCGCGCCGATGTTCGAGCACCACGTCGAGGGTGGTGCGGAACGTGTCGCGGTCGTCGGCATGCAGCACCGGCAGCCAGTTGCGGGCCGCACCCCCCAGGCTGTTGGGCGCCAGGCCAAGCTGGATGCTGACGTCGGGCTTGGTGACGACGCGGTCGCGCAGCACGTCCCAGTCCCACACCGTGTCGCCGGAGCCGGCCACGGCCAGCGCCTGGCGCTCGAGATCGGAGAACAGGCCCTGATGCAGCGCGCCGCCGGCAAAGGCATGCTGCATGACGGTGAAGCCGATCAAAAGGATGATCAGGATCAGCCCGCCGCCCAATGCCGGCTGGGCGATGTCGTTGTCGAGCATGCCGGTGATCGCCATCCACGACCCGCACAGCCATAGCAGCACCATCACCCAACTGGGCACCAGCATGATCGCACGGTCGTAACCACGAAGACCGAGCAGGATGATGAGGCCGAGCCCGGTCAGCGCGGTGGCGGCAAAGGACAGCCGGGCAATACCGGCGGCGACGGCCGGATCGATGATGGCCACACCGGCAATCAGCACCAGGCCGAGGATCCAGACCAGCGCGCCATAGCTGAAATGGCCGTGCCACCGGTTGAGGTTGAGATAGGCGAACAGGAACACCACGAAGGTCGCCGCAAGCGCCACCTCCGTTCCCGCCCGCCACATCTGCTCGTTCCCGGGCGATATCTCTATGATCTTGTTTAGAAAGCCGAAATCGACGCAGATATAGGCAAGTACCGCCCACGCAAGTGCGGCTGTCGCCGGAAACATCGAGGTTCCCTTGACGACGAAAAGGATGGTCAGGAAGAGCGCCAGCAGCCCGGCGATGCCGATGACGATGCCGCGGAACAGCGTATAGGAATTGACCGAGTCCTTGTAGGCTTCCGGCTCCCATAGATAGACCTGCGGCAGCTTCGGCGAGGCGAGTTCGGCGATGAAGGTGATCACCGTTCCCGGGTTCAGCGTCACCCGGAACACGTCGGCGTCGGAGCTTGACTGGCGGTCGAGCGCGAATCCCTCGCTGGGGGTGATCGCGGCGATGCGGGTGGCGCCGAGATCGGGCCAGAAGATGCCGGAATTCACCAGCCGGAAATGCGGCGCCACGATCAGCCGGTCGAGCTGCTGGTCGGTGGTGTTGGCGAGCGCGAACACCGCCCAGTCGCCGCTCGAGCGCGCGTCATTGGCCTCGACCTCGATGCGCCGCACGATGCCGTCGGGACCGGGCGCGGTCGACACCTGGAAGTTTTCGCCCTGATTGACGTAGATCTGGACGGCGCGCGACAGGTCGAGCGCTACGTCGTCGCGGGCAATCTTGATCGGTTCGACGGCGAAGGCCGGTAGCGCCGCGCAAAGCGTGACGACAGCCGCCAGAACAAAGGCCAACAGCGACCCGTTTCGCAGGAAATTCGTCAAAAATCAGTCCTTCGTTCCAGCGCCCGGTGGATCGTCCGCGATCCGGGCGTAGAGGTAGTGGTCCTGCCAGATGCCGTTGATCCTGAGGTAGGATCGCAGAAGTCCTTCGCGCCGGAATCCGGCTTTTTCAAGCACGCGGATCGACCGGATATTGTCGGGAATACAGGCAGCTTCGATCCGGTGCAACCTCAGCGTATCGAAGGCGAAGCGGCAGACCACCTTGACCGCGTCGGTCATCAGGCCGCGGCCGCCAAACCGCTCCCCGATCCAGTACCCGACATGGCCGCTTTGCGAGACGCCGTGGCGTATATTGCCGAGCGTAATGCCGCCGGCAAGCTTGCCGCTCGCCTTCTCGAAGATGAAGAAGGCGATGGCTGTCCCCTGCGCATAGTCTTCGCGGTAGCGGCCGATGCGCAGCCGCCAGGCGGTGCGGTCGAGTTCATCGGGCGTCCAGCGCGGCTCCCACGGTTCGAGGAAGGCACGGCTTTCGCCGCGCACCGCTGACCATTCGCGATAGTCGTTGGTGTAGGGCACGCGCAGCATGACCCGGTCGCCTTTCAGTGCCGGCAGGTCACGGCGAAAGAAAGGGAGCGCGAACACCGGCGCTTGAAGGCTTAGACGGCGAGCTTGCGGGCCGTGGTGTGCGTGCCCGCAAGCGAATCGAGAATCGCCTCATAGGGCGCGAGCGTACCCACCGGTCCAACCGCGGTCAGCGTCGGCTTGGTCGAAAACAGCCGGGACGAAAGGTCGGTCAGCCGCTCGACGGTCAGCGCCGACAGCCGTTCCATCAATTCCTCCTTGGCGATCGGCCGGCCGAACAGAAGCAGCTGCCTGGCGATCTGCGAGGCGCGGCTGGCCGGGCTTTCAGCCGACATGATCAGGCCGGCGCGATATTGCGCGCGGGCGCGGTCGAGCTCTTCCTGAAGGATATTCTCGCCGGCCTTCTGCAGCTCGTCGATAATGACCGGCACCAGTTCGGCAATGTCGCTCTGCCCGGTCGCGGCATGAACGCCGAAGATGCCGGTATCGGAAAAACCCCAGTGGAAGGCATAGACCGAATAGCACAGGCCACGCTTTTCGCGGACCTCCTGGAACAGCCGGGACGACATGCCGCCGCCGAGGATCATCGACAGCACCTGCGAAGCGTAGAAATCGCGCACATGATAGGCTCGGCCTTCGAAGCCGAGCACGATCTGCGCGTCCATCAGGTCGCGATCCTCGCGGAAATCGCCGCCGACATACTGCGCATATTGCGGCATCGTGCTGTCGGACTTGCTGCGGAAACCGCCGAGCTGCTTTTCGACCTCGCGCACGAAATTGTCGTGCTTAATGTCGCCTGCCGCCACGATCACCATCTTCTCGGCGCCATACTGGCGCTCTATGAAATCATGCAGCTGTTTGGAGGTGAAGGATTTGACGGTTTCCGGCGTGCCGAGGATCGAGCGGCCGATCGTCTGGTGGCGGAAGGCGGTCTCGGTGAAACGGTCGAAGACGATGTCGTCGGGCGTGTCGTGCGCGGCGCCGATCTCCTGCAGGATCACATGCTGCTCGCGCTCCAGTTCCTCTGGGTCGAATTCGGACTCCTGCAGGATATCGGCAAGGATATCCACCGCCAGCGGCACATCGTCGGACAGCACCCTGGCGTAATAGGACGTCGTCTCGACTGATGTGGCGGCATTGATCTCGCCGCCGACATCCTCGATTTCCGAGGCGATCTCGAAGGCCGTCCGCCTTTTCGTACCCTTGAAGGCCATATGCTCGAGCAGATGGGCCATTCCGTGCTCGTCGTCACGCTCATTGCGGGCGCCGGACTTGACCCAGGCGCCAAGGGCAACGGATTCGAGGCTTGGAAGGGTTTCGGTGGCGACTGTCAGGCCGTTCGACAGACGGCTTACCTCAACACCCATATGGCAAGTACTCCCTAACGCGCTGCCCTTGAGTGGCGGCTCACGTAATCTTCCACCATTTTCAGGTCGGATGGAAGTACCGTGTACTTTTCGTCGGCTGACATCAAGGACCCCAGCCATGCGGGCAGGGCCGGCGACACGCCGCAGGCGGCTTCGACCGCGGCCGGGAACTTGGCCGGGTGCGCCGTGCCCAGCACCACCATCGGCACTGCACCGTCAGCCTTGCCGGCGGCGACATGCACGGCCGCGGCCGTGTGCGGATCGAGCAGATAATTGCTGGATTCGAGCGTTGAACGGATGGTGGCGGCAACCTCGTCCATATCAGCGCGTCCGGCGTCGAATTCGGACCGCATCCGGTCGATTTCTGCGGTCTCGATGGTGAAGGCGCCGGATTGCTTGAGGCCGGCCATGTAACGCCGCACCGTCTCTGCGTTACGGTCGCAGGCCTCGAACAGCAGTCGCTCGAAGTTCGACGATACCTGGATGTCCATCGATGGCGACGTCGTCGCAAACACACCCTTGGTGCGGTATTCACCGGTCGCGAAAGTGCGCGCCAATATGTCGTTGTCGTTGGTGGCGACGATCAGCCGCTCGATCGGCAGGCCCATCTTCTTGGCGGCGTAACCGGCGAAAATATCGCCGAAATTGCCGGTCGGCACGGTAAAGGAGACCGGCCTGTCCGGCGCGCCGAGCGAAAGCGCCGAGGAAAAATAATAGACGATCTGGGCCATGATGCGGGCCCAGTTGATCGAATTGACGCCCGACAGCGACACGCGATCACGAAAACCATGATCGTTGAACATATCCTTCAGCAGGCCCTGGCAATCGTCGAAATTGCCTTCGATGGCCAGCGCCTGGACGTTGGTGGCCGTCGATGTCGTCATCTGCCGCTGCTGCACCGGCGAGACGCGGCCATGCGGAAACATCACGAAAATGTCAGTTCGGTCGCGGCCGGCGAAGGCATCGATGGCGGCGCCGCCAGTGTCACCCGAGGTCGCGCCGACGATGGTTGCGCGCTGGCCGCGCTCAGTCAGTACATGGTCCATCAGCCGGGCAAGCAGCTGCATGGCAACGTCCTTGAAGGCCAGCGTCGGACCGTGGAAGAGTTCAAGGATGAACGTGTTGGCGCCGGTCTGCACCAGCGGGCAGACGGCCTGGTGGCGGAAGGTGGCATAGGCTTCTCGCACCAGGCGCTCGAAGACGGGTGCGGCGATCTCGCCGCCGAGGAACGGCGTCAGCACGCGGATGGCGAGGTCCGCATAGGGCAGGCCGCGCATGGCGCGGATCTCGGCTGCCGAAAACTGCGGCCATGTCTGCGGCACATAAAGCCCGCCGTCGCGGGCCAGCCCCGCCAGCACCGCGTCGGCAAATCCAAGCACGGGTGCATCCCCGCGGGTACTCACATAGCGCATCGTCAAGGTCCATTGCTGCCGCCGGTTCATCCACGGCAATTGGTTAATTTTCCGAGCCGGCTCAGTCGCATTTTTGCCGTGGCGTTGCTATACGTCACCAACTTTGCGAGAGGGAAGTGCAGTTTCATGGCGTTTCACAAGTTCAACCGTCGCTTTGTCGCGGGTCTGGCGCTCACCGGCTTTATGCTTGCCGCCGCCGGTTGCCAATCGAGCGACAATGGCATCCTCAATCTCGGTTTCGGCAAGAAGACCGACCCGAATGCGCCAATACCGCCGCAGGATCCCAAGGTTCTCGCCAGCCAGTTGCAGGCCTACTGCCCGAAAGTGACGGTGCGCGATGGCACCGCCTACTTCAATACCTACGCCAAGGGCGCGCCGCAGCCGAGAAAGAAAAAGGCTGATGCGGCACAGGATGCCGAGGCCGCTGCCGCCGCGCAGACGGCGCCTGACGGCTCCATCGTCGATCCGAACAAGGATCCGGCCAAGATCATCTACCAGGCCTCGATCAGCGATGTGAGCCGCGATTGCAGCCGTGCCAACGGCCAGTTGACGATGAAGGTTGGCGTTGCCGGCAAGATCGTGCCGGGACCGCTGTTCGCCCCCGGCACCATCACCATGCCGATCCGCATTGCCGTCATGCACGGCCCCGACGTGCTTTATTCGCAAATTCACCCCTATCAGATCCAGGTCAGCGATCCCTCGACCGCCACCCAATTCGTGTTCACCGATCCCAACGTCGTCGTGCCCGAACCCTCCGCCCGGGATTACACTGTCTATGCCGGCTATGACGACACCGCGCCGGCGGCGGCGGACAAGAAGTCCGGCAAGAAAAAGAAGCGCGCTCCCGCGACGAACTAAGCGCCTGGGCGCCGTCGCTGCTGCGACGGTGCCGGTCAACTCTTTGAAAGATCCAAACGATCCGATCGTAATCCTGCAGGCGTGCGCCTGCGGCAGGTCGCGTCTGCGCTTTAATCTCGATCCATTCCGCCAGCGCACTTGACTCATCCATATCCCGGCGGTTATACGTCAATCAATAGCTCGCAGGTTATTGATCCCGATGCCGGACGCCCACGATACTTTGTTCAGAACGCTTGCCGACCCGACTCGGCGGGCCATCTTCGAGCGCTTGTGCCGCCAAGGTGAGCAGACCGTGGGGGCGCTGACGGCGCAGTCCGGGGTCTCGCAACCAGCGGTGTCGAAGCATCTCGGCGTCCTGAAGCTGGCCGGCCTGGTGCGTGACCGCCACGCCGGACGCCAGACCCACTACAGCGCCCAGCCCGCGGCACTTGGCCCGCTGACCGACTGGACAGTTCAAATGACTGGATTCTGGGAGAGCCGCTTCGATGATCTCGAGAGCCTGCTGAAAAGGATGGACCAGTGAGCAATCCCGAGCTGCGCACCGTCGTCGTCGAACGTGAAATATCCTGGCCGGCGGAGAAGATCTGGCGCGCGTTGACGCAGCCGCATCTGATTGAGGAATGGCTCATGAAGAACGATTTCAAGCCTGTCGTCGGCCACAGCTTCAATCTTCGCGGCGACTGGGGCGGCGTGCTCGACTGCGAGGTGCTGGCCATCGAGCAAAACAGGACGCTGTCCTACAGCTGGGATTTTGCGCATGAGGATGCCGCCTACAATCTGACGAGCGTGGTGACGTTCACGCTCACACCCACGAGCTCGGGAACCCATCTGCGCGTCGAGCAGTCGGGCTTCCATCCGAGCCAGAAGCAGGCCTATGGCGGCGCCAGGGCCGGGTGGCAGCAATTCCTCACCAAGCTGGAGCAGGTCCTGGCGAAGCCGGATTGAAGCCTGCCGGTACCATGCCCTGATCGCGGGGCACCGAATGCAAAAAGGAGTAAATCGATGAAGATCAAGCTGACCAGCGTCTATGTGGACAACCAGGACAACGCACTGCGCTTCTACACCGACGTGCTGGGCTTTGCCGTGAAGGCCGACTTCAGCAATGGGCCTTTTCGTTGGCTGACCGTCATCTCACCCGATGAGCCCGAGGGAGCCGAGCTACAGCTGGCGCTCAACGACAACCCGGCCGCCAAGGCCTACCAGCAGGCCATCTTCAAGCAGGGGCAGCCCGCGCTCATGCTGTTCACCGACGACGTCAAGGGTGATTACGAGCGCATCAAGGGACGCGGCGGTGCGTTCGCCATGGCGCCGACAGAAGTGACCGGCTCGACTATCGCCCAGCTCAACGACAGCTGCGGCAATCTCATCCAGATCACCCAACTGGCGCGTTGGTAGGCGCTGGTTTCAAGAGGAAGTTGCAATGAACTTGAGCAAATGGATACGTCAAACCCATCGTTGGCTGTCGATCATCTTCACGCTGACCGTGGCAGCCAATTTCATCACCATGGCGTTCGGGCAACCTCCGGCCTGGGTGGTCTATTCGCCGCTGCTGCCGCTATTCCTGCTGCTGTTCAGCGGCCTCTACATGTTCGTGCTGCCTTACGTCGCGAGATCGCGTGGCGAGCAGGGCGCGCAAGGGTAGGACATGGCCAAGGCGCCGGGAAAATCGAAGGTCGCAAAACCGGCCCCAGACAAGCCGGAAAAGCCGGTCCTGCTTTCGGGCGGCAACCCGCAGATCCCGAAGGCCTATGGGGACGCTCCGGTGCAGGCCTATATTGCTGCCATGCCGGGCTGGAAAAGCGATGTCGGGCGCTGGATCGACGCACTTATCGTCAGCGCCGTCCCCAGCGTCTGCAAGGCGGTGAAGTGGAACTCACCGTTCTATGGCATCGAGGGCGAGGGTTGGTTCCTCAGCCTGCATTGCTTCACCAGATACGTCAAAGTCGCCTTCTTTCGCGGCACGTCGCTCGATCCTGTGCCTCCCGGCGGTTCCAGGCAAAAGGAAGTGCGCTATCTCGACATCCATGAAGGCGAAGAGATCGACGAAGCCCGCTTCGCCTCCTGGGTGAGCCAGGCCAGCCGATTGCCCGGCGAGAAGATGTGAACGGAGGCAGACCATGAAGGTCAGCATGTCGAGCAAGGACGAGGGAGGCGCCTCTGCCTCCGAGCGGATAGATGCCCGAATCCGGGAGCTGGACGATTGGCGGGGCAAGACGTTGGCCAGCCTGCGCAAGACCATCCTCGACGCCGACCCGGAAATCATCGAGGAGTGGAAGTGGATGGGCAGCCCGGTATGGTCACGCGACGGCATGATCGCCGTCGGCAACGCTCACAAGGACAAGGTGAAGCTGACCTTTTCTCACGGCGCCAGCCTGCCGGATCCCGACAGGCTGTTCAACAACGGGCTCAACGGCAAGGTGTGGCGCGCCATCGATGTGGCGGAGGGCGACGAGATCGATGCGGATGCGCTGAAAGCGCTCGTCCGTGCCGCGATTGCCTACAACAGGGCAAAGAAGAAACCGGCCAAGTCGGCCAAAGCCAAGGACTGATCGGTTCAGGCGTCCGACCATTCCGACAGAGCGGCAACCACACTTTTCAGTTCGGCCCAGCGGCGGATGACGGTTTCGGCGCCGGCTTCGGTCAGCACATCGGCATGGCCGGGATAGCTGTGCGCGGCGCCGGTGAAGCCGATCACGCGCATGCCAGCGGCCCTGGCGCCGGTGACGCCGTGCACCGAATCCTCGATGACGAAGGTGTTTGCCGGATCGGCGTTGAGTTGCTGCGCCGCGATCAGGAACACATCCGGCGCGGGCTTGGTTTTCTTGCTTGGTATTTCCAGCGCTGAAAAAATCCGGCCGGCGAAGAACGGCAGCAGGCCCACTTTCTCGAGCATGAACTCGATCCGCTCCAAGCGTGAGTTCGAGCAGACGCAGCGCGGCGCGGTGACCGCGGCGACCGCCTCGCGCACGCCGTCGATGGCGCGCACGTCGCTGCGCAGTTTGCGGTCGACCAGCTCTTCGGCCCGGTCGATCATCGAGGCCTGGAACGGGATGGCGGATTTTTGCTCGACCCGCATCATGATGTCCTTGAAGGTCAGTCCGGCATAGGTTTCGGCGTATTCCTCAGCCGAGATTTCATATCCGGCCAAGGTCAGCAATTCGGCCTCGACGCGGGCTGCGATGATTTCGGAATCGACGAGCACGCCGTCGCAATCGAAGATGACAAGATCTGGCTGGGGCATGGCAATCCGAACGAGGGAGGGTGATGGAGGCCCGGCAAGGCTCAAGCGGCGCGACATACACCAACGGGCCGGGCTGCGCAAATTGACGACGTCAGGGCTGCCTGGACCGTTGCGTCCTTCACCGAATATTTACGCTGATCGGTAACCATAACGGGGAGTAAACAGTAACGCGTGCCTTGGGTGTAAAAATGTCTGCCGTGCGTCTTCTCGCCGACCTCTCCCACGCCCCCCAGCAATCCGAGTGGCTGGACACGATCCTCAAGGGCGATTGTGTCGCCGCGCTCGACCGGCTGCCGGAAAAATCCATCGACGTCATCTTCGCCGATCCGCCTTACAATCTGCAACTCGACGGCGATTTGCACCGGCCCGACCAGTCCAAGGTCGACGCCGTCGACGATGACTGGGACCAGTTCGAGAGTTTCGAGGCCTATGACGCCTTCACCCGCGCCTGGCTCCTGGCGGCACGCCGCGTGCTGAAGCCGAATGGCACCATCTGGGTCATCGGCTCCTACCACAACATCTTCCGCGTCGGCGCCAAGATGCAGGATCTCGGCTTCTGGATCCTCAACGATGTCGTCTGGCGCAAGACCAACCCAATGCCTAATTTCCGCGGTCGCCGCTTCCAGAACGCGCATGAGACCATGATCTGGGCCTCGCGCGACCAGAAGGGCAAGGGCTATACCTTCAACTACGAAGCCATGAAGGCATCGAACGACGACATCCAGATGCGCTCCGACTGGCTGTTCCCGATCTGCACTGGCGGCGAGCGGCTGAAGAACGACAATGGCGACAAGCTGCATCCGACGCAGAAGCCGGAAGCGCTGCTCGCCCGCATCATGATGGCCTCGACCAAGCCGGGCGACATCGTGCTCGACCCGTTTTTCGGCTCCGGCACCACCGGCGCCGTGGCCAAGCGGCTTGGCCGCCATTTCGTCGGCATCGAGCGCGAACAGGCCTATATCGACGCCGCCAATGAGCGCATCGATGCGGTGCGGCCGCTGGAAAGCGCCGATCTCGCCGTGCTCACCGGCAAGCGCGCCGAGCCGCGCGTCGCCTTTGTCAGCCTCATCGATACCGGGCTTATGCAGCCCGGCGCCACGCTTTACGATGCCAAGAAGCGCTGGTCGGCCAAGGTACGCGCCGACGGCACGGTTGCCATCGGTGACAGCGCCGGCTCGATCCACAAGATCGGCGCCGAAGTGCAGGGCCTGGACGCCTGCAACGGCTGGACCTTCTGGCACTATGAGCGCTCGGGCGGCCTGACCCCGATCGACGAACTGCGCCGCATCGCCAGGCTCGGCATGGAACGGGCAGGGGCTTGATCTCAGGGTGTAAAGTCGTAGAGCGCTACCTTCCGGCCTCTGCGCGGCTCACACCGCGATGCCATACCGCTCTAGGTCCGCCTTGAGCGTTTTTGCATCTGTGAACAGCACAGCATTCCAGCCAGCCGCCCTGGCTCCGTCGACATTCCTGGGGCTGTCGTCGATGAACAGCGTGGCGGAGGGCTCCAGGCCGAACGCGACCACGTGATGGTCGTAGATGGCGCGGTCGGGCTTGATCTCACGGATATCGGCCGACACGGTCACGCCGCGCGGGCGGCTAAGGAAATCGAAGCGCAGTCTTGCCTCGGCAAGCGTGTCGGCGGCGAAGTTCGTCAGCATGGTCACGTCGTGGCCGCTCTCGATCAGGCCGAGCATGATGGCGACGCTGTCGTCATAGGCATGCGGCACCATGTCGTTCCAATAGCGTCGGAAATTGCGAATGTTTTCAGCATGACCCGGGTAATCCGCGATCAGCAGCGCTTCCGCCTCTTCCCACGTCCGGCCACGGTCCTGCTCGATGTTCCAGTCATGCGTGCAGACATTGTCGAAGAACCACTTGCGCTCTTCGGCATCGGGAATGAGGCGGCTGAACGGAATGTTCGGATCGTAGTGGAGCAAGACGCGACCGATGTCGAACACGATATGGCGGATTTCAGTCATTTCTGGCCTTTCAAAGCGAATGCTAGTCAATCGGGCGGTGTTTTTTGGTTGCGCCCGGTATCGCTGCTTCGATGACCTTTTTCATGACGGTCGGCAGCGCTTCTCCGGAAATGTCATGGGCCAGCGACCAGAAATGCCCTTCCGGCGCATCACTTTTCACTTGAGCGTGAAAAACTTCGAGCTCGAGCGCGAAATGGGTGAAGACATGCGCGATCTCTCCGGCGCGCCGCCAGTCCGCAGGGAAGGGCGCTGCTTGGGCAGTCGTCGCGCCGTCTATCCGGGCTGTCCAATCTGTGGTCGGCACCTCGGTCATGCCGCCGAGCAGGCCCTTGTCAGGCCGCTTGCGCAACAGGATGGCGCCGTCGCCGCGCTCGGCGACGAAGGCGGCACCCCGCCTGAGTGGTTTGTCGACCTTGGGCAGGCGGACCGGAAAGCGCTCGGGGTCGCCGGACAGGATGGCGCTGCAATCCTCGCGCACCGGGCACAGCATGCAGCGCGGCCGTCTTGGCGTGCAGATCGTGGCGCCAAGGTCCATCATTGCCTGGGCGAAGTCGCCCGGCCTTGTCTGCGGAACCAGTCTTTCGACGAGCGCGCGGATTTCAGGCTTTGCCTCGCTGAGCGGCGTTGCGATCGAATAGAGCCGCGAGATGACACGTTCGACATTGCCGTCGACGACCGCCGCCGGACGGTCGAAGGCGATCGCCGCGATCGCCGCCGCCGTATAGGCGCCGATCCCCGGCAATTCCCTCAATCCCGTTTCGTTGTCGGGAAAACGGCCGCCCTGGCTCGCAACCAGATCGGCGCAGGCCTTGAGGTTGCGCGCCCGTGAATAATAGCCGAGCCCGGCCCAGGCCTTCATCACATCCTCGGCCGGCGCAGCCGCCAGCGCCTTCACATCAGGCCATTTCTCGACAAAGGCGCGAAAATAGGATTTTACCGCTTCGACCGTGGTCTGCTGCAGCATCACCTCCGACAGCCAGATGCGATAGGGGTCCGGCCGTGCACCGCGGGCCGTGGCGTGCGGCGTGATCCGCCACGGCAGTTCGCGATGGTGCGCGTCGTACCAGGCAAGCAGACGCGCGGCGATCTCTCCCGATAGAGTTGGTTCGGATGCGGCCTTGCGGGTCTGTTCGTGCAGTGCCATTGATCGCGGGCTGGCTCTAGGCTGGTGAGGAGCGTGGCTGGAGAACGTACATGGCAGGGAGAACGCCTTACGGCAATCCCGTTCCGGTGAGCGATCTCGCGACCGCGATCCTCGACCCCGTGCTGCGCAAGCGGGCCGGCATTTCGATCGGGCTGGTGCAGTCATGGGAAGAGATCGCCGGCCCCAGGCTCGCCGGCCATTCGCGCCCCGAAAAAATCCAGTGGCCGCGCCGCATGCATGAGGACGATCCGTTCGAGCCGGCGGTGCTGGTCATCGCCTGCGAAGGCATGGCCGCGCTGCACCTACAGCACGAGACCGGCGAGATCATCAACCGCGTCAATGCCTTTCTCGGCTTCAACGCGATCGGCAGGATCCGGATCGTGCAAAAGCCGGTGCTGAGGGACAAAGCCCGGCCGAAACCGTCGCCGAGAGCACTGACTTCTGTCGAAAAGGCCAAATTGTCCGATACCGTCGGCAAGATCGAGGATGAAGGCTTGCGCGCCTCGCTGGAGCGTCTTGGCGCCACAATTCTTGGCCAAAGGAAGCGGCCAAGGTAATCAACCGGCAATCAGTCGGTCATGAACGCGTCATCTATCTCGCGCATTCGTGATCCTGCATGTAGAGTTTGGCGATTGGAATGGGGACGGCGATGCCTTAATTCCCGCCAACTCTCGCCTTTTCTAGCCTTTGCGTTGCAAAATCAAACCACAGTCAGGTGATTCGCATGAACCGTAGCTTGTCCCGCAGAAACCTCCTGTCTTCGCTGGCCGTCATTCCGGCAGTGGCTATGCTCGCCGCATGCAGCGATTCAGGCGAGGATGCCAAAGCAGCGGATGTGAAGCCTGCGGCTCCCGCGCCTGCTTCGACGCCTGCCACTCCGGCCGCCGTCAAGGTCCCGGAGTCTTCCGGCAATGTCGACATGGCCGAACTGCTGAAGCCCGGCGCTTTGCCCGACAAGCAGCTCGGCAAGGATGACGCCAAGGTCACCATCGTCGAATATGCCTCGATGACCTGCCCGCATTGTGCGCATTTCGCCGCGACCACCTTCCCTGAGTTGAAGACCAAGTACATCGACACCGGCAAGGCGCGTTACATCCTGCGCGAATTCCCGTTCGATCCGAGCGCCGAGGCCGGTTTCATGCTGGCGCGCTGTTCGAAGGACAATTATTTCCCGATGGTCGACGTGCTGTTCAAGCAGCAGGCCAACTGGGTCGGCGTCAACAATACCAAGGATGCGCTGCTGCAGATCTCCAAGCTCGCCGGTTTTACACAGGAGTCCTTCGAGGCCTGCTTGACGGACCAGAAACTTCTGGACGATGTGAGATCGGTCCAGAAGCGCGGCGCCGATGAATTCAAGGTCGACTCGACGCCGACCTTCTTCATCAACGGGAAAACCTACAAAGGTGCGATGTCGATTGAGGAAATATCGGCCATCATCGACCCTCTGCTCTGACGTCCAGGCGGCGCCGGAGCGACTGCGCTTCGGCGTCAGCGCACCTTTGTGCCTTCCAGGCAGGCGCGAATGAAGTTTTCGCGCCTTCGCCTCCTCGGCTTCAAGTCCTTCGTCGAACCCGGCGAGTTCGTCATCGAACGTGGCCTGACCGGCATTGTCGGGCCGAATGGCTGCGGCAAGTCGAACCTTGTCGAGGCGATGCGCTGGGTGATGGGCGAAAGCTCATACAAGAACATGCGCGCGTCCGGCATGGACGACGTGATCTTTTCCGGCTCGGGAACTCGCCCGGCCCGCAACACCGCCGAAGTCACGCTGTTCCTCGACAATAGCGACCGGACCGCGCCCGCCGCCTTCAACGACGCCGATGAATTGCAGGTGTCGCGCCGCATCGAGCGCGAAGCCGGCTCGCTCTACCGCATCAACGGCAAGGAAGCCCGCGCCAAGGACGTGCAGCTTCTGTTCGCCGACCAGTCGACCGGCGCGCGCTCGCCTTCCATGGTCGGACAGGGCCGTATCGGCGAACTGATCCAGGCCAAGCCGCAGGCGCGCCGCGCGCTGCTCGAAGAGGCCGCCGGCATTTCCGGCCTGCACACGCGCCGTCACGAGGCCGAGCTTCGGCTGAAGGCGGCCGAACAAAATCTGGAACGGCTGGACGATGTCGTCGGCGAACTGGAGAGCCAGATCGAAAGCCTTAAGCGCCAGGCGCGCCAGGCATCGCGCTTCAAGAACCTGTCGGCCGATATCCGCAAGGCGGAAGCCACGCTCTTGCATCTGCGCTGGACTTTGGCCAAAACCCAGGAGGGCGATGCGCGTTCGGCATTGGCGGTTGCCACAGCTCTGGTCGGCGACCGCGCCGCCGCCCAGATGGCTGCCGCCCGTGAGCAAGGCATCGGCGCCCACCGGCTGCCCGATCTGCGCGATGCCGAGGCCGCCGCGGCTGCCGCCTTCCAGCGCCTGTCGATCGCCAAGGCTCAGATCGAGGAGGAGGCTGGCCGCATCCGCGCCCGCCAGGCCGAACTGGAGCGCCGGCTGCAGCAGCTCGACGGCGATATCGCCCGCGAGGAGCGCATGGTCCGCGACAATGCGGATATTCTTGAGCGCCTGCGCGAGGAAGAAGCCACGCTCAACTCCGAAAATGCCGGCGCCGCCGAGCGCGAGGCCACGACGCGGGCCGCTTTCGAGCAGGCCGGCGCAACGCTTGTCACAAGCGAAGCCAAGCTCGCTGCGCTGACCGCCGAACGCGCCGAGGCCGCCGCCGCGCGCAATCAGATCGAACGAACGCTGCGCGAAAACGCCGAACGCCGCGATCGCTTTGCCCGCCAGCTGGCCGATGTCGACCGCGAATTGTCCGAGATTGTGTCGAAGGTTGCGGGCTTGCCCGATCCCGCCGAGAAGCGCGCTCTGGTCGAGGACGCGCTCGCCCGGTTGGAGGAAGCGGAGGCCGGCGCCATTGCTGCCGAACAGGCGGTCGCCGAGGCGCGCGCCACCGAGAGTGCCGCTCGTCCGCCGCTGCAGGACGCCAGGTCGGAGCTCGCCGGCATCGAGACCGAAGCGCGCACGCTGGCCAAGATCCTCAATGCCGCCAGCGGCGATCTTTTCCCCTCGGTGCTTGAGCAGCTCAGCGTCGAACGTGGCTATGAGACGGCGCTTGGCGCTGCGCTTGGTGAGGACCTCGACGTGCCGCTCGACCGCAGCGCGCCGGTGCATTGGGGCGAAAGCCAGGTTCAACCAGGCGATGCGGCCTTGCCGGAAGGCATCAAGAGCCTCGCCAGCGTGGTGCGCGCGCCTTCGCAGCTTGCCCGCCGGTTGGCGCAGATCGGCATCGTCGATGCCGCCGACGGCAAACGCCTGCAGACGCTGCTTGCCCCCGGCCAGCGGCTGGTCAGCCGTGACGGCGCGCTGTGGCGCTGGGACGGGCTGACCGCCAGCGCCGATGCAACGACCGCGGCCGCGCAAAGGCTGGCGCAGAAGAACCGGCTGGCCGAGCTCGATGCCGAGGCGGTACAGGCGACGCAGATCGTGCGCGAGGCCGAAGCCGCCCTTGCCCAGGCCGAACAGGCACTCCGCCAGGCGAGCGAGGCCGAACGCAATGCGCGCCAGGCCGGGCGCGATGCCCAGCACGGCCTGGACGCCGCCCGCAGCGCGCTGGCCGAGGCCGAAAAGGCCGGTGGCGAGCTGGCAAGCCGCCGCGCCGCCCTGGACGAGGCGCGCGCGCGAATCGTCGACAGCCATGAAGAAACGGCCGCCGCCTTCGCCGAGGCCGAAATGCTGCTGCAGGACGCCCCCGATCTCGGCGACCTGCAATTGCAGCTTGAACAATCCGCCGCCAATGTCAGCCGCGATCGCGCAACCTTGGCCGACGCGCGCGCCGTCCATGAAGNGCGCCGCGAAGCCGAGGCGCGCACGCGCCGGCTCGACGCCATCGGCGCCGAGCGCAGCAACTGGTTGCAGCGGGCCGAAAACGCCTCGACGCAGATTGCCTCGCTGGGCGAGCGCAGGGCCGAGGCCGAGGCCGAGCGCGAAACGCTGGCCGACGCCCCCGACGAGATCGACGCCAGGCGGCGCGCGCTGCTGTCGCAGCTGACCGAGGCCGAGACCTTGCGCAAGGCGGCCGCCGACCGTTTGCAGGAGGCCGAGAACAACCAGGCCGAGCTGGACAAGGCCGCCACCGCGGCGATCCAGTCGCTGGCCGATTCCCGCGAAACCCGCGTCCGCGCCGAAGAGCGATTGACCGCCGCCGACGAGCGCCGGCTCGAGGTCGAGGCGCGCATCCAGGAAACGCTGAACACGCCGCCGCATCTGGTCATTCGCCATACTGGCCTGGAAGCCGACAGCCCGATGCCCGAAATGGCCGAGATCGAGCGCCAGCTCGACCGGCTGAAGGTTGAGCGCGAGCGGCTCGGCGCCGTCAATCTGCGCGCCGAGGAAGAGCAGAAGGAACTGTCGGACCGGCTGGAGGCCATCGTTTCCGAGCGCGAGGACATCATCGAGGCAATCCGCAAACTGAGGCAAGCGATCCAGAGCCTGAACCGCGAAGGCCGCGAACGGCTGCTTGCCGCTTTCGAGGTGGTCAACGGCCATTTCCAGCGGCTGTTCTCGCATCTGTTCGGTGGCGGCACGGCCGAATTGCAGCTGATCGAATCCGACGACCCGCTCGAAGCCGGGCTCGAAATCCTGGCCCGTCCGCCCGGCAAGAAGCCGCAGACCATGACGCTGCTGTCCGGCGGCGAGCAGGCGCTGACGGCGATGTCGCTTATCTTTGCCGTGTTCCTGACCAATCCGGCGCCGATCTGCGTGCTCGATGAAGTCGACGCGCCGCTCGACGATCACAATGTCGAACGCTTCTGCAACCTTATGGACGAAATGGCCGCGACCACCGAGACGCGCTTCGTCATCATCACCCACAACCCGATCACGATGGCGCGCATGAACCGCCTGTTCGGCGTGACCATGGCCGAGCAGGGCGTCAGCCAACTGGTCTCGGTCGATCTGCAGGCCGCCGAGGCGATGCGCGAGGCGAGCTGACGCAGCATGCTTTGTTGATTTCGTCGGCGATGGCCTCGATCCGACTGTTGCAACAGGACCGTCGCCCTTGCGACCTGCTTGCGACGCGCATTCTGTAAGGTTCGAAGAGAAGGAATTTAAGCGCCACCTGAGAGCGAACGCCAAAGCCCACATGCAAAGCGCCGGCCAACGCGAAAGCGATGCCTACAAGGCGCAGATGGCAATAGGCTCCGACAGCAATTCAGCTGCCACGTTTATCGGAAGCCCAGGAAGCTCAGTATCGCAATCACGATAACGACTGCTCCGATGAGCCAGATTATGTTGTTCACCGTATCTCTCCCGAACTAGTTGCTGGGAGTGAACTCGTAAGAGCCTACTAATGTTCCCGCATTTTCTGCGTCGAAACAAAATGGCGGCCATTGCTTCGTCGATTGCCAGACCAAGGTCCGAACAGGGTATGACTGAAGTCCTGACGTCGGAGCCATAGGCCCGAAGGCGGGCAACCTATGCCCTCCCGATACATTGGAACCGGGCTGCCGAGCATGAGTCCCTTCATCGGTGGTCAATCGGGTGCCCGCCATTCCTGAGAGGTTAGCGGGCACCCGATTGTCGTGACACCGCCAACGGCGTGCGTTTCAATAGCGAGGCTAACAGTGACCTTTGTCCAGAGATCTGTGCGTGACGGCGCAACCCGACCCGCAAACGACAACGACAGTCCTGCGGAAGTTTCTTCCGTTCTTGACCTCATACCATCGGCTGACGACGACAAGGTCGCTGAGCTTGTCAGGCGAACAGAGCGCCTGGCAATCGCAGTGGTTATCGGAATCGCGGTTCTGCTGATCTTGGCGCCGGTGGTTTACCTTGCACTTTCTTACGGGATCTGAGACGGCCCGACTTAGGCGATCTAAGATGGCCTGATTGGTCGTATTCTCGTAAATCTGAAAAGTTGTGCCGACAGTCCTCCTCGCAAGACAAGTGTTTCCCGTCACAGATCAGGAGATCGAACGCGACGACATAGAAGGGTCCTGTGCAGCGCTCCTTTGTCGAGTGGCGTAACCCTGGTGGTCGGCTTGAAAGAGCGCCTTTACCAGAAGTTGCCAACAGGAGCTGCTGTCGCAACTTCTTCTTTCGATACGCCGTGTTGCACGGGAGCAGCCGTCACTGATCGCGCCCGTGGACCGACGACGCTACTCGGAACCAAAGGGATGGGACGCGGTTATCCCCGCGAAGGGATAATTAGCAGGTGGAGATATTACAATGAAAACAATGATCGTGAGCGCCTTGGCGCTGTTCATTGCCATGCCGACGATAGCTCCGGCAGCCGAAGCTGACGTGGTCATCACGACCCACCATCGACATCATCACAGGAGCGTAAAGGTCATCAATGACCAGGGTCAACGCCTTCATCACCGCAGACACGGCACGGTTGCCTTCTACGACCACGGCCGCAGACATCATCGCCGGGATACGGTCATCGTGACCGGCTCGATCGAGCGCAGCCATCATCGCTATTATCGACATCATCGGCATCATCCCGTCGTCATCCAGGACGACAACGATTACTGATCCTCTCCGCACGGCCCGGCCCCGGCTCTGTCGACGGAGTCGGGGTCGCGTGGGACTTAGATACTCATGACGGCAGCCATCCATGGCGTCGGTAAATTTTATTTCATGTAAATTGGCTGGGGCTCCTGGAGCTTTCGAAATTTCGTCCAGCCGAATTGCGCCCGCTCATCAAGTTGCAGGTTAAGTCTGCTAGTCTGGCGCAATCTGGCAGTTCGGGCCGACCCATTTGTTCATCGAGGTGTCGAGTTCATTTCCCATGTCGGCGGCGCTACATACCGGATAACGATCGTCACCCTGGCGGCGCATGCTAAGGGACTTGTATTGGCGCAACAGCGCATCGTGGTCGGGCGGCTGTTGGTCTTTCTGCTTCAGGGAAAGCTGCATCATGCAGTTGGCAAAGGCATCGGTGCCTTCCTGAAAACCAAACCCGGCACATTGGCGCTTGTTTTCTGACTGTTGACCGGCATTGCCCTGGTCTGTTGTGCAGCCCACCAAGGAAGTCACTACGGCCAGAAACGGCACAACCGCAACAGCGCGCATTCGTCTTTTCCTCTTAACTTTGATGCTTTTAAAGTTTCCCCAAATGTCGGCCAACCGCAACCCATACACGGCGCGGGTAGAACGATTCCCACAGGCCGGATGCCATGTCGATTATCCGCTTGGGTGTAACACTTAGAATTCGTAATTTCTAAGTGCTTGAACACCGACGAACAGGGATGGCTGGGGCGCCAGGATTCGAACCTGGGAATGTCGGTACCAAAAACCGATGCCTTACCACTTGGCGACGCCCCAGCAAGCGAGCTTTGCCCGTTGCGCGCGGCCTTATAGGACGAGCGGCACGAAAGCTCAATGCCGAGTTGGCCACTGTGCAAAACTGATCCACTGCTTGGCGCGGGGACGCGCTATTCGCCCCAGACCGCCAACTCGTTGCCAGCGGGATCGGTGAAATGGAACCGCCTGCCGCCCGGGAACGAGAATATCGGCTTGACGATCGTGCCGCCGGCGCTTTCGACAACGTCGAGCGTTGCTTCCAGATCCTGCGAATAGAGCACCGGCAATGGTTTCGCCGGCGCCTCCGCTGCATCGGCCTGGAAGCCGCCATCGAGCCCTTCGCCGAAGGCCGAATAGGTCGGCCCGTAATCGGTGAACGACCACGAGAAGGCGGCGCTGTAGAAAGCCTTGACGCTGTCCAGCGTCGCGCCGGTCGCGGGCAGTTCGAGATAGTCGAGTTTTCCGTTGAGTTTCATCACGCTGCTCCCAACTTGTTCCCTATATGTTCTATATCCTGGGCAGCGATCCGGCAAGTCTTTTCGACGCAGCTTTTGCTTAATCGATTGTAGTCGCCGGGCTTCGCTGCCACACCTTGCCTTTCGCACTGCAGCATAATAACGCTCGGGTCGGAACGCGGGGGAACCGGGTCTTGGCCCCGGTGTTCTATCTTCCGAGGACTTGGAGGGCGAGCATGACCAAATGGGTCTACACCTTCGGCGATGGCGCCGCGGAGGGACGTGCGGGCGACCGCAACCTTCTCGGCGGCAAAGGCGCCAATCTGGCCGAGATGTGCAGTCTTGGCCTGCCCGTGCCGCCGGGCTTCACCCTCACCACCGAAGTCTGCAACGCCTATTACGCCAACGGAAACAGCTATCCGGCCGCGTTGCAGGCCGATGTCGTCAAGGCGCTGGACCATATCGGGCAGCTGACGGGGCGCCGTTTCGGCGATCCGTCGAAGCTGCTTCTGGTCTCGGTCCGCTCCGGGGCCAGGGCCTCGATGCCGGGCATGATGGACACCGTGCTCAATCTCGGCCTCAATGACGAGACGGTCGAGGCGTTGGCAGCCGATTCCGGCGATGCCCGCTTTGCCTATGACAGCTACCGCCGCTTCATTCAGATGTATTCCGATGTCGTCATGGGTCTCGACCACGAAGTGTTCGAGGAAATCCTGGAGGACCAGAAGGCGAGCCTCGGCCACGAGCTCGACACCGAACTGACAGCGCAGGAATGGCAGAGCGTCATCGCCCTTTACAAGGCCAAGGTCGAGGAGGAACTCGACAAGCCGTTTCCGCAGGACCCGCACGAGCAGCTGTGGGGGGCGATCGGCGCGGTGTTTTCCAGCTGGATGAACAACCGCGCCATCACCTACCGGCGCCTGCACGACATCCCGGAAAGCTGGGGCACGGCGGTCAATGTCCAGGCCATGGTATTCGGCAACATGGGCGAGACGTCGGCCACCGGCGTCGCCTTCACGCGCAACCCCTCGACCGGCGAAAAGATGCTCTATGGCGAATTCCTGGTGAACGCGCAGGGCGAGGATGTCGTAGCCGGCATCCGCACGCCGCAAAACATCACCGAGGCGGCGCGCATCGCCGCCGGCTCCGACAAGCCGTCGCTGCAGAAACTGATGCCGGACGCGTTCCGGTCCTTCGTCGACATCTCCGACCGCCTGGAACAGCACTACCGCGACATGCAGGATCTCGAATTCACCATCGAGCGCGGCAAATTGTGGATGCTGCAGACGCGTTCCGGCAAGCGCACCGCCAAGGCGGCGCTGAAGATTGCCGTCGAAATGGCGCGCGACAAGCTGATCACGACGGAGGAGGCGGTCGCCCGCATCGATCCCGCCTCGCTCGATCAGCTGTTGCATCCTACCATCGACCCCAAGGCCGCGCGCGATGTCATCGGCGTCGGCCTGCCGGCTTCTCCGGGCGCCGCGACCGGCGAGATCGTCTTCTCGTCCGCCGATGCCGAGGATCTGAAGACGCAAGGTCGCAAGGCAATCCTGGTGCGCATCGAAACCAGCCCCGAAGACATTCACGGCATGCATGCTTCAGAAGGCATCCTGACCACGCGCGGCGGCATGACCAGCCACGCCGCCGTGGTCGCGCGCGGCATGGGCAAGCCTTGCGTTTCGGGCGCCGGCTCGCTGCGTGTCGACTACAAGGCCGGCACGCTGATGTCGATGGGCCAGACCTTCCGCAAGGGCGACATCATCACCATCGATGGTAGCAACGGCCAGGTGCTGAAGGGCGCCGTGTCGATGCTGCAGCCGGAACTGTCGGGCGATTTCGCCGCCATCATGGAATGGGCCGATGCGGTGCGCCGCATGAAGGTGCGCACCAATGCCGAGACGCCGCTCGATGCGCGCATGGCGCGCTCCTTCGGCGCCGAAGGCATCGGCCTCTGCCGCACCGAGCACATGTTCTTCGACGGCGAGCGTATCGTCGCTATGCGCGAGATGATCCTGGCCGATACCGAGAAGGACCGCCGCACCGCACTTGCCAAGCTGTTGCCGATGCAGCGCTCGGATTTCCTCGAACTGTTCGAGATTATGGCCGGCCTGCCGGTGACGATCCGGCTGCTCGATCCGCCGCTGCACGAATTCCTGCCCAAGACGGAAGCGGAGGTGGCGGAGGTCGCCGCCGCCATGAACGTCTCGCCCGACAAGCTCAGGCAGCGCACAGAAGCCCTGCACGAGTTCAACCCGATGCTCGGCCATCGCGGCTGCCGTCTCGCCGTCTCCTATCCCGAGATTGCCGAGATGCAGGCGCGTGCCATCTTCGAGGCAGCCGTCGAGGCCGGCAAGAAAGCCGGCGCGCTGGTCGTTCCCGAGATCATGGTGCCGCTGGTCGGCCTGGTGAAGGAGCTCGACTACGTCAAGGCGCGCATCGATGCGGTCGCCAAGGCTGTCATGGACGAGACCGGCGTCAAGATCGACTATCTCACCGGCACGATGATCGAGCTTCCGCGCGCGGCGATCCGCGCCCACGTCATCGCCGCTACGGCCGAGTTCTTCTCCTTCGGCACCAACGATCTCACCCAGACCACTTTCGGCATCTCGCGCGACGACGCAGCATCCTTCCTCGAGACCTATCGGCAGAAAGGTATCATCGAGCAGGACCCGTTCGTCTCGCTCGACATCGAGGGCGTCGGCGAACTGGTGCGCATGGCTGCCGAGAAGGGCAGGGCGACGCGGCCCGACATCAAGCTCGGCATATGCGGCGAACATGGCGGCGATCCGGCCTCGATCCGCTTCTGCGAAGAGGTCGGCCTCGACTATGTCTCGTGCTCTCCCTACCGCGTGCCGATCGCAAGATTGGCCGCAGCCCAAGCCGCGGTGCAGATTGCCAAAACAGCAGTGCCGCGCCCCAAAAAGAGCGCCGCGGCATCCTGATTTCGACATAGTCCTTTCGGTATCGATGAAACGGCCACCCCTGCGTGGCCGTTTGGCGCTAAGCTTACGATTTTGTAAGCAAATTCACGCTGATGTGCGCGCCCCAACACGCAATCCCGACATCGTTTCTTCCCAATTTCACGGCCCCCCAACCCGCCCGGTGCCGAGAAAAAGATGTTACAGATTTCGCCCAGACCCTTCCGCTCGATCCTGATTATCCAGACCAAGTTCATCGGCGATGTTGTTCTGTCCTCCACGCTCGCCAAGAACCTGCAGCTCGAATATCCCGGTGTCAGGATCGTCTTTCTCTGCGAGGCGCGCCTCGCCAGTTTCGTCACCGCGCACGGCATCGCCGCCGAGGTCGTCAGCTTCCGCCGCGCCGCCATGCGCGGCACCCCGCTGGAGCGTGGACGCGAGCTCTATTCGATGATCAGCCAGCTGCGCCAATTCCGTTTCGACCTGACCATCGACCTCACCGATTCAAAGACATCGCGGCTCATCGTCAGGTTCCTCAACGCCAGCACCCGCATCGGCTACAATCCTCCGGAAAGGCCGCTGCGCTGGCATGAGCGCCAGCCCGCCAATGTCTTTGCCGAGCCGTTCGGTTTTGGCGAACGTCACTATCTCTACCGCTACCTTTCGCCGCTCGAGCCGCTCGGCGTCGGTCTGCGCGTGCGGGTGCCGTCGATTCGGCCATTGCCGATGGAGACGGCGAGGGCCCAGGCATTGCTGGACAAACACCATCTGCGGCCAAATGGCTTTATCGCGGTGCATGCCGGCGCCAGTTTTCACGGCCGGCGCTGGCAGCATGAACGCTTTGCCGCCGTGATCGACACGATTTCGCGCGAAACCGGACTGGATTTCGTACTCGTCGGCGGCCCTGACGAGCGCAAGCCGGCCGAGCAGATCCTCGCCAGTGCCGCGTCGATCGTCAACCTCGTCGGCGCGCTGTCGCTGGAAACGCTGCTGGCGGTGTTGCAGCAGGCGCGGCTGTTTGTCGGCAATGAGAGCGGCCCCATGCACATGGCAGCAGCGGCCGGAACGCCGGTTGTCGGCCTGTTCGGCCTGACCAGCCCGGCCGTCTGGGGACCGGTCGGCGTGCCCAGCCTCGCCTTGCAGCCATCCATGCCGTGCAATTGCGTGGCGGGCAGCCTGTGCAATCCGCTCGATCCCAGCAAGGCCTGCTGCGTCTGGCGCCTCGAGGTCGAACCGGTCGTCGCGGCCGTGCGCGAAGTCCTGTCACGCACGCATGTGGAACTGGAACACGCCGTCTGACGGTGCGCGGCGGTCACATTGTCTGGATATCAGCTTTCTCACGGCCACTATCCCGATTTCCGCCTTGTTGCGGGTCCTGGGATGCGGCTATGACAGCGCCGATTCTCAGACAAGACAGGCATCCCTTGCAAAAGCTGTTTTGCGCCTTGGCGCTATCTATCGTGGCCGTGTCCTCGGCCCAGGCCGCGCCGCTTGTCGAGCCGGCGCTGCATCTGAAGGCTGAGGACGGTAGCAGTGTCGGCCGCGTCGCGCTTACGCTCGACGCCTGCGGCGGGCAGACCGATACGAGGATCCTGTCGGCGCTGGTGGAGAACCGGATTCCGGCGACGATCTTCGTCACCGGTATCTGGCTGAAGCGCAACGCCGCCGCCGTCGAGATCATGCGCGCGCATCCGGACCTGTTCGAACTGGAAAACCATGGCGGCCATCACATCCCGGCCGTTGACACGCCGCGCAAGATCTACGGCATCCGCAGCGCCGGCAGCCCAGAAGCGGTGCGGGCCGAAGTCGAATCGGGCGCCGCCGCTCTCGCTGGCACCGGCGAGCCGGCGCCGAAATGGTTTCGCGGCGCGACCGCCGAATACAGCCCGTCGGCTATCGCCATGATCCGCAAGCTTGGCTTCAAGGTCGCCGGCTTTTCGATCAACGGCGATGGCGGCTCGTTGCTCGGCGCAACAGAAACTGCCCGGCGCATCGCCGCCGCCAAGGATGGCGATGTCATCATCGCCCACATCAACCAGCCGACCCACGCCGCCGGCGAGGGCGTCGTGCAAGGTCTGCTCGCGCTGAAGGCCAAGGGGCTGATGTTCGTGCGGCTGGATGACGCCGACGGTGTCGGCAACGACGGGACGACTGATTAGGATTGGGCGGCGGCAGGCAGTTTCATCGCCTTTGGACTAACGTCGCCGACGTTTGAGATTAGCCGAGGCCTCTAAACGTCGTCATCCCAGGATGAAACAGGAGCGAAGCTCCGTCGCGAAGACCCTGGGATGACGAAGCGAGCAACGGCGGCTTGAGTCGCTTGCTCAGGCCGGTGCTGCTTCGATAGTGACCCTGTCGGGATAAAACGCGCCGTGGTCGCGAATCTCAGCCATTTCGTCGAAGGGCTGCTCATAGCCCCACATCGCGTCCTTGCCGGTCTCACCGGCCGGCAGCACGCTCCAGTAGCTGGCGTCGCCCTTGTAGGGGCAGTGGGTCGACAGGGTGGTTTTGCCGAGCTGGGTGAAGTCGATGTCTTCGAAGGGGATGTAGAATGCCTGGCGGTAGGGCGGTTCGGACAGAAGCTTCGCCCGCGTCGATGAGGCGATCACCGTATCGCCGGCACGCACGACCACGGTACCGCGATAGGGTTCGACGGTGATGACCTTGCCGGGATTGCTCTGAAAGCCGGGGGCGGGGTTGGCGATCTGGTCCATGCGGGGTTCTCCTTGTTCGATTGGGAGCACAGTCCGATTGAGAGCGTGCGGGATTGCTTCCCATGTCTCTAAAATGTGTCTGGAGAACCCGTTGCGCAAGCCTTCGCCAGTAGCCCAGAGCTGGCCTTCCGATCACTAAAAACGATCCCGCGTGGAATGCTCAGGCTGCGGTCTTGAACACGTCCATGAGGCCGGCATAGGCCGCGGCAATACCGGCTACCGGGTTGGTGCTTCTTGACGTCGTCTCGACCTTCAGTGGGCCGCCGCCTGTCGGCAAGGTGAGCAGCAGGAACTGGCGATTGCCGCCATCGCCGATCGATGCGGCGGCGACATGCTGGCCTTCGCCTTCGTTCTGGACGCACATTTTGAACAGCAGCGTGCCGCCGACCGCCTCAAGGGCGCCGCCGACCACCTCGACAAATTCGTCTTCGGAAACCTTTTTGGCCTCCGGCACGAGATCGGCCAGACTTGCGGCAAGCGTGTCTTCAAGCTCTTTGTCGTCGAGTTGAATATCGTCCAACTGCACGTCTTCGGCCCCGCTGTCAGCCAGCTGCCTGTCGTCGATCTGCCTGTCGTCGATCTGCTTGCCGTCGATCTGCTTGTCGTCGAGCTGCGTGTCCATGCGAACCTCTTTCAGTCGCCAATCCGCACCCCTACCCCGTTAACGAACCTTAACGTCGACGATGGCCGGATTGTGGCGGTTTTCCCCGCCTTTCGATCACTGCTTGCTTCAGCCGTTAACGGTTGGAGACGTCATGGCTGGACAATCCGTCCGTTCGTCCCACAATGGAACAAAAGACGGGAAAAACGAGGAAGCGATGGGAGGAACCAGATGCTCGGACTGATGCAGGAATGGCCGCTGCTCTGCCACAAGCTGATCGACAATGCCGAGCGGCAGCACGGGACGCGCGAGATCGTCTCGCGCTCGATCGAAGGTCCTGTCGTTCGCACCACCTATGCTGAAGTTCATCGCCGCGCGCTCAAGGTCGCTCAACGGTTGGAGCGCGATGGCTTTGTGCTCGGCGACCGCATCGCGACCCTGGCCTGGAACACGGCGCGCCACATAGAGGCCTGGTACGGCATCATGGGCATCGGCGCCATCTACCATACGCTTAACCCGCGTTTGTTCCCCGAGCAGATCGTCTGGATCATGAACAATGCGCAGGATAGAGGGATCTTCGTCGACCTGACCTTCATGCCGCTGCTGGAAAAGATCGCCGGCGCCGTCAAATCGCTGAAAAAGGTGATCGTCCTGACCGACAAGGCGCATCTGCCTGAAACGACGCTGCCGAATGTGGTTGCCTATGAGGACTGGCTGAACGAGGCCGATGGCGACTTCGCCTGGAAGGTTTTCGGCGAAAACACCGCAGCCGGCATGTGCTACACCTCCGGCACGACGGGCGATCCCAAAGGCGTGCTCTACAGCCACCGCTCGAATGTGCTGCATGCCATGATCGCCGCCATGCCCGACGCCATGGGCCTCTCCGCGCGGGACACGATCCTCCCCGTCGTGCCGATGTTTCATGCCAATGCCTGGGGCCTTGGCCAGAGCGCGCCGATGATCGGCGCCAAGCTGGTCATGCCCGGTTGCAAGATGGACGGCGCCTCGATCTACGAGCTGCTCGACACCGAGAAGGTGACCTTCAGCGCCGCCGTGCCGACCGTCTGGATGATGCTGCTGCAGCATCTGGAAGAGACCGGCAAGAACCTTCCCTATCTCAGCAAAGTCGTCATCGGCGGCTCGTCCTGCCCGCGCGCCATCATCAGGAAATTCCAGGACAATTATGGTGTCGAAGTCATCCATGCCTGGGGCATGACCGAAATGTCGCCGCTCGGCACGCTGTGCACCATGAAGCCGCAGTATCAAGCGCTCGAGGGCGAGGACCGGCTCGATATCCAGGGCAAGCAGGGCTACCCGCCCTTCGGGGTCGAGATGAAGGTGACGGATGACGACGACAAGGAACTGCCTTGGGACGGCAAGACCTTCGGCCGGCTGAAGGTGCGCGGTCCAGCCGTCGCCAGCGCCTATTATGGCGGCGTCGGAGCCGAGCAGTTCGACAAGGACGGCTGGTTCGACACTGGCGATGTCGCCCATATCGATTCCGGCGGCTACATGCAGATCACCGATCGCGCCAAGGACGTCATCAAGTCGGGCGGCGAGTGGATATCGACCATCGACCTGGAGAACCTCGCCGTCGGCCATCCCGATGTCGCCGAGGCCGCGGCGATCGGCGTCCATCATTCGAAATGGGGCGAGCGGCCCTTGCTGGTCGTGGTCGCCAAGCCCGGCAAGGAGCCGAGCAAGGCCGATATACTGGCGTTCATGGACGGCAAGGTGCCGAAATGGTGGATACCCGACGACGTCGCTTTCGTCAGTGAAATCCCGCACACCGCCACCGGCAAGATCCAGAAGATCACCTTGCGCAAGCAGTTCAGCGACTACCGCCTGCCGACGGATTGACCGGGACCGTGCGTTTCCTTGACCTTCAAGCTACCGGCCGCAAAAACGTTAGGGCAGGGGATGTTCAATTTGAGCATCCTTTGCTCTAAGCGTCTGTGCGGGTTGGGGCGGTGCTGAAGACAATGGAAATTGACGAGCGGCAGACATCGAAGGCGGCCGGCTGGTCGCGGCGCACGGGCGCTTTTGCCCTGGTCCTGCTGCTCACCGTGCTGGCCGGCCATCATTTCGAACTGGTCGAAACGCCGGCCTTCCTGTGGGTGCTGGCGATCGTCGCCTTGCTTGCCGCGTTCGCTTTGCTGTTTGCCGGCCTCGCTTTGTCCCGGCTGTGGCATTTCGGTGACCGTGGCGGCCGCGACCTCTCGGTCGGCGCCCTGCTGGCGCTGCTGGTGCTGACGCCCTACGGCTTTGCCACCTATTTGGCGGCGACCACGCCGCCCCTGAGGGACATTTCGACGGACCTCGACAATCCGCCGGTGCTCGAGACCAGCGACCGCACCAAGGACATGAACGTGCTCGCGCCGCCAACGCCTGGCGAAGTGCGCCTGCAGGCCGACGCCTATCCGCTGGTCACCGGGCACAGCTACAATCTGCCGTTCGAAACCGTCGTCGACGCCGTTGAAACCGTGCTCGACCGCCGCGATTGGCAACTTACTGCGCCATATCCGGTGACGGACGGTCAAGACGAGGTGACGATATCGGCCGTTGCCCGGAGCTTCGTCGTAGGCCTGCCCGCCGACGTCGCCATCCGGGTCAGCAATGATGGCGACACCATCGTCGTCGACATGCGCTCAGCCTCCCGCTACGGCCGCTACGACCTCGGCGACAATGCGGCGCGCATCGTCGGGTTCCTCGCCGAACTCGACCAGGAGGTTGCAGGGCAGGTGGGTGCCGCGCCGGCTGAGTAGTTCTACCCCACCGGCACAAAAACGCCGTCGATGGCCGGGTCACCCTGGGTAGCAACCAGGCCGCGCGCCACCAGGTCCTCGAGATGGGCAAGCACCGACAGGCCGGCGGCGCCATGCAGGCGCGGGTCGGTGTCCCGGTAGATAGCCTTGACCATGTCCGGGATCGTCCGGTCGCTGTCGCGGATCCGTTCGAGGATCGCCCGTTCGCGCATCTTGCGATGGGTCTTGAGGCCGCGCATGAAGCTGCGCGGCGCGGTCACCGGGCCGCCATGGCCGGGCAGCAGCAGGCGATCGCCGCGCGCGATCAGCCTGTCGAGCGAGGCCATGTAGTCGGCCATCGCTCCGTCCGGCGGCGCCACGATCGATGTCGCCCACGCCATCACATGGTCGGCTGAAAACAGGATGCCGGTGCCTTCGAGCGCAAATGCCGCGTGATTGGCGGTGTGGCCCGGCGTCAGCACCGTCCGGATCGTCCAGTCATCGCCCTCGACCAGCGCATTGTCGGGCAACGCGATCTCCGGGACGAAAACCGTGTCGGCGCTGGCGTCGAGCGGGTTGATCTCGCCGATCCGCAGCGGCCTTGCCGGGCGGTGCGGGCCTTCGGCCAGTACAATAGCGCCGGTGTGCGCTTTCAGCCGGGCGGCCAGCGGAGAATGGTCGCGATGCGTGTGGCTGACGAAGATATGGCTGACCGGCCGGTTTGCGATCACCTTGAGCAGCGTCTGGAAATGCGCCTCGTCATCGGGGCCGGGATCGATCACCGCCAGCGTATCGCGCCCGACGATGTAGCTGTTGGTGCCGTGAAAGGTGAACGGGCTGGGGTTTTTGGCGGTGACGCGCAAGACGTCCGGCGCAACGGTGACGCCCTCGCCATATGCCGGATCGAAGCTGGTGTCGAATTTGAGCGCCATGGCGGTGTCGTTGAATCTCTGTTCAGGAAGACGGCAAAACTGATTGCCGCATAACACGGAAGCCAATATAGAAAAACGCAAGGCCGCGATCTGCGGCAATCCGGATTGGGGAAGACCATGGCACTTGCAACGACGATGCGCCCGCTTGTTTCTCTCGCTTTGCCCCAGGAGGGCGCGCAGCGCCTGGCAACCCAGCTTTTGCTGGCGATCGCCGGAACGCTGCTTTTGACCCTGTCGGCCAAGACGAAAGTCGTGCTCGGGCCGGTCGACATCTCGCTGCAGACGCTGGCCGTCCTGCTGATCGCCACTGCATTTGGCCTGCGGCTTGGCGTCGCTACCCTGCTTCTCTACATGGCCGAAGGCGCCATGGGCTTCCCGGTCTTCCAAAGCACGCCTGAAAAGGGCATCGGCATCGCCTACATGATCGGCGGCACCGGCGGTTATCTCGCCGGCTTCGTCGTCATGGCGGCCATTGTCGGCTGGGCCGCCGACCGCGGCTGGGACCGCCACCCGATCAAGTTGTTCAACGCCATGCTGGTCGCCGAAATCGTCATGATGGCCATGGGCTTTGCCTGGCTGGCCACCCTCATCGGCGCGGAAAAGGCGTGGCAGTTCGGCGTTTTGCCGTTCGTCCTCGGCGACCTGATCAAGGTTGCGCTCGCCGCCAGCCTGGTGCCGGCGGTATGGTCGCTGCTGCCCAAGCAGCCCTGAAACCGGACAAATGAATGAGCCGGCGGGTCCAAGGCCCGCCGGCTTTTTGTTGTCACGCGTCCGCCAGCCGATGGTGCAAGCCGGTTGCCAAATCGCCACGCCCATTTGCACCGTCAGCTTGTGCCTGGTCGGTCAAATTGCCGCGAGGCGGCAGATGCAGAGCAATTCTGGCGCCGATCCACGGCCGAGATTGAATTGACAAGCCATTGCGCGAAACCTAAGCACGGGCAACTTGATTTCGAGGCGGGGGCCGGTAATTCAAGGAGAGCTTGTTGAAGGGAATAATCCTTGCAGGAGGCAGCGGGACGCGTCTGTATCCCCTTACATTAGCGATCTCTAAGCAGATTCTGCCGATATACGACAAGCCGATGATTTTTTATCCGCTGAGCGTCTTGATGCTCGCCGGTATCCGCCAGATTTTGATCATTTCGACACCTCGCGACTTGCCGGTGTTTCGGGAGTTGCTGGGCGACGGTTCGGAATTCGGGGTCGAATTCTCCTATGCCGAGCAGGCGCAGCCCAACGGGCTTGCCGAGGCCTTCATCATCGGCCGCGACTTCATCGGCAAGGATAATGTGTCAATGATTCTCGGCGACAACATCTATTTCGGCGAGGGCCTGTCGCAGCTCTGCCGCACTGCTGCGCAGCGCCAAAGCGGCGCGTCGGTGTTCGCCTACCATGTCGAGGACCCGCAGCGCTACGGCGTGGTGTCGTTCGACAAGCTCAGCGGCACGGCTTTGACGATCGAGGAGAAGCCGCGGGAGCCGAAGTCCAACTGGGCGGTCACCGGCCTCTATTTCTACGACAATGAGGTCGTCGACATCGCGTCGACGATCAAGCCCTCGGCGCGCGGCGAACTCGAGATCACGGCGGTCAACAACGTCTATCTCGAGCGCGGGAAATTGCATGTGCATCAGCTCGGCCGCGGCTATGCCTGGCTCGACACCGGCACGCATGACAGCCTGCATGAAGCCTCTTCCTTCGTGCGCACGATCGAGCACCGCCAGGGGATCAAGGTCGCCTGTCCTGAAGAAATCGCTTTCGAGCAGGGCTGGCTGACCGCCGACAAGGTGCTTGAGCGCGCCACGCGCCTGGGCAAGAACGAATACGCCGCCTATCTGCGCCGGCGTGTCACCGAGCTGACGGAGACATAGGGTGCTGGAAGTCAGGCAGCTCGGTTTGGACGGCGTGCTGGAAATCGTGCCGAAGCGGCACGGCGATGCGCGCGGTTATTTCATCGAAACCTGGAATGCCGAGGCCTTTGCCGAGGCCGGCATCGATCTGCGTTTCGTCCAGGACAATCATTCCTATTCGGCTGCCGCAGGTGTCGTGCGGGGGCTTCACTATCAACTGCCTCCACACGCGCAGGACAAGCTGCTGCGTGTAATCAGAGGCCGCATTCTCGACGTGGCGGTCGACATCCGCCGCAGCTCGAAAACCTTCGGAAAATGGGTCGCGCTCGAAATATCGGCCGAGAGAGGCAACCAGATCCTCGTGCCGAAGGGTTTCGCGCACGGTTTCGTCACGCTCGTGCCGGACACCGAGGTTCTGTATAAGGTCACCGACACCTATTCGCCGGCGCATGATCGATCGATCCGTTTCGACGATCCTGATATCGGCATCGATTGGCCGTCGCCGGCCGGCGCCTTCGAGCTCTCGGCCAAGGACCTCAAGGCGTCGGCGCTTGCTGAGGCCGAGGTGTTCGCATGACGCGCGACGATGTGAGGAGAGCGCCATGAATTTTCTGGTGACAGGCGGTGCCGGCTTCATCGGCTCGGCCGTGTGCCGGCATTTGTGCGCCAATCCGGCCTACCATGTGACCAATCTCGACAAGCTCACCTATGCCGGCAATCTGGCCTCGCTGCGCACCATCGAGAATGCACACAACTACAAATTTGCGCAGGCCGACATCTGTGACGAGCGGGCGGTTCTCGACATCCTCCACCGCGACGAGATCGACGTCGTCATGAACCTCGCCGCCGAAAGCCATGTCGACCGCTCGATCGACGGACCCGGCGCCTTCATCGAGACCAACATCGTCGGTACCTACCGGGTGCTGAATTCGGCGCTCGAATATTGGCGCGGCCTTGACGAGGACAGGAAGGCGCGCTTCCGCTTCCACCATGTCTCGACCGACGAGGTGTTCGGCGATCTGCCCTTCGATGGCGGCATGTTCGTGGAGGAGACGCCTTACGCGCCATCCTCGCCCTATTCCGCCTCCAAGGCCGCATCCGACCATCTGGTGCGGGCCTGGTACGAGACGTACGGCCTGCCGGTCGTGCTCTCCAACTGTTCGAACAATTACGGGCCTTATCACTTCCCCGAAAAGCTGATCCCGCTGGTCATCCTCAACGCGCTCGACGAAAAGCCGCTGCCGGTCTACGGCGCTGGCGCCAATGTGCGCGACTGGCTGTTCGTCGAGGATCACGCCCGTGCTCTGGAACTGGTCGCCACAAAGGGCCAGCCCGGCGAAAGTTACAATGTCGGCGGCAATTCCGAGCGTACCAACCTTGGCGTCGTCGAGACGATTTGCGGCCTGCTCGACATCAGGCGTCCGCGCAGCGGCGGCAGGAGCTACCGCGATTTGATCAGCTTCGTCACCGATCGGCCCGGCCACGACCGCCGCTATGCAATCGATGCCTCCAAGATCGGCCGGGATCTCGGTTGGGCGCCGGCGGAGAGTTTCGACAGCGGCCTTGCAAGGACCGTCGACTGGTTCCTCGACAACAAATGGTGGTGGGGACCGATCCGCGAGCAGCGCTACGCCGGCGAGCGGCTGGGGCAAGTCCGGTCGCGCGGCCAGGTTGAAGGCAGGAAGGGCGCGGCGTGAGGCTGGTTGTCACCGGACGCGACGGTCAGGTCGCTGCCAGCCTGCTGGAGGCCGGGCAGAGGCGCGATGGCATCGAGGTCGTCACCCTCGGCCGCCCAGTGCTCGATCTGGCGCGGCCCGATACGGTGTTCGACGCACTCGCGGCAGCGCGGCCGGATATCGTGGTGTCGGCTGCCGCCTACACCGCCGTCGACCAGGCCGAGGACGAGCCCGATCTTGCCTTCGCTGTGAACGCCGTCGGCGCCGGCAAGGTCGCCGAGGCGGCCGCGAAGCTCGGCGTGCCCGTAATCCATCTGTCGACCGACTACGTCTTCGATGGCACCAAGGACGGCGCCTATGTCGAGACCGACGCCACCGCACCGCTCGGCGTCTACGGCGCCTCCAAGCTTGCCGGCGAGCTGGCCGTGGCCGCCGTCAATCCGCGCCATCTGATCCTGCGCACCGCCTGGGTCTACAGCCCGTTCGGCAAGAATTTCGTGAAAACCATGCTGCGGCTGGCCGGCGACCGCGACGAGATCGCCGTGGTCGCCGACCAATGGGGAAATCCGACATCCGCACTTGATATTGCCGACTCGATCCTGCATGCGGCGGCGGTGTTGCGCGGCGACGACAGCTTCGACGGCTACGGCATTTATCATCTTGCCGGCACCGGCGAGACCAGCTGGAGCGGCTTTGCCCGTTATGTGCTGGAGACAAGCCGGGCGTTGGGTGGTCCTTGCGCGAAGGTACGGGATATCGCGACAGTGGAGTATCCGACCAAGGCCAGCCGGCCGCGCAATTCGCGGCTGTCGACGGCGAAATTCGCCGTCACATTTGGCTGGAGAGCTCCGGCTTGGCGGAATTCGGCAGATGAGATCGTAAATCGCGTTTCTGTGGGCTGCGCGCGCACGCTGTTGCAGTCGGACGGCAATTCATAGGATGTCCGCAGCGATGAGACCTGTTGCTGAACGTTATGCCAATTTCGATCTATTTCGGTTGCTGTTGGCTACCGAGGTTGCCTTTGTGCATGTGTGGTTCACGGTAAATCCAAATTTCGTATGGAACCCATATGTCATGGCTGTTCCCGCGTTCCTGGCGATCAGCGGATTTCTGGTTCTCAAGAGCCTCTTGGAATCTGGATCACTCTTCGAGTTTTTCGGCAAGCGCATCTTGAGGGTCATGCCAGCTCTGCTCTTCTCATTCTTCTTGTGCTTAGCGTTGTTCGACTGGAGTATGGCCTGGAACTCAATACTTAATTGGGCGACCGGAGGTTTGTACACACTTCCCATGCGGGCCAACGGTCCCTTGTGGTCGCTTCTTTGGGAGGAGATCGCCTATATCGGCCTCGCGCTCCTGTGGTCCGTTGGGGCCTATCGACACCCTACCGCAATCTGGGCGCTCCTTCTGGTAGCCATCGGGATCGCATGGGCAAATTCGGGCCTCGACCCACACGCGAGAATGCTGCTGTTCCTGCCGGTGGCGTTCCTTGTCGGGAACCTGATGTACATTCATCGGGAGCCACTGATGCGCATCAACCCGCTCGTGCCGCTGGTTGCAATCTACGTCATGATCCAGTGGCGATATGTACCCGACGCGAAGTCCATGGGCGGGGTGAATTTGCTCTTGGTGCAGGCGTTCGCTGTCGTGTGGGCCGGCATTGCCGGTGCGAAACTTCTACCCTGGCGTATACCAGATATCAGCTATGGCGTTTATATCTACCACTGGCCGGTTTTGGCGTTCCTGTCCGATCGCTTTCAGATCACTAGTCTATCCGGGCTACTATTCTGGACGGCAATGATTCTCGTGCCGCTTTGCATTTTTAGCTGGTACGCGATTGAGCGCCCGGCCTTGACTATGAAAAGGCACCTTTCAACATTCGGCAGATATTTCTCGAGAGATGGCGCTGCGCCTGCTGAATAGCTAGGACCCGAGAAGCGAGAGAAACTTAACGGCCAGAGAATCTGGACCACAACTCCGAGGATAATGGGCACCTACCCCAGTGCACCCTAGGTGTTTGATCCCAGGCTTTGATGGCGCATACTTTTCGTCCGAATCAAAGGATGCGCTATGGGCCGGGTTCTTCATGGGAGCGCCACGACGACAGAGGCGATCCGTCGAGCGATACAGCATAGTCAAGAGAGCCTGAGGGCGCTGGCGAAGCGCTACGGCATCAANGACAGAGGCGATCCGTCGAGCGATACAGCATAGTCAAGAGAGCCTGAGGGCGCTGGCGAAGCGCTACGGCATCAATCAGAAGACGGTTAGGAAGTGGAGGAACCGGACGTCGGCCGCCGATCTTCCGACTGGCCCCAGAGATCCGAAGTCGACAGTGCTATCGACTGAGGAAGAGGCGGTCATCGTCGCCTTTCGGCGTTATACGCTGCTGCCACTGGACGATTGCCTCTATGCTCTCCAACCGACGATCCCGCATCTGTCGCGGTCATCCTTGCATCGCTGCCTGCAGCGTCACGGGATAGGCAGGTTGCCGGATGTCGAGGGCGACAAGCCGGCAAGGAAGAAGTTCAAGGCCTATCCAATCGGCTACTTCC
Source organism: Mesorhizobium sp. L103C119B0 (assembly GCF_000502235.1). NCBI lineage: Bacteria > Pseudomonadati > Pseudomonadota > Alphaproteobacteria > Hyphomicrobiales > Phyllobacteriaceae > Mesorhizobium > Mesorhizobium sp. L103C119B0. The sequence goes on along the minus strand of NZ_AYXE01000001.1, from coordinate 668 downwards.
ATATCGACGTCGCCGAGGTCCGAACCGAGCAGGGCAAGCTGCATATGTTCGTGGCCATAGATCGGACCTCGAANTACACGACGCTCTTCCGATCTGTTCAAGGCCTATCCAATCGGCTACTTCCATATCGACGTCGCCGAGGTCCGAACCGAGCAGGGCAAGCTGCATATGTTCGTGGCCATAGATCGGACCTCGAAGTTCGCTTTCGTCGAGCTGCACGAGAAGGCAACGACAGCGGTCTCCGCCGATTTCCTGCGCCATCTTCTTGATGCTGTCCCTTACAAGATCCACACAGTGCTTACCGACAACGGCATTCAGTTCACGACCCCAGGTGCCGGCGGCTCGGCCGTTCCGCTGATCAAGGAAGCCATGGCGGCGGGAGAAATCATATGGGCGCACGCCTTCGAACATACTTGCGCCAAGGCCGATATCGACCACCGAACGACAAAGCCAAGGCACCCATGGACCAACGGCCAGGTCGAACGCATGAACCGCACGATCAAGGATGCGACCGTCAAACGCTTCTACTACGAGAGCCATGACCAACTGCGCCAGCATCTCGCCGATTTCGTCTTAGCCTATAATTTCGGCCGTCGACTGAAGACCCTCAAGGGCCTCACGCCCTTTGAATACATCTGCAAAATCTGGACAAAAGAGCCCGAACGATT